>JBHJIR010000033.1:0-52427 GCA_050043265.1 Kiloniellaceae bacterium
CCCGGCATAACAGCAACCAGATCCGTCTAATACGCGGTCAACCAAAAGGCCCCAATGCCTAGCACCAGGACCTAAAGTCATAGCCATAAAAGCCAGACCCGCCGCCCGCGTATCCCTTCCAAATCAACAATGTCAAACAGCCGGCTCGAGCTGGATCCGCGCAAACGAATTCCGCCGAGCAATTTGCCCGCCTCAACAACTCACGAAGAAGCCGAGATAAGGGCAAACAATATACTGAGTTTGGACCGGACTTTCAACGCCTGAAGCTGTGGAAAACCGGACCGTTAGAAGCTGGCGCCGGCCCCAGGGCTTGGAACCCCCGTTCGCGTCGTCAGCGAGGGGGTGTATAGGGGGTCTCCGGCGGGCTGTAAACACCCAAATTTGCCGCCGACGTAGATTTTTCGCTGGCCCCGCCCCTAGCCCGCCGTGAGCCTGCGTTACAGGATCCCCAAAGCCCGCAATTCGGCCTCGAGGACAGGGGGCAGATCGTCTGCCCGGCCCCCTCCTGCGGCCAGGTCGGGCGGCGCGTCGGCAGATTTGAGGTAGCGCCAGCCCTGAAACGGGCGGTGAGCGCGGGGGACCACCCGCACCAGTTCCGGGCCCAGATGCAGGCGGGCGAAGCCGCGCCCCTCGGCGTCGGTTTCCTGGGTAATGTCGACGATCGGCTGGCGCACCAGAATCGTCCCTTTGATCACCCAATAAAGCGAACCGCCATCCAGGATCTCGTCACGCTGCCTGGGCATCATGCGGGTGTCATGGCGCAGGCTTTCGCCACGCTTCAGGCGGCACGCCTGATAGTCCTGAAGCTGTTCGACGCTTTCGACGCCGACACAGAGTTTGCGCAGATGCAACGTCATCGCCTGCCCTTCGTCTCCCTTCTCGCTAACCCGCAGACCTAGGCAGCGCGCCCGGCCAGGGCAAGGGCCACCTTGGACGACGGCGGCCGGCCCAGTTCGGCGCAGATGTAGGCACCGGCAGCGGCCAGACGGTCGAGGTCGATGCCGGTTTCGATGCCGAGGCCGTTCAGCATATAGACCACGTCCTCGGTGGCGACGTTGCCCGAAGCGCCCTTGGCATAAGGACAGCCGCCGAGCCCGGCGACCGCCGAATCGACCGTCGCCACACCCAGTTCCAGGCAGGCCAGGATGTTGGCCAGCGCCTGGCCATAGGTGTCGTGGAAATGCACCGCCAGACGCTCCAGCGGCACCCGCTCGGCGACCGCCTGCAGCATGGCCTGGGCCTGCAGCGGCGTGCCGACGCCGATGGTGTCGCCCAGGGAGATCTCGGCGCAGCCCAGAGTGTCGAGGGCTGCCGCCACTTCCGCCACCCTGGCCACCGGCACGGCGCCCTCGTAGGGGCAGCCGAGCACGCAGGAGACATAGCCGCGCACGCGCAGCCCCGCGGCGATCGCCTGCTCGCAGACCGGCGCGAAGCGTTCAAGGCTTTCGGCGATGGAGCAGTTTATGTTGCGCTGGGTGAAGGTTTCCGAAGCGGCGCCGAAGACGGCGATCTCCGCCACCCCGGCGGCCAGCGCGCGCTCCAGCCCCTGGAGGTTCGGGACCAGCACCGGGTAACGCACCCCCGGCCGGCGCGGCAGCGCCGACAACACCGCGGCGGTATCGGCCATCTGCGGCACCCACTTGGGCGAGACGAAGGCCCCGGCCTCGATGCCCCGGCAGCCGGCCTCGGCCAGGCGCTCGATGAGCGCCGCCTTCACGGCCGCCGGCAGGCTCTGCGGCTCGTTCTGCAGGCCGTCGCGCGGCCCCACTTCGACAATCTCGACCGACTTCGGCAGCGCCATGAGGTCGCCCGCCCCTTTTCTCTCGAAACGTTTTGACCGGATCCAGGCTAGAGCCTCACGGCGGCGACTTCCAGCCCGTCACCCGTCCCGCTATTCGTCATCGTTGGAGACCACGGCCAGTTCGGCGCCCTCCTCCACCATGTCGCCGGCGACGCAGTTCAGCAGCTCGACAATGCCGCCGTGGGGCGCCGTCAGGGTGTGCTCCATCTTCATCGCCTCCAGACGCAACAGCGGCACGCCCGCTTCCACCGCCTCGCCTTCTTCCACAAGCACGGCGGTGACCTTGCCAGGCATCGGCGCAACGATGCGCCCGCTGGCGCCGGCCTCGCTGGCGACGCCGCGCAGCACGTCCTCCAGGGTGAGCAGGTAGCTCGCCCCCTCGACGATCACCCAGCGCTCCAGCCCCTGGCGCAGCACCCTGGCGGAGAAGCTGACGTCGCCGAGCCGCAGGGCCAGGCTGCCGTCGGCCGCCAGCTCGGCGGCGGCCGAAACCTCGCCGTCCGGAAGCGCCAGGCGGAGGCCCTCGCGGCCATAGAAGACCTTCACCTCCAGCGCCTCCTCGCCGTTGAGGAACGTCAGGTCGCTATGGGTTTCGGCATTGAGCCGCCAGCCGTTGGTCAGCCGCCAAGGCGAATGGGGGTCGCTGGACGCGACGGCCGCCGCCTCGGCATCGGCACGCCGCCAGCCGATCTCCGCCAGGGCCGCGGCGGCCAGCACAAAGGCCGGCACGTCTTCGTCGGCGGCGACCAGGGTGGCGCGCTGCTGATCGATAAAGGCCGTGTCGACCACGCCGGCGGCAAAACGGGTGTGGGAGAGTACCGCCTGCAGGAAGCCGATGTTGGTGACCACGCCGGCCACCTCGGTGCGCGCCAGGGCGCGCTGCAGGCGGCTCAGCGCCGTCGCGCGGTCGGCGCCCCAGGCGATCACCTTGGCAATCATCGGGTCGTAGTGGATGGAGACGCTGTCGCCGGGCCTGACGCCGCTGTCGATACGGATGCCCTCGGCATCCTCCGGAAAGGCCAGTTGCAGCAGCCGCCCGGTCGAGGGCAGGAAACCCGCCGCCGGGTCCTCGGCGTAGAGCCGCGCCTCGATGGCGTGGCCCCGCGCCACGACGTCGTCCTGGCTCACCGGCAGCGGCTCGCCGGCCGCCACCCGCAGTTGCCATTCGACAAGGTCAAAACCGGTGATCATCTCGGTGCCCGGATGCTCGACCTGCAGGCGGGTGTTCATCTCCATGAAATAGAAGCCATCGCCGTCGAGCAGAAATTCCACCGTCCCGGCGCCGCGGAAGTCGATCGTCTCGGCGGCCCGCAGGGCGGCCTCGCTCATCTCGGCGCGGATGTCCTCGCCCAGCCCCGGCGCCGGCGCCACTTAGAAGACCATATGGTGGGGCCGTTGCGAGGAGCAGTCACGTTCGAAAAAGTGCACCGCGTTGCCGAAGTCGTCGCGAAAGATCTGCATCTCGATGTGGCGCGGCGCCGGCAGATAGCGCTCCAGCAGGACATGTTCGTCGCCGAACGAGGCTTTGGCCTCGCGCCGGGCCGCCTGCAGGGCTTCGAGGAAACCGCCGGGCTGCTGGACCACGCGCATGCCCTTGCCGCCGCCGCCCGCCGAAGCCTTGATCATCAGCGGATAGCCGACCTTGTGCGCCTCCGCCACCAGGGCCTCGGCCGCCTGCTCGAAGCCATGATAGCCCGGCACCAGCGGCACGCCGGCCTGCTGCATCAGCGCCTTGGCCTCGCTCTTCGAGCCCATGGCACGGATCGCCGCGGCGGGCGGACCGATGAAGGCGATGCCGGCGGCCGCGCAAGCCTCGGCGAAGGCGGCGTTCTCGGAAAGGAAGCCGTAGCCCGGGTGAATCGCCGCGGCGCCGGCGGCCTTGGCCGCTTCCAGGATCGCCTCGGCACGCAGGTAGCTTTCGGCGGCAGGCGCTGGACCGATGCAATAGGCCGCATCGGCCTCGGCCACGTGGGCGGCCGCGCTGTCCGCTTCCGAATAGATCGCGACGCAACGCAGGCCCATCCGCCGCGCGCTGCGGATGACCCGACGAGCGATCTCTCCCCGATTGGCGATCAGCACAGTTTCGAACAAACTTCCCCCTCTCCTACTTCTTCCCGTCTCCGCGTGCCGGTCGCCCTTCGCCGGCGGCCTCGACCCCGGAAGACTCAATCAGAGCCTCCAGGTGGGCATAGTTGTTATCGCGAAACTCGTTCATCACCCGGGTGATATCATCGGTACTGACCCCGACGGCGGACAAGAGAATTCCACCCAGTTGCAGGCTGGCCTCCACCGTCTCCGGCACCACCGCGGCAGCGCCCTCGCCCTCCAGGCGGCGGGCATGACTCATGTCGTGCGAGCGTACGAAGATCGGCAGAGCGGGCATGCGCTGGTGCAGCGCCCCGACCGCCTGGCTGGCCACTTGCGCCCGGTCTATGGTGATCACCGCCGCCTTGGCCCGCTCAATGCCCGCGGCCTCCAGCACATCGACGCGGCTGGCATCGCCATAATAAAGCGGCAGGCCCGCGGCCCGACCACGGGCAACACGGGCGTGGTCGAGGTCGAGGGCGACAAAGGGCACGCCGCAGGCAGCGAGCACTCGCGCCACGGTCTGGCCGACGCGGCCGAAACCGGCAATGATGACGTGCTCGCCGATCGCGCCAGCCTCTTCCTGCAAGGCCTCGACGCGCAGGGTCGGCTTCGGTGCCGCGAGGCCCGACAGCCGTCCGCCCAGCCAGTCCATCGCCGGCGTCGCCGCCATGGAGAGTGCGATCAGCGCCAGCCCCAGCTGGCCGAGTTCGGCGCCCAGAAGGCCGCTCAGCATGGCGCCGCCGACCAGAACGAAGCCGAACTCCCCGCCCTGCGACAGCAGCGGGCCGACCCGGAAAGCGACGTCGGCCGGCAGGCGGAACAGCAGACAGAGACCGACGATCAATGTGCTCTTGAGCAGCAGCAGCGCCAACAGGGCCAGCGCCAGCACCCAGACTTCGCGCGCCACCAACGGCAGGTCGATCGCCATGCCGATGGCCATGAAGAACAACCCCAGCAGCAGCCCCTTAAAGGGCCGGATGTCGGCCTCGACCTGATGGCGGTATTCGGTCTCCGACAGCAGCAGGCCGGCCAGGAAGGCACCCAGCGCCATGGAGATGCCGGCCTGCGCCATCAGCCAACCTGTCCCCAGGACCACCAACAGGGTGACAGCCACGAACAGCTCCTGCAGGCGCGCGGCGGCAATCACTCGGTAGAGCGGGCGCAGTACCCGGCGTCCGATCAGGACCGCCGCCGCGACCACGGCAATGGCCTTCACCGCGGCGATGGCGACCGCCCCGGCCAGGGAGGACTCCGGGGCCCCGAGCAGCGGCAGCAGCGCCAGCAACGGTACGATGGCGAGATCCTGGAACAGCAGCACCGAGAAAGAGACACGGCCATAGCGCGTGATCATCTCCCCGCGCTCGACCAGCACCTGGATGACAAAAGCCGTCGACGACAACGCCAGGCCGCTGCCGACCACCAGCGCCGCTTCGACCGACTGGCCGGTGGCGAACACCGCAGCGCCAATCAGCGCCGCGGTCAGGAAAACCTGCACCGCGCCCAGGCCGAAGACGTAGTGGCGCATCAGCTTCAGGCGCTCGATCGACAGCTCCAGGCCGATGGTAAACAGCAGGAAGATGACGCCAAGATCAGCCAGCAGCAGGACGCTGTCCGGGTCTTCGATCAGACCGAGCGCGTGCGGGCCGACCAGCACGCCAGCCGCGAGGTAGCCCAGCACCGAACTGGATTTGAACCAGCGGAACAGCGGCACGATACAGACCGCCGCGATCAGGAATACGAGAACTTCTTCGATATGGGCCGGGCCATGCATGGCGTCTCCCGATCCTCAGTGACGGCCGTGCCGGCGCTGGTCGCGCCAGTCGCGCTCGCGCGCATAGCGAAGCACTTCGGAAAAACCGAAGATGATCAGCCAGACGCCGATGACGATCTGCAGCGAGGCGATCGCGCGGAGCAGAGGACTCAACGGCACCAGGTCACCGTAGCCGACGGTACTGAGCGTGATGATGGAGAAATAGAGGCTCTCCAGGAAGCTGATGTCGCGCTCGGTACCGAAGACGACGAAATGCTCTCCCGGGATCACATGGTCAACGATACGGTAGATGCAGCCGAATACGATGATTACGAAGGTGTAGTACGTAAAGAAGGCAAGCGTCGGTGCCAGCAGCGCGGTGGCCTGATCGAAGAACTCCTCGAACAGCAGTCCGGTCTCCAGCAGGAAGGCGGTGACGTCGCGGCTCACCACGAAAACCAGCACGCCGATCAGCGACATGCTGAGCACGAGGAAGATACTGATGGTCTCCGGCGTATAGCCGCGGTGCGGCAATAGGAACGTGGCGATGCCCACCGCGAAGACCGGCACCAGCCAGATGAAGAGACGTGGCGAATAGTGCACGCGGCTCTCCGCCTCATGCCGCACCAGCAGGTGGATCGACTCGCGACGCAGCGCGACGCCGGCGAAGTAGGCGCCGATCGGCAGCAGGAAGGCGATCCTCACCGCCCAGGGCGACGCGGGGGCAAAGTTCGATTCCACAAAAAAAGTGAACAGGCAGGCGTAGATCGACAGGAAATTCGCCAGCGCAATGGTGGTCAAGTGGCTGCCCGGAAACAGCCAATAGAACAGCGTGACGCTGAGCCCCAGGGCCCCCAGCATGACGAAGAAGAACAGGCCGAAAGACTCTGTGATGGCTACCGACACCAGAACGTACAGCCCCAGGGTCAGAATGAGGCCGCGCAGCCAGTAGCGGTCGGGCCTCGCCATCGCCGTTAGTCCGCCCGCCAGGCCGGCCTGCGCTTCTCCAGGAAGGCGGCGATGCCCTCGCGGCCTTCCTCGGACGCCCGCAATTCGGCGATGCGGCCGGCGGTTTCCTCGATCAGGGTCTCATCGACGCGGCGCCCGGCGACGGCAAAGACCAGATCCTTGGCCGCGCGCTGCGCCGTCGGGCCGCCCTGCAGCCGAGCATCGACGCTCTGGCGGCCACGGCGCTCCAGCTCGCCGCGCTCGACGACCTCGTGCACCAGGCCGAGCCGCTGCGCCTCCCAGGCGGAGAAAGCCTCCGCCGTCAGGAAATAGCGGCGGGCCGCCGCCTCCCCGATGGTCGCCACGACGTAAGGACTGATCACCGCCGGGACGAGGCCGAGCTTCACTTCGGAGAGGCAGAACTTCGCCTCCTCCACCGCCACCACCACGTCGCAGCAGGCAACGAGGCCGCCCCCGCCGCCATAAGCCGGTCCCTGCACCAGCGCCAAAGTCGGTTTGGACAGGCCGTTCAGCGTCCGCATCAGCCGCGCCAGGCGGCGGGCGTCCTCGACGTTTTCGGCCCGCGAGTAGCCGGCCATCGCCTTCATCCAGTTGAGGTCCGCGCCGGCGGAAAAACTCGGTCCTTGCGCCGCCAGCACGACAACGCGCACCCGCGGATCCTGATCCATCCCGTCGAGCGCTGCGCTCAGCGCGGCGATCAGCGCTTCGTTGAAAGCGTTGTGCACCTCAGCACGCGTAAGCGTAATCCGCGCCGTGCCGCGTTGGTCGATCTCTTGTACGAAAAGCGGGTAGGTCATCGTGCTACATCCGGAAAATGCCAAAACGGGTCGGCTCAGGCGGCGCGTTCAGCGCGGCGGAGATCCCCAGGCCGAGGGTCATGCGGGTGTCCAGCGGATCGATGATGCCGTCGTCCCACAGGCGTGCCGTCGCATAGTAGGGATGTCCCTGCGCCTCGTACTGGTCGCGGATCGGCGCCTTGAAACGCTCCTCCTCCGCCGCCGGCCAGTCCTCGCCCTTGGCCGCCAGACCATCACGGCGGATGGTGGCCAGCACCGAGGCCGCCTGTTCGCCGCCCATGACGGAGATGCGCGCGTTGGGCCACATCCACAGGAACCGCGGGCTGTAGGCGCGTCCGCACATGCCGTAGTTGCCGGCGCCGAAGCTGCCGCCCAGAATTACCGTAAACTTCGGCACCTTGGCGCAAGCCACCGCCATCACCAGCTTGGCCCCGTCCTTGGCGATGCCGCCGGCCTCGTACTTGCGGCCGACCATGAAGCCGGTGATGTTCTGCAGGAAGACCAGGGGGATGCCGCGTTGGGCGCAGAGTTCGATGAAGTGCGCCCCCTTTAAGGCGGATTCCGAAAACAGGATGCCGTTATTGGCAAGGATGCCGACAGGATAGCCCCAAATCCGCGCGAAGCCGCAGACCAGGGTCTGGCCGTAGAGCGCCTTGAATTCATCCAGTTCGCTGCCATCGACCAGGCGGGCGATCACCTCGCGCACATCGTAGGGTTGGCGCAGGTTGCGCGGAATCAGACCGTAGAGATCGGCCGGATCGTAGTGCGGCTCCTGCGGCGGTTTCATCTCCAGCGCTGCCGGCTTGCTGCGGTTCAGATTTGCAACGATCTGCCGCGCGATGGCCAGCGCATGGGTGTCGTTCTCGGCATAGTGATCGGCCACGCCGGAGGTGCGGGTGTGCACCTCGGCGCCGCCCAGGTCCTCGGCTGTCACCACCTCGCCGGTGGCCGCCTTCACCAACGGCGGCCCCCCCAGGAAGATGGTGCCCTGCTCCTTCACGATGATGCTCTCGTCGGCCATTGCCGGCACGTACGCCCCTCCGGCGGTGCAGGAGCCCATCACCACGGCGATCTGCGGGATGCCTCTGGCCGAGAGATTGGCCTGGTTGAAGAAGATGCGCCCGAAGTGATCGCGGTCAGGAAAAACCTCGTCCTGATTGGGCAGGTTGGCACCGCCGGAGTCGACCAGGTAGATGCACGGCAGATGGTTCTGTTCGGCGATCTCCTGCGCGCGCAGGTGCTTCTTCACCGTCACCGGGTAGTAGGTCCCGCCCTTGACCGTAGCGTCGTTGGCGACGATGACGCACTCGCGGCCCGACACCCGGCCGATACCGGTGATCAGGCCGGCGGCCGGCACTTCGTCGCCGTAGAGGCCGTTGGCGGCCAGTTGCGACAACTCGAGGAACGGCGAACCGCTGTCCAGCAGGCGCCGGACGCGTTCGCGCGGCAACAGCTTGCCACGCCCCAGGTGGCGCTCGCGGGCCGCCACGCCGCCGCCCAGCTTGATGCGCTCGACCTGGGCGCGCAGATCGTCGGCCAGCGCCTGGTTGGCCCGGCGGTTCTCTGCGAACTGCGGGTCGCGGGGGTTAATCGTGCTGGGAATCAACGGCATGGGCGCAGCGAATCGGGATCTGGGAGGGTCGCCCCTAGTTTGATCAGGCCATTAGACGCAGCAAGTAAAATCCTCAGGTCCCGACACCGTGAGGCAGGCCGCCACGGAGCGGTCGGCACCAACGCGCTGTTCAACTGCTTACCCAAATTTAACCACTGGCTGCCTAGCTTGGCCTTTCTAGGGCCCATCCCTAGCAAGGAGTATAGGTATGCCCTATGTGGCGAGAGACGACCAGGGACAGATCATCGATGTCCAGGAACGCGAGACCGAGTCTGCCTACGAGCAGGTCCCGCTCGACGATCCCGAACTGGTGTCATATCTGAACAGTGAATCCGGCGAAGGCTTTCAGCGCGAGGAAATCCGCGCCGAGCTCGAGGCCTCGGACCGCGAATTCATCCGCGTCATCGAAGACGTCATCACCGTGCTGATCGACAAGCGGGTCTTCATGCTGACCGAGCTGCCCGCACCCGCCCAGGAGAAGCTCGCCCGCCGCTATCACCTGCGCAGCGCCCTCTCCGACCTCAGCGGCATCATCTCCGACCACGAAGACATCATGCTGCCCTGAATGCTGTCCTAACCGGCAGACGTGACCGGCAGGCCTCAACGGAGGCCTGAAGGCCGGCCCGCCGCCAACAGCCGCTTGCGCAAAACCCAATATCTATGTATGAGTATGTCTTCCGCGTCACAGCGCCGGCAGACCCGCGACCATGTTCAACCCTGCGCCTCCGGCGTTCCTCAATCAGGCGCCCAAACCCCGGATCGTGCAGTACCGCAACAAGCGCTACTCGGTCCGGCTGGAGCCGATCTACTGGCAGACGCTTGAGGTCCTGGCGGACCGCCAGCGCATCCGCCTCGGGCGCTTTGTGGCCGAACTGGCAGAGACCTACGACGGGCCGAATTTCTCCTCCTACCTGCGGGTCTTCTGCATGCTGGAGGGCGAGCAGGCCCTGGCCCGGGAAACCCTGGGCCCGACCCATCACGGCCTGCTGGATGTGGTCACCCACTGCCCCAACCCGGGCCTGATCCTGTCGCGCTACCGCACGGTCATTGCCTACTACAGACCCTTCGGCGAATGGCTGGGCCCGGCCGACGTGGCCGACATCGGTGCCGAGTAGACCACCTTGGTACAGGAGCGCACCCGCCGCTCGCTCACCGAGGTCTGGCAGGACCTGGTCAGCGGACGCGAGCCGAAGGCGGATGCCAAGCTGTTGTATGTCGCCCCCGGACGCGTCAATGCGGCCCAGGCGACCATCCTGGCCCTGCGCTCGCAGACCTATCAGGAGTTTTATGCGGTGATGTGGCTGTCGCCTCAATCGCGCCGTGCGGGCGCCGCAGGCGGACAACCACCGCCCCTGCTGCCCGAATAGCGAGCCGCCGGGATCCCGTCCTCGACGGCCTCAGCCGGCGTTGGGATCGTTGATGATCAGGATATCGCTGGCGCTGTAGATCGTCAGCCCGCTCTCGAAGCTGTAAAAATGCAGGCCCGTGACATCAAGACCGGTGGCGGTCACGTGAGGGTCGGCGATCCCGAAACCGGTGATGGTTTCCCGCGTAAGGAGATTCACGGAGACATCTTCCCCCATGAATAGTACGACTTCCCCCGAAGAATCGGGCAGCAGATCGCCCAGCTGCAGGATGACGGAGTCCAAATCGTCTGCCGGCGGCGGCGCCCCCGGATCGATGATGACCAGCGGCAACTGATCCGGCTCGACATCCAGCGACAGGCTATGCTCGATCGGCGCTTCCGCGCTGACCGGTGCCTGAGGCAAGTCGAGATTTGTTTTTTCTTTAGCCATTGCCGCCACTGCGCCCACTCTCGGGCCAGAAATATTACCGTACGTTGTTCAACATAGAACGCCGTTCAAAAAAGAACAATATTTCTCAGAATCACGCCAAGGCAATATAGGCTCAAGGTCCTATTTTAGACGAATCTTTCCCAAAATCATCATAAAGCCCGCCAAAGACTCGCCCTTGGATTGCATTCCCCACCCGATAACATCCGCCCAGCCTGCAATTCGTCTTCCTCAACAGAAAAACGGCGCCCCTCTCACGAGGGACGCCGTTCTCACTATGCTGCGGCCGCCGTGGTCGGCAGGCCACCAAGCTTTAGTCGACTAGGCCGTCGATCCAGGACTTGTGCTCGACAACCGCCTGCTCCGGAGCGCTGACGCCGATGGTCTCCAGCAGCGCGCCACCGACCGCAAGGATGCGGTAGGAGGCCAGCTGCTCGTTCGTCTGAGCGGTGATCAACTGCCCCTCGGCCACGAAGAGCTCGTTCTCCGCGTCGAGGACGTCCAGCAGGGTGCGCTGAGCCACTTCGAACTGCTGCTCGTAGGCCCCCAGGGTCGAGCGGTTGAAGTCGCGGGCGTCTTCCAGCGCTTCGATGCTGTCGCGGGCGGCCTCAAGCTCGAACCAGGAGCGGCGCATTTCCTGCTGGGATTCCAGCACGGAGGCGTAGCGCCGGTTCTTGCTTTCGGTCAGGCGGAACAGCGCTTCCTGGCGCGCGGCACGATCGATACCGCCGCGGAAGAGGTTCCACCGCACGCGGACCATCAACTGATTGTTGAACTCGTAGGTATCCAACGCGGAGGTGCCGTCGTTGTACTCGGTCTGCGCTTCCAGGGTGATCGCCGGATAGAGCGGCACCTCGGAGAGCTCGACCTCGGCCTCGGCCGTACGGACGTCGGCTTCGAAGATCTTCGTCGTATTATTGTTGCGAACCGCCAGCTGGACCGCCTCGTCGAGATCGCCCGGCAGCGAGCCGGCCGGGAACTCCGGATAGCTCAGGTCGTTGCCAGGGAACGAGCCGATGATCCGGGTGAAGATCGCTTCGGCGACCCGCAGATCCTGCAGCGTCGTGATCAGGGTGTTGCGGGCACGGGCCGCGCGGGCGTCGGTCTGATCGACGTCCGCCTCGCTGCCGCCACCGCCTTCCAGACGCGCACGCTGCGCATCGAGGACCTGGCCATGATAACCCACGTTGTCTTCAGCCAGGCGCACCAGATCGCGCTGGCGCAGGACTTCCATGTAAGCGCCGATCGCGTCGAGGGCGAGAACCGAAGAATTCTCCAGAACCCGGTTGGCAGCGGATTCAACACGCGCCATCTCGCGCTCGACAGTGGCGCCGGCCTCGAAGCCGTCAAACAGTCGCTGCTGCAGAGTGATCGACGATTCCCGACGGACGGTCTCCTCGTAGTCGCCACCATCAGCGCGCGACGTCGTGTCGTTGAAGGCTTCAACGCCAATCCCCGCCGCCGCATCGATCTGCGGCAAGTAGAGGCCGCGGGCCTGCCGCAGCTCTTGGTCAACAGCCTCTCGGTTGCTGGCCACGATGCCAATGTCCGGGTTGGTGGCGATCGCCTGCTGGACCGCCTCTTGCAGCGTCATAGCATTTGCCGACAACGCCAATGGAAATGCCAAAGCCGTACCCAAAAGGGCCGCCTTGACGTGAGTAACACTCGTGCTGCGAGACCAGCGCATGCTAGTTTCCCCCGACATAAAACCTTGCATCCAATACCCCTCCCCCGTTCCGGGCCTTTTACACGTCACCGCGAACGGACGATAAGGCGAACAAATCTAGAAATATGCGCGACTTGTAACTCGTTTCTAGTTTGGCTGTCAACGCGGCCCCCCTTGGCAAAACAGGGTTAATCGAGATGAGCCGGACTGAGTTACCACACTGTGTCACAAAAGCCACAAACGCTCAAGATCAAGTCGCTACCGACAGTTGAGGCCAACCGTCAACTAACCATCTCAAGGCCCCAAGACCCGATATCGGGTTGCGGCCATCGGCGCCAAACTACTGCCATAGACGACGCGCCCTGCCTATGCTTCCCATCCGATTCTGTCAACTACGGTTGAGCGCAAAGCGTAACATGCCAATCGGAGAACCAGGGCTTCCGGGGCAGTCGCGCCCATCGTACGGTTGACCATCCTACACTCAAAAATGCCAAGCCGTGCAAGGAATTTGGTCCCTGTGGAGGCACCGGATCGGCCAGTGCCAGACGGCCCCGCTGACGCCACAATTGAGGTGAAGCCCTACCCCGAAAGATGTGATAAATCACACAGCTATAAGTCTTTGTCCTGCCTAGCTTGAGCGGCAGAAGCGGCTGCTCCGGGGGGTGGGGGAATTGACCTGCCCCACGGCACGGAAAGGGCGGCTTCGCGCTGGCGCCCGAAGGAATCGAACATCGGGGCTTTCGGCAGCGGCAATCTAAGCGCGGAGCGGGCCGCGCGAAGACCTGCGGCAACCTCGCCAGACGGGTTGGGCAAGGAGGCAACGGCCGGAGGGCGCTCCGGCTGTCACCGAAAGCCCTGCCTGGAAGGGCAAAGTATGATATTAACCCTTTTCGAATGAAGCATTGCTATGTTTTCCAAGGCGATGCGCCAGGGTATCGAGATTTTTTGAACCCGTTCCCTTTGCGAATTCGTAACAATTCTAATGAAGCTTTGGACCCGGCAAATCTTTGGTCACGCGGATCGCGAAGATCCCTAGCCGGGGGAGCCGCCGTGCACGCGACAGCCACCGCACCGGGGCTAAGGCGCAGAGTTTCAGGCACAAAGGTTTCGAGCACGGGGTTTCAGGCGACAGGGTTCGATGAAAATGTTCACTGAGGCAAAGAAATAGTATGGCTGCCCGCGACGATACGACCACCGTCAAAGACGATCTCGGCTCTGACGGCACCACAGGCAAAGGTCCGGGACATTCCATCAAGGAGAATTCTGTGGGATCGAAAAAGAGCTGGCGCGACCCCGAGCTGAAAACGACGTCCGCCGCGGGCGCCGCCGCCGGCCCCACCGCCGGCCCCACCGAGGACCCCGCCAAGGACTCCACAGAGGCCAAGGCAGCCGCCGGCGGTCCCATGTCCGCCAATCTGGCCGAGGACGATGGTCCGGACGAAGAGACCGATGCCGCCAAGGCGCGCGCCATCCTGCGCACCAAGGACCTGATCGAAGCGCCGGAGGCAGACAAGGGCTGGAACGTCGTCCCGTCGATGGTGGATTTCGAAGATCCCCTGGTGCGCTGCCTGTCGATCCTGGCCGGGCTGCTGCAGCGCCCCATTTCGACGGAAGCGCTGAAGGCCGGCCTGCCCCATGCCAACGAGGCCTTTACGCCGGAGCTGGCGGTGCGTTCGGCCGAACGTGCCGGCCTCTCCGCCCGCGTCGTCCGCCGCCCCCACCTGTCGCGGATCCTGCCCGTCACCCTGCCCTGTATTCTGCTGCTCAAAGGCGGCACCTGCTGCGTCCTGCAGAATGTCAGCCACGGCCGGGCCGACATCCTGCTGCCGGAGGCCGGCGGCACCTCGAAGTCGGTGCCGGTCGAAGAGTTGCAGCCGCAGTTCACCGGCTACGCCATCTTCGCGCGCACCGAAGCCCGCTTCGATGAGCGCGCCCCGGACAACAAGCTGACGGAGCCGCGCGCCTGGTTCTGGGGCACCCTCTGGCAGTTCTGGCCGATCTACAGCCACGTCATCATGGCCTCTGTCCTGATCAACTGCTTCGCGATCGCCAGCCCGCTGTTCATCATGAACGTCTATGACCGCGTGGTGCCGAACCAGGCGATCGAGACGCTTTGGGTGCTCGCCGCCGGCGTCGTCACGGTGTTCGGCTTCGAGTTCGTCATGCGCAACCTGCGCACTTATTTCGTCGACGTCGCCGGCAAGAACGCAGACGTCATCATCGCCAGCCGCCTGCTCGAGCAGCTGATGTCGACCCGCCTCGATTCAAAGCCCGCGTCCACAGGCGCCATGGCCAACAATTTGCGCGAGTTCGAATCGCTGCGCGAGTTCTTCACCTCGGGCACCCTGGTGGCGCTGGTCGATCTGCCGTTCATCTTCCTCTTCATCGGCGTCATCTTCATCGTCTCCGGCCCGGTGGCTTTCGTGCCGCTGGCCATGGTGCCGCTCGTCATCATCGTCGGCTTCTGCCGCCAGTATCCGCTGCGTGCCCTGGTCGAGAAGAGCCAGCGCGAGGCAAGCCAGAAGCACGCCCTGCTGGTCGAGGCCATCGACGGTCTGGAAACCATCAAGGCAACGGCTGCCGAAGGCCGTGTGCAGAAGTCGTGGGAGCGTTTCGTCGGCATGTCGGCCGCGTCCTCCGGCCGGGCGCGCTTCATCGCCGGACTGGCCACGACCTTCGCCCAGGTCTCCATCCAGATGTCGACGGTGATCGTCGTTGTCTACGGTGTCTACGAGATCGCGGAAGGCAACATCACCATGGGCGCGCTGATCGCCGCAACGCTCCTGACCGGCCGCGCCCTGGCGCCGCTGGGCGCGGTCGCCGCCATGCTGACCCGCCTGCAGCAGTCTCGCGTCGCGCTGAGTTCGCTCGATACCTTGATGAAGGCGCCGGTCGAGCGGGCGCTGAACAAGCAGTTCCTGCACCGTCCCCGCCTCAGCGGCCAGATCGAGTTCAAGCAGGTGAGCTTCCATTATCCCGGCCAGGAGACCAAGGCGCTGGACGGCCTGTCCTTCAAGATCAAGCCGGGCGAGAAAGTCGGCATGCTGGGCCGCATCGGCTCCGGCAAGAGCACGGTCGCGCGCATGATGATGGGCCTCTACGAGCCGATGGAAGGCGCGATCCTGTTCGACGGCACCGACATCCGCCAGGTCGATCCGGCCGACCTGCGCCGCAACATCGGCTATGTCTCGCAGGACAACTACCTGTTCTTCGGTTCGGTGCGCGACAACATCTGCTTCGGCTCCCCACACGTCGATGACGAGAGCATCCTGCGGGCCGCCAACGTGGCCGGCGTCAGCGACTTCCTGCGCACCCACCCGCGCGGCTTCGACCTGCAGGTCGGCGAGCGCGGCATGAGCCTGTCCGGCGGCCAGCGCCAGTCGGTGGCCATCGCCCGCTCTTTGTTGCTCGACCCGCCGATCATCCTGCTGGACGAGCCGACCAGTCACATGGACAATTCCTCCGAAGCGGCTTTCAAAAAGCGCATCGGCGATACGCTGCAGGGCAAGACGCTGTTTCTGGTCACCCATCGCAGCTCCCTGCTGTCGCTGATCGACCGTCTGCTGATCATCGATAACGGCAAGATCGTCGCCGACGGTCCGAAGGAGGAAGTGCTGAAGGCGCTGCGTCAGGGCCAGATCCGCGCCACGACAGGCTGAGCGGATGTGCGGCCCCGCGCTGCTGCCGGCAAGGCCGCCGCGGACCGCCTGACCGAAGTACGGGGGATTGCCTCCCGGGTTGGATTTGACGGGTTTTGATAGGGACGAAACAGAGATGAGTGCACACGGCGTTTATGATCGCGACGATCTGGATTTCATGCCCGATGTGCATGCGGCCACCCGCCACCGCGGCCGGCGCTTCGCCTATATTCTGACTATCCTGTCGTTCGCCTTCTTCGGCGTCATGGGTGTCTGGGCACACTATGCCGTGCTCGACGAGGTTACCCGCGGCGAAGGCACCATTATCCCGTCATCGCGCACCCAGGTGATCCAGAACCTCGAAGGCGGCATCCTTGCCGAGATCCTGGTCCACGAGGGCGACATCGTCGAGAATGGCGACGTGCTGGTGCGCATCGAGAACACGGTCGCCGAGGCCAGCCTGGAAGATGCCCGACAGCAGTATCTCACCCTGCTGGCGACCGAGGCCCGCCTGATTGCCCAGATCGAATTCAAGGACGAGGTTACCTTCCCCGAGGCCGTGATGAACGAGGCGCCGACGCTGGCCGCCGACCAGAAGCGCCTGTTCGGCGCCCGCAAGCGACAGCTCGAAGCGCAGATCTCGGTCCTCGAATCCCAGGCCCGCCAGCGCAAGCAGGAAACCGCCGAGATGGACAGCCGCCGGCGTCAGCTCGACGAGAGCCTTCGCCTGGCCCGCGACGAATTGGCCATCACCGCCCCCTTGGTCAAGAAGGGCGTCATGCCGCGCATCGACCTGATCCGCATCGAGCGCCAGGTGGCCGACCTGGAAGGCGAGATCCGCACCATCCGCACCGCCATCCCGCGCCTGGAGGCCGCCCAGCAGGAGGCCAACCAGCGCATCGAGGAGATGAAGTTGACGGCGCAGACCGACGCCTCCGATGAGTTGAACAAGACCCGCGGCGAACTGAAGTCGATCTCACAGTCGCTCTTCGCCGGACAGGACCGGGTCACCCGCACGTCGGTGACCTCCCCCGTGCGCGGCACCGTGAAGGACATGAAGGTTACCACCGTCGGCGGCGTCATCCAGCCGGGCGAGGACATCATGGAAATCGTGCCGCTGGACGACAGCCTGCTGGTCGAAGCCCGCATCCGCCCGGCCGACATCGCCTTCCTGCGGCCGGACCAGAAGGCGGTGATCAAGGTCTCGGCCTATGATTTCTCGATCTACGGCGGCCTCAACGCCAAGCTGGAGCGTATCTCCGCCGATACCATCAAGGACGAGGAGGGCGAGAGCTTCTACCGCGTCTATCTGCGCACAGAGGTGAACTCCCTGCAGCACCACGGCGAGACCCTGCCGATCATTCCCGGCATGACGGTGACGGCGGAAATCCTGACCGGTGAAAAGTCGGTACTCGACTACATCCTGCAGCCGATCCTCACGGCCAAGGCCTCGGCCCTGCGCGAGCGCTGAGGCGCCGGCCGCCGCGGGCGCGGCCCCGGCCGGCAGGCAGGGCCCGCCTTTCCCGCCACCCGCCCGGCGGCGCCCTCAAGAAGGGCCCGCCCCGCGTCGCGTGTTAACCTTTCTACGCCTCGGAATCGCTGGACTTTCCGTTGATCCCCGCGCCAATTTCCCTCATCCCGTAAACCACCTTTGGCAAGGCTCCATTAAGCCAAAACAGCGATCCTCCTAGAAGCCCGGAACGCAGCCCAAAACGGCCCATTCCGCCTTCAGTCAGGAGCCTTCTTCCTTGGATCGCCGCGCCTTCCTTCGCCACGGTGCCGTCTTTGCGGGGGCCGCTGCCAGCGGCCTGCTGTTGCCGGCGTTATGCGGCCAGGCCCAGGCTCAGTCGCTGCAGGATTTCATGAAGTCGACCCGCAAGTCGGGTCAGGCGCTGTTCGGCTCCACCGAGATCTCCTCGGCAAACCTCAAGGCCCTGCCCCAGTGGGCGCGCGTGCTCTCGAAGATGAAGACCGAGCGCAAGCTGTTCCACGCCTGCCTGGACAATCCGGCCGCCTGCTCCACGGCCGGCCTCAAATCCTGGCGCGAAGTTGCCGCCGCCGCCAAGGGCAAGCCGGAACTCGAGAAGCTGAAAACCGTCAACGCCTACTTCAACCGCTGGCCCTACAAGATGGACCGCGAGCTTTACGGTGTCAGCGAATTCTGGGCGACGCCGCAGGAGTTCATGAAGCGCTCCGGTGACTGCGAAGACTACTCGATCGCCAAGTTTTTCGCCCTGCGCGACCTCGGCTTTGCCAACGACGACCTGCGTATCGTCATCCTGATGGACCGCATCCGGCGCATCGGCCATGCTGTGCTGGCCGTGTATGCGCTGGGCGACATCCTTATTCTCGACAGCCTGACCGACTTGGTCTTTTCGCACAAAAAGTACAAGCACTACGTGCCGCAGTACTCGATGAACGAGACCACCCGTTGGGCCCATTTTTTTGACAAAAACCGCACAGCATCATTGTAAACAATCGTTAATGCGACCTATGGGATAACAGCGAAATGACGACGCCAAGCGATCCGAGCGCCGAACCGTTGGATTTTTCCACGCCGAGCGGCCAGCCCGAACCGGGCCAGCGCGGGCGCCTGCTTGCCTGGGCCGCGGCGGTCCTGGCTGTCATCGTCGTTGCCGCCGTGCTGGTGCCGAGCCTTACCATCAGCGCCAAGAAGAGCCAACTGAACGAACAGATCGCCGAGCGACTGCAGATCACCGCGGCGGGACAGGCCGGCGTCATCTCGACCTGGCTGCAAGGCACCCGTCGCCTCGCCGACCCGGTGGTCGAGAGCGAACTGCTGCGCCTCTTCGCCGCCGAGATGGATCTCGCCGGCGGCGACATGTCGAAAATGGTGGCGCCGCCGAGCGACGACCAGGCCGGCCTCGGCGTGCCTCTCGTCGAACAGGTTCCCTTCATCGAGCGTATCATCAGCGACTTCGCCACCAACGCCGACTTCCTGGCCGCCTATCTGGTTGGACGCAAGGGCGACGCCTTCGTGACGTCCAGCGGCGCTGGCTCCTTCGAGGCCGAACAGCGCCGCCTCGCCCTCGACAGCATCGAGCGCGGCCAGACGGTCTACGGCGGTGCGCGCAGGTTGCCCGCCGGACTGGTCATCGACCTGGCCGTACCGATCTATCCGGCGCAGGTCGAACCGGGCCGCGGCAAGCCGGTGGCGGCCCTGGTCCTGATCGCACCGCTGACCAGCGGCCTGTCCGAATTCCTCGCCATCGACCCCCTCGCCAGCCCCAGCACACACCGAGTGCTCGTACAGCTCTCCGGCGACCAACTGCACCGCATCGAACCGGGCGCGGCCAACGCCATCGCGCCGGTCAGCATCAAGGGTTTCGATCTCGCCGCCGGTGAGATTCCCTTTGCCCAGCGGGAGTCGCTTGCTGGCGCCGGCACAGTCTACTCCGCCGGCGCCATGGTCTCCGGCCCGACCTGGTGGGTGCTGGAAGAGGTCGCGGTGGCAGTAGCGCAACGTCCGCTGGCCACCTACACCACCGCGGCAATCGTGGTTTCCGTGCTGGTCGTCTTCGCCGTGGCCATCGCCTTCGGGGCGTTCTGGTGGCGCCTCGCCAGCCTGCACGACCGCGCCCTTGCCGAGCAGTACCGCACGCTGGCGAACCATATCCAGAGCCAGAAGCAACTGCTCGACAGCATCAACGGCGCAATCCATGAATTCATCGGCCTGAAAGCACCGGACGGAACCTACCGCTACGCCAACCCGGCCTTCGCCAACGCGGTATTGCGCAGCCCAGAGGCGATGATCGGCCTCGACGACGCGGCGATCTTCGGCCAGGGCACGGCTAAACGGCTCGCGCTCAGCGACCGCCGCGTGCTGAACAACCGCGAATCGGTAACCGCTGACGAAGAAGTCTATCTGGACGGCGTGCGCCACTACCTCCAAATTTCCAAGGTGCCGTTCCTCGACGCCGCCGGTGAACCGCGCGGCATCGTTTCCGTGACCCGCGACATCACCGAACTGGTCGAACAGCGCGAAAAGAAGGAACACGCCATCCAGCAGATGGTGACCGCTCTGGTTCGCGCGATCGAGCTGCGCGACCCCTACCTGGCCGGCCACTCGCGGCGGGTCGCGGAGTTCTCCGTCGCCGTCGGCAAGCAACTCGGCTGCGGCGAGGAGGAACTGGCCACCCTGGAACTGGCGGCCAACCTATCGCAAATCGGCAAACTGGCGATCCGCAAGGACCTGCTGACCAAGCCGGCCCGCCTGACCTCGGCGGAAGTGCAGGAGATGGAAGCCCACGTGAAGCACGCGGTCGATTTCCTGCAGGGCATCGATTTCGAGTTACCGGTGGTCGAGACCATCACCCAGATGCACGAACGGCTGGATGGCGAAGGCTATCCTAACGGCCTTAAAGGCGAGCAGATTTCCCTGACCGGACGTATACTGGGCGCCTGCGACGTATTCTGCGCGCGTCTCGAGCCGCGCTCCTATCGCGCCGGCCTTGCACCTGACGCGGTACTGGATATTCTCGCGGAAAACATGGCCCGCTACGATCCCAAGGTGATCGACGCGCTCAAACAGGTGGTGGCGACGGTATCCGGTGAAAAACTTATTGCCAGTATCGCAACAGGCTGAGGCGAGACGACGGGATCGCACGGCCACCCCACGGCGGCGGGTCCTTGTCGCCTGCCTATTGGTGCTGGCTGCCTGTGGCCTGGCGCCACGCCCGGCCGCGGCGGAACTGCCGGTTCCGCAGGCGCTGACGGAACGGCGCGTCGAAGTGAACGCCATGGAGTACCCTTGGAGCGCCATCGGCCGGGTGAATGCCGGCGGACGCGGCCATTGCACCGGCTTCCTCATCAGCGAACGTCACGTGCTCACCGCGGCGCACTGTCTTTATGACCCACAGGCCGGGCGCTGGCGCGGGGCCATCGAGCTGCACTTCATTGCCGGCTACCAGCGCGACCGTTTCATTCTGCATTCCAAGATCGCCAGCTATAGCCGGCCCAAGAATTTCGTCTTCGCGCCGCGCCAGGATCTGGAAGCGGCGTCGAACGACTGGGCCATCCTGACGCTGGCCGAACCGCTCGGCGGCCAAGCCGGCTGGCTCGGCATCAAGGCGCTGGACAGCCTGATGCTGTCGCGCATCGCCGCCGGCGACGCCTTGCTGCTGCAGGCCGGCTATCGCCGCGACCTGTCCCATGTGATGACCGCGGGCTGGGACTGCGCCATCGCCGGGGTCGCGCAGGCCGGCCGCATATTGATGCACGACTGCGACGTGGTGCAGGGCGATTCCGGCTCGCCGCTGATGCTCTATGCCGACGGCGACTTCTATGCCGTTGGTCTGCACACCATCGACCTGGTGCTGAAAGAAAAAACCCACCTCGGCGGCGTGCTGTCGCTTAGCGTGTTCCATCCCAACGGCGGCCGGCGTGATGCCGTGCGCGCCCTCGCCGCCACCACCTCGCACTGGGCACCCGGCCACCCGCCGGGACCCGACAGCAAGGCGGCGCGGTTGCCGCTGACCACCATCGACAATCTGCTCGCCAAGCTTGGCTATCTGCATACGGCCTCCGGCGTTGCCTCGGTTGACGCACGCAGCACGGCCCTCAGCCGGTTCCAGTCGGAAAACGGGCTCGCCAGCAGCGGCCAGCCGTCCCTCGCCGTCATGGGACGCCTGCTGCATGCCTCCACGCCGTGACGGCCGGACTACCCCCTTCGCCTGAAACGCTGCGCGCGGCGGTTCTGGATTATGGACGGCAAGCCTGATATCCAGGGGCGGTGGAATTCGGCGGCGGCAGCGCCGCTTTTTTTGAGATTTTTGGGCGCACCTCCGACGCTTTCGGCGCCCGTGGCATTTTGAGCGATCGACAGAAGGAAAGAGTTTCATGACGGAGATTTTTGCCGATGGCACCGGCTCCATCATCGTATCCAACGGCGTCGTGCGCATCGAGCTGGTCCAACTGCGCCGCAAGGACGGTAAGGCGGAGTTGAGCTCCCACAGCGCCGGAACCCTGCTGCTGCCGGTCGGCTCGCTGAAGGGGCTGACCCTGCAATTGGCCAAGGCGCTGGAACAGCTGCAGGACCGCCAGGCCGAGAAGGACCGGCTGGACATCGAAGGCAAGAAGGGCGACGAACTGGACGACGCCCTGTCGAACCTTTAGCGCGCTGCAGCGACCGCAGGGGACCTGCGTTTTGACCAGAGCCTCGCCGGGCCCGCTGCGGGCGGGGCCGGGCTACCGCTTGCTCCTACTTGAGCAGTTTACCGAAAATTCAGTAAATCAGCCGAACCTGGCAGGAAGTGGTCGTTAGCTTTCTCGCCATGCCATCAAATATTCGGCCAGCCCTGAGCCAGAACTCATGAAATATCTTTTTGTGCACCAGAACATGCCGGGGCAGTACAAGCACATCTGCCAGCGCCTCGCCGAGGACAAGGACAACACTGTTGTCTTTATCACCAAGCGCGAAGGGCTGGAGCTGCCCAACATCACCAAGGTGCTCTATAAGCCGCAGCGCGAACCGGCGGAGTCGACCCACCGCTATATCCGCGAGGCCGAGCGCGGCATCCTGCATGCCCAGGAAGTGGCCCGCAAGGCCATGGCGCTGAAGGCCAAGGGCTTCGTACCCGATATCATCATCGGCCACCCCGGCTGGGGCGAAACGCTGTACCTGAAGGATGTGTTTCCCGATACGCCGCTGTTCGGCTTCTTCGAGTTCTACTACCACGCCGTCGGCGCCGACGTCGGCTTCGATCCCGACAGCCCGGTGACGCTCGATACTCACTGCCGCATCCGCACCAAGAACATCATCCAGTTCATGGGCCTGGAATCGGCCGACGCCGGCATGTCGCCAACCTACTGGCAGTTCCAGCAGTACCCAAGGGAATTCCAGCACAAGATCTCCGTCGTCCATGACGGCATCGACACCACGGTCTGCGCACCCGACAACGACGCCTTTATCGAAATCCGCACCCCGAACGGCGCCACCACGACGCTGCGCCAGGGCGAGGAGATCGTCACTTTCGTCGTGCGCAACCTGGAGCCCTACCGCGGCTTCCCGCAGTTCATGCGTGCCGCCGAATTGATCCTGCAGCAGCGCCCCAATGCCAAGATCATCATCGTCGGCGGCGATGAGGTGAGCTATGGCCGGCCGCTGCCCGAGGGCCAGACCTACCGTAAGCAGATGCTCGAGGAAGTCGACCTCGACATGAGCCGCGTGTTCTTCATCGGCCGCGTGCCCTACTCGACCTACCTGAAGGTCATTCAGGTGTCCGGCGTGCACGTCTACCTGACCTATCCCTTCGTGCTGTCGTGGTCGATGCTCGAGTCGATGGCGGCGGGGTGCCTGGTGGTCGCTTCCGATACGCAGCCGGTCACCGAAGTCATCGAGGACGGCGTCAATGGCTTGCTGGTCGACTTCTTCGATCACCAGTCGATTGCCGAGCGCGTCAACGAGGTGCTTGACCACAAGGAC
Source organism: Kiloniellaceae bacterium (assembly GCA_050043265.1). GTDB lineage: Bacteria > Pseudomonadota > Alphaproteobacteria > Kiloniellales > Kiloniellaceae > Pelagibius. The sequence continues at coordinate 23,559 of JBHJIR010000033.1, forward strand.
CGCATGGCGGCGATCCGCAAAAAGGCCCGCAGCACCATCGCGCAGAACTACGACCTGGAGGATTGCCTCAACCGGCAGCTCGATCTGATCGGTTCCTTGGTCGCCGGCAAGCGTCCGGCCGCCGGCGCCAAGCCCGGCCAACCGAGCTACCGCCTGCCACCGGGCACTACGGCGAAGAAAGCCGCGCCCGCGGGCAAGGGGGCAAAGAAGCCGGCCAAAGCCGCCGCGAAGAAGAGCGGCGCCAAGGCGGCTGGCAAGAAAAAGGCCGCACGCAAGAAACCGGCGAAGTCGCGCGCCTAGGCGGTGTAGTAGTCGACTCGAGATTTGTGTTGGAATCGTAAGAAACTCTCATGCGCTGGCTACTTATTGCTCAAGACGGATGGGGCCTCGGCCATGTCTCCCGCCAACTCGGCTTGGCGCGCGAGCTGCGCCGCCTATGCCCTGGTGACGAGTTCCTGTTTCTGACCTACTCGGATGCAACCCACCTCATCGCTCGCGAAAAATTTGCGAGTGTAAAGCTTCCCTCGCCCGAATGGTTCAAACCAGCAGGCGAGCACAACATCGACGATTTGCGACGGCTTTGGGTGAGCACATCGGTTGTGAATGCCTGCGCAACGACCTACCAGCCACACGCGGTTGTTATCGATAGCTTCCCTGTTGGAAACCGGGGTGAGTTCTCAATTTTTCAGCGACTGCCGTGCCTCCGTTTCCTGATTGCCCGAGAAATCAAGAATCCGCTTCCCCAGTGGGAGTACCATGAGTCGCTGCCACGCTTCCACGCGTTGCTGGCGCCTTACGAGAAGGGTGAGATGACGCTTGATGTTGCCGCGCGGAACTCCCTTCATTGGGTAGGTCCCATTCTCGTGCGAGCCCGCAGTGACCTCCTTCCGCAAGGGGAAGCCCGGCGGCGGCTGGGCCTGCCGCACGACCGCCAAGTCTGTCTGGTCAGTTTTGGCGGTGGCGGCAACCCGGCCTACGCACGCCTCGAGGAATGGGTCTTGCTGCTCGCCGCCAAATACCCGCTATGGCATTTCGCCTTTGCAACTCCACCTCTTCTCCAGAGCGTTCAGACTGATTTCACTAATTCGAATATCAGCCGCTTCGAATACTATCCTATGGCCGAGTGCTTCGCTGCGTTTGATGCTGCAATTTCGACGGTGGGTAGCAGCGCTTATGAGCTTGCTTACATGGGAATCCCGGCGATCCTGGTGCCGGATGTCAGCCCGCAAAAAGATGAAGATTTCTTCGCCAAAGCAAGGCGCACCCTGGGAGACAGAGGCGGCTTTGTTGTGCCTGCCTATGATACATTGGCTCTCGATACAGCCTTTGCGAACTTTGACGATCCCGCCCAGTTGGCGGCGATGAAGGAAGACCGAGTGCGAACTGAGTTGCCCAACGGAGCGGTGGCGGCCGCTGAGCTTCTCGTGCGCTATACAGCGTCAGTTCGGAACGCCGGCAATTGATGTCTAAGACCTTGTGCCGCCATCGCGGACGAAACGGGCAAGAGCGGAGCGTTCATTGCCATGCGGAAACGAGGCGCTGGGTACGTTCAGACTGAGAAAGGGACAAACTTTCTCCCAGCCTTCACCCTTGACGATATCAACCACCAGAAGGCGGTTGGCCGGCACCACCGCTTTTACAAGCTCGTTGTGCTCTCGATACGCCTTGCGGAAAAGAAATTCAGTCGCCTTGGCTGAGCCGTAGGCAAGGTGACGGATATCCCAGCGAACCGGATCGGCTGCGCGGGAGGCAATCGGAAATATTTCATTGAAATGAGATCTCACACTCTGCCACCAACTGTCCTCGTCGCGCACCGTCAAGATGCACTTGCTCTCCGGATAAGTGTCTAACAGCTCTGCGAAGAAGAAGGATGTTGGCAGGTCGAGAACCGCATCGTAATCGTCATAGCGGCGAAAGTTCGGGCGATCGTCCGCCCCAGAGACAACCTCCGCCAGCCGTTGCATGTCGTTGTGCAACACCTTCATCCCGAGCTGAACCAGGGCCAGCTTCAGCGATGTCGTCCCAGTCTTGCTGAGCCCGGCGCCAATCACTCTCATTGCCCAGCCTCCCGAGCCCAGTAGATGATTCAATCGAGTACTCTTATATATACTGTAGAATACATTATTCAGGAAATTCCTCGCCCACACCCTTTTCCCAGTTGCGCAAACGGGGCGGAACTATTTATCAACAAAATCATGAGATGAAGAAGCCTGGGTTAGAAGTACAGCGCCCCCGGCAGGAGCACAGGTCGAGCAGTGGCAAGAATTCTGGTCGGATACGAACGTGGCGACAATCTCGGCCATTACCGCCGCCTGGTGCCGGTCGCCGAAGCCCTGGCGGCCCAAGGCCATCAGGTCACCTTCTTCCTGCGCAACCCTTATGACTGCCGGGCGGAGATCACCAGGAATCCTCTGCCCTTTATCCAGAGCCCCGACCTGGTCGCACCGAACCCGGCAGAGCGGGGCCCGAAGAAAATGGGCTCCTACAGTGACATCATGGTTTACTGCGGCTTCGGCAGGCTGGAGACGCTGTTCCCCGCCGCCCTGGCCTGGCGCACCATCTTCGACCAGATGAGGCCGGACCTCATCGTCTGCGACCACAGCCCGGTGGTCTGTTTTGCCGCTTACGGCCGCATCCCGGTGGTTCAGGTCGGCGACGGCTTTACCATCCCGCCGGCCCAGGACGATTCCTTTCCCGGCTTCCAGCCGAAGAAGCAGGCGACCGTCCCGAGCGAGCAAATCCTCGCCGTGATGAACGAGGTGCAGCGCCGCCTCGGCGGGCCCAAGGTGCCTACCGTCACCGCGCCGCTACGCACCGCGGGGCGGCTGGTCTGCACCCTGAAGGGCCTCGATCCTTACAAGGACCGACGCCAGGACCCGGTGGTCGGCCCGACCGAGGGTCTTCAGGCGCCCATGCCGCTGCCCAAGGAACCGCGCCTCTTCGCTTACCTCGGCATCGAGCACCGCATCACCGCAAAGCTGCTGTCGGCGCTGAAGGAGTCCGCGTTACCCGCCGGGGCCTACGTGCGCGGCATGACGCCGGAGGCGGCCAAGAAATACACCCGCCCCGGCCTCACCTTCTACAAGTCGCCCCAGCCGATCGGCCAGATGCTGGCGAGCGCCACCCTGGCGATCCACCACGGCGGCAGCGGCATGTGCCTGGCCTGCTGCAGCGCCGGGCGCCCGCAACTGACACTGCCGATCCACGAGGAGACGCTGCTGAACTCCCAGGCCTTGGGCCGCATCGGCGTCGGCACCACGGTCTCGGCCAAGGAACTGGAGGACGGCGGCGCTGCCAAACTGGCCGAGGCAGAGGCCGGTCCGCGGCGCCGCGAGCGCGCCGCCATCATCGCCGCGGAGATTGCCGGGGCCGGCCCGTTCCGTCCGATGGACCACATCCTGCAGGCCTGCCGGGCCTCCCTCGGCAACGGCTGACGGCGGAAGGTCCAGCAAGCATGGCTCATATCCTCGTCGGTTATGAACTGGGCGGCGGCCACGGCCACGTCCACCGGCTGATGCCGCTGGTGCGCGCCCTGGAGGCGCGCGGTCACCGGGTCACCTTCTTTCTGCGTAACATCCACGAAAACGCCGGCATGCTGGCCCGCGAGCACCGCGCGATCCTGCCGGTGCCGGACCTGGTCGCGCGCATCCCCGGTGCCCCGACCCCGGCCCCGCTGGCGACCTACCTGGACATCATGTGCACCTCCGGCTTCTACCGCCGCCAGACGCTGCACGCCGGCATGCTGGCCTGGCGCACGCTGCTGAAGCAGGCCAAGCCGGACCTGGTGGTGGCCGACCATAGCCCGGTGCTGCTGCTCGCCTGTTTCGGGCAAATCCCGGTGGTGCAGGTCGCCGACGGCTTCACCATGCCGCCGGCCCAGGATGCGCAGTTTCCGCTCTTCCGCAAGGGCCGCAAGCCGATGGTCGATCCGGCCCATGTACTGCGGGTCATGCAGGACGTCCAGAAGGCGCACAACCTGCCGATCCCGCAGACGGTGACCGAGCCGTTTCGTACCGCTGGCCGGCTGGTCTGCACTCTGCCGGAACTCGACCCCTATGCCGAGTTGCGCCTGGACCCGGTAATCGGACCCGTCGAGGGCCTGCGGGCCCCGCTGCCGCTGCCTGAACCCGCCAAGCCGCACTTCTTCGCTTACGTCAGCCTGGAGCATAAAAAGACCCGGCCCTTCCTGCAGGGCCTCAGGGCCAGCCGGATGAGCGGCGAAATCTTCTCCCGCGGCATGACCGACGACATCGCCAAAGCGCTGGTGCGCCCGGGCCTTACGGTGCACCGAGAGCCCCAACCGATGCCGGAGCTGCTGGCCCGCGCCAACCTCATCATCCACCACGGCGGTAACGGCACCTGCTGCGCCGCCCTCAGCGCCGGGCGCCCGCAGATCCTGCTGCCGACCCACATGGAAGCGCGGCTTTCCGCCGATGCCATCGTCGCCCAGGGCTGCGGCCACCTGCTGTCCGCCAAGGAAGGCACCGCAGAGGGCCTGCCGCCGCTGCTCGACGCGGTGGCCGGCAATGCCGCGATGGCTGAGCGCGCCGTCGCCCTTTCGCAGGAAATCGCCGCGCGCGGCCCCCAGCGAACCGTCGACCGGATCCTCGACACCTGCCTGGCGCTGCTGGACGGCAAAGCGCCCTCCGCCGCCCGAGCCTGAACGGGAAGCCTGAACGGAAAGCCCAAACGAGAAGAGCGGCGCCCCAGCCCCCCGGCTGGAAACCGCCGCTCCCCTCTCCCGGCCGCCAAAGGACAGGGGCCCGATGCCGGCTGGGTGTCGCGTATCGACCTGGCCGCTAGGCCGCCAGGTTGCCGCCGTCGAGCAGGTCCTGGATGACGTCCTGATCCGAGGCGACGTTGAAATAACCGGTGAGCAGGATTTCCACCGTGTCACCGCCGGGCGCGGCGCCGTTGGTATCGATGGTCATCGTCGTTCCCGGAATGTTGACGGAGAAGTCGATGTAGTCGTCCAACTCCGCCGCATCCATGCCGTTCATCACCCCTTCCAGCAGGTCCGCCAGGTCGATCACATCGCCGTCGACAATCGTGAAATCGTTGATGACATCCGAACTCCCCACGTCCGAGCTGTTGTAGTGGAAGTTGTCGGCGCCGGCCCCACCGGTCAGGGTGTCGTCGCCGGCCCCGCCGTTGAGGGTGTCGTTACCGTCGTCGCCGAAGAGGGTGTCTTCACCATCGCCGCCGGTGAGGAAATCGCCGCCGCCACCGCCGCCGACGATATCGTTGCCGCCAAAGCCATGGAGCAGATCATGGTCGGCGCCGCCAAACAGGCTGTCGTCGCCCGACCCGCCGATAATCGAATCCTCGCCGATCCCGCCGGAGAGGAAATTCCCCAGGTCGTTTGCCTCGATCCGGTTGTCCAGGTCGTTGCCGAGACCGATCGTCGCGCTACCCAGCAGGATGAGATCCTCGACATCCGGAACCAGACTGAGGTCGTAGTCGATGCTGCTGGAGACGGTGTCGTCGCCACCGGCCGCCGCCTCGATGACCAGGTCCCCGACCACATCGACGAAATAGTGGTCGTTGCCGGTACCGCCGATCATCTCGTCGGCCCCCATGCCGCCATTCAGCGTATCGTCACCGCCGCCGCCGACCAGGCTGTCGTCGTCGCTGCCGGCGAAGATCCAGTCGTTGCCCTCGCCGCCCCGCAGGGTGTCGTTGCCCAACCCGCCCTGCAGGTTGTCGTCGCCGCCGTCGGATTGGAGCCAGTCGTCGCCGTCGTCGCCCGACAGGGTGTCGTTGCCGGCGCCACCCCAAATCTGGTCGTTTCCGGCGCCGCCCAGCAGCAGATCGTTGTCGCCGCCGCCGGAGATCGTATCGTCGCCGCCGTTGCCGAAGATGGTGTCGTCGCCGTCGTCGCCGAACAGGGTGTCGTTGCCGCCGGTGACTTCGGCCCCTGACAGATTGGCATCGCCGTAGATCAGGTCATTGCCGTCGCCGCCGAAGATCAGATCGGCACCGCCGGCCGCCGTCACCTCCGCCAGGCCGATCCCGATCACCAGCGCGTCGCCGGAGATCAGGTCGTTTCCGGCGCCGCCGAAGATGACGTCGTCGCCGCCGAAGTCGACCGACGCGGTGCCGTCCTGGGCCAGGGCATCGCCGGCGATGGTGTCGTCGCCGTCGCCGGCCGTGATGTCGTCGTTGCCGGCCGGGTCAACCAAAGCGGAGTTCTGGACGATGGCGCTGCCGCCGCCCAGGGCCAGGGCATCGCCTGAGATCAGATCGTCGCCCCCACCGCAGTTGATGAGATCGCGGCCGACCTGCGCCAGGGCGCCGAGCATCGCCAGGTTGATCACCGTTGCGCTACCGCCGCCGGACACCAGGGCATCGCCGGCGATGACGTCGTCGCCGTTGCCCGTGGTAATGCTGTCCGAGCCGACGCTGCCGGTACCGAGGGCCTCGTTGGTCACCTGGACCTGGGAGGCGCCGTCACCGGCGCCCAGCACGTCGCCGGCGATGACGTTGGCGCCGCCCTCTCCCTGGATGTCGTCGCTGCCGGCGGTGCCGCCGCCGGCCACCGCGTTGTGGACTTCGGCCTGGGCCGTACCGCCGGTGGCGAAGACCAGGACCTCGCCGGCCAGCAGATCGGCACCGCCGCCGCCCCGCAGCGTATCGCTGCCGGCGACGGCGCCCTCCCCGGCCTGGACGCTCACCGTCGCGAAAACGCTGTCGCCGGCCATGCCGAAGGCTTCACCCGCGATCATGTCGAGACCGCCCTGGCCCCTCAGGTCGTCGTTGCCCGCCGAGGCCTGCAGGCCTTCGGCTTCGATGGACACACCCAATTCGGCAGCGGTCCCGCACAGTGCCACGGCTTCGCCGGCCAGGACGTCCTGCCCGGCACCGGCGAGAATCGTGTCGTTGCCCGCCGCGCCATCGTGCGAGTCGAGCTGCACCTGCGCCAGAGCACCGAAGCCCTCGCCACCTTCGGCAAAGGCCAGGGCCTCCCCGGCCAGGACATCTTCGCCCGCGTCGCCGCGGATGCTATCGCTGCCCACCATGCCGCCGACATCGGTGGCGTTGAGCACCGACGCCGTTGCCGCGCCGGTGGTGCTGTAAGCCAGCGCCTCACCGGCGATGAGGTCGTCGCCGGCCTCGCCGGCCAGACGGTCGTTGCCGTCGGGGTCCAGCGTGCCCGGCTGCCCATCGTTGCGCGCCAGGGCCTGCGCCACACCGGTCGTACTGTAGGCGACGGTCTCGCCGCCGATCAGGTCGCTGCCGCTGCCACCCAGCACGATATCGTCGCCGCCCAGGTTGCTCAGCGCCAGGGCCCCGGCGGGGCTGTCGATGACATTGTTGAGCCCGTCGCCGGCCAGCACGTCGTCGCCGCCGTCGCCCAGGTCGGGGATATCGTCGCCGATGATGCTGTCGTCGCCGGTGCCGCCGTCGATGAAATCGCGGCCCAGCCCGCCGATCGCCATGTCCAGGCCGGCGCCGCCGTAGATGGCGTCATCGCCGCTGCCGCCGGAGAGTAAGTCGTTGTGGTCGCTGAAGCCCGCGTCGGGAACCGTCCCGGCGGACTCGTCGAGGATCGCCGCCTCGGCCGCCACCTCGGCGGCGCTGCCGCCGTAGATCACGTCGTTACCGGCACCGCCGAACAGGAAGTCGGGACCGCCGAAGCCTTCCAGCAGATCGTCGCCGTCGCCGCCGACAAGCACCGTCTGGCCGGCTAGGGCCTGCGGGTAGGCCTGTTGCGGATCCAGATCGTCGTGGTAGGGATCGCCCGGGTTGGCGTCCTGCGGGCCGGGCCCGACGGGGGGGGCCACGTCGTTCAGCGCGCCCACGGTCGGGGTACCGTTGGTCGTCCAGTCGGCAGCGGTGTCGCTGTCGGCCGGCGCGCCGGAGCCCGGCGTGGTATCGCTGAAGACCCGCGAGAAGATGGTCTGCACCGGCGAGCTGAGGCCGTTGAAGGTCTCGAACAGCAGGGCGAATTCGGCCGGCGCCGCCGGGCCGGGCGTCCAACCCGCATCGGTGAGCACCGCCAGGTCCGCCTGTTCCAGGTTGGCGGCGAAGGTATCCAGGCTCTCGAGACCCTCCACCAGGTTCACCGCCAGAGCCTCGCTGGTGTCGCCGCCCAGATCCCAGAAGGTCTCGGCGGGCAGGACGAAGGCATCGATCACCACACCCGCGGCGTCGAACACCTGGCCGAACACGTCGGTGCTGGGGGCGTCGTCCTCCGCATACTGATAGATCACCAGGAAGCCGCCGGCCGGCACCTCCAGGCCGTCGGGCAGCGCCAGGGTGACCACCACGCCGGCGGGGTTGAGGAACTCGACGGTCAGACCGCCGGTCTGGAACGGCAAGCCGGTGTCGTTCAACATCTCGACGAAATTCAACGATCCTTCCAGCAGATAGTCGTCGTCGCCAACGTTCAGCGATATCGCCGTGTTGACGCCCAGGCCGATCTCGTTGATCACCAGGGAGCCGGTCGGCGCCTCGCCCAGCAGCAGGTCGATGCGGTCTTCCAGCTCGATGAGGCCGAAGCGCAGTTCGGTCGGGTCGATGACGCCCTGGGCAGCCAGCAGGTCGAGCGTATCGCCCAGGTCGTCGCTGTAGGACGACGCGCCGCCGCCCTGCGCGCCGGCGGCGGCGGTCGCGGTCTCTAGGGTGTCGTCCTGGGTCCCCGCGAGAATCTGCGCCTGGCCCAGCAGTTCACCGGCCGATACTTCGGTCCCCGCGATGCGGAACAGCGGTGCTGTACCGGCCTCTGCCAGTTGGTCGACGTCCTCGAAGACGATGCGGCCGCCCTCAGCGGCAGAGCCCAGGCTCTCGGGGGAGAAGGCCAGCACCAGGTTCCCGCCTTCGGCCGAGAGCGTGACGCCGTGGGGCGCGAAGTCGAGCAGGTACGTGGCGCCGGCTTCGGCGGGGACCACCACCGTCGCACCCGCCGCTGGGGCGCCAATCACCGCAGGCGCCGCGGCCTGACCGGTCTCGGCCACGGCACCGTCGCTGCCGGTGGTGGCGTCCTCGGCGCTCTGGGGCGCCTGGGTTTCGGAAACGGAACGGGCGGCGGAAGACGCGCCAACGGAAACGGACATACCTGTAACTCCCCTGTGAAGGTTCACCGGGTGCGGCCAGGGGCTGGCATGCCAGCCGCCCTGCGCACGTCCCCCTTGGGACGCCCGCCGCTTACCCATTGATCTGCCCATCAGTCGGGGAAAGGCGCGAAGCGGTTCAAATCCAACGCAAAAAGAGCGGCAGAGGGAGGCCGCCGGCCCGGACGCGGACCGGCATTAACCATTCAACCTATTGATTTTCTGAGGATTAAGCCCTGGGTTTGCGCGCAAGAGTTAACGGTAGGCGGGGCTCATCCCGCACCGGCCCGGCGCTCCTGGTTCGAGACGCCCGCTGGCGCCGGCCCCTCATCATGCGGCGCGTGCCGGGAGGCAGCCCCCGGGCCGTAAAGGATGAGGCCTCACCCTGAGGCGGCGGCCCGGCCGCCTCTCGAAGGCTGCCACCGCCCTCCCCCTGCGCAAAGAAAAAGGGCCCGGCGGTTTCCCGCCGGGCCCCTCTTGAGGCTGTCTGCTGCGCCCGGTCTTACAGGGCGTCCAGGTTACCCTGGGCCAGCATCTGGTTGATGATGTCTTCATCGGTGGTCAGCGTGCCGCCGTGCGACACGTCCGTACCCTCCAGAACGATCTGCGCCGTGTCAGTACCAGCACCGGCCCCATCGAAGTCGATGGTGATGATGGTGCTACCCGGGTTCGTCGTGGTGTCGAAGGTCAGGTAGTCATCCAGCGTCGCACCATCCTCGGTCCCCACACCGGTCAGCAGATCGGTCAGATCCAGCAGGTCGCTGTCACCCGGGAAGAGCGCGAAGTCGGTGATGGTATCCACCTCGCCGTTGGCCATGGCATTGAAGTCGAAGGTGTCGTTGCCCAGGCCGCCGGTCAGGCTGTCGTCGCCCAGCCCGCCGATGATCAGGTCGGTACCATCCCCACCGATGATCGTGTCAGCACCGTCCAGACCGTCCAACGTATTGGAGTTGTCGTTACCGATGATGACGTTGTCGAGGGCGTTGCCGGTACCGTTGAGGGCCACACCATTGTTTGCCAGGGTCAGGTTCTCGACTTCCGGCGTGGTGCCAAGGTCGAAGTTGACCGAGCTGATCACCGTATCGATGGCACCGTCGCCACCGGCTTCGTTCACCACATCGGAGAGGCTGTCAACGATGTAGGTGTCCGCTCCGGTGCCGCCGACCATCGAGTCGTCGCCGGTACCGCCGATCAGGGTGTCGTCACCGGCACCGCCGATCAGAGTGTCATTGCCACCCAGGCCGGACAGGAGGTTGTTGAACTCGTTGCCCGTGATGGTGTTGGCAAGGGCGTTACCTTCACCGTTCAGCGCGGTGGCTTCACCGGCCGCCAGGGTCAGGTCTTCGACGTTGGCCCCCAGCACGAAGCTGATCGAGCTGACCACATGGTCATGACCGTTATTGAGGCCCTCGACCACCGTGTCGCCGGCATCGTCAACGTAGTAGGTATCGTTGCCTGAACCGCCGATCATGGTGTCGGCACCGGTGCCGCCGCCGAGGAGGTCGTCATCGGCACCGCCAATCAGCAAGTCGTTGTCGACACCGCCGTAGAGACTGTCGTTGCCGGCGCCGCCCGTCAGGGTGTCCTCACCCCCAAGACCGTAGAGCGCATTGGCGTTGCCGTTGCCGGTGATCTCGTTGGCCGCGGCATTGCCGGTGCCGGAGATCGCCGCACCCGTGAGGATCAGGTTCTCGACGTCGCCGAGAGCGTCGGTGCTCAGGTCGTAGTCGATCGAGCTGCTCACTGTGTCGTCGCCATCGCCGCCGGCTTCGTCCCCCACATCGCCGGCATCGTCGACGAAGTAGAGATCGTCGCCGGTGCCACCAACCATGGAGTCGGCCCCGGTGCCGCCGTCGAGCGTATCGTCGCCGGCATTACCGACCAGGGTGTCGTTGCCACCCAGGCCCTCGAGGTGGTCGTTGCCCTCAGCACCGACGAGGTTGTTGTCGGAGTCGTTGCCGATGACGTGCGCCCCGTCCGGACCCAGCACGAAGACGTTCTCGATGCTGGTCAGGTTGTTCAGGTTCACGCCCGAGCCGACGTAGATGGTGTCGTTGCCCAAGCCGCCGTCGATCGTGTCGTTGACGTCCACGTTGTAGAAGAAGTCGTCACCGTCGCCGCCGTACATGCTGTCGTTGCCGGCACCACCGTAGATGTGGTCGCTGCCGTCGCCACCGTCGATGGTGTCGTTGCCGCCACCGCCGTAGATGGTGTCGTCGTCGTCACAGCCGTAGATCAGGTCATTACCGCCGACCAGCTCGAAGCCGTCGTTGGTATCGCCGTAGATCAGGTCGTTGCCGCTGCCGCCGTCGATGGTGTCGTTGCCGCCGATCGTGACAGCGGTCACGCCACCGCAGAGGGCGAGCGCGTCACCGGCGATCACGTCGTTGCCGGCACCGCCGTTGATCGAGTCGTCGCCGCCAAAGTTGACGCTGGCCGTGCCGCCCACAGACAGGGCAGCACCCGAGATGGTGGCGTCGCCGCCACCACCGTTGATGGTATCCTGGCTGACCTTGCTCTCCGGCAGCGCGGTGTCGAAGTCGTTCTGCACCGAGGCATCGCCGCCGGCCGTGGCCATGGCATCGCCCGCGATCAGGTCGTTGCCGTCGCCCGCGGTGATGCTGTCGTTGCCGACGATGGCAACCGCGCCGGCATTGTCGGCGTTGTTGTTCACCGTGGCATTGCCGTACTCACCCGTGGCCAGGACGTCACCGGAGATGATGTGGCCGTAGTCGCCCGCGGAGATGGTGTCGTTGCCGGCGTAGCTGACCACGCCTTCCTCGTCACCGACCGCCTCGTTGATGGCCAGGGCATCGGCATTGTCACCCGTGGTGAGTGCCTCACCGGCGACCAGAGAGCCGCCGAAGGCCGAGGCAATGCAGCCGACCATCACACCGTCGCCGTCGATACCGTCGCCGACGGCGATCACGTCGTTGCCGGCGTAGGCGTTGTCGCCGTCGGCCGTGTTGCGGACGTTGGCCAGGAAGTCGACCGTTTCGCCCTCATCACCGTCGCCCAGAGCCACCGCGTCACCCGCGACGACATGGCGTCCGTCGCCCGCGACGATGGTGTCGTCACCGGCGTGGGCTTCGTCGCCCTCGAAGTTGACCGTCGCCGTGTTGTTGGCATCGGCCACCTGGCCGTCGGCCACCGTCAGGGCGTCACCGGCAATGGTGGCGTCGCCGGAGGAGAAGAAGCCTTCACCGCCGTCGCCGAGGATCAGGTCGCCGCCGGCCGAGGCAAAGCCGTTGTCGTCCGAGATGGCCGTATTGTTGGCCGTCGCGCCGAGACCGTACTCGCCGGAGGTCATGGCGTCGCCTGAGATGAGATCCGAACCCTCGCCGCCGTCGATGAAGTCGTCACCGGCGTTGGAGTAGCCCTCGGCACCATCGGCAGAAGCCTGGTTGTCCGCGGTGGCCTCGCCGCCGTCACCGGTTGCCAGGGCATCACCGGCCACCACATCGTCGCCCTCGTTGGCGTCGATCCAGTCGCTGCCGGCCGAGGCATGAGCTGCGTCGGAAGCCGTCGCCTTGTTGATGACGACCGCGACGCCGTCCTCACCCGTGGCCAGGGCACCGCCGGAGACGGTGTCGTCGTCGTAGCCGGTTTCGATCCAGTCGTCACCGGCATGGGCGTCGCCGTAGCCGGAGGCCAGAGCCGTGTTCTCCACGTCGGCCGTGCTGTCGTCACCGTAGGCCATCGAGTCACCGGCGACCTTGCTCTCGTAAGCATCATAGAGGTCGATGCCGTCGTTGCCCGCACCGGCAACGCCGGCCCCGTTGGCCGTGGCCGTATTGTTGGCCTCGGCCGTGGCACCGTCACCGAGGGTCAGGGCTTCACCGGCGACAAAGTCATCCGAGGTACCGTCGAGCTCGATGTAATCGTTGCCGGCAGATCCCTCACCGCCATCGACCTCGGCCGTGTTGTTGGCCTGGGCCAACGTGCCATCGGCCCGCGTGTAGGCCTCGCCGGCGACGTCGTTGAAATCACCATCTCCACCTTCAGCGTAGATGGTGTCATTGCCGGCACCGGCATAACCCTCGGCACCGTCGACCGTGGCCTTGTTGTTCGCCGTGGCATTGCCGCCGTAGTCGCTGGTGGTGGCGGCATCGCCGACGAGGATGTTGTTGCCTTCACCGCCGTCGATGAAGTCGCTGCCGGCCTCTGCCTCGGCAAAGCCGGAGTAGCTGCCCTCGCTGACCGTCGAGCTCACCGCTGCCGTGTTGTTGGCCTCGGCCGTGCCTTCGGCACCGATGGCCAGGGCGTCGCCGGCAACGATATCGTCGCCACCGTCGGAGGAGCCCTCGCCGCCGTCGGCGTAGATGTCGTCGTTGCCGGCACCGGACCCGATGAAGCCGAAACCGTAGTCGCCGAAGGTCGCGGTCGTGGTGGCCGTGTTGTTGGCCACAGCGGCTGCCGCGACCCCCGCGGCCAGGGCACCGCCGGAGATCGTGTCGTCGTTCACGCCACCCCAGATGAGGTCGCTGCCGGCCGCGCTGTAGGCGTCGAGGAAGCTCACGTCGCCGTACTCGCCCGAGACACTGCCGGTGGTCGCCGCGGTGTTGGTCACCGTGGCGTCGCCGCCGTTCTCGCCGGAGGTCATGGCATCACCGGCCACCAGGTTCGCTCCGTCGCCAGCATCGATGGCGTCGTTGCCGGCCGAGGACATCGCATTGCCCTCGCCACCGTCGATGGTCGCGTCGGTGGTCGCCGAGTTGGTGGTGATGGCCACACCGTAGTCGCCGGACGCCAGGGCGTCGCCGGAGAGGATGTCGTTGCCGTCACCGCCCGCGTTCAGCATTTCGCCGTAGAAGTAGACGGTCTCGCTGATGAAACCATCGGTGTCGATGCCGAAGCCTTCCAACGCCAGGTCGTAGCCGTAGCCTTCCCATGTGCCGAAGCCCAACAGGCCGCCCAGGGCCGAGTTGATGCCGTCGTCGCCGGCCGAGGAGGAGACAAAGCCTTCCGCCCCGTCGGTGCTGTTAAGGCTGGTGGTCGCGGTGTTGTCCGCCGTCGCCGTCGGGATCGAGCCGTAGTCGCCAGCCGCCACCGCATCGCCCGCGGCAACGTTGTCGCCACCGCCCAGGTAGATGGTATCGCCACCGGCCATGGCCATCTCGAAACCAACGCCGCCGTCGGAGGTGGTCTCCGCCGTGTTGTTGTTGTCGGCCGTGGCGCCGTCACCGACGGCCATGGCGCCGCCGGAGACAGTGTCGTTGCCGTCGCCGGTCACGATCAGGTCGCTGCCGGCAATCGCCAGGTTCACGTAGACACCGCCGGTATCGCTGACCGTCGCCGTGTTGTTGGCGGTGGCAGTCCCATCGACCGCACCGCTGAGGGCGTCACCGGCCACCAAGTCGCCATACTCGCCGCCGCCCAGGGCGGAGACGATCACGTCGTTGCCCGCCAGGGCGATGGAAGCGTAGGAGTCGCCTTCGCCGCCGACCACAGAGGCCAGATTGTTGGCCGTGGCGTCGCCGCCCTCGGAGCCCGCGTCACCGACAATGATGTCCGCGCCGGTCCCGGCCAGAATGATGTCGTTGCCGGCCAGGGCGATGCCCACGCCGTCAGCGCCATCGGTGGCCGAGGCGGTGTTGTCCGCCTGCGCATCGCCGCTGTCCTCACCGATCGCCAGGGCATCGCCGGCGATGACATCGCCGTATTCGCCCGAAGAGCCACCGTAGATGACGTCGTTGCCGGCCATGGCCACAGCCGGGTCGATGGTGTCGAGCACGTCCTCGATGCCGCCGCCGAGACCCAGGAAGTCGATGTCGCCGTCGCCGGCACCCACGACCGCCGCGGTGTTCTCGGCCAGAGCCGTGCCGCCCGCACCGTTGGAGAGGGCATCACCAGCCAGGACGTCGTCGCCGCCGTAGGCCACGATGATGTCGTTACCCGCCGCCGCAATGCCGAAGGCCGCGGTGACCGTGGCGTCGTTGTCGGCATGAGCCTCGCCGTTGGCACCCGTCGCCATGGCGTCGCCCGCCACGGTGTCGCTGCCCTCACCGGCATCGATGATGTCGTTGCCGGCCAGGGCCACCGCCGCACCGTACTCGCCGCCGTTGGAGGTCAGCGTGGCATCGTTGTTGGCCAGAGCCGTGGCTTCGTCGCCCATGGCCAGGGCATCGCCCGCGGCCAGGTCGTCGCCGTAGCCGAGGGTGATGTCGTCGTTGCCGGACATGGCAATCCCGACGCCCTCGTCACCCTGTACCGCAGAGGCCGCGTTGTTGGCCTCGGCCCCACCGTTGTAGGACAGGGCATCGCCGGAGACGGTGTCGTCACCGCCTTCACCCGGCGCCGCACCCTTGTCGGCCACCAGCAGATCGTTGCCGGCCATGGCCAGGCCGAAACCGTAGTCGCCGGCCGCGGCAGTCGCCGTGTTGTCGGCCGTCGCCTTGCCGTCCTGGGTCAGCGCCTCACCGGCGATGAAGTCGGCGCCTGAGCCGGTGCGGACCTCATCGTTGCCGGCATAGGCCTCACCGCCGTAGTCGGAGACATCGGCCTCGTTCGACATCGTCGCATCGCCCTCAAGGCTCAGCGCGCCGCCGGAGACCACGTTGTCGCCGTCGCCCGCATCGATGGTGTCGTTGCCGGCATTGGCGTTGCCCGAGGGAGCCAAGGACTTCGCGCTGTTCGAACCGGACACCGAACCGGTGGCCGCCACTTCACCGGCGATGGTGTCGTTGCCGCTGCCGGTGGTGATCATATCGTCGCCGGCATGGGACTCACCGTACTCGGAGGTGGCGATGTTGCTCTGCAGGATCTCGCCGAAGCCCGCCGCGTCGCCGACCACGATGTTGTTGCCATCGCCCGCATCGATGCTGTCGCTGCCCGCCGAGGCGAAGCCCGACCCGCTGGCCGTGTTGGTCACCGTCACGTCGCCGGCGGCCGCGCCGTCACCGGAGATGGTGTCGTCGCCGGCACCCGCGGTGATGGTGTCGTTGCCCGCCGTGGCCGTGCCTTCATCGGTGGCCGACGCGGTGTTCTCGACCGTGGCCGCACCCTCGGCACCGGTGGCCAGGGCATCGCCCGCCACCAGGTTGGCACCTTCGCCGGCGGAGATGTCGTCGTCACCGGCCGAAGCGGATGCCAGGCTGTCGCCGTCGGCGGTCGCGGTGTTGTAGGCCGCCGCCATCACGCCCGCGGCGATACCCGCCGCCAGCGCGCCGCCGGCGATGGTGTCGTTGCCGCCACCGGCCCGGATGGTGTCGCTGCCGGCCGAGGCCGTGCTTTCGTAACCCCCGATACGCTTGGCATCGGCATCGTTGGTCACCGTCGCATTGCCGCCGTCGGCGCTGGTGCTGGCGGCATCGCCGGCCAGCAGGTCGCCGATGGCATCGTCGTCGGCATCGATCAGATCGTTACCCGCTGCGGCATCGCTGCCTAGCGAGTCATCGTTTGCCGAGGCGTCGTTGTCGGCGCTCGCCACGCCGCCGGCACCGGTGGCCAGGGCATCGCCCGCCACGGTATCGGCGCCTTCGCCGGCGCGGATCGTGTCGTTACCGGCATCCGCAGAGGCCGTATTGCCTGAGATCGCGGTCGCGTCGTTGGTGGCCGAGGCCGTGGCCCCCGCACCCGCCGCCAGCGCGTCGCCGGAGATGGTGTCGTTGCCGTCGCCGGCCAGGATGCTGTCGTCACCCGCATGTGTGATGGCGTCGCCGTTGGCATCGGCGTCGTTGACCACCGTCGCGTCGCCGCCGTCGTCGCTGATGCTGGCGGCATCGCCCGCAATCAGGTCGCCGGTGCTGCCGGCGGAGGCATCGATGGTGTCGTTGCCCGCCTCGGCACCACTGTTGCCGCTCGCCGAAGCAACGTTGTGCACCGAAGCCGCGGCCGCCGTCCCGGACGCCAGGGCATCGCCGGCCACCGTATCGGCGCCGTCACCCACCGTGATGCTGTCGTTGCCGGCAGAGGCCTGGCTGCCAAACATGGCAACGGCCTTGTTCCAGATGGTGGCCAGGGCCGAAGTCCCGGCCGCCAGGGCACCGCCGGAGACGGTGTCGTTGCCGTCGCCCGAAGTGATCGTATCGTTGCCGGCCTCGTTCCCCGCATATCCGCTGCCCGTCGCCTCGTTGGTGACGTCGGCCAGGGCGTTGGCACCATCCGCCGTGGCATCGCCGGAGACCCGGTTGTTGCCATTGGCCACATCGATGGTGTCGTTGCCGGCAAAGCCGCCGGTGGTCGCCGTGTTGGCCACCGTCGCCGAGATAGTGCCGGACGTAGCGACCGCCATGGCGTCGCCCGCCACGTCGTCGTTACCCGTGCCGCCCGCGCCGTCGGCGTTGATGGTGTCGTTGCCCGCCGTGCCGGCGGTGTCGGCCAGGTTGGTCGCCAGGGCAATCGCCCCGGTCACACCGCTGGCCAGCGCGCCGCCCGACAGGGTGTCGTTGCCGTTGCCCGTGTCGATCGAGTCGCTGCCCGCCGAGCCGCAGTTGACGGCCTCGAACATCACCGTGGCGTTGGCTTCGCCGGCGGAGATCTCCGCCGCGTCGCCGGCACCCAGGTTGCCGCCGTCGCCGGCGTCGATGTCGTCACCGCCCGCGTTGGCACCCGCCCCGTCGGCGGTGTTGTTGGCCGTCGCCGTGGACCCGCCCAGCGTCTCGAGGGTCAGCCCATCGCCGCCGAAGACGTTGGCGCCGCCGCCGAGGTCGATATTGTCGACACCGGCAGAGCCGAGGAGCGCCATGTTGTTGGCCGTGGCCGAGGTGTTGTCGCCCTTGGCCATGGCATCGCCGGCCACGGAGTCCGCGCCGTCGCCCATCCAGACCCAGTCGTTGCCGGCCTCAGAGCCGTTCTCGTGGGTGGTGTTGTTGGCCGTGGCCGTCGCCGTGCCGCCGGCGGCCGTGGCGATCGCCTGGGCATCGCCCGAAACCAGGTTGCCCTCGGCGCTACCGAAGTCCCAGATCGTGTCGTTGCCGGCCGTGGCCGTGGCACCGGAAACCACTTCGTTGGTCTGGGTCGCCGACGCCGTAGCGCCGCCGATGGCCTGAGCACCGCCGGAGATGGTGTCGCCGTCGTCACCACCGATGATGAAGTCGTTGCCGGAGGAACCCGCACCCGTGGTGGTGTTGGACCCGGTGGCCGTGGCCTCGCCGTCGGAGATTGCCTGGGCATCGCCCGCCACAGTGTTGGCGCCGTTGCCGACACTGATGCCGTCGTTGCCGGCCTCGCCGCCGCCGAGCGCCGCATTGGTCTGCGTCGCCGTGGCTGAGGTGCCGCCGATCGCCTGAGCGCCGCCGGAAACCGAATCGCCACCGTTGTCGCCGGTCGAGATATCGTCGTTACCGGCCTCGGAATTGATGGTCGAGGCGGTGTTGCTGCCGGTCGCCGAGGCTGTGCCGTCAGAGATCGCCTGGGCATCGCCCGCGACGCGGTTCGCGCCCTCGCCGGCGTCGATGCTGTCGTTGCCGGCACTAGCCGAGCTGGCCGCAGCCGCCGCGTTGGTCTGGTTGGCAATGGCCGACGCCGTGCCGATCGCCTGCGCGCCGCCGGAGATGCTGTCCGCACCGCCAGCCGAGGTGATCGTGTCGTTACCGGCCGTGCCGCCGTTGCCGGCGGTGTTGGTGCCGGTCGCCGTCGCCGTATCGGCGGCGATGGCCTGGGCATCGCCCGCCACCCGGTCGCCGGTCGTGTCGAAGAAGCCGCTCACGATGCTGTCGTTGCCCATGGCGCCGCCATTGACGGTGTCGTCGCCATTGTTGGCCGTCGCCGTGGCATTACCGCCCGTGCTGATGGCCTGGGCATCGCCTGCCACCACGTCGTCGCCGCTGGCGCCGTCGTCGGAACGGATGCTGTCGTTGCCGGCGGAACCGGACTCGCTCGCCAGGTTGGTGTTCAACGCCGTCGCCAGACCGCTCGCAATGGCCTGAGCCCCGCCGGAGATGCTGTCGTTGCCTTCGTAGGCTTGGATGGTGTCATCGCCGGACGTCGAGCCGTTGGCGGCGTTGTTCGCCGCCGTGGCCGTCGCCGCACCAGCGGTGCTGATGGCCTGGGCGTCGCCCGCCACCCGGTTCTCGCCATCGTTGGCCCGGATGGAGTCATCACCCGAATGTGCGCTCTGGCTCGAGGTGTTGGTCTGGCTGGCAATGGCCGTACCCGCGGCAATCGCCTGGGCGCCGCCGGAGATGGTGTCGTCACCATCGCCCGAGACGATGAAGTCCTTGCCGGCCGTGCCGTAGTCGAACGCCACGTTGGAACCATAGGCCGAGGCATCGCCGCCGCTCATCGCCTGGGCGTCGCCGGCCACCACGTTGGCGCCTTCACCGGCCAGGATCCGGTCGTTGCCGGCAGAGCCCTCGTCGTTGGCCGTGTTGTCCTGCGTCGCGGTTGCCGTGCCGGTGCCGCTGGCCTTCGCCTGGGCGCCGCCGGAAATGGTGTCGTTGCCTCCGTCGGCCACGATGCTGTCGTCGCCGGCCGAACCGTAGTCGTTGGCAACGTTATCGCCGTAGGCCGTCGCGGTGCCGTCGGTGGTGATCGCCTGGGCGGCGCCCGCCAGCAGGTTGTTGCCGCCGTCGGCCGCATCGATCGTGTCGTTGCCTGCCTTGGCGCTGTCGTTGGCCTCGTTCTCCTGGTCGGCATAAGCCGTGGCACCGATTGCCTGGGCGTCGCCGGAAGCGACATCGTTTGAGCCACCGACATCGATGTCGTCATTGCCGGCCGTGCCGTAATCGGAGGCCGTGTTGTCGCCGTAGGCCGTCGCCATGCCGCCCGTGCTGATCGCCTGGACGTCGCCGGCCACCGTGTCATTGCCGTTGCGGGCCTGAATGATGTCGTTACCCGCGGCGCCGTCGTCGTTCGCCTCGTTCGACTGGTCGGCGTAGGCCGAGGTCGCACCGATCGCCTGGGCGCCGCCGGAAATCACGTCCGACTGGCCGCCGCTGCGAATGTCGTCGTTGCCGGCCGTGCCGTAGTCGGACGCGACGTTGGAGCCATAAGCAGAGGCTTCGCTGTCGCTCATCGCCTGGGCATCACCGGCCACGACATTGCTGCCGCCACCGGCGTCGATGTTGTCGTTGCCGGCAGAGCCGGCGTCGCTGGCCTCGTTGGACTGATCGGCGTAGGCGGCACCGGCCGCGATGGCCTGCGCCCCACCGGAGATGGTGTCGGCACCCAAGCCCGAGGTGATGTCGTCATCACCCGATACGGCGCCGTACTCGGCGAGGTTCTCGCCGTAGGCAGACGCCGTACCGTTCTCGCTCACCGCCATGGCGTCGCCCGCCACCGTGTTATCGCCTTCACCCGCGGCGATGGTGTCGTTGCCCGCCAGGCCACCGGTATCGGTCGCGTCGCCGGCTTCGTTCGTGCCGTTGAAGGCCGTCGCCGTGGCCGCACCGGACTCGCTCAGCGCCTGGACATCGCCCGCAACCATATCGTCGCCGTCGCCGGCCGTGATGTCGTCGTTGCCCGCAGAAGCACCCGCTGTCGCCAGGTTGGTATTGGTCGCCGTCGCGGCGCCGCTCTCGGTGAGCGCCTGGGCGCCGCCGGAGATGCTGTCGTCGCCGGTACCGGACACAATGGTGTCGTCGCCCGCCGAGCCGTAGTCGCCGGCGGTGTTCGCGCCCTCTGCCAGAGCCACGCCGCTGCCGGTACCGATCGCCGCCGACTCACCGGCGGCGCTGTTGTCGCCCTCACCCAGGTCGATGTCGTCGTTGCCGGCGCTGGCACCAAAAGCATCGTTGACCGCACTGCCGTAAGCATCGGTCGCCGAAATGGCCATGGCGTCGCCCGCAACCATATCGTCACCACCGTCGGTGTCGATGACGTCGTCGCCCGCAGAGCTCGACGAATAAGCCGAGTTAGTGGTCCTGGCATCCGCCTCGTCGTCGCCGTCGGCCAACGTGCCGCCGGACACCACGTCGTCGCCATCGCCCGACACGATGGTGTCGCTGCCGGCCACGCCGTTCACGCCGTAGGAGAAATTCCTCGCCGTCGCCAGGGCCGTATCGGACGACTTTGCGTAGGCCTCACCGGCCACCGTGTTGTCGCCTTCGCCCGCGTAGATGTCATCGCTGCCGGCCGTGCCGTCGCCGCCGTAGTTATAGTAGACATCGGCTTCGGCCAGACCATAGTCGCTGATCGCCATGGCATCGCCGGCAATCACGTCATCGCCGCCGCCTTCGCCGCCGTCCGCGGTGATCAGGTCGTTACCAGCCGAGCCCTGGCTATACGCCAGGTTGAAAGTCTCGGCTTCGGCACGGTCCTCGCCTATAGCCTGCGAGCCACCGGAGAGGGTGTCGTTGCCGCTACCACTGACGATGGTGTCGTCGCCTGCCTTGGAGCCATAGTCATCGGCATAGTTGGTGACGTAGGCATCGGCAAAGCGGGAGATGTCCAGCGCATCGCCGGCGCCCAGGTTGTTGCCCTCGCCGGCATCGATGTCGTCGTTGCCGGCACCGCCGGAACCGCTGGCCGTATTGTTGGCCACCGCCGTCGACAGGATCGGCACACCGTCGGTCTCGATCGCCAGGGAATCGCCCGAGAAGACGTCATCGCCTTCGCCGGTCGAGATGGTGTCTTCACCGGCGCTGCCGTAGTCGCCGGCGGTGTTGTTCGTCAGGGCGTAGGCATAACCGGTGCCGTGAGCCAGCGAACCGCCGGCCACGGTATCGTTGCCGTCGCCGCTAACGATCGAATCGTCACAAGCGCCCGCGCCGTCGCCGTAAGCGATGTTGTCGGTGAAGCCCTCGGCCCCGTCGGCCTTGGCCAGCGAATCGCCGGCCACCATGTCGGCACCGTTGCCGGAGTTGATAATATCGCTGCCTGCCGTACCGAAATCGCCGCCCTCGGCGCCCTCACCGACCTGGTTCGTCGTCTCCGCCACGGCGAACCCGCCGTAGTCGTTGGCAATCGAGCCGGAATCGCCGGCGATCACATCGGCGCCGTCGTTCGAGAAGACCTGATCGTTGCCGGCGGAGCCGCCCTGCGATGCCGTATTGGTCGTCTCGGCCAGGGCCTCAAATTCGCCCTTTGCCAAGCTTCCGCCGGCAATGGTGTCGTCGCCGCTGCCGGATACGATGGTGTCGTCGCCCGCCTGCGAACCTTCATCCGTGGCGCTGTTTTCGGTCACGGCGTGGGCGTAGTTCGAGAATTCCGCCGCGTCGCCGGCACCGATGTTATCGCCATTGCCGGCATCAATGGAATCGTTGCCGGCCCAGCCATTGCCGTAAGCCGTGTTGTAGGCCTCGGCAGATTTCGGTTGATCGATGGGATCCAGCACCGGGGTGCTCGAATCGGTCTCGATGGTCAGGGAGTCGCCGGAGAACTTGTCGTTACCCTCCCCGGTATCGATCTGATCGTTGCCCGCGGAACCGCCATCGTAGGCCTCGTTGTGGGTGACCGTCAGACCTTCCTCACCGGCAATGGCCAGCGAATCGCCGGCCACCACGTCATCGCCGTAACCCGAGACGATATAGTCACCGCCGGCCCAGCCGTTGCCGTAGGCGGTATTGTCGCTGAAGCCTTCGGCACCGTCGCCGAACGCCGCCGCGTCGCCACCGACGGAATCGTTGCCGGAAGCGCCTTCGCCGCCGTCAGCGATGATGACGTCGCCGCCAGCTTCGACATAACCGAATTCCAAGCCGTTGGCAGTGTTGGTCGCAGTGGCAATGGCAAAGCCACCTTCCCCCCGGGCCTCGGCCAGCGCATCGCCGGCAACGCGGTCGCTGCCACCGCCCGCGAAGATGGTGTCTTCGCCTGCCCGGCTGTCTCCGCCGTATTCACCGTCGTGGGAGCCGGCGTCGTTGTCGGCCATCGCTTCCGCGTCGCTGCCGAACAGGCCACCGTCGACGATCGCCGCCGCGTCACCGCCAATGGTGTCGTTGCCGCCGTATTCACCGACGCCCTCGGAATCTGCAGCGTCGCCGTAGATGATGTCATTGCCGGCCTGAGCAACGGTGTCGGTGCCGTCGTTGTAGGCCGTGTTGTCGGCGTCCGCCGTAACATATCCGCCATAGAACCCGCCGCTGGCAACCGCCAGCGCGTCGCCGCCGATGGCATCGGCGCCTTCGCCACCCTCGATGGTGTCGCTGCCGACCGAGGCCTGGGACTCGCCGAAGATCGCGGCATTCACACTCTGGGCATCGGCGAAGACATAGGACATGCCGTACTCGCCGCCGTCGGCGATCGCCGTGGCGTCGCCACCGATCGAATCGTTGCCGTCACCGCCGGAGATGGTGTCGTTGGCAAAGCCCTGGTCGGGCTCGCCGAAGCCGTCTTCCGGACGCGGATAGCTGTCGTCCGAATAAGCGAAGGCATAGGCGCCTTCGCCGCCGGTGGCCAGCGCGTCGCCGGACACCTTGTCGTCGCCGTTGCCGGCAATGATGGTGTCGTTGCCGCCCAGCACGACGCCAGCCAAGCCGACATCGTCATCGTCGCTAGCGCCATAGTAGGCGCCGTTGTTCAGCGCATCACCGGCAATCACGTCGTCGCCGGCATGGTTCAGGTCACCCGCCGGCAGGCCGCCAAGGCCGCCTTCGCTCTCGTCGCCATCGCCATAGATCGCGTCGTCGCCGGTGCCGCCGTCCATGGAATCGTTGCCCTGGCCGCCGATCATCACGTCGCCGCCGGAGCCGCCATAGATCTCGTCATCGCCGGCATTGCCGAACAGGAAGTCGTTGTGGTCGCTGAACTTCTCACTGTTGTCCAGCCCAGCCGCACCCTCGCCGCCGGCAAAGCCCTCAATGTCGTTCATCACCTCGGTGACTTGATCGGCCATCTTGTCGGCCTGCTGCTGGGCCAGGTCTTCGCTGCCGCCATAGAGCGTGTCGTTGCCGGTGCCGCCCAGGATGAAATCCGGGCCGCCGTAGCCCTCGACCAGGTCGCCGCCTTCTTCAGCCTGCAGGAAATTCTGGCCGGCCAGCGGATCCGGATTCTCCTGACCCGGGTTCAGGTCGTCGTTCAGCGGATCCCAGGGATTATTGTCGGTCGCGCCCTCGCCGCCTTCGATGGTAACGTCGTTCAGCGTGCCATCGGTCGGCGTGTTGTTGGTGGTCCAGTCGCTCTGGCTGTTGGTGTCTTCCAGGTCCACGCGCGAGAAGATGTGGTGGTTCCCGGTGAACTGGCCGTTGAAAGTCTCGAAATTGATGTTCAGCAGCGGCGAGCCGAAGCCGGCGGGGGCGCCGGCGAAGTCGGGACCGCTCAGGCCGCCCAGGTCGTCCTGCGTCGTGTTTGCCGCGAAGGTATCGACAGAGGTGTCGCCGTCGAACACCACGTTGACCGCAATGGCATCGGTGGTGTCATCGCCAAGGTCCCAGAAGCCGGCCTCGGAAATGGTGTCGCCGTCGACCACGTTGCCGTCGGCATCGAACACACGATAGAGAATGTCTTCCGTGCCGCTCTCATCGGCATCGCCGGCCAGCTGGTAGAACACGATGAAGCCGCCGGCCGGAATGGTCACGCCATCCGGCACGGTGAAGGTCACGACGGCGCCGGCCGGATTCAGAATCTGGATCGTGAGGGCGTTGGTGACGATATCCCCGCCTTCGACGTTCGCCAGCTCGATGAAATTATATTCCGTGGCCGGCTCGTCGACAGTGGCGAACAACTGGTCGCCATAGTCGCCGCCGCCACCCTCACCCGGCAGGTCGGGAACGCTTAGGGCCACACGCACACCAATCTCGTTGATCAGCAGGCCCGGCGCCACGTCCTCCTCCAGAAGCTCGATCGGATCGGGCGCAACATCGAGCAGACCGAACTGCAGTTCCACCGGCGGGATGACACCCTGCGCGGCCAGCAGATCGAGAATATCGCCCAGATTGTCGCTGTACTCCGAGGCGCCGCCACCTACGACACCCGGACCGGCAGCCACCTCGTCCAGCGGCGCCTCACCCTGCCCCGCCAGCGCCAGCGCCTGGCCCAGAAGCACTTCGGAATCGATATCCACCCCACCGATCTGGAAGGTCGGCGCGTCGCCCGCGTCAGCCACGCTCACCAGATCGAGGAAGACAATCTGGCTGTCGGGGGTGCCGTCGCCGTTATCGTCAAAGTTCAGGACGAAGTTGTCGCCCTCGACCTGCACCTGAGCCGCGCCCGGCGCGAAATTCAGGACATAGGTCTGCCCGGGAGCTGCCTGGATCTCAACGGTCTGACCCGGCGCGGGGCGGTTGACGGTGATGACCTCACCTGCCTGACCGACCATGGTCGCGGTGCCCTCGGCACCGGTTTCAGCAGTGAACGCGTCGGCGGACTCGGTCACGTTGGCTTCCTGACCTTCGTAACCGCGGGTGAGATCGTCCGTCATCAATTCTTCCTCCGTTATGACCAGGTGGGGCAGCTATGTGCGCAATACGCAATTCGGGCCCCTGGTCCCGCTAAACCAATTGATCGCAGTTTGTGAAAACCCTGTGGTAATAGCAAGGAAACTTCCGTTAAAAACTACAGCTATGTGTATGAGTTTCCTGAAACAATCAGGCAAAAATCACAAAAAGGGTTAAGGAAACTACCCCAAAAGGTTAAGTTTGCACCCGAAAGTTGAGTCTCTCTTAGTAAAAATTGCCGATGATTTTGTTCATGAAGACTAATAACTACGGTTAATAAATTCCTAAGAAACGCGGTTACTAGAAATTAGTCGTCAAAAGAACAGCCTGCCGGCTGGTCTTCGCGTTTCAGGGAATTTCTTCTTGCTCCTTGCAAGTAACGCAAGTCGCGGGCCGGAAGCTGCCGCGGCAGAATCGGGCAAAACAAAGGCGGGCCTCCCCGCCTGGCACCCCAGGGGAAAGGCCCGCCGTCGTTCGGGCGCCGGCCGCCCTCTTAACGGGCGGCCGGGTTCGTTTGTTTCAGGCTCAGACCGCCAGCTGTTGGCCGTCGATCAGATCCTGGATGATCTGCTGGTCCGACAAGGAGTTCCCGGCCGTCAAGTCGACGTTCTCCAGCACGATGTCCAGGGTCCCCTGGAAAGTCGCGCCGCCGTCGTGGTCGACATGGATCGTGGTGTTGGTACCATCGTAGTCGAACCGCAGATACTCGGTCAGGTCCGCCGCCGAGGTGGAGCCGTCCACCGAGGCTGGCAGCAGGTCGCCGAGGTCCAGCACATCGTTGTCCGGGTCGACCACACCATTGCTGTACTCGAAGTCCGTAATGGTGTCGGTCTCCAGAGTCACGCTGCCTGCGGTATTCGACGTCACCTCGCCCTCGACGTAGTCGACCTGCAGATTCTCATTAGTATCCTGGTTCATCAGGATCATGGTGATCTGGTCGTTACCCGCTCCGCCGAGATAGTCATCGAAATTGCTGGTGATGCTGATGGTCCAATCGCCGTCCGAACCATGGGTATCGGTATCAACCAAATCCCAAGCATTCGACTGGTGATTCCACACCGCAAAGTGCGCCGGATCACTCGGCCCATCGCCTTGCAGCCCCTCGACCAAAAGGTCGATCTGGGTGATGTCGTTCACATCTTCGTCGATGGTGAACTGCGCCCAGAAGACTGCGTTGCTGCCGCCGCCCGGACCATCCGTGACAAAGTCACTATCGTTCGACGATGCAAGGTTCTGATATTCGCCATTCGACGCCTCGCTCAGCGAGAAGACACCCGGCGGCGTCGCACCTGCAGAAATCTGAGTGAAGTTGCCCAGATCCGCCGGTGTGCCAGTGTTGTTACCCGGTGCCGCATTGATCCCGAACTCATACGCGAAGTGATCGTTCGTCGCTCGCGAGACACCGTCGAAGTTGTACACCGTCGAGGTGCTGCCGCCGCCCGCCACCGTGCCATGGTCGGCCGCGCCCCAGCGGAAGGTATCCCGCTCGCCAAGGCCGCCGGTCATGGTGTCCGCGCCGGTACCGCCGGTGATGACGTCCTGGCCGTCGCCGCCGACGATGCTGTCGGCGCCTTCCTGGCCGTAGACGGTGTCGTTGCCGTCGCCGCCCAGCAGGGTGTCGTTGCCGCCGCCACGGCCTTCGCCGTTGCTGTCGAGCGACTCCCCACCCAGGTTGTAGAGCTCCTGGTTCGCCGGATCGCGGAGGAACTCCATGATCCGCTCGTTCACCGTATCCCCGTCGAAGCTGTCGAAGAAGTCGGTGTTGTTGGCGAGGTACTGGATCACCGCCCAGCCGGCTCCGGGGGCGAAGTTCAGGGTGTAAGTGCCGGAGAGCGCATCGACCAGATCGTCGGTGAAGATCGTGTCGCCGAAGATCAGGTCGCCGCCACCGCCGCCGACGATGGAGTCGCAGCCGACGTCGGCCAGCGAGTTCACCTGGGTGAGGTCGCCCAGCACTTCCTGCAGCTGCTCGCCGGTGGTGATGTTGCTGGCATCGCCGTCGTCGTCGACCTGGCTCAGCAGATTGTCCGCCGAGGTGCCGTCGCCAATCGCGATGCCGATGGCATCGACGCTGCTGCCGGCATCGATCAGCCCCTGCAGCTCGTTGGTGGTGTCAGCCGGATCCCACCATTCGGTGCCGGAGTATTGGCCGAGCACATGGTCCACCGCGCTTTGGGATCCACCGTTGGTGTAGGAAACCGTCGTCACCTCTTGATCGCCCGCATAGGCACGGTTCGGCGCACCATCAGAGATGAAGAGGGTCTGGTTGAAGTCGGCGCCCGGCAGCGGGTCCACGGCCTCTTCGCCGTTGAACCAGTCGAGTGCCTCGTTGAAGCCGGCCTCATAGTTGGTGAACTGGCTGGTTACCCAGCCGACATAGTAGGCCTTTGCCGCATTCAGGGCCGTCGTGTCGACCACACCGTCGGTGACGATGTCGAAGGTCTGCGACGTTCCATAGACGCTGGTACCGAAGGCCGACATGTGCACGCGCACCGTCGCACCGCCGGCATTGGCCAGGCTATCCAGCAGAGAATCGACAGCCTGGGACAGGGCTTCGGCGCGGGTCATCGTCCCGCCGTTGAAGGTGATCGTCGAGTTCATGCTCTGGGAGACGTCGAGCACCAAAGCAAGGTTCACCGTCTTGCCGGCCAGGTTGCTGCCACCAACATCGCCGATCAGCACATCGCCGGTACCTTCGCCGGCGACAATGCCGAAGCCCGGGCCGTCGGTGTCGTCAACACGGTGCGGCGTGGTCTCGCCATCAATATCGCAGACGTTCTCGCCGACCACCAGAACCGGAGCCCCGCTGACCTCGGCACTGCCGCTATCCGTCACCGTCGCCACGTTGTCCGCGTCGGAGGGATCGCATTCGGCATCGCCCGTCGAGGTCTCGGAGGCCGTCGCCGTCGCCGTGAAGTCCACCGTCCCGTCGATCGAGTCGACGTTGGTGATCTCCAGGTCGATGTCGACACTGCCCGGCCCGCCGGTGGTCTCCACCTGGAAGACCGCCGTGTCCGCCGTGCTGTTGCCCGCGTCGTAGGTGACGCCGGCCGGCAGGCTCGCCGGCAGCGGCACCGTGAAGCTGAAGCCCGCCGGGATGGCGATGGAAACCGTGTGGGTCTCCGACCCGTCGGTATAGTCGTCGAAAGTCGCCCGCACCGTTACGGTGCCGGTCTCGCCCACACCGAAGGTGGTGTCGGCATCATTGCTGTCGTTAATCGAGAGGATCTGAACCGCCAGCACGTCGGCATCGCCGTCGTCGGTGCCGCCGGTCGCACCCGGGCCGGCATCGGCATTGGCGTCGACGTTGATGTCCAGGGTCCCATTGCCGTCCGCCGTCAGGTTGGCGTCCGCCGGGTCGACCGCTGTAGCCACCGCAGAGATCTGCGGGTGATCGACGTCGCTGTCGGCCGGCGGCTGCCCCGCGAAGGTCCCCGCATAGGCCGCGTTCACCGGCGTCGCGAAGGTGATCGTCACCTGTCCCGCCACCGAGGTGTCAACCGTGACGTTCGTGCCCGCACCGTCGGTGTCCAGGCCCGCGAAGTCGTAGGTCCAGTCAGACT
>JBHJIR010000034.1:0-24392 GCA_050043265.1 Kiloniellaceae bacterium
GTCGTCTTACGCGCCGTCGTCTTACGAACAACGCGCTTCTTGGCGGCCGTCTTGCGGACCGGGCTCTTGCGAGCGGCAGTCTTACGAGCGGTCGTCTTACGCGCGGTGGTCTTACGAGCCGTCGTCTTCTTGGCGGCCGCCTTGCGGACCGGGCTCTTACGAGCGACGGTCTTACGGGCGGTCGTCTTCTTGGCGGCCGTCTTACGAACCGGGCTCTTACGCGCGGTCGTCTTCCGGGCCGTCGTCTTACGAGCGGTCGTCTTCTTCTTGGCAGCCGTCTTCCGAGCCGGGCTCTTTCGAGCCGTCGTCTTCCGAGCCGTGGTCTTGCGAGCCGTGGTCTTGCGAGCCGTGGTCCGCCGGGCCGTGGTCTTCCGGGCAGCCGTCTTGCGAGCCGTGGTCTTACGGCGCGCGGGGGTCTTCTTTGCGGTCTTGCGAACCGCTTTAGTACCAGACTTCCGGGAAGCCTGTTTGCTAGCGATAGCCATTGCTATTTCCTCGTCTAACTTCATAAACCCAAGTGGATTTCGGCTAATGGCGAACGGTTTTTATCGTGATTCAATTAACAAACGATTACCATTACACGCCTTGGATAGACTGGAGACAGTAGCGGGTATTCCAAACTTAGTTGGAATGCCGGCTAATCATGGCGTCGTCTTCAACCTCACCAACAGATTGAAATCGCATTCATAATCGCCGTTTTTCCATCACGACAACAAGGCAACCCCTTGGTCTCAACGGCATCTTTTGGGCTAGCATTAGGGCATGAATATTCATGCGAGACCTTGCCCGCAACATAGCCTCTGCCAGATTGTTTCTTGATTGTAACGAGATGCTTTTCGACCGCATTGGACTGGGCCTGTACTGGGCCTGTAAAGCCGCCTGGCGGCCGGCCGCGAAGACCCCGGATTGGCTTGGGGCTGGTTCGGGGTTGGTGCTTCGGGGGCCGGCCCGGGGTTCGATCGGGGGCCCCTCGGGACCGGCAGGCGGGCGGGCGCGCTTGACAGGCCGCGGCGCCTGTCTTAAATCACGCATCCCTTTTCACCGGCCCCCGTTTCCGGGCCCGGCATCGGGCGATTAGCTCAGCGGGAGAGCGCTCGCTTCACACGCGAGAGGTCGCTGGTTCAATCCCAGCATCGCCCACCATTTCCAGCAAAGCACCGTCGACGGCCACGCGCTTCCCGCCGGCGAAACACCAGCACTCAATACTTGTCCATCAGATAGTCGCGCAGCTTTTCGCGATCTTCGAGAAGCTCCCGGGCGCTTTCAGCGTAGGTGCTGCAGCGCCCGCCGCGAATGTCGTCGAAGGCCAGCAGGCTGTTCCACCCCTGCTCGCCATAGGGCGACAGGTGGGCCAGTTCCTGGAGCTGGTTGGCGAGATCGAAATAGTTGCAGAGATTGAGGGCGCTCCCGAGTTGCCCGATGTAGTACTCGAATTTCTGCATTTCATCCCAAGAGTCCTTGGGTCCGACTTTCGGCCCGGTCGCCGCGCCGGCGGCTAAAGGCCACAGCACCACCCCCACCGCGAGCGCGGCCAACATCCTGTTTTTCATGGTCCTTCCCCCTGAAACGATAAGACTTTCCAGTCATCGTCCACGCTAGCACAACCCCGGTCGAAGGAAGACCGTGAAGTTGATTTTTTGTAAATTATCGCAACCGCGGCGCGGGCTAACGCCCCAAACAACGGCCGACATGGACGGCGCGAAGAACGGTGGCCGCCGGTTGCGGGTGTCGGTTGCGGCCGTCGGCGGCGGGTGTCGGCGGGGTGGGTTGGCGGCTGCCGACGGCGCGGCGGCATAGCGGGCCCGGCGCTGCAGCAAGACCTCTTCCAGGCTGCGCAGCGGGCGCATCAGATAAGGGCTGATGTCGTCTTCGTATCCCATAGCCGAAGCTACGCGCTGAACACGGCCAGCGGGTTCATCCGCTAAGACAGAGGGGTCAGCCTTCGCGCCAGGCAGTGGTGGATTTGCACCGCTTGCAGACGCGCTCGCCGGGCCAGCCGCTGTCGAAGCGATCCCGGCACATGAGACAGCGCCGGGCCTTGGGCTCCTGCGGCTCGCTGGGACGGGGTTTGCTGAGGGTCGCTTGTTTCATATTGGTTAAATAGGATCGCAATTGAACCTATTCAAGCGCTTACGCGACCAATTCGCCCCTTAAAACACGACCGATAAGGGAGTTTTCCGACGGCTGCGCCCGTTCATGCAACCTGCGGTGTCCGGCGGGCGGCAAAGCCGCCGGAGAGCCCGAACAGCGGCCGCAGCAGCGTCCCCAGGTAGCTGCCGGTCAGCCCCGCCACCAACCACAGCCAGCCGTGCAGGCTGCCCGAAGCGATACCGCTGAAATAGGCGCCGACATTGCAGCCGAAGGCGAGACGCGCGCCGTAGCCCATCAGCAGACCGCCAAGGGCCGCCGCCGCCACCTGGCGCCACGGCAGCCGCCAGGCCGGGTTGAAGCGTCCGGCAAGGCCGGCGGCGAGGAAAGCACCGGCCAGCACGCCGAAATTCATCACCGAGGTGCTGTCGGCGAAGACCGAGGCGGCCAGCGCCCGGCTGGGGAACGGCCAGGTCCAGAAAGCATAGGCGGAAAGGTCGACCCCGGCGGCGGCGGCCAGCTTGCCGCCCCACAGGGTGTAGCCGAAGCTGATGGTCCAGGGATGCCCGGCAGCGACCAGGGTCACCGCGTTCAGGACCGCCAGCGCCACGGCGCCCCAGATCAGCGGCCAGGGGCCGCTGAGCAGACGCGACCAGAGCGGCGCCTGCGAAACGAAGCTCTGCGGGCGGATGCCGCGCCGTCGCTCGATGGCCAGGGTCACGGCGGCAATTGCGGCAAAGGCGGCGAGCTGGGCCAGCAAGGCCGGCCCAAGGCCCCATTCTTTCAACAGAGAGATGCTGCCCAGGCTGGGCGCCTCCAGCCACCACGGCAGATGGGCCGCGCCGACCAGCGAACCCACCATGAAGAAGATCAGCGTGAACACCATCTTGGTCGAACCGCCGCCAACGGTGTAGAGCGTGCCCGAAGCGCAGCCGCCGGCCAGTTGCATGCCGACGCCGAACAGCGCGGCACCGGCGGCGACAGACAGCCCGACGGGCGCCACGGCACCGCCGACGTTCACGCCGATGGCCGCGCCCTCTGCGATCAAAGGAAAGAACAGCAGGGTGGCGAGACCCAGCATGACCATCTGGGCACGCAGCCCCTCGCCCCGCCCCTCGGTCAAGAAGGTGCGCCAGGCCGAGGCAAAGCCGAAGGCGGCATGGTAGAGCACCAGCCCCAGCGCACCGCCGAGCAGGAACAACCCGGCCAGCTTGCCACCGGTGGCCCCGGCGATATAGAGCGCACCGCCGGCCAGCAACAGCAGGGCCGGTACGGCCACCCGCCAATCGGGGCGCGGGATCGGGGCGGAACTGATCATCGCTTCAAGTCTTCCTGGTGGGCATTCGGACGCGGCAACAAGCCTGGCAAGCCCGTCGCTGGGTCAATAGTCGGTGGTTATGGATGCGGACACGGCCGCTGTCGAGCCCGCCGCACGGCAACGTGACCGGCTTGAGCGCGGCACGCCGCCTCAATTGGCGGCAGCGGCCCCCAGTTGCAGCGGCAGGTCGGCCTTGGCCGTCCAGTCGACCATGGAGCCATCGTAGACGCGCACCGACTTGCGGCCCAGGATCTCGCTCTGCACGAACCACCCCAGCGCCGACCAATGGCCGGTGTTGCAGAAGGTGATGGTCTCCTGGTCCGGCCCCTGCCCGGCGGTCGCCAGGCCGGCGTCGGCCAAGACCTGCGCCGCACGCGCCGCACCGATGATGTGGCCGTCCTCGACCAGCGCGCTGTCGACAATCGAGACCGCGCCGGGGATGGTGCCCGCCCGCTTGGCCCAGGTGTGCCGCTTCTCGCCCAGGAAGTACTCGCGCGGGCGATTGTCGATCAGCGGCCGGCCCGCCGCCGCCGCGGCCTCGACCGCCGGGCGGTCGGCCAGCAGTTCCGGGCGCAGTTCGGCGGAAAAGATATCGGGCAGCGGGTCGACCCAGCCGGTATCCACCGGGTTGGCGGGGTCGGCCGCGTAGGCGCGGTAGCCGCCGTCGAGAATCGACACCCGGTCGTGCCCCACCACCTTGAAGGTCCAATAGACCCGCGCCGCGCTGCTGTAGTCGTGGGCGTCGGTGCCGCCCGAGACGATCACCACCTGGCTGTCGTTGGAGATACCCAGTTCGCCGCTCAGCGCTTCCAGGCCCTCCAGGCGCGGCAACTGCGCCGGAACGCCGTCAATCTCGGTGCGCCATCCCGACTTCAGGTAATTGCTATAGACCGCACCGGGGATGTGCCCGGCCCGATAGACGGCTTCCGAGCCGCCGCTCAATTCGTTGCGAACGTCGAGCACTACCAAATCGTCGCGCCCGGCATTGTCCAACAGCCAGGCGACGTCGACCAGGGGTGTCACCGCCGCCGTGGCCAGCGCGGGGGCCGGAACAACGACCGGGGCGGCGATCTGAACCAGCGCGGCGACGGCGGCAAGCGCCGCAAACCGCCGCACCAGGGGCGAAAGGGCCAGCATGATGAGCCTCGTGACAGGTGTGATTGGATTTAATCAATCATTTCATATTGTAGAATTTTACGAAATTACATTTTTACAATGTAATTTGTGACGTTATTTTGCCTCTTGTGGTTTCGCTGCACAGTCGATTGAAGGATTGATTTGGGGCTTTCCCCCTGCTCGCTTCCCCGGGCACTTCCCTGGACGCCCCCCTGGGCGTCAAGAATTTGGGCGGGCGTCGGCAATTTGGTATCTAGGGGGAGTATCCAGGGGGAAATGTCCGGTGCGGGCTGCGCGGATCGCTTGGTGTGCCGCCAAGGGCAAGTCCATCACAGCGATGGAGAGGCACGCCCTGGCCGCCGTTCGGGATGCGGTCGAGACCCTGGATATACGAGCCGGGGGGTGAACGGGCCTTGCCGCACGGCGTCAGAGGATGAGGGGCCGCCCGCAGGCGGCCCGGCGGGGAGCCGCCTACTCGAAGGGGGAGCAGAATGAAGAGCGTTACAGCGGGCCGCGGGCCGAGGTTGGAGCCACAACGGGGGCTGCAGCTTGTCGGTACAGCCCGGAGAGCCGCCCGGACTCTGGCCCTTTTCGCGGTGATCGCCCTGGCCGGCGCCGGCTGTTCCGACGTGAAGGATTCGCTGGACGGTGCCGACAAGGGTATGTCCGGCGTGCTCAACGGCCCCGCCGCCGCAGCGTTCGAGGGCCTGACCGGCACCGCGCTGACCGATGCGCTGTACGACAGCGGCCTGCGGCTGCAGGCCGAAGGCAAGGACGCCGAGGCCTTCCAGCGCTTCCAACAGGCCGCCGGGCGCGGCCACGGCCCCGCCGCCTACGAGCTGGGCGAAGCCTACAATGCCGGGCGTGGCGTCGAGCAGGATCTCAACGCCGGCGCCAAGTGGATCAACGATGCCGCGCTGCGCGGCGAGCCGCGGGCGCAGTATGCCGTCGGCGCCGCGCGCTACAACGGCGCCGGGGTGTCGCAGGACTATGCCCGCGCCACCGCGTACCTCGGCAGGGCCGCCGAGCAGGGCCACGCCGACGCCCAGTTCCTGCTGGGCGAGTGCTACGCCAACGGCCGCGGGGTGACGAAGAACCTGTCCTGGGCCGCCCGCTGGTACGGCAAGGCCGCCGCCCAGGGCCATCCCGACGGCGCGTTTTCCTTCGGCGTCGTGCAGGCCGCCGGACTGGGCCTGCCGATCAACATGCCCGACGGCTATGCCTGGCTCGACATCGCCAGCGACCGCGGCCACCGCCAGGCGGGCGATGTGCGCTCGGCCATCGCCAACAAGATGAGCCCGGCGGAGATCGAAGCCGGCAAGCGCCGGTCGAAGGCTTTCGCGCCGGAGTCCGACGTCGCGTTCGCCGACAAGCCGACGGTCATGTACGTGCAGTACAGCCTCAATCAGCTTGGCTTCAACGCCGGGGTGGTCGACGGCCTGATGGGGCCGCGCACCCGCAGCGCCATCAGCGCCTACCTGAGCAGCATCGGCGACGGCGGCAGCGGCAACGACGTCACCCCGGCCCTGCTCCAGCACCTCTTCGAAGGCCAGCAGAACGCGACCTGAGGCCGCCGGAGAGCAGCCAGCGCGCGAGTCCCGGCCTACGCGATCCTCGCGGCAGCATCTGACGGCAGATTGCGGGCTAACTGATTTTTCATGTTTTTCTACAAATGTCGCAGCACCTGCAGGCGCGCTCTGCGGGTAACGGACCGAACCTCGGGCAGCCGAGCCGTAGGAGCCCATGACCGAGCCAACTTCCCCTTCCGACATGCCGCCGGTTCACCGGCTGATGTACACCAGCACCTCGCGGGAATTCATGAGCGACGAGGACCTCGCCAAGCTGCTGGAGCGCGCTCGGTGCTGGAACGAAGCGAACGGAATCACCGGCATGCTGATCTATGTCGACGGTCACTTCCTGCAGATCGTCGAGGGTGCCGAGCAGGATATTGCCGCCGTGTCGCAGCGCATTTTCGCAGACTCCCAGCACTTCGCCATCATTCGCCTGATGGAGGGTACGACCCCGCGACGCGTATTCTCTGACTGGTCCATGGGGCTGCGGCGGCTCGGCAAGCGGGACGGGGCAGAGATCCTCGGCGCCGTCAATCTCGCACGTCAATCTGTTATCGACAGCTTGCCGTGCGATACGCCACAGGAACTGGTCGTCTTCATGGAGAGTTTCTACCGGTCGAGCGTCGGCCTGCACGGCCATGAGGATGTGACCACGACCTGAACGCGGGCCACCATCACAGAAGATCGAGCTGCGTCGGTGCCTCGGGCAGCGTCTCCTCGCGCAGCAGGTCCGCGTCGTCCTCGCGCACCGCGTTCACCCGCTTGGACACCGGCGTCAGGGCGAGCGCGTCGTCCGGCAGCGGTTTCAGCAGCGCTTCCAAGGCATCCCGCGACGTGGCCGGGTCGAGCCAGGGGCCGATCCGGTCCGGCGTCAGGATGACCGGCATGCGGTGATGCACCGCCGCCATGCTGGCATTGGCCTGGGTGGTGATGAGGGCGCAACCCTGCCCCGGCTCCCCGTCTCCGGCATTCCCGACCGGCTCCCAGATCGCCGCCAGGGCAAAGGGCGAGGTATCGGTCAGGCGGATGCAGTAGGGCTGGCGGTTGCCGCCCTGGCGCCATTCATAAAAACCATCGGCGAAGACCACGCAGCGGCGCCGGGCGAAGGCGTCGCGGAACGACGGCTTCTCGGCGACGGTCTCGGCGCGGGCGTTGATCAAGGGCGCGGAATGCTGGCCTTCTTTGGACCAGGACGGCACGAGGCCCCAGCGCATCCACAGGAAATGGCGTTGCGCCCGGTCGTCGCGGACCATCGCGGCAATCGCCTGGCTGGGCGCGATGTTGTAGCGCGGCTCGAGATTCGGCAGTTCGAGAAAGCCGAAGAGACGCTGTAGCGTCTCGGGCGGCGCCGTCAGCAGGAAACGTCCGCACATGCCCTAAAGCCTCCCAAGCACGGGCCCACAACCCCCAAACAGGCCGGCGGGAACAGGCGCGCGAATACCGGCGCGACGAATTCTTGTGGGTAAATCGGCAGGAAGCCTTGCCTGAAGGACCCAGCCGGCTACTATGGTAAATGTTCTTGTTATGTTCACGATGACAGATTCAAGACGGCCGGTATAGATTGGGGTCCATATCTGGTGTGGGCGACGGGCATTCGGCCCCAGATGTTGTGCACATAATTCAAGTCTAAGTCATCCACAAGCTGTGGACTGAGGGGAAAAAAGCATGGATGGATCGGGGATTTTCGGGCACGGGACGTCGGTCGAAGGCGACCTCAACGCCGCGCCGGACCTTGTGGATAATGCAAAACCGCTAGGAAAACAACCCGACGCCCAGGCTCCGAACACGGCAACGCAGGCGGACATGCTTCAGGCCGCGCCGCAGCCGGCGAACGACGACGAGGTCCTGCTCGGCGCCGACCAGATTCGCGACGAATTCCAGAACGAGCGCGGCATCAAGGTGCATATGGACCGCAGCCGCGACGCCAACCTGACGGTGTTCGGCAAGGGGACCTTGACCGACCGCTACCTGATGCCCGGCGAGTCGTTCCAGGACCTCTTCGCGCGGGTCGCCGCCCACTACGCCGACGACAGCGCCCACGCCCAGCGCCTCTACGACTACATCTCGCGGCTGTGGTTCATGCCGGCCACGCCGGTGCTGTCCAATGGCGGCACCAACCGCGGCCTGCCGATCTCCTGCTTCCTCAACGAAGCCGGCGACAGCCTGGACGGCATCGTCGACCTGTGGAACGAGAACGTCTGGCTGGCCGCGCGCGGCGGCGGCATCGGCAGCTACTGGGGCAACCTGCGCTCGATCGGCGAGCGGGTCGGCCACAACGGCAAGACCTCCGGCATCATCCCCTTCATCCGGGTGATGGATTCGCTGACCCTGGCGATCAGCCAGGGCTCGCTGCGCCGCGGCTCGGCGGCCTGCTACATCCCGATCTCCCACCCGGAGATCGAGGAGTTCATCGAACTGCGCCGGCCGACCGGCGGCGACCCCAACCGCAAAGCGCTGAACCTGCACCACGGCGTGGTGATCAGCGATGCCTTCATGCGCGCGGTGGAGAAGAACGAGGAATGGGGCCTGACCAGCCCGAAGGACGGCGCGGGGATCCGCAAGGTGCGCGCGCGACCTGTGGATCCGCATTCTCACGGCCCGCATCGAAACCGGCGAGCCCTACATCCTGTATGGCGACCACGTGAACCGGCACATCCCGGAGCATCACAAGCTGGCCGGCCTGACCGTGAAGATGTCGAACCTGTGCAGCGAGATCACCCTGCCGACCGGCGTCGACCATCACGGCGTCGACCGCACCGCGGTGTGCTGCCTGTCCTCGCTGAACCTGGAAAAGTACTTCGAGTGGCACGAGGAGGAAGGCTTCGTCGAGGACGTCATGCGCTTCCTCGACAACGTGCTGCAGGACTTCATCGACAAAGCGCCCGATTCCATGGCGCGCGCCAAGTTCTCGGCCCAGCGCGAGCGCTCCGTCGGCCGCGGCGTGATGGGCTTCCACTCCTTCATGCAGGCCAACGGCATTCCGTTGGAAAGCGTCATGGCCAAGGTGTGGAACAAGAAGATCTTCGCTCACATCCGTAAAGGCGCCGACGCCGCCTCGAAGAAGCTGGCCGAGGAGCGCGGGCCCTGCCCCGATGCCGAGGAATTCGGCATCATGGAGCGCTTCTCCAACAAGATGGCGATCGCGCCGACGGCATCGAGCTCGATCATCTGCGGCGGCGCCTCGCCGGGCATCGAGCCGATCGCAGCCAACTCCTTCACCCACAAGACGCTGTCGGGCTCCTTCAACGTGCGCAACAAGCACCTGACGGCGCTGCTGGAAGAAAAGGGCGAGAACACCGAGGAGGTGTGGACCTCGATCACCCTCAACGGCGGTTCGGTGCAGCACCTCGACTTCCTCAACGAAGACGAGAAGGATGTCTTCAAGACCGCCTTCGAGTTGGACCAGCGCTGGCTGATCGAGCACGCCGGCGACCGCGCCGAATTCATCTGCCAGGCGCAGTCGCTGAACATCTTCGTGCCGGCCGACGTGCACAAACGCGACCTGCACCAGATCCACTACCAGGCCTGGAAGAAGGGGGTGAAGAGCCTCTACTACTGCCGCTCCAAGTCGATCCAACGGGCGGAATCGTCGCAGCCGACCGTCACCGCGGCGACGGTGCCGCATCTCGGCAAGATCTCCTCGCGCGATATGCCGGCCGGCGCCTCGAGCACCGACTACGAGGAGTGTCTCGCCTGCCAGTAAGTTTCCGCCGCAGCCGCTCCCCGTTATTTGCGGGGTAGCTTCCGGGACATCTTCGGGGCGGCTTGCGGTTTGGCGTGACCTTCGAGGAACCTGTTGCGGGCGCGCGAGCGCCCCGGGCACTTCGGGGGGTACAAGGGGCCGGCGGTTCGGGGGGACCGCCGGCCCCTACTTCCCCGGCCCCTGCTTTTTCCAGATGTGTTATCCCCGTTTTTCAGGTGCTGTTACCCGGTTCCCCCGACACCCGATTTCGTTTTCAATATCCCAAACCGCCAGGCGGCTGCGCCCCTTGAGCGCGCCCCACGAGAAACCAAGGAGGCCCCCCATGTCGCTGCTGGACGCCAGCCCGGTCTACAAGCCCTTCCGCTATCCCTGGGCCTACGATGCCTGGCTGATGCAGCAGCGACTGCACTGGCTGCCCGAGGAAGTGCCGCTGGCCGACGACGTGAAGGACTGGAACCGCAACCTGACGGACAGCGAGCGCAACCTGCTGAGTCAGATCTTCCGCTTCTTCACCCAGTCGGACGTGGAAGTGAACAACTGCTACATGCGCCACTACAGCCGCGTGTTCCAGCCGACCGAGGTGCAGATGATGCTGTCCGCCTTCTCCAACATGGAGACGGTGCACATCGCCGCCTATTCCTACCTGCTGGACACCATCGGCATGCCGGAGGCCGAGTACTCCGCCTTCCTCCACTACAAGGAGATGAAGGACAAGTATGACTACATGCAGGAATTCGGCTGCGACACCAAGGAGGAGATCGCCAAGACCCTGGCCGTCTTCGGCGCCTGCACCGAGGGGCTGCAGCTCTTCGCCTCCTTCGCGATCCTGCTGAACTTCCCGCGCTTCAACAAGATGAAGGGCATGGGCCAGATCGTCACCTGGTCGGTGCGCGACGAGTCGCTGCACACCCAATCGGCGATCCGCCTGTTCAAGACCTTCATCGAGGAGAACCCGGAGGTGTGGAACGACGCCTTCGAGAAGGATCTCTACAAGGCCTGCGAGACGATCGTCACCCACGAGGACGCCTTCATCGACCTCGCCTTCGAACAGGGCGCCATCGAGGGCCTGGAGCCCGGCGACGTGAAGGCCTACATCCGCTTCATCGCCGACCGCCGCCTGACCCAGTTGGGCCTGCAGCCGATCTACCGCACCGACTAGAACCCGCTGCCCTGGCTGGACGCCATCCTGAACGGCGTCGAGCACACCAACTTCTTCGAAAACCGCTCCACCGAGTATTCCAAGGCCGCCACCCAGGGCACCTGGGACGACGCCTTCGACTAAGTCGGCTTTCTGCGTGAGGCTCGGCGTGGGCTGCCTGAGGCCCTGTGGGGCCTGCGCAGGGCGAGGCAGCAGACGACCAGAATCGCCGCCATCGTAAGATGGCCAAACCAGGCGGTCGTCCCCACGCCGTAGCCGAAACCGCCAACGGCACAGCCGTAGGACACCGCCAGGCCGGTAAAGCCCCCTGCCCTTATCAGCAGGCCGGCCCCACGGCCCAGCCGGCGACCGTTCAATTCCTCCTGGTGCCGCCGCATGGCGAGACACAGCAGCGCCATGCCAAAGGCCGCAAAGGCGAAGGCGGCAAAATGCCCCACGTTACCGGCCCTGACCAGGGGACGGGACTGCGGCCTCACCGGCTGTGGGTTCAGCGTGCTGCCCCTGCCCCCGCCCCTGGCCCCGGCCCCGCACGGCGACACGCCAGCAAAGCCCCGCCATCAGCACCGCCACGACCAATGCCGCACCGTCGAATCCGAAGAAGACCCAATCGCCGGCCGCAAAGCTGGCAACGAGGCCCCGCCCGGTCGTCAGCCCGTTGACCAGCGGCACGACCGCAAAAAGGCCGGCGCCGAGCGCCAGAACTTCGACCCAGCCCCGGCGCAACGGCCTGCAAACCGCCCAGAGCGCAACCAGGCCCCAGGCGATAAAAAGGCAACGCAGCTCCCACGCCGCCCGCTCCGCGATGTCGAGCGGCAACACGCGGTTCGCCAGGAAGTGGGCGGCGATGCCCACCGGCAGGCCGGCCAGGACAGCCAGATTGAGCCGCTCGACAAGCCGGAAACCGAGCGAAGGTTGGGGGGAAGCCGGCCCCTTGTTGCGCCGCTTCGCCGTCCACAGAACCAATCCGCTGGCGATCATCGCGGTGCCGGCAATCCCAGAACAGAAAAACAGCCCCCGCAGGATGGGATCGGCGAAGCGGGCGATGTGCAGACCATAGAGTACGTTCCGGGTTTCCCGCGCCGGCCGGGCGGATGTATCGCCTGGGATCTGCGCACCGCTGGCGCCGTCGAACAGGAGTTGCTCGCTGCGAAAAGCCAGGGCCTCGTCATCGCTTCTGTACAACACGATCCGCGCGTTCGCGTCGCCCGGGTTGTACACGTCGATGCGCCCCGCCCGGCCACCATCCCACAGCTCCTGCGCTGCCGTGAGGAGTGGTGCGAGCGCGGTGAGCGGCACCCTGCGGCCGGCGGGCGCCGGCGGCGCAACGGCCAGCCCGGCCTCGTCGAAAAACGCTTCGCGGCCATTGGGGTAAGCCAGATCGACGCCCCAGGGCATATAGAGGAACATCAAGGTGACGAGGCCGCTGTAAGTGATCATCACGTGGTAGGGCAGCGCCAGAACGCCGAAGACGTTGTGCGCATCGAGCCAGGACCGCTGTCCGCGATTTGGCCGGAAGACAAAGAAGTCCCTGAAGATTCGCCGGTGCGTCACCACGCCGCTGACGATGGCGACCAGCATCGCCATGGCAGAGACTCCAACGACGAGACGCCCCCAGATCGAGGGCATCAGAAGATCGAAGTGGAAGTAATAGAGTCGGCGTCCACCGAGACTGGCCCGGATGCCGGCAAGCTGCCCCGTCGAGGGGTCCAGCAGTTCGCTGGCAAAAGACGGCTGCCGGCCCGCTTCCTGCCAGAACGTCGCATGGATGACCGGATCGCGTGCGGTCGGCAGCACGATCATCCAACGCCGCGCCGAGGGCGCCGAGGCCTGCAGCCAGGCCGCCGCCTTTTCGACGCCGCCTTGCGCGACCGCCGTCCCGTGCTTGTGGAAAGGCAATTCGGGGCGCATCCATTGCGAAATTTCCGGCCGGAAATAGCTCACCGTGCCGGTAAGGAAAACGGCAAAAAGAATCCAGCCGGGAAGCAGCCCCGCCCAGGTATGCAGCCAGGCCATCGATTGGCGAAAACCGGCTTTCACGGCGCGCCGCCAAGGGCCGACGCCCAGCCAAGTCCCGCCACCAACACCGCCACGAGGCAAAGCCCGCCCCAGGCCCGCGCGGCACTGCGCGCCGCGAAGACCCAAAGACATGCGCCAGTCCAGACGACGAAGCTGGCCATGGTACCGGCCAGCACCGCTTCGGCCCGCAGTGCCGGCCAGCGGGCCGCGGTTGGCAGGACCGAGACCGCCGTCAGAACGGCAAGGCCATAGCCCCCCAAAACCGCGGCCAGACAGCGCGAGAGAACGTCGAGGCGCGGCGCAGCTACCCCGCCGCGCGACCGCGCGCCCACACTCACCAGGCGAACTTCAAGGTCGCCATGACGGTACGCCCGACCCCGTAGTAACAGCGGACTTCGCTGATGCAGGACGCCACGTACTCCTTGTCGAACAGGTTGCGGGCATTGACCGCCAGCTTCACACCGTCGAGACGGCGGTCGATTGCGGCCAGTTCATACGAGAGGGCGGCGTCGAAGAGGGTGACGGCCGGCACTTTGAAGGTGTTGGCATCGTCGCCCATCGTAGAGCCAACGTAGCGCACTCCGGCACCGAGGCGCAGGCCCTCCAGGTTGCCGTCGCTGAAGGTATAGTCGCCCCACAGCGCGGCGCTGTGCTGGGGAATGCCGGTCAGCCGATTGCCGGCATTGCCGTCGTTGCTTTTGGTGACCTCCTGATCCAGGAAGGTATAGGACGCACGGGCGCTTACGCCCTCCACCAAATTCGCGACGCCTTCGATCTCGACACCGCGGGAGCGCACCTCGCCCCGCTGAACGCTGAAGCCGGGATTGTCGACATCCTTCGTGAGGACGTTCTGCTGGGCCAGATTGAAAACCGCCAGGGTGAGAAAGGCATCGTAGCCTTCCGGTTCGTACTTCACCCCGGCCTCGACCTGCTTGCCCGTGGTCGGTTCAAAGCTGTTGCCGGAGAAGTCGACGCCGGAGGTGGGTTCGAAAGACTCGGCATAGCTGACATAAGGCGTAAGGCCGAAGTCGAAGGCATATCCAAGGCCGACGCGCCCGGTGACGGCCCGCTCGTTTGTTTGTGACGTGACGTCGGTGAGCCGGTTGGTGGTTTTCGAATCGGTCCAATCGTGGCGGCCGCTGAGTGTCAGGATCCAATTGTCGAGCTTGACCTGGTCCTGCAGATAGACACCGCCCCAATTCTGAACACTGTCGAGGCTCTGGTAGATCGGCGGTTCGGGAATGTTCTGATAATAGACCGGATCGTACAGATCGAGAGTCGGCGCATCAGCGGAGCGGCGCAGGG
The DNA here is from genome assembly GCA_050043265.1 of Kiloniellaceae bacterium. GTDB lineage: Bacteria > Pseudomonadota > Alphaproteobacteria > Kiloniellales > Kiloniellaceae > Pelagibius. Next base: position 14,277 of record JBHJIR010000034.1, read on the forward strand.
TATCGCTCTCGCGCCGGCGCAGGTCGATGCCGAACAGCAAGGTATGGTCGACCGGGCCGGTAGCGACGTCGGCTTGGATCTGGGTGTCGATGGTGTAGGCATCGGAAGTTTCGACGGCACCAATCGCACTTCGGTCTATGGTCCGCTGGTCGGCCTGAAGTCCCTTCAGATAGATGGCCTCCAGATCAAGTTCGTTGCGGAAATAGCGGGCGTTCTGACGCAACGTCCAGGTGTCGTCGAAATGGTGCTCGAAATTGTAGCCGACCGAATAGAGCGTGCGGTCCCACTTGTCATAGTTCGGATCGCCGGTGAAACGCTCCCGCGCGATATCGCCGTTGGGGTTGGAGGACACCGACCCGGCCGCCGGCACATACTTGACGAAACCGCCATCGATATCGTCGTGCTGGTAGGCGGTCAGAAGCGTGAAGGTCGTGTCGTCGCTCGGCCGCCAGGTCACGCTGGGCGCCGCGGCGACGCGGCGCTTGCCGGTGAAATCGGTCTGCGCATCGCCATCGGAGAACACGCCGACGGCGCGGAAGGCGAGCGACTTGTCCTCCGTCACCGCGCCGCCGAGATCGAACCCGAACTCGTAGGTGTCGAAGGTACCGCCCTTAGCCTGGACCTCGCCCTGCCATGAGTCGGGCGGACGCTTGGACACCCGGTTGACCACGCCGCCCGGCTGGTTCTGGCCATAGAGCACGGAAGACGGCCCGCGCAGCACCTCGACGCGCTCCAGGAGATAAGGGTCGAGACTGGAGGTGGCATAGTTCGTGCCATCCATCTTCAGGCCGTCCCAGTATTCGTTTGAAGAACCGCCGGCCGTTCCATCGCCGCCGAACCCGCGCAGCGCGATGTTGTCGCCGCCCAGGCCCGATGAATCGCCGCGCGTCCCCGTGGTCACCCCCGCGGTATAGGAAAGCGCCTCGCCGACCGTCTCCGCGCCGCGCGTTTCGATCTCGTCGGCCGTGACGACGGAAACAGATTGTGGGATCTCGTTGATCGGGGTGTCGGTCTTGGAGCCGGTGGCACTGCGCCTGGCGACATAGCCGTCAACCGGCCCCGTCGCCGTTTCCACCGTTCCCTCCACGACGATCGGATCGAGCAGCGTGCTCCCCGACTCGGAAGTGCCCGCCGGCACCCGCTCCAGCATCACCGTATTGTCGTCTGAGAGCCGATAAATCATACCGGTGCCGACAAGCAGCAGTTTCAGCGCCGTCCCAGCCGCCAGGGTCCCGCGAACGCCCGGCGAGTCGATGCCGCGAATCAGGCCGGCGTCGACGGAGACCTGCATGCCGGACTGGCGGCCAAATTCGGCAAGAGCCCCGGTCAGGGATTGTGGCGCGATGTCGAAATCGTGGCTGGCAGCGTCAGCCTGGGCAACGAACAGATCTCCGCCAGGCCCCGCGGATTGCTGCGCCGCCGCCTGGCCGCTGATCCCATCTGCCCCGACGGCAGTCATCATTCCCAACAAACCGCAGCAGACCGCCCGCGACATGCGCCGCCCGGACACCTTCGTCCCCATCGTCAGACTCCCCCAAAAAAGCACGCTTCAGCAGGATAAGACCTCAATTTGCAATTGCGTCTCATCCGCACCTCTAACCAAGCAACGTCCCGGGTTCGGTTTTTTTCGGGCAGAAAGTTCAGCGGGGAGTAAAAAAGCCGGCCGAGGTCGCCTAGTCTCCGGTGACGAGCAGCAACCAGGGCGATACACGGTGCACCGAGCCGCCGTGCGCCGCGGCCATCGCCCGCAACGCCGCAACCGGATCGGAAAGGTTGTAGACCCCGGTCACATGCCGGGCGGCAAAATCGCCGTCCGCGACCATGATAATGCCGCGGTAATAGCGGCGCAGTTCGCCGATAACCTCGTCCATGGACCGATCACGGGCGATGATCCGGCCCTGCAGCCAGGACGCGACCTCGCCGGACGGCCGGACCCCGCGAGTCACCTCGCCACTGCCGGTCACCTTGACCCAGTCGCCCGTGCCGAGCAGTTCGGACACCGGCGGCCTTGCCAGGGCATTGACCACCTGCACACGGCCCCGGCGGACGGCAACCTCGGTCCCGGCAGACGCCAGGCGCACATCGAAGGCCGTGCCGACCACAGTCGTTTCCACGTCGCCCGCCATCACCCGGAACGGTCGGCCGGGATCGCGCGTCACCTCGAAAAAGGCCTCGCCCCGCAACAGGTGGAGGCGCCGCTCGCCGTCGGCGAAAGCGACATCGATGGCGCTATCCGGCCCCAGATGAACGAGACTGCCGTCATCCAGCCGGACCGCCCGCAGTTCAGCGGTTGCCGTCGCATAGTCGGCCTGAACCTGGAAGAACACAGCCGGCAGGAAGAAAATGCCGAGGCACGCAGCCAGAACAGCACCGACAACGCCCAGGGTCCAGCGGCGGCGTGCCGACAACCGCTGTCGCACAGCGCGCGCCGGACCGGCAACGGGCCGCGACGCCGGCGCCGTCGTAGCGGTTGGACGCGCTTTGGCCATCAGATCGTAGACTGCCACAGTGTCCGCCCAGGCTGCGGCGTGGGCCGGGTCGGCGGTCAGCCAGGCGTCGAAGCGGGCGAGCAAGTCGCCATCGCCGGGGGCATCCTCCAGCGCGACAAGCCAGCGTGCCGCCTCCAACGAAAGCGGGTCTTCATGTTCAGTTGACGCCATCATGCCGCCTCCTGGCCGCTCTTGCCTGAGGGGGGTGCTGTGCCGATCCCCACCGGGATTCACGGCAGCAAAGCACCGTATTATTTAAACGTCGCAGCGCCGGAATTTTTCGGAAGTTTGTCGGATGGCTCATGACGGCGGTCGCACCCTGCGGCGACAATGCGCGACCCCCGCGGCAACGATCTCATGGGCCACGGTCACGGACACGCCGAGATGGGCGGCGATTTCCTTCAGCTTGAAGCCGCCGAAGCGGCTCATCTCCAGGGCGACACGGGTACGCTCCGGCAGCTCCGCCATGGCCTCCACAAGAACGCGCTCCTCCTGCCGGTCCGCGGCCTCGACTTCCGGCGAAGGCCGCTCGTCGGCCTTATCCTGAAACGCGCTGGAAGGGACGCCGTCCGCTCCTCTCGCCTCCCGGTTCAGGCGACGGCGCCCGTCGCGCGCCAGATTGCGCACGATGCGGTAGAGGTAGCCGAGAGGTTCTTCCAGGGCACGCGCCTGGGTCGCCGCGCCAAAGCGCAGCCAGGCCTCCTGCACCACGTCCTCTGCCTGGCCGCGGTCGCCGACAATACGGCTCGCGTAGTTCACCAGTTCGCGGCGGTGCGCCATGTAGAGCGACAGCATGTTGGATTGCGGAGGCATCGTCGGCTACGTCCTCGCCCCCCCAGAAAAACGATACGCGCGAGCAGCGGCGGCAGCGATTTGGGCAACCCGCCACTTGAGAATGATTCTCAAGTATTGATTTAACGCGGAATACGGCCGAATGCAACATCGCAAGCCCACCCTGGCCCATCCGGGATGACGCCAGGAGAAAACACCCTATTCCGGCGGATCCAGCGACACCGTGCCGTCGTCCTTCAGCGTCCAGAAGGGATTGTGGGCGACTTCCCAGGGGTGGCCGTCGGGGTCGGCAAAATAGCCGGAGTAGCCACCCCAGAAGACCTTCTCGCCTGCCTTCAAAAGAGTACCGCCCGCCGCCGCGGCTTCCTTCAGGGTGGCGTCGACCGCCGCCGGGTCGGCGACATTGTAGGCCAGGGAGCTGCCGCCGAAGGTCTTGGCGGGCTCCAGGTCCGCGACCGCCACCCGGGCGTCCTCGGCCAAAGCCTCCAACCCGTAGAGGCCCAGGAGGACGCCGCCGGCGAGTTGATAGAAGGCGACGTTCCCCTCCACCCCGTCGGTTTGAGTCCAGCCGAGCCCCTCCTCGTAGAACCGCCGCGACCGCACCAGGTCGCGCACCCCGAGGGTCACCATCGTCATCCGCTGGTCCATAGGCTTCACTCCCGCGTACCGTTCGACGCACCAGCCTAGCGTGGCAGCCTCGCGACAATCTGCTGCCAATTGCCAGGAACACCTATGAATCGATCCCGCATCTCACAGATTCCGCGTCTCACAGACCCTGCGTCTCACAGACCCCGCGTCTCACAGAAGCGTCACGACTTTCCCCTTGGTCGCGGGCGCTTGCCTCGCCTATCATCGGGGCTACTTCCTCACTCAAAACCACCTTTCACGGAGAACCGTTAAGCCATGGGGCGATTTGGCGTAGGCCAGGGCCTGCGCCGGGTGGAAGACCTGCGCTTCCTGACCGGCGAAGGCCAGTACAGTGACGACATCCGGCTGGAGGGACAGAGCTACGGCGTTCTGGTCCGCAGCCCCTTTGCCCATGCGGCGATCACGTCGGTCGACCTGAGCGACGCCAAGGCGGCGCCGGGTGTGCTGGGCGTCTACACGGTCGAGGATCTCGACGCCGACGGGCTCGGCAACATCCCCTGCCTGGTGCCGATGCCCGACAAGCGGGGCGGCAAGACCATCATGCCGCCGCGCCCGGCGCTGGCGCGCGCGAAGGTACGCTTCGTCGGCGACCCCGTCGCCTTCGTCGTCGCCGAGACGCTGCAGCAGGCGCGCGACGCCGCCGAACTGGTGATGGTCGACTACGACACCCTGCCGGTGGTGACCGACACCAAGACGGCCAAGGACCCGGGCCAGCCGCAGGTGTGGGACGAAGCGCCCAACAACACCAGCCTGGTATGGGAGGCCGGCGACGAGGCCGGCACCCAGGCCGCCTTCGCCAAGGCGGCCCACGTGACCAAGCTGGAGTTCGTCAACAACCGCGTGGTGGTGAACTCCATGGAGCCGCGCGCCTGCATCGGCGACTACGACGCGGACGGCGAGACCTTCACCCTCTACAGCGGCTCGCAGGGCTCGCACCGCTTCCTGGGGCCGCTGTGCGACAAGGTCTTCGGCATTCCCACCGAAAAGATGCACGTCATCACGCCGGACGTCGGCGGCGGCTTCGGCATGAAGATCTTCGTCTATCCGGAAACCGTGCTGGTGCTCTTCGCCGCGCGGCGGCTGGGCCGCCCGGTGCGCTGGAACGCCGAGCGCGGCGAGGGCTTCCTCAGCGACACCCAGGGACGCGACCATGTCAGCCTGGCCGAACTGGCGCTGGACGGCGACCACCGCATCCTCGGCCTGCGCGTCACCACGACGGCCAACATGGGCGCCTACCTCTCCAGCTTCGCGCCCTTCATCCCCACCGGCTGCTACGCGCCGATGCTGAGCGGCCTCTACAACATTCCCGTCGGCTATGCCGAGGTGCCCACGGTGTTCACCAACACCGTGCCGGTCGACGCCTACCGCGGCGCCGGACGGCCGGAAGCGGCCTACCTGGTGGAACGCCTGATCGACGCGGCGGCGCATGACGCCGGCGTCGCGCCGGACGACCTGCGGCGGCGCAACTTCATCGCACCGCAGGCGCTGCCCTACACCACCGCCTTCGGCGAAACCTACGACAGCGGCGACTTCCCCGGCATGCTGGCGCGCGGCCTGGAGGCCGCCGACCAGGCCGGCTTCGAGGCACGCCGCCAAAAGGCCGCGACGGCCGGCAAACTGCGCGGCCTGGGCTTTGCCTGCTACGGCGAGGTCTGCGGCTCCAACGGCGAGGAGACCGCCCGCCTGAAGGTGAAGGACGACGGCGCCGTCGAACTGTGGATCGGCACCCAGTCGAACGGCCAGGGCCACTTCACCGCCTACACCCAATTGCTGGCCGACAAGCTGGGCGTCGAGCCCGACCAGGTCACCATCCACCAGGGCGATTCCTGGGACCTGCCCCAGGGCGGCGGCACCGGCGGCTCGCGCTCGCTGCTGATGGGCGGCCAGGCCCTGGACGGCGCGGCGGACAAAGTCATCGAACGGGCCCGCAAGCTCGCCGGGCATCTGCTGGAAGCCGCCGAGGCGGATATCGAGTTCGTCGAAGGCGTATTCACCGTCGTCGGCACCGACAAGCGGGTGACCCTGGGCCAGGCCGCCAAGGCGGCAAGCGAAGGAACCAACCTGCCCGACGACATGAAGGGGCCGCTGGAAGACCAGCACCACCTCGTCGCCGGCGCCCAGACCTATCCCAACGGCTGCCATCTCTGTGAACTGGAAGTCGATCCCGACACCGGCACGGTGACGCTGCTGCGCTACACCGTGGTCGACGACTTCGGCGTGGTGGTGAACCCGCTGCTGGTCGGCGGCCAGGTGCACGGCGGCACCGCGCAGGGCATCGGCCAGGCGCTGCTGGAACACACCATCTACGACGCCGAAGGACAACTGCTCACCGGCTCCTTCATGGACTACTGCATGCCGCGCGCCGACGATCTGCCGTCCATCGACCTGACCCTGGTGGAGGATACGCCCTGCACCACCAACCCGATGGGCGTGAAGGGCGCCGGCGAGGCCGGGGCCATCGGCGCCTGCCCGGCGGTGATCAACGCGCTGGTCGATGCGCTGAAGCCGCTCGGCGTCCGCCACATCGACATGCCGGCAACGCCGGAGAAGGTATGGCGCGCCGTGCAGGACGCGCGGCGGCAGGAGGCCGCCGAGTGACCCAGCACAAGGGAAGCGGGCCGGAAGCCAAGTCCATCGAAACGCTGCTCAGCCAGGACGAAGCCGGCGCCGAGGACATTCTCGCCGTGCTGCGCCTCATCGCCGAACGCGCGGGCAAGATCATCCTGGCCTACTACGTCGAGGAAGAAGACATCGAGGTGCGCGAAAAGGACGACGCCTCGCCGGTCACCGATGCCGATGAGGCGGCGGAGGCCTTCATCCTCGGCGCACTGAATACCCTGACGCCGGACATCCCGGTGGTCGCCGAGGAAGCCATGGCCGCCGGCGAGCAGCCGGTGATCGAGGGCAACCGCTTCTGGCTGGTCGATCCGCTGGACGGTACCAAGGAGTTCATCAGCCGCAACGGCGAGTTCACCGTGAACATCGCCCTCATCGAGGACGGCCAGCCCGCCGCCGGCGTGGGGCACGCGCCCGCGCTGGCGATGACCTGGGCCGGTGTCTGCGGCGACGACGAGGACGGCAACAAGGTCGCCGGACGCGCGGTCTATGCCGAGACCGACCAGCCGCTGATGGACATCCGCACCCGCGCGATTCCCGCCGAGGGCGCGGTGGTGGTGGCCAGCCGCCGCCACGGCCAGGGCGAGGAACTCGACAACTTCCTCAGCCGCTACAAGGTGGCCGACAGGGTGACCGCCGGATCGTCATTGAAGTTCTGCCTGGTCGCCACGGGCCGCGCCGACCTCTACCCGCGCTTCGGGCGCACCATGGAGTGGGACACCGCCGCCGGCCATGCCGTGCTGCTGGCCGCCGGCGGCCAGGTCTGCACCCTGGACGACGAACCGCTCGACTACGGCAAGCCGGGCTTCGAGAACCCCCACTTCTACGCGGTCGGCGGCGAATAGAAGGCCTCGCCCTTCGAGACGCCCGCTTGCGCGGGCTCCTCAGGATGAGGCCTATCTGATGAGGCCTATCTAATGACCTCATGTTGAGGAGGGCCGCAGGCCCGTCTCGAAGCACGAGGTGACGCGCCCCTACCCGGCCACTTTCAAAATTTCCTTCGACAGGGCGCGTATCTCCTGGGCGGCCTGGCCCTTGGGCTGAAATTCGGTGACGCCGAGACCCTTCAGCATGGCGCCGGCGAAGGCAACGCGGTTGCCGATGCGGCTCTCGGCAATCCTCGCCCGCTCCGATTCCGAAAGGAGATCCTTGATCTCGAACATCATCTCTTCGGTCAGGTTGGCGCGCGGCGGCACCCGGTTCAGCACCAGCAGTACCGGCGTGCTTTCCTTCTGCGCCACCGCCAGGATCGGCTCGGTTGCCCAGACGTCCATCGGCGAAGGCTGCACCGGGATCACCACCAGTTGCCCCTGGCGCACGGCGATCTTGGCGTCTGTCTCGGCGTGGGGCGGCGAGTCGATGACGACGATGTCGTGGTCGCGCCGCAGCCGGTCGAGTTCAGCGGCGAGTTTCCAGCCGCCGACGTCCACCACGGTAATACCGCTATCCTCGCCATGCAGTTCCTGGCGCAGCGCGTGCCACATGGTCAGCGAACGTTGCGGATCGATATCAGCAACCGCGACTTTCCTTTTGCCCTGGGCATAAGCAATCGCAAGGTTAGCGGCCAGCGTGGTCTTGCCGGCACCCCCTTTTTGCTGCGCAACGGTAATGATTGTCGCCGCCATGCCCCAACCCCACTGAGTCCCGCCGATTGCCTGCCGTGCAGTCAGTGTGCACCTGCGAAAGAGCGGGCGCAAGGCGCGGAAATCCGCCGATATTCCTAGCGTTGGACTCTTGACCGGACCACCCAAGGAGTCGCAAGCTATCGACACGTGGCCGGGGAAAACCGGTGACGATTTAGCCGCCGCAAAGCCTGTGCGGTGACTCGTCAGGAGGTTCCTGAACAACCGCGGTGGGAGCCGATCCTGTCCAACGAGAGCCAATGACCGGGGCCGCAGCGCCCCGGTCTAGCTTTATGCGGTACCAACCTCGCGTAATCAGCCAGGATATGGACAGCGGCGCTGCGACGCGGCAGTCTGCCGCCATGCCCGATACGACAAAGCCTCTCCAAGACGTCGATCCGCTGCGCGCCCACGGCGGTTTCGCCGATCTGGTCGGCTACACGCTGGTGACCTGGCAGGAAGATATCGCCGAGGTCGCCCTGACCGTCGAGGACCGCCACCTGAACCGCAGCGGCGTCATGCACGGCGGCGTGCTGACGACGCTGATCGACACCGCCTGCGGTTACTGCGGCTGCTACGCGCCAAAGGGCGAGACGCCCAAGCGCGCCTTCACCCTGTCGCTGACCTGCAACTTTGTCGGTACCGGCCGGCTGGGCCGGCGCATGACCGCCCGTGCCCGGCGTTCCGGCGGCGGCAAGTCGCTGTTCTTCGCCGACTGCGAGGTGCTGGACGACGACGGCCGGGTAATCGGCACCGGCCAGGGCACCTTCAAGTACATCACCCTGCGCCCATAGTCCGGCCAACAGCGATGGAGAGCTTCGAGACGGCGCGCCTGATCCTGCGGCCACGGGCCCTGTCGGATTTCGACGCCTGCGTCGTCCTGGACAGCGACCCCGAGGTCATTCGCTACATCGGGGCGCCCTGGTCCAACGAAGAGGAACATCTGGCCTTCCTGCGCGAGCGCCTGACGATGCCCTACCGGCCGGGCCTCGGCTACTGGGCCGTCGCCGCGCGCAATGCGCCGGACGACTTTCTCGGCTGGGTCATGCTGTGTCCCTGCAGCGTGGCCGGCGCCGAGGTCGAGATCGGCTGGCGCCTGAGCCGTGCCGCCTGGGGGCACGGCTATGCGACAGACGCCGCGGCACCGATCCTGGCCCAGGGCTTCAAGAACGCGGATATGCGCGAGATCGTCGCCGACATCCATCCCGACAACCACGCCTCCATGCGGGTTGCCGAAAAGATCGGCCTGACGTTCAAAGGTATGGTGGATTACCACGGCGAACCGGCCCGGCGTTACACGATCACGCGCGACGCTTTTTCGGTCGGGCCTCCCGGTCAGCCGAACAACAACACCAGCAGATAGAGAACGGCCACCAGGGCGAGGACAAGCAGCCGGCCATAGAGTTGTTCGTCGGCTTCCTCGCGGCGCAGACGCTGGCTCTCGGCCAACGAGGCGGCGTTCTGCTCGGTCCTCATGCGCAGCCGTGCCGCGGCCAGTTCGCCCTCGTAATCGACGCCCCCGACCATCAGGCGACTGTCTCCAGCCGCCCGCTATAGCGCCGCTGCACCAGATCCGCATGGCGCGCGCTGACCGGCACCTGCTCGCCGTTGCGGAGCACGATCCTGACGCCGCGCCTGCCCGCCTTGATCGCGGCGACGCCGGCATCGGCGACCCAGAACGAACGGTGCACCTGCACCCCCGATAAGCCTTCCAACTCACGCAAGGCGTCGCCGAAACGATAGAGCGTGGTCAGGGCGCCCTCGGCGGTGATCACCCGCACATAATGCTCCTGCGCCTGCACGGCGAGGACCTGGCCTTTCACTGGCGGATCGAACCGCGCCAGAAAGGCCGGCGCCGTTGGCGCAGACGGGCGCAGCAGCACCGGGCGTGGGGCGGCAGGTGGGGCGGCGGGTGGAGCGGCGTGATGAGCCGGTAAGGCACATGGCGT
>JBHJIR010000035.1:0-33472 GCA_050043265.1 Kiloniellaceae bacterium
CCCCAGCCGCGACACGGCAAACCACCGGCCAACCCCCGGTTAAACCCCCCGGTTAAACCCCCGGTTAAACCCCCGGCTAAACCAGGGGCGGAAGCCGCTGGCGCGCAATGTAATACTACTGCAACCACTCAAGTATAGAGTGGAGCGCATTACTTCAGAGAGAATTTAAAGAGTGAGAATCGGCGAGGACGGGGCAAGAATAATGCCCTAAAAATAAAGGAGGGCCTTCGATCCTTTTGGATCGTGGCCCTTCCCCTTGTTTGAGTCCTACCCTGTCAACTTGCCTGTGCCAAATAGTAGCAGGTGGCCCAAAACGGTCAAGCGGAGAATCGTTAATGCCAGCAGTGGCTTCCGTCAGATCGCAAGGTAAGCGCTATCATCGGCGGAATCCGCTGTCCGCAACGCCCGTATCGCCGAACGGTAGTGAAAACCCTGCCCCGGCACACCTGTCGATTCCCGGCGCCGGCCGCGTCAGGCTGTGGATAACTCGGGCGTGTCGGGGAAATGGCGCGCGCACGGCGGTGGGCGCCGAAGAAAAAACCGCCGGGCGAACCCGGCGGCAAGTTTAACAGGGAGGCGTTACAAGGAACGGATAAACATCCGAAAGACGGTCGGGAGGACCCGGGGAGGGCTCGTCGAGCCGTCTGTGTCTAAAATTAGTCCTAAACTCCTAAAAAATGGTTAACAACTGCGTTGGCGGCCAAAAACCGGCAAAAAAATTATTTCCCATTGTTTTTCAAAGGCCTGATTCGTTCTGACCCTTCTTGATGGATGCTTCGGCCGGCCAAAATACGAAGAAAGTTAACAACGGAGCCGCCTTTTTTAACCTTTCCCGCCCGAATCGGCACCCTTGGCGGCGCCCTTCGACGCCGGCCCGCAAAGGGCCATCTGCATCCTTGGCGTTTGGCGATGGGAGCGCGATGATGCGCCGACAGCCCCGCCGGAAACCTCGGGCCCTGCCGCCCCGGCAGCGGTGCGGACCGCAGGACAGAACAGCCGCAGCCATCATGAACCTCTACGCCGACCGATCTATCGCGACAGTCCCCCTGACAGACCCCCTGACAGACTCTGGGCTTGATTTTGCTGCATATTGACGTGACCCCCGTTGCCCGGGTGGGTGGGCTGCTGCTGTGCGGCCGCGCCGGCGTGATGCTGATCCCGGCCGCCGTCGACGCCGCCTTTGACAATGCGGACTGGACCGCCTTCGTGGAATCGGCCGCCGTCACCGGCTTCATCGGCGGCGCCATGGTGCTGGCCACGGCCCATGCCGGCCCCTTCGAGCTCAACCTGCGCCAGGCCTTCCTGCTGACCGTGGCCTGCTGGCTGGCGGTCACTGCCTTCGCCGCCCTGCCCTTCCTCGGCCTCGGGCTCGACTACACCGACGCCTTCTTCGAGGCGAGCTCCGGCATCACCACCACCGGGTCGACGGTGATCTCCGGCCTCGACCACTCACCGCCGGGCATCCTGCTGTGGCGCTCGCTGCTGCAATGGGTCGGCGGCCTGGGCATCATCGTCATGGCCATCGTCATCCTGCCGTTCCTGCGCGTCGGCGGCATGCAGCTGTTCCACACCGAAAGCTCCGAGCGCTCGGAAAAGGTGGTGCCCAGCGCGTTCCACCTCTCGGCCTGGATCGTGGCGATCTATGTCACCCTCACCGGGCTCTGCGCCGTGCTCTACGGTATCGGCGAGATGTCGGCCTTCGATGCGGTCAACCACGCCATGGCAACGCTGTCGACCGGCGGCTATTCGACCCACGATGCCTCCTTCGCCTATTTCCAGGACCCGGCGACCCAGTGGACCGGCACCGTCTTCATGCTGGCCGGAGCATTGCCCTTCGTCGCTTACATCCGCTTCGCCAAGGGCGAGCGCCGCGCCTTCTGGCGCGATTCCCAGATTCGCAGCCTGCTGCGGTTTCTCGCCCTCTCCGCGCTCGCCATGGCGGGCTGGCTGTGGCTGACCCAGGACATCGCTTTCGTCGATGCCCTGCGGCTGACCGCCTTCAACATCACCTCGGTGGTCACCACCACCGGCTTTGCCAGCGACGACTACGGCGCCTGGGGTGCCCTGGCGGTCGGCGCCTTCCTGGTCTTCACCTTCATCGGCGGCTGCACCGGCTCGACCTCCGGCGCCATCAAGATCTTCCGTCACCAGGTGATCTGGATCGTCCTGCGTGGCCAGTTGATGCGGCTGATCAGCCCGCGGCGCGTGGTCATCCTGCGCTACAGCGGGCGCACCCTGCCGCCTGATGTGCCGGTCTCGGTGCTCGCCTTTGTCGCCGTCTTCATGGCCACCGTGGGCTTCTTCACCATCGCGCTGGCCGGCATGGGGCTGGACCTGCAGACCGCCCTGTCGGCCAGTGCAACGGCGATCACCAACGTCGGCCCGGGCCTTGGGCCCGTGGTCGGCCCGGCGACCAACTTCGCCAGCCTGCCCGACGCGGCGAAGTGGCTGCTGTCGATCGCCATGCTGCTCGGGCGTCTGGAGATCTTCAGCGTGCTGGTGCTCTTCGACCCCGAATTCTGGCGCTCCTGAGCGGCGCGGGCCAGGCCAGCGAAGATGAAGGACGGCTCGGCGATGACGATGGCGCGACAATGACCCCGATCAACATCGCGATCGCCCTGGCGGCGCTGCTGCTGGCCGGCGTGGTGTTCAATCCCCGTGTCATGAAGGCGCCCTTCTGGCGGGCGACGGTGACTCCGCTGGCCTCCATCATCGGCTCCGGCTTCCTGGTCGCCGGGCCGATTCTGGCCCATACCGCCGGCACCCAGGCCTGGCTGGCCATGCTGGCGCTGTGCGGCATCGCCTACCTGTTCGGCGGCGCGCTGCGCTACAACATCCTGTATGTCGAACCCACCATCGCCAGCCAGCCGTCGCGCCTGACCGCCGGGATCGAGCGCGCCTCGGACCTGGCGCTCTCTCTCGCCTACTTCATCTCCGTGGCCTACTACCTCAATCTCTTCGCTGCCTTCGGCCTCAGGATGGAAGGCGTCATCGATCCGTTCTGGATCCGCGTCGCCGCCACCACCACCATCGCCGCCATTGGCATCATCGGCGCACTGGGCGGCCTGACCGGCCTGGAACGCCTGGAGGTCGGCACGGTGGGGCTGAAGCTCTGCCTGATCGGCGGCCTCTTCGCCGCCCTGGCGGTGGCCAGCATCGGCGCCGTGGAAACCGGGCGCTTCGAATGGCCGGAGATCGAACACACCGAGGGCCTGCATGAAGTGGGGATCCTGCTGGGTCTGGTGATCCTGGTGCAGGGCTTCGAAACCTCGCGCTACCTGGGCAGCAAGTACGATGCCGCATTGCGCGTGCGCAGCATGAAGTGGGCGCAGTGGATCGCCACCGCCATCTACCTGGTCTTCATCCTGCTGATCACCCGCTACTTCACCGACGGCCTGCCGACCGAAGGCGGCGAGACGGCGATCATCGACATGCTGACGCCGGTCAGCGCCGTCATCGCGCCGCTGATCATCATCGCCGCTCTCGCCTCCCAGCTCTCCGCCGCGGTCGCCGACCTGAACGGAGCCGGCGGCCTGCTGGCGGAGATCTTCGGACAGCGGGTGACGGTGAACCTCGGCAATGTGGTGACCGCGGCGGTCGCCATCGCGGTCACCTGGGCGGCCAACATCTACGAGATCATCGCCTACGCGTCCCAGGCCTTCGTCGCCTACTACGCCCTGCAGGCGGCCCAGGCCGCGCTGGCGGCCCACCGCCGGCAGCAGCCCGGCCTGGCGGCGCTGTATGGCGGCGGCGTGGTCATCGCCCTCGTCATCATCGCCTTCGCAACGCCCGTCTCAGTCTAAGCATCGCGGTCCGGCCGGTTTCCGGCATGGCGAGGACGCGGCGCCGCCCTACATATATCTTAAGCCAACAAACTGAGACGGAGCCGAACCATGATCACCAGACGCAACGTCCTGGCCACCGGCGGTGCGGCCGTTCTGGTCACCCTGACGGGCATCCCGGGTGCGCAGGCCCACCACGGCTGGCGCTGGACCGAGGACGGCAACTTCGAGCTGACGGGCCTGATCAAAACCGTCCAGCTCGGCAACCCGCACGGCGTGCTGACCGTCGATGCCGACGGCGAGCTGTGGACCGTGGAGGTCGGCCAGCCCTGGCGCAACGAACGCGCCGGGCTGCAGGACGCGCTGCTGTCGGTCGGCCGCGAGGTGACGATTTCCGGCGCCCGCTCGGCCGATCCGGCCGACAAGAAGATGAAGGCCGAACGGGTCATCATCGACGGCCAGCTCTACAACCTCTACCCCGGGCGGAACTAGGGGCCCCGGCGGCACCCGGTGGCACCCGGCGGCACAGGACCGCGACGATGCTTTGCGACGTCCTGACGGCGCTGCAGAACCTGGGGCCGGTGGCGGCGCTGCGCGCCTCGCGCTGGGTCTATCCGCTGGTCAACGCCGGCCACATCGCCGGCCTGGCCCTGCTGGTGGGCGCCATCCTGCCGCTGGACCTGCGCCTGCCGGGCGTCTGGCGCAGCGTGCCGCTGGCCCTGCTGGCCCGGGTCCTGGTGCCGACCGCCATGGCCGGCCTCGCCCTCGCCGCCATCAGCGGCCTGCTGCTGTTCTCGGTCAGCGCCGGCAAGTATGCCGCAACGCCCCTGTTCTGGCTGAAACTGGGCCTGATTGCCGCGGCCGTGGCCAATGCCCTGCTATTGCGCCGCAGCGCCGAGTGGACCCTGGCGCTGGTGCCGGACCTGCCGCAGGACGGCCCGGGCGCCCGCCTCAGGGCCGCCGGCGCCCTCTCCGCCGTGCTGTGGCTGGCCGCGCTGGTCTGCGGGCGGCTGCTGGCCTATCTGGCCTGAACGCCGGAAATCCCCCACCCCCGTAAAACCCTGGGAAAACCCTGGGAAACTCCGGAAAACGCCCGCAAATCCGCCGAAAAAAAATCATCCAGGCAGGGATTTTTTCCACAGAAAAAGCGGTCTCAGGGCTTGCTTTCGCACTGCAACATTGTATATTGGAATAATTCCAATTCACAGAGAACCCCGGCCAGGGCCAGCACCCTGGCTTTGCCGACCCCCTTTCGCACCTGCGAGGAGACTGATCTTGAATATTGGCCGCAAACTTCCCGACGTAACCTTCCGCACCCGCGTCCGCGACGAGTCGATCGGGGGTGACAACCCCTTCAAGTGGGAAAACAAGACCACCGACGACTACTTCAAAGGCAAGAAGGTCGTCCTGTTCTCCCTGCCCGGTGCCTTCACGCCGACCTGCTCGACCTTCCAGCTGCCGGACTTCGAGAAGCTGTTCCCGGAATTCCAGGCCAAGGGCATCGACGAGATCTACTGCCTGTCGGTCAACGACGCCTTCGTGATGAACGCCTGGGGCAAGCAGCAGGGCCTGAAGAACATCAAGCTGATCCCGGACGGCTCGGCGGAATTCACCCGCAAGATGGGCATGCTGGTCTGCAAGGATAACCTGGGCTTCGGCATGCGCTCCTGGCGCTACGCCGCCGTCATCGACGACGGCGTGGTGAAGGCCTGGTTCGAAGAGCCCGGCTTCTCCGACAACTGCGAGACCGACCCCTACGGCGAGTCCTCGCCGCAGAACGTCTACGAGAAGCTCACCGAAGAGGTTCTCGGCGAGAAGGTCGAAGCCGCCTAAGGCAGCCTTCTTCCGACGGAAATACGAAACGGCCCGCCTTCCGGCGGGCCGTTTTATGTTGCTGGAACGGCCGGCTGGGAAACAGTCTTGCAGACCCTGCCTGTGTCCCTTCCCTCAGACCTTGCGGCGCCGCCAGGCAATCCCGGCCAGGCCCACCAGAGCGAACCCGAACAGCAGCAGCGTTGAAGGTTCGGGGACCGCGATAGCCGGAGTAAAACGGGCGTAAAAATATCCGTACTCCAAATAATCTTCGCCGCGGTTAAATGTGGAAGTTTCAATCCGGTCCAATACCTCAGAGACATTATTATAGGCGTACGCAACGTTTACGATCTCGAATGTGTCGATGAGACCGACCTCGTAAGGAATCGTCGCCGCGCAATGGTTCCGGATAGCGGGGCAAATGAAAGTCAATGAAGGGTCGTCATCGAAGATGCCGATAAATACACTATCGAGAAGCGCCTGAGCGGCCGCCAAAGCGGGCGTGAAATGCGTGAAATCGAAATCCTCGGCCGCATTGTCGCAGCCCGAGAAGACTTCGACGCAGGACCCCTCCACGAAGGTGACATCGTAAAGAACCCCGAGGACCTCGACGTTCGAGGCGCCGACCAGTTGGCCTCCGACAACATTCAACACCGGCGTCGCGCCTGCTGGCGAGATGGCCAGCCCGAGTGCGCCGATCGCGCTGAATAGGGCGAAGATGAACGCAGTGACCTTTGGCAACAGCCTGTCCCCCTGAAACTTACCAAGCTGCCGCCCTTTAAGAGGCGCATCTTGTGGCTGTTCCCCTGCCGCAATTTTAGTGCCAGGGCCCGAAACGATATTATTTCAATAACTTAAGGGGATCGCCTCCAGAGATCATCGGTTAGGTTGTAAGATTTTTTGCCAAATCACATTAAAGGTTCTATGCGGCCCCGAAGTGCAACAGAAAACTCCACATAACTTCAAAGACTTGTGGTCAACCTGGCTACCTTTTCGCCTGTAAAGTATCGCGACAGCTTCCTCACAGATTTGGAACCACACCTTTGGAGGCAGACAGCTTCCGACAAAGGTCGGGACGTTTCCGATAGGGCGCGCGGTGCCGCCCTACTGGGCCATCCAGCCGCCGTCGATGGACAGCGGCGCGCCGGTGATCTGGTCGGCCGAGGCCGAGCAGAGGAACACCGCGAGGCCGCCGATCTGCGCGGGCGTCGAGAATTCCTTGGACGGCGTCTTCTCCGCCACCAGGGCCAGCTTCTCCTCGTCGAAGCTCTTGCCCGAGGCCTTGGCGCGGTCCTCGATCTGCTTTTTCACCAGCGGGGTCAGAACCCAACCCGGACAGATCGCGTTGCAGGTGATGCCGCTGCCGCCGGTCTCCAGCGCGGTCACCTTGGTCATGCCGACGATGCCGTGCTTGGCCGCCACGTAAGCCACCTTGTCGGGCGACGCGGTCAGGCCGTGTGCCGAGGCGATGTTGATGATGCGGCCCCAGCCCTTCTTGCGCATGGCCGGCAGCGCCGCCTTGGTGGTGTGGAAAGCCGACGACAGGTTGATGGCGATGACCGCGTCCCAGCGCGCGTCGGGAAATTCCTCGATCGGCGCGACGAACTGGATGCCGGCGTTGTTGACCAGAACGTCGACCGCGCCGAACTGCGCCTCGGCATCCTTCACCATGCGGGCGATCTCCGCCGGCTTGGTCATGTCGGCACCGTCGTAGGTCACCGTCACGCCGTTCTTGTCGGCGATCTGCTGGCGCAGCGCCTCAATGGCGCCGGCGTCGCCGAAACCGTTGAGAACGATATTCGCGCCCTGGGCCGCCAGGGCTTCGGCGATGCCTTGTCCAATGCCGCTGGTCGAGCCGGTCACCAGGGCGGTCTTGCCTTTCAACATGGTCTCAAATCCTCTGAAATCTCGCATTTCTGTAAACAAGGGGCGCTAGAGCCCCGGTTTCAAGAAGGCCAGCAGCAGCGACAAGGTTACAACGGAGACAGCTGTGGAGATCAGCACCGCCGAGGCCGAGCGGCCGAGGTAGAGGTCGTACTGCCGCGCCATGATGAAGACGTTGGCGCCGGCCGGGCAGGCCGCGGTCAGGATGGCGACGGCGGCGGCCAGCGGTGGCAGATCGAAGACGTAGAAGGCCATCACCGCCATGATCAGCGGGTGGACCACCAGCTTCATGGCCACGATGGCCAGTGTCTCCTTGATATCGCCGGCGATCTTGAAGGCCGTCAGCGACGCCCCCAGCGCGAACAGCGCACAGGGCGCCGCCGCGCCGCCGAGCAGGCCGAGGAAACGCTCGCCCGGCGCCGGCAGCGGCAGGCCGCTCTGGCCGTAGGCGATGCCGGCGAGCAGTGCCACGATGATGGGATTCAGCGCCAGCGCCTTCACCGTGTTCGCCATCAGGCCGCGCCATCCCTTGCCTTTGCCGGATCCCAGTTCGATCAGCACCGTGATCACCGGCAGGATGGAGACCGCATGGAAGGTGATGATGAGGATCAGTTCCTTGCCCGCCTCGTCCCCCAGCGCGGTGAAGATCAGCGGGATGGCCAGCAGCACGGTGTTGGAGAACACCGAGCCCATGGCAAAGAGCGCGCGCTCGGCCGCGGCGGTGCGGAACACCAGGCGGGCGACCAGCAGCGACAGCAACAGCATGATCGCCACGGCGCTGAAATAGGCTCCGACGATGGCAAAGTCGATGGGGCCGACGCCATGCGCCATGGCACGGAACAGCAGGGCGGGAATGGCGAAATAGAAGACGAAGGTGTTGAGGCCCTTGATCGCCTCTTCGCTCATCCAGCCCCGGCGGCCGACCACATAGCCGCAGAGCACCAGGCCGAAGATCGGCAGCACGGTCTCTAGAATGGATTGCATCTTTATCGGAACGGCTGAGAACAGGAGGGGGTGGCGTCACCAAGCGCTGGAGACGACGCCCAGGATAGGCCAAAATAGCCGCCATGGAAGCAAAACTCATGGCCTGGCTGATCGTTGTCTTCGGCTACCTGCTGCCGCTGGCCCACGTGCTGCTGTCGCCTTCGGGCGGCCGTTGGACGCCGCCGCCGGGCAGCCGCTGCCCGATGGGGCCCCGGCTCGGCTGGATCGTCCTGGTCCTGCTGCTCGGCCCCATCGGTTGGCTGATGTTCTGGCGCAGCCGCAAGCGGATGCGCACCCTTAGTTGACGGTCTGCGGCCCCATCAGGGAGTTCGGCAGCCAGGTCGACACCCAGGGCACGTAGGTGACGATGATCAGGAAGGTGAAGAGGCTCGCCAGCCAGGGCGATGCCGCCCGCACCACCTGCATCACCGACATCCCCGTAATGCCGGAGGTGACGAAAAGGTTCAGGCCCACCGGCGGCGTGATCATGCCGATTTCCATGTTCACCACCATGATGATGCCCAGGTGGATCGGGTCGATGCCCATCTCGATGGCGATGGGAAACACCACCGGCGCGACGATCAGCAGCAGGCCGGAAGGCTCCATGAACTGGCCGCCGAGCAGCAGCAGAACGTTCACCACCACCAGGAACATCCAGGGCTCGAGGCCGGCGCTGATGAAGGCATCGGTGACGGTCTGCGGAATCCGCTCCGTCGTCAGCACGTGGGCGAACAGCAGCGCGTTGGCGATGATGAACATCAGCATCAGCGTCACCCTGCCGGCCTCGATCATGGTCTTCTGGGTATCGCGGTGGAAGCAGGCGGGCACCAGGGCGACGGCGGTGCGCCCCAGGTTGCGTGCGGCGGCCCGGCCCAGGCCCTCGCCATCCTGGCGCCAGGGCACGCCCTTCAGCGGCCCCATGTCGCGGTAGACGAACAGCGCGATGAAGAAGGCGTAGACCGCCGCCACCGCCGCCGCCTCGGTCGGCGTGAAGATGCCGCCGTAGATGCCGCCCAGGATGATGACGATGAGGAACAGGCCCCAGCCGGCGTCCAGTGCCGACTCGAAGATCTCCTCGAAACCGGCCCAGGGCTGCGCCGGGATCTTCTTGATCCAGGCGGCGATGAAGATGCCGACCATCAGCATGACGCCGGCCAGCAGGCCCGGAATGATGCCGGCCAGGAACATGCGGCCGACCGAGACGTCGGTCGCCGCCGCATAGACCACCATGACGATGGACGGCGGGATCAGGATGCCGAGGGTGCCGGCGTTACAGATGACGCCGGCGGCGAAGTCGCGGGTGTAGCCGGCCTGGCGCATACCGCCGATGACGATGGAGCCGATGGCCACCACGGTGGCCGGCGAGGAGCCGCAAAGGGCGGCGAACATCATGCAGGCGAAGACCCCGGCCATGGCGAGGCCGCCGGGAAAAAAGCCGACCATGGCAATGGAGAAGCGGATGATGCGCTGGGCAACGCCGCCGGTGGACAGAAAGGCCGACGACAGGATGAAAAACGGGATCGCCAGCAGGGTATAGTGCTGCTGTGCCTCGAACAGTTTCAGGGCGATCGACGCCATCGAGTCGTTCGAGAATATCAGGATGAACAGCACGCTCGACAGGCCCAGGGAAACCGCGATCGGCACCCCGATGACCAGGAAGAACAGCACCATGGCAAAAAGGACTATCGGTTCCATGGCTCAGCTCCTGCCGCCGGATGTGTGTTCGGATTGTCCGGGGCTTTCGGAGCGCTGCAGTTCGCTCTGCGCTTCGGCGACGGCTTCCTCGGCCTCGTGGCCGGCGATCAGCAGCTCGCGCTTGCCGATGGCGATCAGATAAGTCGCCTGCGCGAAACGGAACAGCAGCAAGGCCATGCCGATCGGCAGCACGCTGTAAGGCACCCAGCGGTCGATGCCGATGGGCTCGTAGCGGAAACCCTCCTGGCCGCTGTAGAGCAACTCGACGATCACCCGCGGCACGTAGAGGTCTTCGGTGTCGATGCCGAAGCGATAGATCTTGCTCCAGTACTCCAGGGCGCCGAACAGCATGATGGCGGCATAGGCGCAACAGCACAGGCCGGCGAACAGCACCAGGGGCCGCTCGTAGCGCCGCGGCAGCATCTTCACGAAGGCGTCGACCCCCAGATGGGCGCCGATCCGCACGCCGTAGGAAATGCCCAGCAGCACCAGCCAGGCGAAGAAGAAGGTGGTCAGTTCCAGCGCCCAGACGGCACCGGAATTGAACACATAGCGGGCGACCACCTGACTGAAGGTGATCAGCACCATCCCGCCCAGGAAGAAGGCGATGGCGCCTTCCTCGAGCCGGTTCACGAATCGAGAGAGCATGGCGGTGTTCCCGAAGCTTCGGCTTCCTGGAGCCTAGCAGACCTCAACCGACCTGGGCAGGGGCCAACACCGGCCCGGCATTCGAACGCCGGGCCGGTGTCTGAACCCTTACTTTCGGCCGGATCAGCTGCCGGTGTTGGACGCTTTGGCGGCGTCGATCAGCTCGGCACCGATGTCGCCCTGGAACTCGGCCCAGACCGGCTCCATCGCCTTGACCCAAGCGGCCCGCTGCTCGGCGGTCAGTTCCCGCACGACAGCACCGGAGTCGATGATCTTCTGCTTGTTCACCTTCGCCAGTTCTTCGGAGCTCGCGTTGGCCTCGGCCGTCACTTCGGTCAGGATGGTGGAAAACTGGTCGCGCACGTCATCGGGCAGGGACGACCAGAACTCGACCGACGTCACCAGCAGGTAGTCGATGATACCGTGGTCGCTCTCGGTGATGCCGTCCTGCACCTCGTGGAACTTCTTGGTGTAGATGTTCGACCAGGTGTTCTCCTGGCCGTCGACCACGCCGGTCTGCAGGGCGCCGTAGACTTCCGAGAAGGCCATCTTCTGCGGGTTGGCGTCGAGGGCGCGGAACTGCGCCTCCAGCACGTCGGAGGTCTGGATGCGGAACTTCAGGCCGGCGGCATCGCCCGGGTTGACCAGCGGCTTGTTGGCAGAGATCTGCTTCATGCCGTTGTGCCAGTAGCCGAGGCCCAGCAGGCCGTTGTTCTCCATCGAGTGCAGCAGCGCCTGGCCGCCTTCGCTGCTCTGGAAGCGGTCGACCGCCTGGATGTCGTCGAACAGGAACGGCAGGGCGAAGATGCGGAACTTCTTGGTGTACTTCTCGAACTTCGACAGTGACGGCGCCGCCAGCTGGGCGTCGCCCAGCAGCATGGCCTCCAGGACCTTGTCGTCGTTGTAGAGCTGCGAGTTCGGATAGACCTCCATGCACAGCTTGCCGTTCATCTCGTCATTGACGCGCTCGGCAAGCTTGGTGGCGGCCTCGCCCTTCGGGTTGCCCTTGTCGGCGACCACGTGGCTGAACTTCACCACGATCTCGCCGCTCTCGCAGGAAGCGAAAGCCGAGGTCGCGGACAGCGATACGGAAAGAGCCGCGGCAGCCGCCGCGGCAAGCAGATGAGTCTTCACAGAACTTCCTCCCAATTTTTCTCTCGTGCGCGGTGCCCGCACGTTACGCCCGGCCACCGCCACGCTGGAACTGTAGGAGCAATGACCGTGCCAGTTTCCCGCGGCCCGGCCAAATCGGCGTAAGTTGTTGATTGATCTAGTACGAACAAGGCGGCAGTCAATCCGCCTGCCCGCCCCTCTGTGGCCCTTTGTGTCGCTTTCCACCCATCGCCGGCAGCCGATGGGTGGAAAACTACCCATCGCGCCCGGCTCAGCGCTGTCTCAGCGCCAAGCCCAGCGCCGTCTCAGGGCCAGGCTCAGCTCTCGTAGCGGGTGTTGCCGCGGCGCTTGGTGTCCAGCGGCAGCTCGATGAACAGCGGCTGGTGGGCCCGCTGGGAGCAGGCCTGGCGCGGGCAGAGGTGGCAGTTGATGCCGATCGGGCTGAACAGGCGCGTGTCCTCGGTATTGAAGGGCGCGGCGTAGCCCAGCCGGTGGGCATGCTTCAGCTCGCAGCCCAGCGCCAGCGCAAGGCGGCGGTCCTGGGTGTCGCGGCTGAACACCGGGCGCTCGGTGGTACGGCTGATGGTGAAAAAACGCTCCCCGTCGGGCAGCTCGACGAACTGCGGAATGATGACCCCCGGCGTGCGGAACGAGGTGTGGATGTTCCACACCGGGCAGGAGCCGCCGTGTTCGGCGATGTTGAAGGTGGTGGCGTTGAAGCGCTTGGTGACGTTGCCGGCCTTGTCGACGCGCAGGAAAAAGAACGGCACGCCGCGCATGCCTTCGCGCTGCAGGGTGGTCAGGCGGTGGCAGACCTGCTCGAAGGACACGCCGAAAGCGGCGGCGACGCGGTCGACGTCGTACTTGCTGCGCTCGGCGGCTTCGTGGAAGGGCGCGTAGGGCATCAGGAAGGCGGCGGCGAAGTAGTTCGCCAGTTCGACGTGGCAGCGCGCCACGCCGGTTTCCGAGCGGATGCCGCTGCCGGCGGTCAGGCCCTCCAGCACCTTCGGCAGCTCGACCAGGCACAGCACGTGGGCGAGCTGGAACACGCGGTTCTGGTGGTCCAGCGCCTCGGAAAGGTGCACCACCGAGTCCGCCTCGTCGTAGATGCGCAGCGCCTGGCTCATCTCCTCGACCGGCGCCGTGCGCACGGCGATGCCGTGGAAATCGTGCAGCCGCCGCTTCAGCACGGCAGAGACGTCGTCGGCGGCGCAGGGCGCGGCGGCGCGCAACCGCTCGGCCTCCTCCTCCAGTTCGGCGAAGTAATTGGCGTGGTCGCGGAAGAAGTCGTGGATGATGGTCTCCGGCGACGACGACAGCAGGTCCGCCGGCATCCGCTCGCTGCCCAGGCGCATCATCTTTTCCAGCGCCGTGCGGTGGCTGCGGTAAAGCTGCAGGAAGTGGCCGACCAGCCGCGGCGCGTGGTCGATGGCCGCGCGCAGTTCCTGCAGGTCGGGCGGTGTGTCGCCGAACACCGGGTCCTGCATCGCGTTGCGCAGGTCGGCCAGCAGGGTCGACGATTCATCCTTGATGAGGTCGCGCCAGTCGACGCCGTAGGCGTCCGACAGCGCCATCAGCATCTGCACCGACAGGCTGCGCTGGTTGTTCTCCAGCAGGTTCACGTAGGCCGTGCTGACCCCCAGCGCCCGGGCCATCTCCGCCTGGGTCTGCTTGTGTTCGCGCCGCAACTGGCGCATTCGCGGGCCGATCAGGGTCTTGCGCATGCCGGAATCAGGAAGTTAACAATTTAACAGATATAAGCATATGTTGTGCACACTCACAACACATTAACCCGAGAATTCGTGCAATTGAGCCTTTTGCGGCATAGCTTGTTTGTCAGCACTCAATCACGGCTCCACCGGCCCTGAACGACCGGAAGACGGCGGTCAGGCGGCGGCGGACAGAAAAACAAACGGGGCAGGAACCATGGCATACAACATTCTCATCCTTGGCGCGTCTTACGGCTCGCTGCTCGGCACCAAGCTGCTGATGGCCGGTCATAACGTGACCCTGGTCTGCCGCTCGCAGACCGCGGAACTCATCAACGCCGAGGGCACCGAAGTCCGCATCAAGCTGAAGGGCGAGGAGACTCACCGCGCCATTCGTTCCGCCGATCAGCCGGGCAGGCTGAACGCCAAGCCGCCGGAGGAGGTCGACCCCGCCGGCTACGACCTGGTCGCCCTGGCGATGCAGGCGCCGCAGTACGCCGTTCACGCCATCTGGACGCTGCTGGTGCGCATCGCCGAGGCCGGCGTGCCTTGTCTGTCGATCATGAACATGCCGCCCCTGCCCTACCTGAAGCGCATCCCCGGCCTGGACGCGTCCAAGCTGGAGGCCAGCTACACCAACGCCCACGTGTGGGACCGCTTCGATCCGGAGCTGGTGACCCTGTGCAGCCCCGACCCGCAGGCCTTCCGCCCGCCGGAGGAGCAGCCCAACGTGCTGCACGTCGGCCTGCCGACCAACTTCAAGGCCGCCGCCTTCGGCGATCCGGCGCACAACGCTATGCTGAAGCAGTTGGAAGACGACATCGCCGCCGTGCGCCTGGACGGTCACGATGTGCCGGTGAAGCTGCGCGTCTTCGACTCGCTCTTCGTGCCGATGGCCAAGTGGTCGATGCTGCTGACCGGCAACTACCGCTGCATCACCCGCGGCGACGCCCGCCCGATCCGCGAGGCGGTGCACGGCGATCTGGAGCTGTCGCGGGCGATCTACGCCCACGTCGACGCCATCGCCCGCAAGCTGGGCGCCGACCCGGCCGACCAGGTGCCCTTCGAGAAATACGCCAAGGCGGCCGAGAGCCTGCTGAAGCCCTCCTCCGCGGCGCGCGCCGTGGCGGCCGGCGCGCCGGTCATCGAGCGGGTCGACAAGCTGGTCCAGCTGATCGGCCACAGCCTGGGCATGGACAACCCGGCGATCGACGAGGTGGTCGCCACCGTCGACGCCAAGCTGGCCCAAAACCAGCGGATGTCCGCCTGAGTTTATTTAGCCCACGTTTTTCCTGAGCCTGACCAAGCCTGAAAAGGGCGGATCTTCGGATCCGCCCTTATTTTATGGCGCTGGTCCCGACGGCAAAACCCGCTGCCGGCTGTGTTATCCTGGGGAAAACGCCGCCCAAGCCACCGCGGCACCTTGATGCGGCGCCTGAGGCGCTCAATGATGCTGCCAGCTCAACAATCTGGCAGCCCGTTTTGGACATTTCCCTCGACAACCTTCTCGCGCGGATGACCCTGGCCGACAAAATCGGCCAGTTGAACCATCCCAATGCCAACAGCGACGCGACCACCGGCGCCGGCGAGGCGCTCGGCAACGTCGAAAGCCGAATCCGGCGGGGCGAGGTGGGCAGTCTTCCCGGCGGGGCTGAGCCGTCACAGGTGCGCGCGCTGCAGCGCATCGCGGTCGAGGAGTCCCCCCAGGGCATTCCGCTGATCTTCACCTTCGATGTGATCCACGGCTACCGGACCGTTTTTCCCCTGCCGTTGGGCCTTGCCTGCGCCTGGGATAGTGACTTGGTTCGCCGCACTGCGCAGGTCGCCGCGGCGGAGGCGGCCGGCGAGGGCATTGCGCTCTCCTGGGCGCCGATGCTGGATGTCTCCCGCGATGCCCGCTGGGGCCGCTGTGCCGAGAGCCCGGGCGAGGATCCCCTGCTCGGCGCCGCCTTTGGCGCGGCGATGGTCGCGGGTTTCCAAGGCGAAGACCTGACCCGCCCGCAGACCGTGATGGCGACCGCCAAGCATTTCGCGGGCTATGGCCTGTCGGAAGCCGGGCGGGACTACAATGCCGTCGATGCCAGTCCTTATCGTATGCACAACGTCGTCCTGCCGCCTTTCAAGACGGCGGTGGAGTCCGGCGTCGGTGCCATCATGGTCGGTTTCCACGACCTTGCCGGCATCCCCTGCACCGCTCATCGCGAACTGCTGCGCGACCTGCTGCGGGAGCGCTGGGGATTCGACGGCCTGCTCGTCTCCGACTACACGGCAATCCTGGAACTGATCCATCACGGCGTGGCAGCGGATCCGAAGGAAGCTGCCTGTCTCGCTTTTAATGCGGGCGTCGATATCGATCTGATGAGCGGATTCTATCTCCGCTACCTGCCGGAACTGGTTGCGGAGGGACGCATCGCCGAGACCGAGATCGATGCCGCCTGCCGCCGCGTGCTGCAGGCAAAGCAGAAGCTCGGCCTGTTCGATCACCCCTACCGCGGACTGCCCGCCGACGACAAACCACCCGCAACCCTTGCTGGCGCCCATCGCCGCCTGGCGCGCGAGGCAGCGGCCAAGGCCTGTGTGCTGCTCAAGAACGACGGCGTCCTGCCGCTGCGAAGCGACGGCGGCACGCTGGCCGTGATCGGTCCCCTCGCCGACAGCCGCGCCAATATGCAGGGCACTTGGGCCCCGGCGGCGCGACCCGCCGACAGCATCACCCTGCTGGAGGGCATCCAGGCGGTGGCGAACGGACGCTGCCGCATCGTGCATGCGCTCGGCACCAACATCGTTGACGACCCGGACATCGCCGCACGGCTCAACGTCTTCAACGAGACCTTCGTGATCGACAGGCGGCCGCCGGCCGAGTTGATTGCCGAGGCCGTTGCCGTCGCCCAACAGGCGGACGTCGTGGTCGCCGGCATCGGCGAGGCCAAGGAACACGCCGGTGAATCGTCGACGCGCAGCGAGATCGGCCTGCCGGGCTCGCAAGGGCAGTTGCTGCGCGCCCTGCACGCCACCGGCAAGCCGCTGGTCGTTGTGTCCTTCAGCGGACGGCCGCTGGACCTGGAATGGGAAGACCGCCATGCCAACGCCGTCCTGCATGTCTGGTTCGGCGGCAGTGAAGCGGGAAACGGGGTGGCGGACGTTCTGTTTGGCGCCGTCACTCCCTCCGGCAAGCTGGCCATGAGCTTTCCACGCGGTGCCGGACAATGCCCGACCAGTTACGCCGAGGCGCCGACCGGCGGCCCCCGCGACAGGAACGGCATCGACGTGGCCGGCGACCAGGAGGTCGACGGACAGGGCCACCGCGTGTTCCGCAAATTTACCACCGCGTGCCGCCTGGAGGGACCCTCAACGCCGCTTTATCCCTTCGGTTACGGGATCGGCTACAGTGCCTTTGAGTACGGCCCCCTCGAGGTCGACAAAACACAGCTACGCGGCGAGGCCGACCGATTGACGGTGACGGTGGCCGTGCGCAACGCCGGGACGAGGGCCGGCGAAGAGATCGTGCAGCTCTACATCGGCGATCCCGTCGCCAGCCGCTCGCGGCCCCTGCGTGAACTGAAGGGATTCAGGAAGATCCTGCTGCAGCCCGGCGCGCAGCAGCGTGTCAGCTTCGCCATCGGCGTCGCCGACCTGCGCTTCTTCAAGGCCGAGCGCCTCGCCGCGCCGGAGCCGGTCTGGGAGCCGGGGACCTTCGTGGTGGAAGTCGGCGCCAGCTCACAGGCGCTCGCCGCCGCGACCATCGAATGGCAGGCTGATCGATGAGGAACGCGGCTTCCCCGGCGATCCGGCGCGGCCTCAGCGACGACGCGCTCCTCGATCTGGTGCAGCGGCAGACGCTGACGTATTTCTGGGACTTCGCCCATCCCGTCAGCGGCCTCGCGCGCGAGCGCAACAACCAGCCCTACGAGTACGACTGGCGCGAGACGGTCACCAGCGGCGGCAGCGGCTTCGGCATCATGGCGCTGCTGGCGGGCGCCGAGCGTGGCTTTCTGCCGCGCGCCGACGTGCTGGAGCGCCTCCGCCAGATCGTCGCCTTCCTCGGTCAGGCGCAAACCCACCACGGCGTCTTCCCGCACTTCCTGCACGGCGGCACCGGCGCCACCCTTCCCTTCACCCCGAAGGACGACGGCGGCGATATCGTGGAGACGGCGTTTCTCATGGCCGGGCTGCTGTGTGCCCGCCAGTACTTTACCGCAACGGCACCGGCGGAGTCGGACCTGCGCGATGCTATCGACCGGCTGTGGCGCGCAGTCGAGTGGGACTGGCACACCCGGGGAGGCCAGAGCGTTCTCTACTGGCACTGGAGTCCGCGGCACGCCTGGGCAATGAACCATGCCATCACCGGCTGGAACGAGTGCCTCCTCACCTACGTCCTGGCGGCGGCCTCACCCAGCCACCCGGTTGCGCCCGCCGCCTATCACGACGGCTGGACCGACAGCCCGGTCTTCCGCAACGGCAACAGCTACTACGGCATCGAATTGCCGCTCGGCCCGCCGCTGGGGGGGCCGCTGTTTTTTTCGCACTATTCCTTTCTCGGGCTCGACCCGCGCGGGCTCAGCGACCGCTATGCCGACTACTGGGCCCAGAACGTCGCTCACACGCGCATCAACCGCGCCTACTGCATGGCCAATCCAGCGGGCTACGCCGGCTATGGCGAGAACTGCTGGGGTCTCACCGCCTGCGACGGCGATGCCGGCTATGGCGCCTTCAACCCCGAGGAGGATCGCGGTGTGATCGCTCCTACGGCGGCGCTCTCGGCGATGCCCTATACGCCCGCCGAGTCGATGGCGGCGCTACGCCATTACTACGAGGACCTGGGATCCGAGATCTGGGGACCGTACGGTTTCTTCGACGCCTTCAACCGCTCGCAAGACTGGGTCGCCGAGAGCAATCTCGCGATCGATCAGGGTCCGATCGTGGTGATGATCGAGAATCATCGCTCCGGGCTGCTGTGGGAGCTCTTCATGAGTTGCCAGGAAGTCCGCGAAGGCCTGCGCCGGCTCGGCTTTACCACACCGCACCTGGGTGCTTAACCCTGGGAAGCTTCGTTCCGTAACCACGCGGCGGCGACGAAAGCGGCATAGCTCCAGGTCAGATGGCGCGCCGAGGTCGGCTGCCCGGTGGTCCGGTCGACCTGCTCCGACAGCGATCCGTCCGGCGGAACCAGGGCGCGTACCGTGCGCATGAAGGCGTCGCCGCGGCGCAGTTGTTCTGTCCGGTCCTGCTCGGGGCAGAGCGCCAGCCGGTAGCAGAGCGCCGCCGCCGCCAGGGTGGTCGGATACCAGGCACCGCCGCCGAAGTAGCGGTCGCGTCGCGACCGCCCGAGCGCCGGCGCCCGCTCCGGCGGAAGGTCGTGGTTGATCGGAAATTCCCGCGCGAAGAGCCTTTCGATAGCGACCTGCGTGGCATGAACCCGCGGATCACGAACCGAATGCGGCCCATCGGGCAGGTCGGCATCGAGGACTGCCAGCAGTTGCGCGGCGTCGACGAGATCGTCCGCCGCGTGACTGGCCGCATCGCGCAGGGCCGCGTAGACGCCCGCCTCTTCGACCCAGTGCCGCGCCAGGCCGGCGCGAAGCCGCGCCTCAGCCGCTTCCCATTCCGTTGGCGCCACCCAGGACGCGCCGCCGCCGGCCCAGGACCGGCCATACACGACAGCCCCCAGTTGCACCACGGCGACGGAGTAGTGGTGGGTATTCTCGTCCGGTTCTTCCCACGGCCCGATGCAGGGAGCGTCGGCATGGTCCAGCGTGAAACGCAGATCGGTCTCCAGCAGCCGCGTCAGTTCCCGGCTTGCGTTTCCGCCAGCCGCCAGAAAATCCAGACAGGCCAGCGCGCGCAGCGCCGGGCCGTCGTACTGCGGGCGCGACCAGCGCAGGAAGTCGACCGAGCCGTCCGCGTTGAAGCGCGGCTCGCCCAGCAGCCTGTCGCCGGTAAGCTGGCGCAGCTCGCCGTCGGGGCGCAGGAACTTGCGGTACCCGCGGCGTGTGGTCGGCCGATGCCGGGAAGCGGCAAGAGGGGTCGCCTCATTCGGGGTGCAAAGCGTCAGGCTGAAGCTGACGAAGTCCGCGAAGTGCTGCTCCCAGCGGCGGCGCTCGGCGGTGGTCGCCGCGGCCCGCATCAGCAGGGTCACGCTGCGCATGACGATGGCCGAATCGCGTATCCAGTGAAAGAAGTAGTCGGGTTCGGGATCCCAGTCCGCGAACACCGGCGAGGCCAGCACCGATCCCGGCGCCGGCACAACCCGCTGGCCGAAAGCCGCACGCTCCCGCACCAGCCCGGTCGCAGAGATCGCCCGCGCCATCGCAGCGGCGCTGTGGCGTGCCTGGTTGGCGATCCAGGCGTCGAATTCCGCGGCATCGGACGGGGGCACGGAAAAACCTTCTATGGTTAATGGATACGGTAAAGGATCAATTCATCTTACACGGCAAAGCGGCCTCTACAGGGGGGCGCGTTCGTGCCTCCATCTTCCCATTATTGTCTGAAATTGCGGGAAAAATTGTGAGTCTTGCCACAGCCTCCCAGGCGCCCGAGATGCTGACTACGCCGATCAAATTTCGGACACATTTTTAACACAAGTTAACGTTTCTATAAGGAGTGCCGGCCGAAAATACCTCCGGGGTTGAGAGGCATCTGTCCGGCAGGGGAAGGGCGAAGTGTTGCCGCCATGGGCGGGCGGTTTGGTCCCAGAGCAACGAAGTGAGGATCTATAGGTGGAACAGTGCTGAAGACGAATCGCGCACGCCTCATTCTCGACCGCAAGCAATTCGACCTTACCATGCCGCCAGCCGATGCCGACCCGGTGCGGCCGGACCGCGGGCAAGCCTCCCTCGGCGATACCCCGCCGCCAGCAAATGCCGATACCGGCGTCAAACGGGCGGAAACCTCCCGCAGTACCCTGCCGGGGGAATACCAGCCGGCAGCCGTCGAATACGCAGGCAGAAGCGCCGCGTCGGAGAGTCTGGCTCTGCTGCGCGCGATGTGGCATTCGCGCTATCGCCTGCCGGTCACGCTCCTGGCCGCCGGCATCGCCGCGCTGCTGGTCGGCAACGTTGTCGGGCAGATCAAGCTCAACGAATGGCACGGATCTTTCTTTGATGCCCTGGAGCAGCAGAACCTGGGCGTCTTCGGCTATCAGCTTCTCATTTTCTTCGGCATCATCAGCGTTCTGCTCGCACTGGTCGTTGGCCAGACCTGGATGCAGGAGATGCTGAAGGTCCGCCTGCGCGAATGGATGACCCATCACTTGCTTGACGAATGGCTGGTCGCCGGGCGCGCCTACCGTCTCGGCCTCGCCGGAAATATCGGCGTCAATCCCGACCAGCGCATCGAGGAAGATACCCGCAAGCTGACGGAACTTTCCGGCACACTTGCCATCGGCCTGTTGCAGGCCGCCATGCTGCTGGTCACCTTCATCAGTATTCTCTGGGTGCTTTCCGACACGGTCGTCTTCTCCTATGAGGGCAGCAAGTTCTCGATCCCGGGCTATATGGTCTGGTGTGCGCTGCTCTATGCGCTGATCGGCTCCCTGCTGACCTGGCGCGTCGGTTTTCCGATGATCGGCCTGAACGCGGAGCGCTATGCGCGCGAAGCCGACCTTCGCTTCGCCCTGGTCCGCGTCAGCGAAAGCGCCGAGAGCATCGCCCTGTTCGGCGGCGAGCGCGACGAGCGCCGCCAGCTCGAGGGCAACCTCGACCGGGTCATCCTCTCGATGCGCCAGCTGTCCGGCTCTCTGGCCCGCTTGACGTGGATCACCTCGGGCTACGGCTGGATCGCCATCGTGGTGCCGATCGTGGTTGCCTCGCCGGGCTATTTCAGCGGCGGCCTGACCCTCGGCGGCATGATGATGGTGGGCGGCGCGTTCAACCAGGTGCAGGCCTCGCTGCGCTGGTTTGTCGACTACTTCCCGCAGATCGCCGACTGGCGCGCCACCCTGCACCGCGTGAGGGCGTGCAAGGCGGCGGTTGCCAGGCTGGACCAGATCGACGACAGCATCGACAGCATCGACCTGACCCGCGACCCCGCCGGGCGGCTGGGCTTCGAGAATGTCAGCGTGCTGCTGTCCGACGGCCGGGTCGTGATTGCCGAGGCGACCGTCGAGATTGAGCCTGGCGAGCGGGTGTTGATCGTTGGCGAGTCCGGCGCAGGCAAGAGTACGCTGTTCAGAGCCGTTGCCGGCCTGTGGCGCTGGGGCAGCGGGACAATCCGGCGGCCCGAACCCGGCAGCATGATGTTCATGGCGCAGCGCCCCTACCTGCCGCTTGGCACGCTGCGCGCCGCCATCGCCTATCCCGACGCACCCGAAGCCTACACGACCGCAGAGATCGAGGCCGCGATCAAGCGCGTCGGCTTGGCCGACTTCGTGGACGCCCTCGACGTCGAAGCGCGCCTCGACAAGAGCCTGTCGCTGGGCCAGCAGCAGCTGGTCGGCTTTGCCCGCCTGCTGCTGCACCGGCCGCGCTGGGTCTTCCTGGATGAAGCCACCTCGGCGCTGGACGAGGTCAACCAGCGCCGGGTGATGTCGATCTTCGATCATGAACTGGGCGGCGCCTCGGTGATCAGCATCGGCCACCGTCCCGGCCTGGAGGCTTTCCACACGCGCACGCTTCACCTGGTCCGCACGCCCGACGGCGCCATGCTGAATCAGAAGCAGCCTCAGGCGGAACAAGAGCAGGGCCAGCCGCAGGAGCGCCACCCGCAGGAACACCAGCCGCAGCAGGTCGATGAGGGTGATCAGCCGTGGTGGAGCGCTGTCGCGGACGAACTGCCGGCGCATCTGTTCCCTCAGCAGAAACCGGCGGTCTGACGCAGACCCGCTTCCTCAGCCGCAGCCGTCCTTGCCGCGGTGGAGCGCCTCGATCTCGCGGGCGACGAGTTCCTGCAGGCGCCAGAGGTTGCGGTCGCGGATGCCGAATTCCTCCAGGTGGGCGACCGTGTTGTAGAGGTATTCACAGCACGAGCCGATGGGTCCGCAGGCGCGCGCCAGGATATGCGCGACCTCTTCCAGCGGCAGCCTGCTCATCACCCGCTCGCCCTTCGGGCCGGCCCAGAACACCAGCACGCGTTTCGGGCCTTCCGCCGTGCGCACGGTGAGCCAGCGCACCATGTCGCGCGTGTGGTCGAAGCGGATCTCGCGCATGAACATGCGGCGGATCTGATTCAGGCGGTCTTCATCGGGCAGCCGGTAGATCACGCCGTCGCAGCGCCCGCCACGCTCCAGCGCCATCATCAGGCCGATCTGGTCGGGCGAGCCGCGCCAGCGCCGCATCTTCAGGCAGAAGGAGCGGTGCCAGCCATAGGCCGTGGCCGGCATGTGGCCCACCGAGTCGAAGTCGGGCTTCCAGATCAGCGAACCATAGGCGAAGACCCAGAGCGGATCGGTGCCGGAGTCGGCGTTCCAGCGCGCCGCCATCTCGTCCAGTTCGGCATCGGTGAGATGGCGCCAGCCGGGCTCCCAGCCCAGGTCCGGCTCGTCGCGCAGGCTGAGGGCGACGTGTTCGGGTGTCAGCCGCATCGCGTCGGCGGCTTCGCGCCGCGCCTCCGTGTCCATCGACGAAACTTTCCCGTCCTGTTTAGGAGGTTTCAAGGATAGCCAGCCCTGCCGGGGCGGATCAATGGATACACCAACGACTTCGGCCTCCCGGACTTACTCCACAGGCCCTACGCGCAGGCCTCGCGCGGCGCCGCCGCCGTCGCGCCGCCCGCCTCGGCGATCAACTCGAAGGACCGCAGCCGGGCCGGGTGCTCGTAGACGTCGGAGACCACGATGAACTCGTCGGCGCCGGTCTCGGCGGCCAGGTCGGCCAGGCCCTGGCGCACGGTCTGCGGCCCGCCGACCACCGAGCAGGCCAGCATGCGCGCCACCTGCGCCTTTTCCATCGGCGACCAGTAGCTCTCGATGTCGTCGATCGGCGGTTTGCTGAGGCCCCGGGTGCCGCGGATGAGGTTGGTGAAGGACATCTGCTGGGAGGTCGCGAGGCGCCGGGCCTCGGCATCGCTCTCGGCGGCGACGACGTTCACGCCGACCATCGCATAGGGCTGTGGCAGTTGCGCCGAAGGCTTGAAGCGGCTGCGGTAGATCTCCAGCGCCGACAGCAGCGCGCCCGGCGCGAAATGCGAGGCGAAGGCATAGGGCAGGCCCAGCTCGGCGGCCAGCATGGCCCCGAAATGGCTGGAGCCCAGGATCCACAGCGGGACGTCCGTCCCCGCCGCCGGCACCGCCTGAATGCCCCGGCTTTCCCGCGGGCCCTCGGCGGGCGCCGCGAAGTAGCCCTGCAGTTCCACCACGTCCTGCGGGAAGCTGTCGGCGGCCATGGGGTCGCGGCGCAGGGCCCGCAGCGTCGCCTGGTCGGTGCCCGGCGCCCGGCCGAGGCCCAGGTCGATGCGCCCGGGGAACAGCCGCGCCAGGGTGCCGAACTGTTCGGCGATCACCATCGGCGCGTGGTTGGGCAGCATGATGCCGCCGGCACCGACGCGAATGCGCCGGGTTCCGCCGGCGATGTGGGCGATGCCCACCGCGGTCGCGGCGCTGGCGCTACCCGCCATGTTGTGGTGCTCGGCGACCCAAAAGCGCGTGTAGCCCCAGTCTTCCGCATGGGCGGCGAGATCGCGTGCATTGTCCAGCGCGCCGCGCGCGTCGGTTGCTTCGGTGACGCGGACGAGGTCGAGGATAGACAAGGCAGGCATCGGCAAACTCCCGGAATGGCTGGCCGGCATGCAGCCCTGTTAAGGAAATCGGGTCCCGGGCGCCGCTCTGCAACCCCGTATTCGGCCTTGCGGTGCGCCCCGGCGCACCCCACCTCTACAGACGAGGGGCGAATCAGGAAAGACGGAGACGAAAGCATGGCCTCACCGGCACGCAAGGCAAGCCTACCGCTGTTCCTGGCGGCAGCCCTCCTTTCGGGCGTCCTCGCCCCGCTCGCCCCGATACAGCCGGCCCAGGCGGAGACCGGGCTGGAAGCCGCCTATATCCGCGGCGTCCAGAAGGAACTCGCGGCCCACGGCTATGACCCCGGCCCGATCGACGGCACCCCCGGCCCGCAGACCGAGGCGGCCGTACGCGCCTACCAGGCCGACGCCGGACTGGATATCGACGGCGAGGCGGACAAGCGGCTGCTCGACCACCTGAAGTTCGCCCTGCCGAAAGTCTACGCCTTCGGCGCGCCGGTCATGGGCAACGTGCTGGACCTGCAGCGCGAACTGGCCGGCCGGGGCTACTACCTGGGCCCGCAGGACGGCATCGCAGGCCCGGCCACCTACCGCGCTCTCGACCGCTTCCAGCAGGACGCTGGCCTGCCGCCCGACACCGAAATCGGGTCGCGCCTGCTGCAGCAGCTGCGCAGCACCCCCGCCGACGTGTCCGCCGACGTGCCCGCCGACGAGAAGGCAGAAGCGGCCTACTGAGGCGCCGCTTCCCGACGGTCGATCCACAGCACGGTGAGCGCGGCAACCAGCGCCAGCAGCGACGACAGCAGCATGAAGGCCAGCATCGCCGGGGCCGCATTCTCCGCCGTGAGGGCCGCCCCCGCGATGGCCGACATCACCGCGCCGCCGGCCACCGTCAGCGCGCCGGACAACCCCGAGGCGCTGCCCGCCAGGGCGCTCCTGACCGACATCGCCCCGGCATTGGCGCCGGGAAAGGTCAGGCCGTTGCCGATGCCGACGAAGACGCAGGCGCCGAAGATCGTCACCACGCTCACGAAATCCGCCGCCAGCAGAATCAGCCCCGCCGCCAGCCCGGCGCAGGCGACCAGCCGCCCGGCGATCATCAGGGTAATCAGCGACAGGCGCGCGGCCAGACGAGCGGAGACGAAGCTGCCCAGAATGAAACCCGCAGTGCTGGAGCCGATGGCGACCCCGAGCGCCGCCGGCGAAATATGGAACAGCGTCGCCGCCACCAGCGGCGCACCGCCCAGGAAGACGTAGAAGGCCCCCACCGAAAACGCCATGCAGAGCGAGTAGCCCCAGAAGCGGCGCGACCGGAACAGCTCCGGATAGCTGCGGAACTGCGCCGCGAAGGTGGCCGAGGGCGTCTTGTTGGTCTCGCCCAGGTCCGTCCAGCACAGCGCGAAGACGGCACCGCCCATCACCGCGAAGGCCCAGAAACTCGCCCGCCAGCCGAACAGCGAGTCCAGCGCGCCGCCGAACAGCGGTCCCAGCATCGGCGCCACCGCCCAGCCCATGGCGACATAGCCCATCAGGCTGGCCGCCTGACGCACCGGCGCCGTGTCGCGGATCACCGCCAGCGAGACGGAATAACCGGCGATGATCGCCGCCTGTAGCATGCGGAAGGCCAGGAAGGTCCAAATGTCGGTCGCCAGCAGGCAGCCCAGCGAGGCAAGGATGAAGACCGCCAGCGCCGCCAGGATCACCGGCCGGCGCCCGAAGCGGTCCGACAACGGCCCCATGATCAGTTGCAGCACCGCGGTCGCCGCCGCGTAGCCGGCGATCGACAGGTTCACCAGCCCGTAGTCGGCCCCGAAATCCGACGCAATGTGCGCCAGCGACGGCAGGAACATGTTCAGCGATCCGACCGCCAGCGCGCTCAGCAGGATCAGGGTGGAAAGACGCGGTGGCGTCGTGGCGGCGAAAGGCATGAGGGAGATCCGGGAGAAAACGGGCACAAAAAAAGCCCCCGAAAGTCTTCGGGGGCGCGCAGGAAGAATCCATCCGGTCTTTGCTACCGGACGGCGCGCCAGCTTCTTCCTACAACGGCTTCGAAAGTCATCCCGGACGGGTCCCCTGGACGGCTGTGGGTAAAACTTGCGCTTACGCTAAGGGGGATCGTGCGGGACGTCAACCGTAGGCCTCCGGCCTGACAGCCGACTAGACGGAGCAATAGCGATCCTGAATGGCCTTGTCCGCCAGCAGGTCGGCGGCCGGCGCCTGGTGCACGATGACGCCGTGATCCATGATATAGGCCCGGTCCGAGATCGACAGCGCCCGCTCGACGTTCTGCTCGACCAGCAGGATCGTCGTGCCAGTCTCCTTCAGCCGGACGAACAGCTCGAACATCTCGTCGACCAGCATCGGCATGATGCCCTCCGACGGCTCGTCGAGCATCACCATGCGGGGCTGCGACGCCGTGGCACGGGCGATCGCCAGCATCTGCTGTTCCCCGCCGGACATGGTCTCGGCGATCTGATCGCGCCGCTCCTTCAGACGGGGGAAGGTCTCGGCGATGCGGTCGATGATCTCACTCTCGCGCTTTTTCAACGGCGAAGACACCAGGCCGAGGCGCAGGTTTTCGCGCACCGTCAGGCCCGGCACGATGCGGCGGTCTTCCGGCACGTAGCCGAGGCCCAGGCGGTAGCGCGCGTGGGCTGGACGCTCCAACAAACCGGCGGCGCCGTCGAAAGCGACCTCGCCGCGGCACTTCTTCACCAGCCCCATGATGGTGCGCAGGGTGGTGGTCTTGCCGGCCCCGTTGCGGCCGATGATGGAGACGATCTCGCCGGCCCGCGCCTCCAGGCTCACGCCCTGCAGCACATGGCTGTGGTCGTACCAGGCATGCAGGTTCTCGACGGTCAGCATCGGGGCCAGCGTAGAGGCAGACATCAGTGGTTACCCTGTCCCAGATAGACCCGGCGCACCTCGTCGTTGGCGCGCACGTCGTCCGGTGTGCCCTCCGCCAGCAGTTCGCCGTGGTGCAGCACGATGAGCCGGTTGGAGATGCCCATGACCAGCTTCATCTTGTGCTCCACCAGGATCACCGTGCGCTGCGCGGCGAGACGGATGATCAGGTCCATCATCGCCGTGGTTTCCTCCGGGCTCATGCCCGCCGTCGGTTCGTCGAGCAGCAGCAGCGAAGGATTGCAGGCCAGCGCCAGCGCGATCTCCAGCGCGCGCTGTTCGCCGTGCGCCAGATTCATCGCCAGCCGGTGATGGTGCTTGTCCAGTTCCACCATCTGCAGCAGCGCGGCGGCCTGCTCCTCCATTTCGCGGAACCGGCCGCGCGGCGTCCAGACGTTGAAGCGCTGGCTCATGCACTGGATGGCGAAGCGCACGTTCTCCAGCGCCGTGAGCTGGGGAAAGACGTTGGTGATCTGGAACGACTTGGCGATGCCCAGCCGCGCGAAGCGGTGCTGGGGCACCCCGGTGATCTCCTTGCCACGGAAGAAGATGCGCCCCTGGCTCGGCGGGAAGGCGCCGGAGATGACGTTGAAGAACGTGCTCTTGCCGGCGCCGTTGGGGCCGATGATGGCGGTCAGCTGACCCTCGGGGAAGGTTACCGAGACGTCGTTCAAGGCGGTGAAGCCGCCGAACCGCATGGAGACCTTCTCGGCACGCAGGATGTTGGTGTCGGTATTTGTCATGGTGTGCACCCCCTCCCCTAGCGCGAGGCCCAGTGGAGCAGGGTGCCCCAGATGCCGCGCGGGAAGAACAGGATGAAGAACACGAAGAGGGCGCCGACGAAGAGCTGCCAGTGGATCGTCACCAGGGTGATCACATCCTCCAGCACCAGGAAAGTCAGGGCCCCGACGAAAGGCCCGAAGAAGGTTCCCATGCCGCCCAGCAGCGACATCATCACCGCCAGGCCGGAGGTGTGGTAGTGCAGCGATTCGATCGGCACGATGGTCAGGTGGATGGCGTTCAGCGCGCCGGCCAGGCCGCAGAACAGCCCGGAGATGACGAAGGCCAGCCACTTGGAGCGCGCCACGTCGATGCCGCAGGCGCGCGCCCGGTTCTCGTTCTCGCGCAGCGCCTCCAGCACCGCGCCGAAGGGCGAGGCCAGGATGCGCGAGAACAGCCATACCGCCACCGCGACGAAGGCGAAGACGAAGTAGTACTTGGTCAACGGGTCGAGCAGCGTGAGGTTCAGGCCCGGCAGGTTGAGGTCGTAGACGTCGACGCCGCGCAGGCCGTTCTCGCCGCCCGAGAGGTCCTCCAGCTGATAGACCAGATAGTAAACGCACTGGGACAGCGCCAGGGTGACCATGGCGAAATAGATGCCCCGGGTCCGCGTCGCCAGGGCGCCGATCACCGCCGCACCGATACCGGCGGCCACAACCCCGATCAGGATGGCCGGCAGCCAGGGAACCCCGTAGTGGACGATGACGATGCCGGTCGCATAGCTGCCCAGGCCGAAGAAGGCGGCGTGGCCGAAGGACAGCACGCCCATGTAGCCGAAGACCATGTTGAAGCCCAGGGCGAAGAGGCCGTAGATCAGGATGTTGACCGCCAGCGCCTCGTAGGGCAGCAGAAAGGGGAAAACCAGCAGGAAGCCGAGCACGGCGGCGACGCGGTGGCGCGCCATCAGGGCGACAAGGCCGGCAAGGCGCCGCCCCGAGACGTTCAGCTCCTCCTGGGGATTGGCCAGTGTCATCCCATCAGCCCCTTCTTGCCGAACAGCCCCTGCGGGCGCACCAGCAGCACCACGGCCATCAGGACGAACATCGAAACCTCCGACATCGCGGGGGCGAACAGCGAGGTCATGCTGACCACGATGCCGACCAGCAGGCCGGCGACCACGGCACCGGCCAGCGACCCCATGCCGCCGACCACGGTAACCACGAAAGCCTCGACCAGAACCGAGGTCCCCATGTCGGGAAACACGCTGCGCATGGGCGCCGAGAGCACACCGGCGAGCCCGGCGACGCCGGTGCCCAGACCGAACACCAGCAGCCAGACCCGCGAGATGTCGATGCCGAGCACCCGCACGATCTCCGCATCGCGCGCGCCGGCGCGGATCACCAGACCGTAGGAGGTCCGCTCCAGGAACAGCCAGAGTCCGATCACCAGTACGCCGGTCGCGGCGATGACGAACAGCCGGTAGGCGGGGAAGTAGCCGACGCCGATGTCGACGGCCCCCATCAGCACGTCCGGCGCGTCGAAGGGCATGCCCTCCGCGCCGAACAGGATACGCACCACCTCGACCAGCACGTAGGCGAGGCCGAAGGTCAGCATCAGGGGGTAGTCGCTGCCGCGGCCATACAGCGGACGCACCAGCCAGCGTTCGCCCGCCAGGCCGACGGCCCCGACGGCGACCGGCACCACGGCCAGGGTCAGCCAGAAATTACCGAGATAGCCGATGAAGAAGACGCCGGCATAGGCGCCCAGCATGTAGAACGCCCCATGGGCGAAGTTGACCACGGTCAGCAGACCGAAGATCAACGACAGGCCGACCGCCAGCAGCACGAACACGGAGCCCAGCGCGAGGCCCGTGAACAACTGCAGCGCCAGCAGTTCGATCGGATAACCGCCGATCACCGTTTGCGTCTCATCTCTGCCGGTCCCATCGAAGATTCCCAGCAGCCGTATCGAAAAAGATCCAGCCGCCCCCCGCCTCGGTCGCAGAAGCGGGGGGCGGCCGGCAGAACCGGTCAGGCGTGGCCCAGCTCGGCACAGGACCGCAGCACGTCTTCCGACGCCGGGTCCGTATGGACGATGTCGAAGACGTCGTACTCGTTCGCCATCTCCGCTTCCGACTTCGACTTCACGATGAAGACGGACTGCACCGACTGGTGGTCGCACTGGCGATAGTACTGGGTCCCCTTGTACTTGTCGTACTTGAGCGCTTCCAGCGCGGCGACCACCGGATCGCTGTCGGTGCTGCCGGCGGCCGAGACGGCATCCAGCAGGGCACCGACGCCGGCATAGCCGTAGGCGCCGTAGTCGGACGGCGGCGCGCCGTCGTTGCCCTTGCGGTAGGCATCGTTGAACGCCTTGGCGCTGGCGATGGAATTTTCCAGCGTCCAGTGGTAGTTGGCGCCGCCGATCACGCCTTCATAGGCCGCCGCACCACCGGCGCGGCGCTGATTGTACAGCAGGGCCGGCGCCAGCACCTGCATCTGCTGCTTCAGGCCGAAGCCGCTCGCCTGCTTCAGCGAATTCATCTGGTCGTAGCCGAAGTTGCAGAGACAGAGAACGTCGGGCCGGGCCGCCTGGATCTGCGGCAGGAAGGTCGAGAAGTCCTTGCTCGCCAGCGGATGGGTCACCTCGGCGACCACCTCGATGCCGTGAGCCTCGCCGGCCCGCTTGAAGCCGCGCACCATCTCGTGGCCGTAGGCATAGTCGGCGATCAGGAAAGCCACGCGCTTGCCGAACTGCGGAAAGGCGTAACGGCCGACGGCGCCCGCGGTCATGTGCGGGTTCATCGCCTCGTGGAAGGTGTACTTCGAGAAGTCCGCCGCTTCGTTGATCGCGTCCGACTGCGAGATCGAGACATAGATGATCCCGCGTGCCTTGGTGACGGCGTTGACCGATAGCTGCACCGAAGCCGACAGCGAACCGCAGACGAAATGAACCTTGTCCTTCTCGATCAGCTCCAGCGTACGGGTGGCCGCCTCACCGGGCTTCAGCTTGTCGTCGCGCACCAGCAGCTCGGCCATCCGGCCGCCCAGGCCGCCGGCCGCGTTGAACTGGTCCACCGCGATCTGCGCGCAGCGGGCCTGTTCCTGGGCCTCGGCCCCGTAAGGGCCGGTCAGGGGCACCGGAAAGCCGATGCGGATGGTCTCTTCCGCCGC
This sequence comes from Kiloniellaceae bacterium, assembly GCA_050043265.1. Classification (GTDB taxonomy): domain Bacteria; phylum Pseudomonadota; class Alphaproteobacteria; order Kiloniellales; family Kiloniellaceae; genus Pelagibius. Next base: position 31,096 of record JBHJIR010000035.1, read on the forward strand.
CCTGGCAATGTTGAACAGGAACGGACCGGCGCCGACCGCCGCCGCACCTGCCGCCGCGGTCTTCAGGACGGACCGCCGGCTTACCCCTGCCAGTCGGCCGCCCGACTTGTTCTTCACAACGTCACCCATGTTTGCCTCCTTGGACTGATTTCGCTCCCACGGCCGGGCTTCTTGATTGTGTCGCTTCTTGCGTCTTGCCCGGTCGCGCTCTTCTCAGGTCTTATCCAATGCCCTCAGGATCTTGTCCGGCGTGAACGGCATGTGCGACAGCCGCACCGCGAACGGCCCGAGGGCATCGTTGATCGCATTCATCACGGCGCCCGGCGCGCCGGCGGTGCCGGCCTCGCCGACACCCTTGGCGCCCAGTTCGCTGGTCTCGGTCGGCGTCGTCACATGGTCGACGACGATGTCCGGCATCTCGCCGGCCATCGGCACCAGGTAGTCGGCCAGCGAGCCGTTGATCATCTGCCCCTCGGACGAATAGAGGCATTCCTCGTACAGCACCGCGCCGAGGCCCTGCACCACGCCGCCGCGGGTCTGCTCGGCGACCAGCAGCGGATTGATCACCGTGCCGCAGTCCTCGACCACCCAGTAGTTCAGCAGCTTCACCAGGCCGGTCTCGACGTCCACTTCGGCCAGACAGGCATGCGCCGCGTTGGTGAAGGCGAAGGGGTAGCTGCGCGAGGTGTAATGCTTGGTGGCGACCAGTTCCGGCTGCAGGCCGTCGGGCAGGGTATCGCCGCGGAAGTAGACCAGCCGGCCCAGTTCGGCCAGCGGCATGCGCTCGCCGCCGCCCTCGGCATCGACGATGATGCCGTCGCGGATGTCCAGGCTGACGGGCGTGCATTGCAGGATGGCGCCGGCGACCGTCAGGATGTTGCGGCGCAGTTCCTTGCCGGCCTGCAGCGCCGCCTCGCCGCCGATGCCGGCGCCGCGCGAAGCCCAGGTGCCGCCGCCGTAAGGCACCACATCGGTATCGCCGGTGATCACCCGGACCTGGCCCGGCGCGACGCCCACGGCGGTCGCGGCGATCTGCGCGATGATCCCCTCGGTGCCCTGGCCCTGTTCGGTGACGCCGGTGGCGCAGGTCAGCCCGCCGGTGGGATCGAGGCGAATGGTGCAGCCGTCCTGGGAGGCGATGCGCGCCCCGCCGATGCCGTAGAACGCCGGGCTGGGGTTGGTGACCTCGATCAGGCTGGCAAAGCCGATGCCACGGTAGATGCCCTTTGCGCGCAGGCGGTGCTGTTCTTCGCGCAGCGCGTCGTAGTCCATCAGGCCGAGCAGCTTGTCGAGGCTCTGGTGATGGGACTGACGCTCGTAGATCGCGCCCGACGGCGAGGTATAGGGATAGGCGTCGTCGGGAATGAAGCTGCGCCGCCGCACCTCGGCGGGGTCCAGGCCCAGCGCCGCGGCGCCCTTGTCGATCAGCGCCTCGCCGACGGCCACGGCGATCGGATGGCCGACCCCGCGGTACTGGCACATCATGCCCTTGTTCTGGAACACCGCCCGGGCCCGCACCCGGTAATTGCGGTGCCTGTAGGGGCCGCCGGTCAGATTGGCGACCTGGTTCAGCTCGATGCCGCTGCTGCGCGGATAGACCGAATAGGGCCCGATGCCGGTCAGGTCGTCGATGTCGATGGCCGTCACCGCGCCCTCGGCATCGAAGGCCATGCGGGCGGTCACCCGGTGGTCGCGGGCATGGATGTCGGTGACGAAGGATTCCAGACGGTCGGCCACGAACTTCACCGGACGGCCCAGCATGACGGCCAGCGCACCGGCGGTCATCTCGTCCGAATAGGTGTGGATCTTGATGCCGAAGGAGCCGCCGACGTCCTTGCAGATCACCCGCACCCTGTCCTCGTTCAGGCCCAGGTGCCTGGCATAGAGGTTCTTCGACATATGCGGGCACTGCACCGACATATAGAGCGTCAGCGTCTCATCGGCCGGATTGTAGTCGCAGAGGATCGAGCGCGGCTCCAGGGTGACGCCGGTGTGGCGGTTGAAGTGGAAGGTCTCCTCCACCACCACCGCCGCCTCGGCGAAGGCGCCATCCACGTCGCCGGCATCGATGCGCCGCTCGAAACAGAGGTTGTCGCCCAGTTCCGGATGAATCACCGGCGTATCGGCGTCCAGGGCCGTCTCCATATCGGTGACCGGCGCGAGTTCCTTGTAGTCGATCTCCACCAGGTCGACCGCGTCCTCGGCGATCGCCCGGCTGGTGGCGACCACCGCGGCGACCGGTTCGCCCTGGCAGAACACCTTGCCGTTGGCCCGCGGCCACTGCGGCGCCGCCTTGATGCCCTTCAGGTGGTCGAGAACGCCGACCCCGGGGGAGCAATGACCCTTCAGGTACTCCCTGGCGACGACGCCCCCGACC
>JBHJIR010000036.1:0-42359 GCA_050043265.1 Kiloniellaceae bacterium
CCGACAGCGAGGCGCGTCCGACACCCAATACGTCGGTCAGGCCGATGATCACTACCAGGGTGGTATCCTTGAACAGGCCCACGAAGGTATTGACGATGCCCGGGATCGAGATCTTCAGCGCCTGCGGCAGGACGATGAGCCGCATGGCCTGCCAATAGCGCAGGCCCATGGCATCGGCTGCCTCGATCTGCCCCTTCGGGATTGCCTGCAGGCCGCCACGCACCACTTCGGCGATGTAGGCCGCGGAGAAAATCGTCACCATGATCAGAACCCGCAGGATCAGATCGAAGCTGGTTCCCGGCGGCAGGAAGTAGTTCAGCATCGTCGAGGCGACGAAGAGCAGAGCAATCAGCGGCACGCCGCGAATGAACTCGATGAACATCACCGAAAGGGTTCGCACGATCGGCATGTGCGAGCGCCGGCCGAGCGCCAGCAGGATGCCCAGCGGCAGTGACGCGACGATACCGGTGACGCCGATCACGAAGTTCAGGGTGAAGCCGCCGATCTTGGTCGATTCCACCGGCTCCAGTCCGAACCCGCCGAGCAGCAGGAAGTAGGCGATGACCGGAAAAACCCCCGAGTAGATGAACCACTTCTGGCGGTGCGGCGTGGCGTCCCAGAGAATCGGCACCAGGGCCAGGAAGAACAGCACCGCTGTCAGGTTCACCCGCCAGCGCAGGTGTTCGGGATAGAAGCCGTAGATGAACTGCCCGAAACGCACGTTGGCAATGGCCCAGCAAGCGCCGGAATCGATGGCCTTGCATTCGTCCCGTGAGCCGGCATCGAACACGGCATCGAAAAGTGCCCAGTTCAACAGACCCGGCAGGATGAGATAGAGCAGGTAGATCGACACCAGGGTCAGAACGACGTTGAACGGCGAACTGAAGAGGTTGGTCCTCAGCCAGAGAAGAATGCCGCTGGTCGCCATCGGCGGCGGCATGTCGGGGTGTTCGCCGGGCTTGTAGGTCTGCGTGATATCAGCCATGTCGGCGCCCCCTCACCGTTCCACCAGCGCGATGCGCCGGTTGTACCAGTTCATGAAGCTCGAGATGAGCAGCGAGATCGACAGGTAGATCATGAGCACAATCATCATGCACTCCATCTCCCGGCCGGTCTGGTTCAGGGTAATGCCGCCCGTCGTTGCCATGATATCCATGTAGCCGATGGCGATGGCCAGCGAGGAGTTCTTGGTCAGGTTCAGGTACTGACTGGTCAGCGGCGGCACGATAACCCGCAGCGCCTGCGGAATGATGATCAGCCGCATGGTCCAGGTCGGTTTGACGCCCAGCGCATAGGCCGCCTCGGTCTGGCCGTGGCTGACCGACTGGATGCCGGCGCGCACGATCTCCGCGATAAAGGCCGCCGTGTAGAGCGACAGCGCCAGCCACAGGGCGGTAAACTCCGGCTTCAGCACCATGCCGCCCTGGAAGTTGAAGCCCTGCAGTGCCGGCTCATCCAAGGACAGCGGCATGCCGGCAATAAAAAAGGCGATCAGCGGAAGACCGATGATCGCCGCAAGGCAGATGCTGAAAACCGGATAGATCTTGCCGGTGGCCGCTTGGGTTTTCTTCGCCCAGCGGCGGAACCAGATCGCGCCGACGACGGCGATAACGAAGGCAATGACCACCACGATGAAGCCGTCTTCGGTCACCGGGCGCGGCACATAGAAGCCACGGTTGGTGAGGAAGACGCCTTCCATCGGATTGTAGGCATTCCTGGGGACATCGAGCGTGTGGACGATGATCCCGTGCCACAGCAGGATCTGCAGCAGCACCGGTACGTTGCGGGTGAACTCGACGTAGCAGTAGACGAGGCGGTTGATCAGCCAGTTCTTGGAGAGCCGCAGCACGCCGAAGGTGAAACCCAGGATGGTCGCCAGGATGCAGCCGGCAACCGCGATCAGCCCGGTGTTGATCAGACCGACAACCCCGGCACGGAAATGCGTGTCCTGGGAATTGTAGGGGATCAGGGTCTGGTTGATGTCGTAGTTGGCCGGCGCCCAAAGAAAATCAAAACCGAAGGTCTTGCCGAGGGCTTCCAGGTTCTGGACCGCATTCGCGGCCAGGAATCCGACAAACAGAAAGACGCCCGAAACCACCAGTATCTGCATGACGACAGCGCGGTAGCGCTGGTCCGACCAGATCTGGCCTAGGGAGAAACTTTCCGAATCCTGTTCGATTGCGGCCATAGCGTCACCCCGCTGCGACGACCCAGGAAAAAAATAGGGGCTGGTGCCGAAAAAGGATCAGGGTACGCCGATGTCCCGCACCGGCGTACCCTTAACCTCTATCGATAACCTCGATTACCGTGGCTTATCAGCGCATCGGCGGGGCATAGATCAGCCCGCCATCCTTGTACTGCGCGTTGCCGCCACGCTCGAGGCCGATCGGGGTGTCCGAACCAATGTACTTGGCGAACACTTCACCGTAGTTGCCGCCCTGCTTGATGGCGTTGTAGGCCCACTTGGAATCGAGGCCCAGCATGCCGCCGAGGTCGCCCTCGGTGCCCAGCAGCCGCTTGACTTCCGGGTTGTTGCTGTTGGCGGCCATGTCGTCGACGTTCGCCGAGGTCACGCCATACTCTTCGGCGTTGATCATGGCGTTCAGCGTCCAGCGGACGACGTCGCCCCACTGGTCGTCACCCTGGCGCACGAGCGGGCCCAGGGGCTCCTTCGAGATAATCTCGGGCAGAAGCACATGGTCGGCGGGGGTGTCGAGAGCGGCACGGCTGGCGGCGAGGCCCGAGGCGTCCGTCGTATAGACGTCGCAGCGGCCGGCCAGATAGTTGGTGCGCGCTTCTTCGTTGGTTTCGATCGGCACCGGCTCGTAGTTCATGTTGTTGAGCCGGAAATAGTCGGCGAGGTTCAGCTCCGTCGTCGTGCCGGTCTGGATGCAGACCGAGGCGCCGTCGAGCTGCTTGGCGCTGGTCACGCCGAGTGCCTTGGGCACCATGAAGCCCTGGCCGTCGTAGTAGTTCACACCGATAAAGGTGAAGCCGAGATCGACATCGCGGCTAAAGGTCCAGGTCGTATTACGGGCCAGCATGTCGATTTCACCGGACGCCAGCGCGGTGAACCGGGTCTTGCCGGTGGTCGAGGTGTACTTGACCTTGGACGCGTCGCCGAAAACGGCTGCCGCAACTGCCTGGCAAACGGCCGGGTCGAAGCCCTGCCAGTTACCGGAATCGTCGGTAAACGAGAAGCCCGGCACACCGGTGGAAACGCCGCATTGGACGAAGCCCTTTGCCTTGACGTCGTCCAGAGTGCCGGCGGTAGCCCCGGTAGCGCCAACCACGGTGATTGCGCCGGCCGCGAGCATAACCTTCAATTTAGACATGGATTAACCTTCCCTGCTGTTCACAGTTTATTTGTCTCAACCGTGGCCTCGCCCCCTGCTCTAATGACCCACATTTCCTTGCGGACTGCGAGCCTGCGGCGGGGTATCTGCGCGCCACATCTGCGAACCATGTCTCACTCGCCGAGGAAAGGCAACATCTTGCAAAGGTGGCGTGACAAAAAATAGGCGGAGAGTCGGATTCCCCGTGGCGATAACTATCGCTGACAAACAATTGGCGAGATGGATACTATCGCCAACACCTTGCGGAACGGGCTTGGCTCCGGCCGACGGATCGGAGAACCTTGCCGCGTCTATATTCCTTTGCGGCCGGACCTGATTGTCGCAATCCCGGCCGACTCTTCACTGTCGTTGGAACACCCCTAAAATGAAAAAAGTCGCCGCCCGCCATCCGGAAACTTTACTGGCCCACCTCGGCCGCGATCCGGCCAGTCACTTCGGCACCGTGAATCCTCCGGTCCACCACGCTTCCACGCTGTTGTTTCCGACCGTGGAATCGTTCCAGGAAGCAGGTCGTCATCGTCTCGAAAAAGGACATAGTTCCTACGGGCGGACCGGCACGCCGACGACCTTCGCCTTCGAGGAAACCGTCGCCGCGCTGGAGGGCGGCTATGGCGCCGTGGCGCTGTCTTCCGGCTTGCAGGCGATTGCCGTCACGCTGATGAGTTTCGCGACGGCGGGCAGCCACATCCTGATGCCGGACAGCACCTATTTTCCCGCCCGCAAAATCTGCAACGACCTGCTGCACCGTCTCGGGGTGGAGACGACCTACTACGACCCGACCATCGGCGCCGGCCTCGCCGGGCTGATCCGGGACACCACGGCGCTGGTCTATCTGGAGGCGCCCGGCTCCCTCACCTTCGAAATGCAGGACGTGCCGGCCATCGTCGCAGCGGCCAAGGCGGCCGGCGTGCCGACGGCGATCGACAATACCTGGGCAACGCCGCTGTTCTTCCGCCCGCTGGATCACGGCGTCGATGTCGTCCTGCATGCCGCCACGAAGTATATCGTCGGCCATTCCGATGCCATGCTGGGCGTGGTGACAAGCGGCGAGGCACACTATGAGCGCCTGCGCCAGACCAGCCAGTTCCTCGGCTGCGCCGCCGCACCGGACGACGTCTACCTGGGCCTGCGCGGCCTGCGTACCCTCGCCGTGCGGCTGGAACGCCATCAGGCCAACGCGCTGAAGCTGACCGAGTGGCTGAGCCAGCGCCCGGAGGTCGACCGCATCCTCTACCCGGCTCTGCCCGCCGACCCCGGCCACGCTTTGTGGAAGCGCGATTTCAGCGGCGCCTCGGGCCTGTTCGGCTTGACCCTCAAGCCGTGCAGCCGCGCCGCCGTCACGGCGATGATCGACGGGCTGCAGTTCTACGGCATCGGCGCCAGCTGGGGCGGCTTCGAGAGCCTCATCCTGCTGACCGATCCGAACAGCATGCGCTCGGCGACCCGCTGGGACCCGCCGGGGCCGACGCTGCGCATCCACGCCGGACTGGAGCATGCCGACGACCTGATCGCCGACCTGGAAGCCGGCTTCGCGCGCCTGGGCGAAATCAACCGTGGACAATCCGCGCGCACCGGGTAAGACGGAGGCCCTTACCCCATTGCCTGACGGAACACGACGATGAGTGAGTCAGCGAGTGAGTCTGCTGCCGCCCTGCCCGCAGCCCTGGAACAGGCCGTCGCCTTCGACGGCCAGGGTCTGGTCTGTGCGGTCGCGCAGCAGCACGACAGCGGCGAGGTGCTGATGGTCGCCTGGATGAACCGCGCGGCCCTGGCCGAGACCCTGGCGACCGGCCAGGTCTGCTACTGGTCGCGCTCGCGCGGCAGGCTGTGGCGCAAGGGCGAGAGCTCCGGCCAGACCCAGGCGCTGGTCGACCTCAACGTCGACTGCGACGGCGACACCCTGCTGCTGCGGGTCGACCAGAAGGGTGTCGCCTGCCACACCGGCCGGCGGAGCTGCTTCTACCGGCGCCTGGCCGCCGACGGCAGCCTGGAAGAAACCCTGCCGGTGGTGACCGACCCTATAGACCTCTACGGAGCCTGAGCCCATGAGAGCTGCCTTGCGTGCTCCCGCCCACCTGATCGTCGGGCTGCTGCTGTTCATCGCCGCCGCTTTCGCGGCGATGCCGGCAGGCGCCGAGGACAGCGGGCAGCCGGTGACGCTGTTCGCCGCGGCCAGCACGACGGAGGCGGTGAACGAGATTGCCGAGGCCTATGCGGCCCAGACCGGCGGTTCGATCCGGCCGGTGGTGGCCGCCTCCTCCACCCTGGCGCGGCAGGTCGCCCAGGGCGCCCCGGCGGACCTCTACCTGTCGGCCAACGCGACCTGGATGGATTACCTGGCGGGGCAGCGGATGATCGTGGCGGACAGCCGCGTCGCCCTGCTGTCCAACCGGTTGGTCCTGGTCGCGCCGGCAGACTCCCCGCTGCGCCTGCGGCTGTCGCCGGAACTCGATCTGGCCGGCCTGCTCGGCGACGGCCGGCTGGCCATCGGCGATCCCAACCATGTACCGGCCGGTATCTACGCCCAACAGGCGCTGACGGCTCTCGGCCTGTGGGATCAGGTTTCCGGCAAGCTGGCCCAGGCGGCCAACGTGCGCGCCGCCCTGGCCCTGGTCGACCGCGGCGAGGCCGTTGCGGGGATCGTCTACGAAACCGACGCCGCCATTGCGCCCCGGGTGAAGATCGTCGACGTCTTCCCGGCCCGGGTGACGCCGCAGATCACCTATCCGCTGGCCATCGTTGCCGGCCACGCTACGCCCGCCGTCCGGGCGGTCTTCGATTTCCTCCAGGGTCCGCAAGCCTCGGCGATCTTCCGGAAATACGGCTTCACGCCCCCGGCGACCGGCAGCTGAGCGCAGGGGCCCATGAGCGGCAACATGAGCGGTAACACGCGCCTCAAAACGCACGGCAACGCGAAGGTCGGGACGACACCATGTTCGAGCTGAGTCCCCTGGAGACCGAGGCACTCGGCCTCAGCCTGCGGGTGGCGCTGTGGAGCGTGGCCGGCAGCCTGCCCGTCGGGCTGGCGATGGCCTGGCTGCTCGGCCGCTACGAGTTCTTCGGCAAGACCCTGCTGAACGGCATCGTCCACCTGCCCCTGGTACTGCCGCCGGTGGTGGTCGGCTACTTGCTGCTGCTGTTGTTCGGGCGCAACGGGCCACTCGGCGCCTGGCTGCTGACGACCTTCGGCATCACCCTGCCGTTCACCTGGGAAGGTGCCGCCGTGGCTGCCGCGGTGATGGCCTTCCCGCTGATGGTGCGGGCCATGCGCCTGTCCATCGAGGCGGTCGACCAGAAGCTGGAAACCGCTGCCCGCACGCTCGGCGCCTCGCGGCTGAACGTTTTCGTCACCATCACCCTGCCGCTGATCATGCCCGGGGTCCTTGCCGGCGCCGTGCTGGCCTTCGCGCGCAGCCTCGGTGAATTCGGCGCCACCATCACCTTCGTCTCCAACATTCCCGGCGAAACCCGCACCCTGCCGCTGGCGCTCTACAGCCTGATCCAGACGCCCGGTGGCGAAGCCGGCGCCCTGCGGCTGGCCGTGCTGTCGGTGCTGCTGTCCCTGGCCGCCCTGGCGGCCTCCGAAGCCCTTGCCCGGCGCCTGCGCGCCCGCATCGGCGGCTGACGGCAAAAGGGGCGCTCAGAATGCTTGAAGTCGATGTCACGCAGCCGCTCGGCAGCTTCCGGCTGGACGCCAAGTTCAGCTGCCGGGCCGCCGGGATAACCGCTCTTTTCGGCCGCTCCGGGGCCGGCAAGACGTCGCTGGTCAATGTCCTGGCGGGGCTGTCGCGCCCGCAGCGGGGGCGGATCGTTCTGCGCGGCGAAACGCTGTTCGACTCCTCCCGCGGCATCGCCCTGCCCCCGGAAAAGCGCCGCCTCGGCTATGTGTTCCAGGAGGGCCGGCTGTTCCCCCACCTCTCGGTGCGCAGCAATCTGCTGTATGGCTACCGCCGGGCGCCAGCCGCCGAGCGGCGGATCGGCCTGGACCAGGTGGCCGGCCTGCTGGGCATCGACGGCCTGATGGAACGCCGCCCGGCGGCGCTGTCCGGCGGCGAGAAGCAGCGTGTCGCCCTCGGCCGTGCCCTGCTGGCCAACCCGCGGCTGCTGCTGATGGACGAACCGCTGGCCGCCCTGGATCAGCCACGCAAGGATGAGATCCTGCCGTTCATCGAGCAGCTGAAGAGCGAACTGGACCTGCCGATCGTCTACGTCAGCCACTCGATGCAGGAGATCTTCCGCCTGGCCGACACCCTGGTGCTGATCTCCAACGGGCGGATCGAGGCCGTCGGCGCGGTCGAGGAGTTGACCAGCCGGCTGGACCTGCGCCCGCTGACCGGCCGCTACGAGGCAGGGGCCGTACTGGCGACCACCGTTGCCGGCCAGGACAAGATGTTCGGGCTGACCGAGCTGCGCTTTGCCGGCGGCCGACTGCGGGTGCCCTACCTGAACCTGCCGCTCGGCCAGACCCTGCGCGTCCGGATCCGGGCCCGCGACGTTTCCATTGCGCTGACGCCACCGGAAAATATCAGCATTCTCAATGTAATCCCCTGCTCAATTAAGGAGATAGGCGAGGAAAAGTCGCCGCAGGTCGACCTGCAGCTCGATGCCGGTGGAGCAGCGATCTGGTCGCGCATCACGGCCCGCTCGCGGGCCGCGCTGGGCCTGCAGCCCGGCCAGCAGGTCTATGCCTTGATCAAGAGCGTGGCGATCGACCGCCAGAGCCTCGGGCAGGGATTGGGCCGGCGGCCCGGTGCGGAGCGCTTCCTCGCCGAAGACGACTGATTCCCGCGACAGCCGCCGATGCATTCTGTATGATGCGCGCGGCGGCAGCCTGGTGACCGCGAATTGTCACAAATGAGACTCCGACGAGCAGGGTTTAATCATGAGCATGCAAACGCTGAACGAACTCGCGATCTTCAGAGCCCGTCTGCTCCGTGACCATCATCAGCTTGACCGTGGCACCACCGAAGCCACCCTCAGCCAGGTCAACGAAACCATCATTTCACGCCCGGCCACGACCCCCGACGAGGGGATCGCAAAGCTTGAGCTGGCGCGCGAGCTGGCCGCCACCAAAGGCCACAAAAAGATCGTGAAGCTGATCGAAGGCGCCCTGCTCGTGCTGCGCCACTGAGCTTCACGGAGTGTCACACGGGCCGCCGGCCGCCTGACGCTGTTCCCATACCGGCTCTAGACTGAAAGATAAGAAAATTTCCGTAAGCACCATGAAAAAGCACGATATCCTGATCGAACCTTGGCGCGGCAATCCGGGTCCGCGCAGCCAGCGCGGCCCCGAGGGCTTCCGCTGGACGGTCTCCTACGAGAAGGGCGGGCGGTTCTACGCCCAGGGTTTCGCCGACTCCCACGCCGAAGCGCGGGCGGCCGCCGAATCCTATCTGAAGGAACAGGGCATCGACCTCAACTGGCAGTCCTCGCCGAGTTCCTCCGTGAAGCTCATCCGCCCGCGTTCGAAGTCCGTGGCCCGCAGCACCCGCTGACGGCCCCTGCCGCGGGCGGCCCCTGCTGAGGGCCGCCTGACCGGCCCGGCCCCGCTCGGCCTACTCCTCCCGGTTTAGTCCGGAATACACTGTTGTGGCAGTTCGCCGGCCGGCTCAACATTGCCTTGAGCCAAGGCCGCCGCGCGTCCTCGGAAAGCGAAACCCCGCCCCTGTAGGCCCTGCCGGCCCCGGCGCGGGACGCGCGACGGATGCACGCGGTCGCTTGGCTCCCATGGTGCGATCAAGGGGGAGGCGGTTATGGCCGAACGTCCGGTTTTCGAACTCGGTCTGGTGATGGCGGGTGCGATCTCCGCCGGTGCCTACACGGCCGGGGTGATGGATTTCCTGATCGAGGCGCTGGACGCCTACTACGCCGCGCGCGACGGCGCCGACTGGAGCGGTCCACGCCATGACGTCCGGGTTCCCGTGCTGGCCGGCGCCTCGGCGGGCGGCATGACCTCGGCCATCGCCGCCGTCCATTTCATGCACCCGATGACCCATGTCCGCCCGGGGCAGGCGCTTGGACCTCAGCAGGCCCGGCAAAACCAGCTCTATCACTCCTGGGTTCAGGAGATCGATATCGCCAAGCTGCTCGGCACCCGGGATATCGAAGAGCGCCCGGAACTGGTGTCGGCGCTGGATTCCTCGGCCTTGAAAGCCATCGCCGAGGGGGCCCTGAGCGTCGACGGCCCCCGGACCAGGCGGCCCTGGGTCGCCGATCCCCTCGCCGTCTTCCTGACCGTGGCCAACCTGCGTGGCATCCCCTGTGGCTTCAAGCTGTACGGCACCCGGGCGAGCGATGCCTATGGGATGACCAATCACATGGACGACATGCGCTTCGCGGTGACCTGGGACGCCGATACGCCGGCCGGCTTCGTCCCGTTGCCGGCGGCGGACTGTCCCGGCGGCGCCTGGCCCTTGCTCGCCGAATCGGCCCTGGCAACCGGCGCTTTCCCGGTCGGCCTCAGTCCACGGATCCTGACCCGCAGCATCCGCGACTACTTCGGCCGCGACGACATGCGCGACCCGGCCCTGGACGACGTGCCGGAGGAATACAGGTTCGTCTGTGTGGACGGCGGCCTGATGAACAACGAGCCGCTGGAGCAGGCCCGGCGCTACCTCGCGCGCAAGGAGAGGTCCGGCCACAGCCCCCGGCAGGGCGAAGCGGCCACCCGGGCGGTCATCATGATCGATCCCTTCCCCAACCAGATCTCCTTCACCCCCTACAGCGACGGCGGCGACCGCCTGCTGGCCATGGTGCCCCGGATGTTCAACGCCCTGGTCAGCCAGGCCCGCTTCAAGCCGGAGGAACTGGCCCTGGCGGAGAACGACAACGTCTTTTCGCGCTTCATGATCTCGCCCTCCCGGCGCGACGACCAGGGGCGCCAGGTCGACTACGCCATCGCCTCGGCCACCCTGGGCGGCTTCGGCGGCTTCTTCGAGGAGTCCTTCCGCCGCCACGACTATCTGCTGGGACGCAAGAATTGCCAGTCCTTCCTGAAACGCTACCTGACGCTGCCCGACAACAACGCGCTGTTCGACGCGATGAGCGAAGATCAGAAGAGCGCGTGGCAGGTGAAGGAACGCAGCGGCGAACCGCGTCTGGTCGACGCCGGTGACGGCAGCCAGCGCCCTGCCCTGCCGATCATTCCCCTGGCCGCCCACCTGCAAGCGGACGAAGAGATTGCGCCGGCGGATCGCCCGCAGCCGGAAAGTGTCGATCTGGATCGGATCCGCAAGCAGGTCCGCGCCCGCATCAAGGCCGTCGCCCACACCCTGATTTTCGACGAACTGGGCGACCACCTGCCCTGGCTGGTGCGCCAGGGCGCGCGCTTGTCGATGAAGCTATCGCTGGAAAAGAAAATGACCGATGCGGTCATGGCCAAGCTAGAAGAAGGCCTCTCGCCGCTCGGGCCGCTGGGCGGCCAATCAGCGGGAGGCACCGGCAAACCCCGACCGGCGATGGAAAATCAGCGCGACTGACCGGCAGCATCCTGCGACGGCCCCCGCTAAAGAGGCTTGCCGAGGCAGCGGGACGCACCACATCATCTTCCATGGCCAGCCCATGGCCTGCGGTGCGACACCCAGCGCCGCGGCACTGGAGGGAGTCCATTCGGCGATGAATTCTTTATCCCATTTGGCCGCTTTGGCGGCACTGGCCCTGCTGCTGGCGTCCTGCGGTCCGCCGCGCTACGATTCGGCCTACCCCGATGCCCGCAACTCCGGTCCCTTCTGGGAACGTGAGGAGCAGCGCGACTGAGACGGGATGCGGCCGCCGGGCCCGCCGCTCGGCGCCCAACGGCCGCGTCGTGTGCTCAGTGATCGGCGATCTCGCCGTCCTTGAAGAGAAATTCTTTCAGGTGCTTGTCGAAGTCGGGGCTGTTGCGACGGATCCATTCCAGCACCATGGCCGCGTGCTCCATCTCCTCGCGCATGTTGTGCAGCAGGATCTCTTTTAGTTCGGCATCGTCGCAATCGTCCGCACGCTGGCGATACCAGTCCACCGCCTCCAATTCTTCCATCAGGGACACGATGGCCTGATGGAGGTGGACGGTTTCCTTGCTCAGCCGCTCGCGCGGCGCATGCAGATTGTCGCTGGAAGCAGCCATGAAATTGTTACCCCTTCTATACCGTTGAACGCTCCGATCCTCGGATCCCGCAGCCGCGGAATCCGCCCGCTTTGCGGGCTTGATGCTAATTTGCCGCGAAGGAGGCGCCTCTGCAACGGCTTGAACCCTCCGGCAATGCGAATTGCCCGGAGGGTTCAAGGTGGCGCGCCTGTGGCGCCTAGGCTGTCAGGCTAGCCTCGGTAGGTTTGCCTTGGCAGGCTTGAGAGCACTCAGGCGGCCCGGGGAAAGACGCCCCCGAGCTGGCCGGCGCCCTAAACCGCGGCGGTTCTGCCGCGCGGGCCGGCAAGCAGCCAGATGATGAGGCCGACAACCGGCAGGATGAGGACCAGGAAGATCCACAGGACCTTGGCGCCGGTCGACGCGCCGGAACCGATAATGCTGACGATGGCCCAGATATCGAGGGCCAGGATGATCAGCCCCAGGATTCCACCAAATTCAAAACCCATGATTTTCTCTCCCGCGTCACCGACGCTTGTAAGTTTTCAACTGTGAATGGCTTTGGTCTTCAACGCCCGACGGCCGGAATGGTTCCCGCCCACGGCATGCGCCCGATCTGTGACCCGACCTGTAAAGAGAAGACGGGTCCCGCTCTCACGGGGCCCGCCTCCCAACGTCAACGGAGCATCGACCCGTCAGGCCGTGGGACGTTAGTTGGTCACCTGGCTGGACTGCCCGGCGGCCGGAATTTCCTCGGCAAACAGGCCACGAGCGGAAATCTCGACCCGTCGATTGGCCTGCTCGGCCACGCCGTCCGGCGTTGCCACTGCAGGCTCATTCTCGCCCTTTGCCGCGGTCTTCAATTCATCCAGGTCGCCGACGGTGATGCCCTCGCGGATCAGAGCCTGGCGGACCTGTTCGGCGCGACGCTCCGACAGCTCGATGTTATAGCCGTTCGGACCGGCACGGTCGGTGTGACCTTCGACGAAGACCACCACATCCTTCAGACCCTTCATCCCTTCGACGAAGTTGTCCACCTTGCTCTCCGATACCGGAGTCAGGTTCGACTTGTCGAAGTCGAAGTAGAGCACCGTGCGCGCCAGTTCCTCACCGATCACCATGCGGGGTTCCGCTGGGGCCGGCTGCGGCTCGGGAGCAACCTCGACCGTCTGCATCGCGCCCTCCAGGGCGGTCAGCGCCGTCATGAACTCCTGACGGCAGGCAGCGATATGAGTCGGCTGGTGGCCTTCTTCCTGCTGTTCGACCCAGCAGTCGTACTTGGCCTGCGCGATCGCTGCGGCCTCAGGCGCCTTCTCCTTACCGCCCTTGCCGAAAGCGGCCATCAGGTCCCTGCGGCCATCGACCAGCGCCGGCATATGCGCTTCGTCGATATTCCAGTCCGCCGGGTTCTCAGGCTGAACGTTGTCGTGCGCCTGCGCCTTCAGCGCCTTGCCGGCAAAGTAGTCGGCGTCGATCCAGTCGTACATCTGGTCGGCCTCGAAGAGGAAGAAGTCGCGGTACTCGCGGGCGAGGTAGTTGTCGAACCCGCTGCCGGTGGTCTGCATGTCGCGGGCGCGGTCCATCTCATCGCCATAGAAGATCACGGCATTGGCGCTGCCGCTGGCCAGCACTACGAAGGAGGATGCAACCCCACCCAGCAAAATCTTGCGAAACATATCTGTCTCCTTTTTCTGTCGTTGGTTCTCGCCAAATTTCCGTCAGACAACGGCTTCTTGCGGAGGTGTGCTTCGAGTGCCGCTCTGGCTGATGGCGGCCCCTGCGATGTGCACTCTGTACCGCGTACCTCCGCGCTGCTTTTCCGTCGCATGAGATCGGACTTGGCGTTCTCGTGTTCCGCCATGGGAATGCCCACGACGCGAAAAGGTTCCCGAGATACTTCGCCGCCCTTGCTGTCCTCGCCGTCTGCAATAAAGAAAACGGCGCGCCGCGGGGACCGCAGCGCGCCGTATCCGGCAGGAGAAATCTACGTCGATCAGTTCATGCGGGCACTGCTCTCGAAAAACAGAGCCTGACTGATCGCGGCCTTCACCGTGGCCTCCTGAAACGGCTTGGTGATGAGGAACGTCGGCTCGGGACGTTCGCCAGTCAGCAGACGATCCGGATAGGCGGTGATGAAGATCACCGGCACTTCGAAGTCGTTGAGAATTTCAGTCACCGCATCGATGCCGGACGAACCGTCGGCCAGCTGGATATCGGCGAGCACGAGGCCAGGGTGGTGGCTGCGTGCCGCAGCGACCGCCGAGCTGTGGGTATCGGCAATGGCCGCGACCTTGTGGCCAAGCCCCTGAACGATGCTTTCCAGGTCCATCGCGATAATCGGCTCGTCTTCAATGATCAGGACCTCGGTGACCGTCTGGCGGTCGATCTCTTCGATGGCGCTGGCCAGCAGGCCAAGAACCTCGTCGTGGTCGGCCTCCAGGATCAGACCGGCCTCTTCCCGGCTGAAGCCCTCCATTGCCGTCAGCAGCAGCGCCTGCCGCGAACGGGGGGTCAAGGCCGATAGGCGCCGCTGGGCGACCTTCTCGCCTACGTTACCCGCGCTGTCGGGAATATCGCTCTCAAGCTCTTCGTAAGACCCTCGGGTCCCCGCCCAGATCTTCTGGAAGACCTGATAGAGTCCGACGCGAGGGTCGATGTTTTTGGGGAACTCTTCCGGGGCTTGGAGGATTGCCTCCAGCGACGCGGCAACGTAGCGGTCTCCGCTCTCCTGCGTTCCCGTCAGCGCCCGCGCATAGCGGCGAAGAAGCGGCAGGTGCGGGCCGATCGCTTGGGAAATGGACATCGACGAACTGAACTCCCTTAGAGGTATTTTGATCAAGGCCGCCGGACGGCTGAGCCGGGCTTGCTTTCTAGCCAACCGTGGGCCGTCAAAAAAGTTCCGAAAAAGGGGAACTTTTTTGCATCGGGAGCGTTTACTTAGGCTAAAACGAAGTGTTTTCATACACTTGCTCCAGCAGGGACTCGTTCCAAGTCGAAGAGGGTGACGCGGAAACAGGAATAAATGCAGCCCGAGATAGGGAAATGATGCCAAACGACCATAGAGAAAAGCCGTCTGCCCACGGCGGTACGGCACCGCAGAAACCGGCCAGAAAGGCCCCTGCCGGTAAGGAAGACTGGATCGGCGCGCATTTGCGCAAGGTCTATGACGAAGCGCTGAGCGAGCCTGTGCCCGACCGTTTCCTCGCCCTGCTGAAGGAAATCGACAAGAAGGAGCGCGGCTCTTGAGTGTCGAGTCAGAGGAAGGCGGCCTTCACGATCAGATCGTAGAGGTCATCCCGAACCTGCGCGCCTTTGCCCGATCGCTGGTCAATAACCCCGCGCAGGCGGATGATCTCGTTCAGGGGGCGCTGATGCGGGCGCTGTCGAACCTGGACAAGTTCCAGGCCGGGACCAATTTGCGCGCCTGGATGTTCACCATCCTGCGCAACCTGTTCTATTCCGAGCTGCGCAAGCGGCGGCGCGAGGTCGAGGATGCGGATGGTGGCTACGCGGCCATGCTGTCCACCCAGCCCAACCAGATCCCCTCGTTGGAATTGAAAGATTTCCGGGTGGCTCTGGAGAAGCTGCCGGCAGAGCAGCGCGAAGCCCTGATTCTCATCGGCGCCTCCGGCTTTTCTTATGAGGACGCGGCGGAAATCTGCGGCTGCGCGATCGGGACGATGAAAAGCCGGGTCAACCGGGGGCGCAACCGTCTGGCCGACTTGCTGCAAATCGACCCCGACACCGATCTAGGCAGCGACCAGGCCCTGACCAACATGCTCGAAGGCAGGCAGGCGCTTCTTGCGAGCTGCTGATGTCACCGCCAAGTAGGCACTCCAGATGCTGCACTCGCTTCGCTCCCGACTGATCGTTCTACTGGCTTTGGCTCTGTTACCGGCCAGCACGCTGGCGGTAATGCAGGCCGTGACAAACTACAAGCAGATCAAGGCGTTGACCGAGCGCAACCTGCTGCAATCCTCCGCCATCGTTGCCGGCGCGGAGAGGAACGAGATCGTCGCGGCACGCGATACTTTGAAGGAACTCGCCGGCCTGCGGGAAGTGATCTCCTTCACGCCCGGCTCCTGCGGTCAGACATTGCTGCGGGTGCAGGGCGAGTCGGACAAGTATGGCGATATCATCGTCGTGCGCCGCAACGGCATGGTTGCCTGCTCCACCAGTGTGGCTCAAACGCCCAGTTTCGCCGCGGCGGAGTGGTTTACCCGCACACTGCAGAACGCCAATTTTACTGTCAGCGGCAACGTTCAGTTGCCGGAGAGCGAAGAGCCGACGCTGCTGGCGACCCTGCCGCTGCGTGCGGCCGATAACAGCGTGATCGGTATCGTCGGCTTGGCGCTGCGCAAGTCGTGGCTGGAAGAGCTGGTAAGGCAGCCGGACGGCCCGGCTCTGGCCAACACCAGCGTCGCCTTGCTCGACCGGCGCGGCAACATCATGGCCGAGTCGGCGATTGGCAGTGCCGTGAACGAGTGGATGCCGGCGGCCTTCGTCATTGGCGCGCGCCTCAGCGGACAGGCGCAGGTTTTTCAAACCGAGGGACGTGACGGTGTGGAGCGGGTTTTCGCCCTCGCACCGCTTTACGAGCAGCAGGTCTTCGTCGTGATGGGCGGGGTCTCCGGGCATCTGCTGCAAGATCCCGGCCTGCATCTGATCGCCGGACTCGCTTACCCGGTGCTGATGTGGGCCATCGCCATTGCGGTCGCCTGGTTTGCCGTCGACCGCCTTGTGCTGAAGCAAATCCGGAGCCTGCGCAAAACCGCCAACGCCTATGCCGAAGGCCGCTTCGAGGACCGCGCACCGGGCATCGCCCAAGCCCCGCAGGAACTCCGCGAGCTCGGCATGACCATGCACAAGATGGCCGATGTCATTTCGTTGCACGAAAGCGAGCTGCGCAAGTCCCTGCAGGAACAAAAAGCCCTGTTGCGTGAAGTCTATCACCGGGTGAAGAACAACCTTCAAGTGGTCTCCAGCCTGGTCAATCTGCAGGTGTCGCGCGCTAAAAACGAGCAGGAGCGGAATGCCCTGCGCACCACCCAGGACCGCATCCACGCGCTCTCCATGGTGCACAGCAACCTCTATGAAGCGCCTGAGCTGCACCGCATCAAGCTGCAGGAGTTCGTACCCCAGCTGTGCGAGTACCTGCGCCAGGCCCAGGGCGGTAGCGCCGAGAACGTGCGTATGACGTTCGACATCGATGACGTCCAGAGCGAACCGGAACGCGCCGTGCCCCTGGCCCTGCTGATCACCGAGGTCGTTACCAATGCCCTGAAGCATGGCTGGCCCGATGGCGAGACGGGCTTGCTGGCGATCGATCTGAAGCAGGCGGACGCCGAAACCCTGGTGATGACGATCAGCGACAACGGCAGTACCGCCGAAGCTGCCTCGCCGGAAAGCCTGGGCGGCCGGCTCATCCACGCCTTCGCCAAGCAGCTCGGCGGCAAGGTCGAGATCACCAACGGCGATGGCTTCCACCTCACCTTGCGTATGCCGGCCCACTGATTCCCCCACTGAACCCCAGAACCGGTTCACGGCAGACTTCCCCTGCGATTTCCGGAACCTTCCCCTTCCCGACGCGTTGAAAGTGAAACCGGTATCGGTGGAAATCTGCATAGGGTTCAATGACTTGTCCCGCAGAATACAGCTGCCGCGCCGGGTCCTCTCACTCAGGAGAATGCTATGCTTTACTGGGCCCTCGTCTTCTTCATCGTCGCGATCATTGCCGGTTTCTTCGGCTTCGGCGGCATCGCTTCCGCCACTGCCGGAATCGCACAGATTCTGTTCTTCATCTTTCTGGTTCTGCTGGTCGTGTCGCTCATCATGCACTTGGTTCGCGGTCGTCGCGGATCGCTCTAGCCCACCAGCACAATAGCGCCATACAGGGCGCCGGTACGCCGCAACGCGGCGGCCGGCGCCAGCCGCTTTTCCGAATACCTCAGCTTTCTCACAGGCCCGTCCGCGGAATCCCGCGGACGTCCAGCCCGCCGCCGTCCTCCCGCTTAACATAGGTTACAGCGCGGACCGGAACCTCCGGTTACGTTAAGCAACTGCTTGTGAAAGCCGGGGCGCATCCGCGCCTCGCTTTCACCGGCTTGGGCAGAGCACCGCCGAATGGCGGCTCGCGCCTGCCGGCACCGTTGGAGGTTACTTCCTTGATACGAACCATTGCGACAGGGATGCCCTCTGTGGCCACCCGGCGTGCCATTGGGGAACAGGAAAGCCGTGAACAGGAATACGATCAATTGAGCGCGGCGCAAGGGCACCTTCTGCCGCCGGACCTGAAGTTGTTGGTGATCGAGGATAACATGATCCTCGCCCTGGATGTGGAGGACATGCTGCTGCGCAACGGTGCCGCCGGTGTCGCGGTTGCGCGGACATGCGCAGAGGCCCTGCAGCTGCTGGACCACGACTCATTCGGGGCAGCATTGCTAGACCTTCGGCTTCCGGACGATGGCAGCCTTCAGGTTGCTACGCGGCTGAAGTCCCTGAATACGCCATTCCTCTTTGCGACGGGCTATGGGGAAACGGCCATCGCGCCGGAACCCTTTCAGGCCGTTCCGGTCGTCGGCAAGCCCTATAATGAATTCTTTCTGCTCACCCGCCTGGCCGCTTTGCTGTCAGATCGCCCGGATGCCGGTCGCCCGGACGCCGGTCGACCTGAATCGGTCTAGGTCTTGTCCCGACAACGGGATCTAGACTGAGCTCAAGGTTGCCGCAGTCTTGCGCGGCAGCGGACAGGGCAACAGGTAATGCGGTGAGAACTCAGCGACGCTGATCAATTCCTCCAGATCGCCGATCACCACCCGGTCGCCGGTTATGCGGACCAGCCCGTTCTCGCGCAATCGGCGCAAGGTCCGGTTCATGTGAACAATGCTGAGACCGAGAGTATCGGCGAGGATCTCTTGGGTTAGCGGCAACTCGAAGGACTTCTGCCCGGCTTCGCCGACCAGGCGCAGCCTATGCAGCAGTTCCACGATAATGTGGCCGGTGCGCTCGTAGGCGCTGCGCCGGCCGACACGAACCACCTGCTCCGACAGGATCGCCTCGTCCCGCCCGGCCGACCAGGCCACCGCCGCGCCCAGGCGCGGGCAGGTACTGAACATCTCCACCAGGCTTGCCGGATCCACCGGGTGCAATTCCAGATCGGTCAGTGCTGCGACTGAATGGTCCGCCAGTTCGAACAGGGGCGAGAACAGGCCGACGAAATCGCCGGGCAGCACAAAATTCAGGATCTGTCGGCGACCGTCGGACAACTCCTTGAAGCGGATGGCCCAGCCGTCCTTCACGATGTAGCTGTGATCGTAGGGATCGCCTTCGCGCACGAACTCACTGCCGGCGGACAGTTTCTTCACTTTTTTCTGCATCGCCTCCAGGCAATCGATCTCCGCATTGCTGAGCTTGATGACCGCGCTCAGCTTAAGCCCCACCGCCCCGTGGCTTTCCTCGGCCTGCACCTGTTCCGCTTTCATGGAAATACCGTTCCTTCCCCGTCGCCCCAACGCCCATCGGCCGCTGTGATACAGCACCCTGTTGGCAACGTCTGAGTCGGCAAGGGGGTTCCCGGCCGGCCCCGTTATTTTTCCATCTTAGCATAGGTTAAAAAACCCCGGTCCAGGGGCTGTCACACTCCCCTCGTTGCCGCATCGCATGCCGCCCTGCGGCCACATTTGGATCCCGAAGCAAACGCCAAGGAGGGCTATTGCCCATGACAGAGCGTACTGCCGCGGGCCGCAATGCTTTGCCGGATACCCACCCGGCGGCCTTGGCGGCACTATCCATCAGCGAGTCCCTTATCCTGACACTCCTTGAATCGTGGGCGCTCGACCCACAAACCGTCCGTCGCTGCCTGCTGGCTGCCGCCGCCGGCTTCGCCCGCACCGACAGCACCGGCGGCCCACAATGCGTGCGCCGCGAGACCTCGGCGCTGATCGACGGATTGCTGCGCCAGATCGAGGCCACGGCCCCCTCCTCCCCCGACCGTCCCGATCCCCCCTCCAAGGCTCGGCCTTGATGCACGGTGATGCACCACGTCCGGAACTTATCTCGCTGCACTGTGTTTCAGTCCCAGGGACACCGCGCCCCCTGGTTCGCGGCGGAGATCATAAGACAATGCGATGGAGGCTCGACATGACCAATGATCCAAAGCTTCGCTCCGACGGCGGACGCAAGATTTTACTGGCCGCTGTCGTGGCCGCTTTCTCCGCCGGCGCGCTTGCCGCCTGCAACACCGTGGAAGGTGCCGGCCAGGATATCGAGAACACCGGCGAGGCCATCGAGGATGCCGCCGACGGCGACAGTTGATCGCTGTCGTAGACGGGACATTCATGACCTTCACAACGGAGAAGACAGACATGACGAGCAATCAGAAGAATGAAGGCGAAGGCAACCGCACCGCGGCCCGGCGCTACAACAAGGATACCAAGGAGTTTATCGATTCCGGCGCGGTCGAAGACAGCGCGAAAAAAGCCCGCGAGGCCGTCGATGGCAGCGAAGGCGACGCGCTGAAGCGTGCCGAGGAAGAAGGCCGTAAACCGGCCCGTAAGTAACGCGCCGCCGCTTAAGTAATGCGTCGCAACGCAGCGCACAGAGGAGTTCTGCAGAAGATGACATCGACCCTGATGAAGACAGCCGCCGCTACCGCGCTTGCCTTCGCCGCCGCTCTGACCCTGTCAGCCTGCGACGATGAAGGCCCCGCCGAGAAGCTCGGCGAGTCGATCGACAATTCGGCCGAACAGGTCGGTGAAGCAGTCGAAGAAGCCGGCGAGGACGTCCAGGACGCGGCGAACTGACCGGGTCCTTCGGGACCGAAGAAAGAGGCGCTTACGGCGCCTCTTTTTTTGCCTAAAGTCTTCCCTCTATTCGCCTTTTTTTATTTTTCCCGGAACGAACGAAGGGCACGCGGCGTTTCCTTTCCATAGCACATTCAACGACAAGGGAAACGATCTATGCGTAAGACATTACTCGTCACCGCGGCCATTGCCACCGTCGGCCTGGCCACCCCCGCCTTTGCCGCCTGCAACGAAGATCTGCAGGCGCTGAACGACAAAATCTCGTCCGAGGACGGCAACTACCGTGTCGCCGTGACGGGTGCCATGGCCAACGACGTGCGCACGCTGCGCAGCGCCGCGCGCATCTTCGCCGCCAACGGCATGGACGACGCCTGCGAGGAAACCGTCGCCAGCATCGAAGACCTGATCGACGAGCGCAAACAGAGCGTCGAGAAGGAAGGTATCACCTTGGGCAGCTGGTCCGAGGAAGAAGTCGAACGCCTGAAGGGCGCCGTGCCTGTTGACCAGCGCAGTACACCGCTGCATGCCGCCGCCGTTGTCGGTGCCGACGTGCGCAACATGGAGAACGAGGACCTTGGCGAAGTCGAGGATGTCGTCATGGATCCCAAGACCGGCAACATGTCCTATGCCATTCTGTCCCATGGCGGTTTCCTGGGCGTTGGTGAGAAGCAGATCGCCGTGCCGTGGAAGCAGCTCAAGGTGACCGATACCGGTGATACACCGGTCTTCGTACTGAACGTTTCGGAGGAGGTCCTGGACAACGCGCCGAGCTTCGATCGCGATTCCTGGGCGGAGATCGACAACATGGAATGGCGCAATACCAACGACAGCTATTACCAGCAGCACAGCAGCAACTGATCCGTCCCCGAAGGAACGGTCAGACAAGACAAAAAGGGGCGGCTTTGCCGCCCCTTTTTCTTTGCTGCTCGCAGACGCAAAAAACAAAACGGGCGGCCGCGCATTGCGGCCGCCCGTCGGCGTTTACGAAGCAGATGCCGTCAGCTTAGACACCCTCAGACCAGCGATCGGCCTCCTTCTCCGCTTCTTCACGGGCGAGGCCATAGTGCTCCTGCAAACGACCGACCAACTGATCGCGTTTGCCGCTGATCACGTCGAGGTCGTCATCGGTGAAACGACCCCACTTCTCCTTGGCCTTTCCCTTCACCTGCTTCCAGTTTCCTTCGACCTGGTCCCAATTCATCTTGTATCTCCAATGTGCTTGCTGTGATCGGCGGCAGGGAGCTCGATCGCCCCTGCCCGCATACAAGGAAAACGCCCGGCCGGGCCCGCCGGTTCCTGCGGAAAAAGCGCCTTGCGTAAAATGTCACGAGCGGAGGCCCTGGACAAAAAAATGGACGCACCGCGTGGCAGTGCGTCCAGGAAGAAGCGCCGGATGAGGCGCCTGGCAGGCAAGCGCGGTTCACGTCAGCCGGCGTCGGCCTCCATGATCTTCTCCGCCTGCTCTATCTCTTCCAGGCAGACCTTCTCGTCGCCCGCGGCCTTCGCCTCCCGGGCGGAGTCGAGGTGCGTCAGGACGGTCGCCTTGTCCTTCGAGTCGGTAAACCAGCTCTCCCGCGGAGCCGCCGGCCCCCCTTCCTGATAGACGGTCTCCCCGCCGTTTTCCTGGATCGAGGCCCCCTTCTCGACCATTTCTTCTTTCACGACCTTTTCCTCGTTGCCGGCCGCCGCGGATTGAGAACTCTGCGCTTCCGGGGTCGTTTCATCTGCATTGCCCGCCAGGGCCGGATGCGTCTCGACGGCTTCGATGCGTTGCGCGCAGTCGGCATAGGCCGGCAGCGGCAGCACCAGGGCACCGGCCAGCAGCAGGCTGGATAGTTTGGACATGGGGTCGTCTCCTTAAGGATTTCGGGGGGAAAGATTCCCGGCTTCTCGGAGAGAACGTTTTCCGTCTCGGAGAGTTCCGCCTGGGAGAGTTCCGCCTGGGAGGCCCTTCACCCGATTTTCGGAACCTTTGTCGCTGCGGAAACGTTGTATCTCCCACAGCCGTTCAGTGAATGCTTTGCCCAGACAGGAGACCCGCCGTGGACCTCATCCGTATTCTCTTCTCCATCCTGCTGCCGCCGGTGGGCGTCTTTCTGCAGGTCGGCATCGGTTTGCAGTTCTGGCTGAATATCCTGCTCACCCTGTGCGGCTACATCCCCGGGATCATTCACGCCGTCTGGATTATCGCGCGGCGTTAGAGTTCACCCCCTTCCGTCGCGTTGCGACTTCCTTCAGCGCCGACACGGCGCCGGCAAGCGCGCGCTTATCGGCTTCCAGGTGCAGGGCCCCATCGCCGAAAGCCTTGGCCCTCTCCGCCTCCGCCACGATGATATCGAGGTAGTCCGGCGCCGCTTCTCCCGCCAGGTCCTTCAGGACCTCCGCAATCGCGCAGATGACCTCGGCGGAACCGGCGCCGTCGCGGATCACCGGCCGAAACGACCGTTCCAGCATGGCCGCAAAGTCGGGCCGGCGGAACTCGACCCGCCCGTCGGTGCTCCGCGGCAGTGGGTAGTCCGCGGCGGGACGCTCGCCGGCAATGGCGAGCAGGCTGCCAAGATGCTCGATGCAGGCCAGCGCCGACTGTGGGTCGTTGACCCCCGGCGACAGCGCGCGGCAGGCGACCTCGGCCAGAAGCTCGAACCCGAAACGGGGGTCGCCCTCGTGGCTGCGCTCAAAGCCCACCACCACGACCGCTTGCAAGGCATCACTGGTCTCGTCGCCCGACAGCTTGCCGGTGACCTCCATCAGGCGGCGGCGGGGATGCACGAAATCACCCTCCTGCACGCAAAGACGCACCGCCAGGTCATGCTCGCAGGCGAGGTTATGCAGGCGTTCCCCGTCGATCATCTGAACGTAACCGGTGACGGCGGGACGGATCGCTGTCGCTCTCTCATCGCCAGGCTCCCTACGAGGCGCCGCGGCCTTGCCGCCGCGTTGAGGCTCTGAATCCAGGTAGGCCTCCAGCACGTTGGCCGCCTGGTGGTAGATGCGCTGGATAATCCGATTGACCTTCAGGCTGTCGGCCACGTGGTGGATCCACTGCACCAGATAGCGCACCGAGTTCATCACCAGCACGAGGGCACAGAAAAAGGTCAGGGTCACGCCCGGGCCGTGCACGGCGCCGAAACCGAACAGCAGCAAGGCCGTCAGGGCGAAAACGAAAGTGGCCAGGAATGTGCCAAGCGCGTTCTGCGTCACCGGGTCGGCCATGATTTCCGGTACCGCGCGAGGCGAAGCCTGTCCCGCGGCCAGGCTGAGCACCAGCATCAGGACCGACAGGGTGACCGTCGATACGGTCAGCATGCTGCCGGCCATCAGCTTCAGCAGTTCCTTCACCGTGTCCCGGTCGATATCGGGCAGCCAGCCCAGGGCATCCTTGGGCAGGAAGCCGTCGACCGTCACGACCAACAGGGCCACCAGAACGGCGGCCAGGCAGTAGGCGCTGGGGCGGAACCACAAAGCGGTGCGCACCCGGCGGATCTCATTTTTCAGGATCGGCAAAATGGTGACACCCGAGCCGGCGGCCATGGACTCCTCCTTCGGCACATGAAAAAGCCCTGCCATAGCCTGCCTGCATCATTTCCAGGAGACTTTGCCGGGTTGTCTTGTAGGGAGGGAACGATTTCACCACCCGATGGTTCCCTAGAGGGCCGGTAATTCCCTTTCCGCCGGCGCGCCAGGGAGAAGCAGCAGAATGCCGATCGAAACCCGGGATAACCGAACCCGCACCGTCGCTGCCGTTGTGCTTGCCACCCTGGCGGTACTGGCGGCCCTCTATTTCGCCCGAACGCTGTTCATTCCAATCACCGTTGCCGGGGTCGCCGCCCTGGTACTGGCACCCATCGTGCGCCTGTTGTGCAAGTTGGGCCTGCCGCGCGTGGTCGCCTCGGCCATCGTCGTGCTGACCGCCGGCGGGCTGGTGGGCGTGGTGCTGGCTCGGCTGTCGGCGCCTGCCGCCGATTGGTTCGCCCGCCTGCCGGAAGCCATGATCCGCCTGCGCTATATTTTCCGCGAAGTGGTCGGCGCCCTGCAGAACGTGAAGCAAATCACCGAAGACATGGCCCAGCTCTCTCCGGGCAAGGAAAACGCCGACGTCGTCGTCCAGGGGCCGGACCTGACGCAGATCTTCCTGACCAACACCGGCCAGTTGCTGACCATCATCCTCGTCACCGCGATCCTGCTGTTCTTCCTGCTGGCTAACGGCTACCTGTTTCTGCGCAAGACCGTGCACATCATGCCCACGCTCAGCGAGAAGAAACGCGCCGTCGAGATCGGCCGTGACCTGCAGGTCGAAGTCTCGCGCTATCTGTTGTCCATCACCGCGATCAACCTCGGGCTCGGCTGCGTGACCGCCGCGACCATGGCCAGCTTCGGCCTGCCGGACCCCTTGCTGTGGGGCGTCATGGCGGCGACCCTGAATTTCGTTCCCTATGTCGGGGCCATCGTCACCGCCGGCGCCATTCTGCTGGCTTCCGTGCTGACGTTCTCCGCGCCGCTCGAAGCGGTGTTGCCGACCTTGGCTTTCGGCGCGCTCACTGCCTTGGAAGGCAACATCGTCACGCCCACTCTGGTGGGCCGCCGGCGGAGCCGCAACCCGGTTATCGTCTTCAGTTGCGTCCTGTTCTGGGGTTGGCTGTGGGGCGTCGCAGGGCTGCTGATCGCCGTGCCGCTGCTGGTGGTGTTCAAGATCCTTTGCGACCACATCGTGCCGCTGCAGGTGGTCGGCGAATACCTGAGTTCCCTGCCCCCCGCCCAGCCCACTAGCGAAGAAAGCAGCGAACCCGCCGTCCGTACAAACTAAACCCGCCGCTGCCAGAAGCAGCGACGGGTGAGGAAGCGTTCTATTTCGGCGCCGGAGGCGCTAGGCGATGCCTACGAAAGACAATATCGCCAGGACCACCACCACGACCCCGATCAGATAGAAAATGTTGTACATCGGCATTCTCCTTTAGATTTTCCGTAAGCTCTCGGCGGTGGTCTCACCGGTGGTCTTGGGGGGAGTCGTCTTGGCGGTGACCCACTGCGGAGACGCCGGCCTGCGGCGCCTCCGCTCGGGACTGAACTAAGTGCAGGACTGAACTCAGCGCGGCGTGCCGATGCCGCCGGCATTGGCTGTCTGCGTGGCGTCGCGCTTCACATCCTCGGCCGTCGGCGCTTTGGCCTCGGCGGTCTCCTTGGCCTTCTTCACAGCCGCCTTGGCAGCGTCCTGGACCTTGCGGCCCTCGCGCACGGCGGCGCTCTTGGCGGCCTCCTTCATGCGATCGCTGCGTTCGCCGAAGACGCGGTCCTCACGGTCCGAGCGCGGCAGAGACGCGGCCACGGCAGCCCCCACGGCAACGCCGGCAACCCCGACCAGAACCGGGTGATCCTTCACGAAGCGGCCGGTCGACTGACTGGCACGCGTCGCCTGGCTGCGGGCCTTGCGGCCGACCTTGCCGGCACGGTCGCGAACGTCGCTGCCCAGGGCCGCCGCACGATCACGCAGCTTGTGGGACTCTTCTTCGACCTTGGCACGGACGCCATCGCCCAGGCGGTCGCCATCGTCGGCCTGCCGCTTGGCGCGGCTGGACAACGCCAGCCAGAGAATACCGGCGCCAACCATCGCGACGGGAACCGGGTTCTCGCGCACGGTACGGCCGATGCCGCCTGCAACGGCACCGCCGTTGGTCTTGGCGAAGTCGATGACGCTGTCAACGATATCGCCGGGCGACAGCCGCTGCTGGATGCGCTCGATCTTGTCGTCGATATCGCGCCGGGTCGCGCGGATGTCTTCTTCGATGTGTTCGGTTCCGGGAGTGGTCTTGACCATGTTACGTCTCCTTCAGGTTTTGGGTTTGCTGCGCGCTGAGCGCAGTGTGCGTTCTGGAATAAGATTCCGGGCTTTCAGGTTGCTGCGGCCCTGGTGGATAAGGACGAAAGCGACCACCGACAGCGCCACGCCGACGACGACGGCGGCCAGCCAGGCCGGCAGCACATTGCTGAGCGCGATGACCAGGGCCTGCAACAGGATCAGCAGAGCGCAAAAGGCCACCAGCAGACCGGTCAGCACGGCATAGACGCCGTTTTGCGCCTGCTTGAACTTCTCGGACGCCTCGGACTGGGCCAGGCGCAGTTCCTGGCGCACCAGTTGTCCGAGGTCCTGGATCAATCCCGTCAGCAACGTACCGATAGACGTGTCTCCCACGGCTATTCCCCGGGGGTCGACACTGCCGGCGACACCGCCGCTTCCGGTGCCGGCGAGGACTCCTCCACCGGGTCGGCGGAACTCTTGATGAAACGGGTAATGCCGAAGGCCACGGCAAAGCCGGCGCCGAAGGTCAATGCCGGGTGATCGCGGGCGAAGTCCTCGATATCGTTCCACAATTCGCCCGGTTCACGGTCGTGCAGGCGCTGGGCGAACCCGCCGACGTCGTCGGCGGTGCGGGTGAGCGTCGAGGCGCTGCGGCCATAGCCCGCCTCTTCCAGTTCCTCGGCACCGCGCGTGGCCGCATCGGCCAGAGCGGTCACATAGTCGGCCAGCGCATCGCGCTGGTCGCGGGCCATCTTCCGCGCCGCGGACTTGGCCTCGCCGGCAACGTGCCGGCCTTCCCGCTTCAGGGCGTCGCCAACTTCCTGCAGTGCTGAAGAGTCGGCCGTCTCGTGGGACGTACTGTCACTCATGGGTGTAGCCCTTTCGTTGTCTGAGAAGTTGCCAAGACAACGTGAGGGCGGCGGAAATGGTTCCGAAGCGCAAAAGTGGCGAAAAAAAGCCCGGCACCCGGCCCCTTTCAGAGGGCCGGGTGCCGGGGATTCCCGGGGATTCTTCTAGGAATTTTACGGTCTGGCGGCTAGGCGCCGGCGAATACCTCGGCGACGGCTTCACCCATGGCGCCGACGACGATATCCGCCTCGTCCTCGCTGAGGCAAAGCGGCGGCGCAAAGCCGAGGATATCGCCCTGCGGCATGGCACGGGCGATGACTCCGCGCTTCAGCAGGGCGGCGGCGATCTTGGGCCCGTGCTGGCCGGCCGGCTCGAAGAGCTTGCGGCTTCCCTTATGCGCCACCAGTTCCACGGCGCAGAGCATGCCTTCGCCGCGCACCTCGCCGACGTTCGGGTGATCGCCGACCGCCTTGGCCATCGCCTTGTTGAAATAGGCGCCCGTCGACTTCGCGTTCGCCACCAGGCCCAGTTCGTCGACCAATTTCAGGTTGGCGACACCGGCGGCCGCGCCGATCGGGTGCGCCGAATAGGTCCACCCGTGGCCGATGGCGCCGTTCTCGTCGGTGCCCTGCTCCAGGACCTTCCACACCTTGTCGCCGATGATCGAGGCCGACAGCGGCGCATAGGCCGAGGTCAGGCCCTTGGCCGAGGTTATGATGTCGGGCCGGATGCCGTAGTGGTCGGAGCCGAACATCGAGCCGAGGCGCCCGAAGCCGGTGACCACTTCGTCGGCGATCAGCAGGATATCGTACTTCTCCAGCACGGCCTGGATCGCCTGCCAGTATCCCGCCGGCGGCGGCACGATGCCGCCGGTGCCCAAGACCGGCTCGCCGATGAAGGCGGCGACGGTGTCCGGCCCCTCGGCCAGGATCAGCTTCTCCAGTTCGGCGGCGCAGTGGGCGGAGAACTCTTCCTCGCTCATCGCGTCGTCGCGGCGGCGGAAATAGTACGGTGCCTCGGTGTGGACCACCTGGGTCAGCGGCAGGTCGAACTTCTTGTGAAACAGCTCCAGGCCGGTCAGCGAACCGGTCATCAGGCCGGAGCCGTGATAGCCGCGCCAGCGCGAGACGATCTTCTTCTTCTCCGGCCGGCCGAGGATGTTGTTGTAGTACCAGACCAGCTTGATGTTGGTTTCGTTGGCGTCGGAACCGGAGAGACCGTAGTAGACCTTGCTCATACCTTTCGGCGCGCGGTCGATGATCATCTTCGACAGCGTGATCGAGGCCTCGGTGCCATGGCCGACGTAAGCGTGATAGTAAGCCAGTTCCTCGGCCTGCTTCGCGATGGCCTTGGCAATCTGCTGGCGCCCGTAGCCGACGTTCACGCAGTACAGGCCGGCGAAAGCGTCGAGCAGTTTGTTGCCCTCGCGGTCGCGGATATAGACCCCCTCGCCGCCGACAACGACGCGCTGCGGCGCCTCGCCGCGGGCGAACTGCGCCAGGTGGGTTGACGGGTGGAAAAAGCACTCCCGGTCCCAGGTTTCCAATTGATCGTTCTTCAGCATCGTCTCTCACTTTCTGCTTTCAGGACCAGTCGCGGCATACGTACTTCACATCGGAAAAGGCCTCAATGCCCAGGCGGGAGCCCTCACGGCCGAGGCCCGATTGTTTCATCCCGCCAAAGGGAATAGGTGCGCCGGTCACCTTGGTGCGGTTTACCGCCACCATGCCGAACTCCAGCGCCCGCGACAGGCGGTAGAGGCGCGCCGGCTCCTTGGTGTGCAGGTAGGCCACCAGGCCGTATTCCGTGGCGTTGGCACGGGCGACGACATCGGCTTCCGTCTCGAACGACGTCAGCGCCGCGACGGGCCCGAAAGTCTCTTCGCGCATGATCTTCGCCGTATCCGGCACGTCGGCCAGCACGGTCGGCTGGAAGAACAGCGGGCCGAGGTCATGGCCTTCGCCGCCGCACAGCAGGCGTGCGCCCTGCGCCACGGCATCCGCGACGTGCTCCTTCTGCTTGGCAACGGCGGCGGGATTCATCAGCGGGCCGATGTCCGGGTCGTCCAGGCCGTGCCCCACGGTGAGACCCCGTGTCTTCTCGGTGAAGCGGCGGCAGAACTCCTCGTAAACCGGGGTTTCGATGTAGAAGCGGTTGGCGCCCAGGCAGTCCTGGCCGGAGGTGGCGAACTTGGCCCCGATGGCCTCGGCGACCGCCTTGTCGAGGTCGGCGTCGGCGAAGACGATGAAGGGGGCGTGGCCGCCCAGTTCCAGGCTGAGGCGCTTGATGGAAGGCGCACACTGGCCGTAGAGCAGCCGGCCGATCTCCGTCGAACCGGTGAAGGACAGCGCGCGCACACGGGTATCCCCGGTCCAGGCGCCGACGATGGGCGCCGGCTCGCCGATCGCCACGTTGAAGACGCCCGGCGGAAAGCCGGCGCGCTGCGCCAGTTCGGCCAGCGCCAGCGCCGATAGCGGCGTTTCCTTGGAGGGATGGATCACCACGGTGCAGCCGACCGCCAGAGCCGCCGCCGCCTTGCGTGTGATCATCGCGTTGGGAAAGTTCCACGGCGTCACCAGGGCGGCGACGCCGACCGGCTCGCGCCACAGTTCGACCTCGGCGGACGGCAGGTGCGAGGTGACGCTCATGATGTCCGGACGTTTGGCCTCCTCGGCAAAGTACTCGGCGAAGGAGGCCCCGTAGTCGATCTCGCCGCGGGACTCGGAGATCGGCTTGCCCTGCTCCAGGGTCATGATGCGTGCCAGGTCTTCCTTGTGCGCCAGCATCAGGTCGTACCAGCGGCGCAGGATGTCGCTGCGCTGCTGCGGCAGCAGCGCCGCCCAGGCCGGAAAGGCCTGCTGCGCCGCATCGACGGCACGCCGCGCGCCGGCGGCGCCCACGGCGGCGACCTGGACCAGCACCGCGCCATCGGCGGGGTTGGTCACGGCGAGAGCTCCGGCCTCTCCGGATTCCGCCCCCGGGTCTGCCCCCGGGTCAGCCCACTGGCCGCCGATGTAAGACGCCGTGGCCAGAAGTCCGGGATCTTCCAGGCCGAAGCCGGCTTCGGGTATCTTGAACTGCGGTAACGGCGTCATCGGGGAACCTCCTGGCGCACCTTTGAAAACTGGCCGGAGGGTAGCGGTCCTCACGAGGAAGGTGGCTCGGATTTGCAGCGGCTAGGACGGCGATTCCGTGGCGGACCGCGGCCCGCGGCTAATTTTCTTCGCCGCGCAGCCGGGCCAGGGGCGGCGGCGCATCCTTCACCGGCTTGGTCACCACGAAGGTGAAGTAGCGCTTCACGCCGACGCGCCGCTCCAGGATCTCGTCGATGAGGGCTTGATAGGCGGCCACGTCACCCGCCACCACTTCGATGAAATAGTCCACGCCACCGCCCACGGCGACGCAGCGTATGACCTGCGGGATCGCCCACATGGCATCCTCGAAGCGCTGGAAGTCGCCGGCCTGGTGGCTCTCAAGCTCGATCTGCACCAGAAAGTGCGAGACCGGCGCGATCTTCTCCAGCGCCACCTCGGCGCGGTAGCCGCGGATGAAGCCGGCCTGCTCCAGCCGCTTCAGACGGTCCCAGCAGGCTGCCGGCGACAGGCTGACCCTGCCGGCCAGCGCCGCCTTGGTGATCCGCCCCTCCCCTTGCAGGATGGTCAGGATCTGCAGATCGCGATCGTCGAGTTTCATGGGCGGGATCATAGCCGCAGATTCCCGAATTCCGAAGAATCTTCGGCACGACGCGTCAAGCCACCGCCTCGGCCAGCAGCGGCATCAGCAGGGAGAACAGCTCCGCCTGGGAGGAAATGGCGCACTTCTTGTAAAGCTGCTTGCGGAAGACCTTCACCGTCTGCGGGCTGATGCCCAGGCGCAGGCCGATCGACACCGAGGAATGCCCCTTCAGGATCAGCAGGGCGATCTCGGCCTGGCGCGGACTTAGCGCGATCTCGTGGACGCTGCGCAGCCGCTCGGTCAATCGCTGGGTCAGCCCGGTCTCCGTGAAGTCGCCGCTTGAGCGCAGTCCCGACCAGCGTTGCTCGATGAGGCCGCAGACGATCGGCGCGACCTGGTCGGCGCGCTCCAGATCGCGGGCCGAGAAACGGCGCTGCGAGGTGGCGTCGCGCCCCAGGCAGATGTGCACGGAGACGCCATCGGCCGGATAGGCGACATAGGCGATCTCGTCCACCAGGGTGGTCCCCTGGTAATAGACGGCGAAATACTCGTTGCGCTGAAACTGGTCCGGCGCGATGTCGCGCAGCCGGTAGAGCCCTGGCGCCGCACGGTCCACGTGCAGTGCATGGAAGGGATCCAGCAGGTAGGCGCCCTCGATATAGTCGGATTCCAGCCGGGCATGCACCCGGCGCTCGGCCGCCTGGGTAAAGAGGACCTGCGGCACCCGGTCCTGGAAATAGGCCAGCATCGTGGTGTTGTCGATCTCGAAGCAGCGCGCCAGCCACTGGTACAAAGCGCCCTCGAAGCGCTCGTCGTGCAGTTGAGCGATGGCCCGGCCGAGATAAGCCTCCGTCAGGTTGGGCAAATTCCGCATCATACCTCCCCGGGGGTATATACCCCTCAAACGGCCCCCTATTAGGGTATCTCTGGCATTTCCGGTGGTATCCGACAAGAGGCGGGGGCATATGTCGGGCAGCGACGTTGCAATCAATATCGACAAGGTGGTGAAGCGCTACGGCAGCTTTACCGCCCTGCATGGGGTCTCGCTCGACATCCGCGCCGACGAGTTCTTCACCCTGTTGGGCCCCTCAGGCTGCGGGAAGACAACGCTGCTGCGCTCGATCGCGGGCTTCGAGGCGGTCAATGAAGGCGCGATCAGGCTGTACGGCGAGGACATCGCCGCGCTGCCGCCCCACAAGCGCCCGGTGAACACGGTCTTTCAGCACTACGCCCTGTTCCCCCACATGACGGTGTTGGAAAATGTCATGTTCGGCACCCTGCGGCTGGGCTGGAGCCGCCAGGAATCGGAGCAGCGGGCACGCCAGGTGCTGGCCCTGGTGCAGCTTTCGGACTTCCTGAAACGCAAGCCCGGTCAGCTCTCCGGCGGCCAGCAGCAGCGTGTCGCCCTCGCCCGCGCGCTGGCGCCGCGCCCCAAGGTTCTGCTGCTGGACGAGCCGCTCTCCGCCCTCGACCTGAAACTGCGTCAGGCGGTGCGGGGCGAACTGAAGCAGCTGCAGCGTGAAACCGGCATCGCCTTCGTCTTCGTCACCCACGACCAGGAAGAGGCGCTGACCATGTCCGATCGCATCGCGGTCATGTCGGATGGCCGGGTGCAGCAGACGGGCACGCCGCGCGAGATCTACGAGGCACCGCTGAACCGCTTCGTGGCCGGATTCATCGGCGAGACCAACCTGATCGAGGTCGAGGTGCTGGAAATGCGGGGCGGTCGCGCGACGGTCCGCCTGCCCGGAGGACAGGACCTCACCTGCCCGGCGGCACCGGGCGCGCGGCTCGGCGCGGGCCATGTGTCGCTCCGCCCCGAACGCGTCTCGCTCTGCCCGCCGGGAAGCGGCGACATCCGGGCGCAGGTCGAAAACCAGGTCTATCTCGGCACCGATATTCAGTTGCTGACCCGCCTGCCGGACGGCGAGCCCATGGTGGTGCGGGTACAGAACAGCGACGCGGACAACCTGCCCGGTCTCGGCGCCGCGGTCGGCCTGAAGCTGGAAGCGGACGCGGCACGTCTGCTGGCCGACTGATGGCGGCGACAACACCCGGCAGCGGCGGCGGCGGTTCCGACCTCTACCGAGGTAACGCGCCGCGCCTGATGCTGCCGACGTGGCTGATGATCGGCGTCTTCCTGTTGCTGCCGGTGCTGCTGATGGGGGTCTACTCCTTCCTGACCAAGGAGTTCCGCGGCGGGGTGATCTGGAGCCCGACCCTGGCCGCCTACGATCAGTTCTTCCTGAACCGAGGCCTCTTCGGTGACGAGCCGCCGAGCATCGAATGGACCTATCTCGGCATCTTCTGGCGCTCGATCTGGCAGGCCGGCTCGGCGACGCTGCTGTGCTTCGTGGTCGGCTTCCCGACCGCCTGGTTCATCGCCACCCGCGCGCCCCAGCACCGCACCGTGTGGCTGTTTCTGGTCACCATCCCCTACTGGGTGAACCTGCTCATCCGTACCGTCTCGATGAAGTTCCTGATCCGCGACGAGGGGCCGCTGAATGCCTTCCTGCTGTGGAGCGGCGTCATCGATCAGCCGCTGGGGCTCATCAACACCAACGTCGCCGTGCTGCTCGGCCTGTTCTACAGCTACCTGCCCTTCATGGTGCTGCCCATCTACGCCGCCGTGGAGCGCTACGACTTCGCGCTGTCCGAGGCCGCGGCGGATCTCTACGCGGATTCCTGGACCACCCTGCGGCTGGTCATTCTGCCCGCCGTGAGACCCGGCATCATCGCCGGGGCGATCCTCGTCTTCGTGCCGTCGCTCGGCGCCTTCCTCGCCCCCGACCTGCTGGGCGGCGCCAAAGCCTTCATGATCGGCTCGCTCATCGAAGAGCAGTTCAAGGGCGCCGCCGGGAACTGGCCGTTCGGCGCGGCGGTGGCGATGATCCTCATGACCATCGTCATGGGCGTTCTGCTGATCTATGCCCGGGCGCAGACCCGCGCCCAGGCCCGGGAGGGCGCATGATGGCCAGGGCCGGCACCGACCTGCGCCGCTTCACCGGCTTCTTTCCGATGACGCTGCTGTGCCTGCTGGTGCTCTACGCGCCGCTGATGGTGGTCGCCGTCTACAGCTTCAACGCCTCGACCTCGATCACCCTGTGGGGCGGCTTCTCGCTGGACTGGTATCACGACGTGTTTATCGGACCGGAAGCGCCGAAGTTCCGCCAGGCCACGATCAACTCCCTGGTCGTCGCGTCGTTGGCGGGACTGGCGGCCACGCTGATCGCGACCGCCGCTGCGGTGGCCATGCACCGCACCGGCGGCTTCCGCGGCAAGACGGCCAGCTTCGCGCTCATCAACCTGCCTCTGATGGTCCCGGAAGTGGTCACCGCCGTGGCCAGCCTGATCTTCTTTACGGTCATCGGATTCAGCGGCGGCATCGGCACCATCCTGCTGGCCCACATCACCTTCTGCATTCCCTTCGCCTATCTGCCGGTCGCGGCGCGGCTTTCGACCCTGCCCGACGGCTACGAGCAGGCGGCGATGGATCTCTATGCCACGCCCTGGCAGAGCTTCCGGCTGGTCCTGCTGCCGCTGATGGCACCGGGAATCATGTCGGGCTTCCTGCTGGCCTTCATCATTTCCCTGGACGATTTCCTGATCACCAACTTCGTCAAGGGGGCCGGGGTGGAAACCCTGCCGACCGCCATCTTCGGCGCCGTCAAGCAGGGCATCAAACCCAACATCATGGCGATCTCGACCCTGATGCTCGCCATTTCCGTCGTCTTCGTCGCGCTCTCATGGCTGATCGGGCGCAACGGGAAAATCAAATCATAAACAGCCGACCAAACAGTGGAGACCTTCATGAAAAAATTCGTCGCCGCCTCACTCCTTGTCCTCTGTTCTGCCACGGCCGCCCCCACGGCTGCCTGGGCCGAGGGCAAGCTGTCGCTCTACAACTGGTTCGAGTACATGCCCCAGGAACTGCTGGACAAGTTCACTCAGGAGACCGGCATTGAAGTCACCATGGACACCTACGACAGCAACGAGGCCCTGCTGGCCGCGCTGAAGGCGGGCAAGCTGGGCAGCTACGACCTGGCCGTTCCCGGCGACTACATGGTGGAGATTCTGGGCGACGCCGAGATGCTCGGCACCTTCACCGCCGAGGAAGTGCCGAACCTGAAGAACATCGCGCCGGAATGGATGGACGTGCCCTTCGATCCGGGCCGTAAGAGCTCGGTCCCTTACCAGTGGGGGTCCACTTCCTTTGCCGTCAACCGCGAGATCTACAAGGACGCCATCGACACCACGGCGATCATCTTCAATCCGCCGGCGGCGCTGAAGGGCAAGATCAACGTACTCGACACCTCCGGCGAGACCCTTACCCTGGCCTCGCTGCACCTGGGCATTCCCCAGTGCACCGCCGACCGCGATCAACTGAAGGCGCTGAACGCCCTGGTGATGGAGGCCAAGGCGGACTGGGCTTCCTTCGGCTCGGACATCGCCAAGGACGTTCTGGTTTCCGGCGATGCCGCGGCCGGGATGATTTGGTCGGGCTTTGCCGCCAAGGCGCGCGGCGAAGGGGCGCCCATCGAGTACGCCTTCCCGAAGGAAGGTTACATCGTGTGGATGGACAACCTGGTTCTGCTGAAAGACGCGCCGAACCGCGACAGCGCCCTGGCTTTCCTGAACTTCATGCTGGAGCCGGAGAACGCCGCTGCGCTGACCAACTACGCGCAGTACTCCGCCGGCGTGAAAGGGGTCGAGCCCTTCCTCGAGCCGGAAGTCGCGAACTCGCCGGAATCGAACCCGCCCAAGGGCCCGAAGGGCGTCTTCGTCCAGGCCTGCCCGGAGGAGGTCCAGGTTCTGTATGACGCCATCTGGACCAACCTGAAGAAGTAGGCATGAAAATCGCGCTTCACCAGGGCCCCGCCATCGGCGGGGCCACCGAGGAGGCTTTCGCCGTCATCGAGTCCCGGCTGGCCGCAGCGGCGGCGGCCGGGGCCCGCATGGCCGTCTTCCCGGAACTCTACCTGCCCGGCTACAACAGGCCGGACCTGCACGGCGCTCTCGCTCAGCCCGTGGACAGCGCGTGGGACGGACGGCTGGCCGGCCTGG
Source organism: Kiloniellaceae bacterium (assembly GCA_050043265.1). Lineage (GTDB taxonomy): Bacteria > Pseudomonadota > Alphaproteobacteria > Kiloniellales > Kiloniellaceae > Pelagibius. Next base: position 35,602 of record JBHJIR010000036.1, read on the forward strand.
CGCGGGCCGCCGGCTGCGGCCTCACCATCGGCTGGGCCGAGCGCGACGGCGACGCCGTCTACAACGCCGCGAGCTGCTTTTCGCCCGCCGGTGAGCGGATCGCCCACTACCGCAAGATCCAGCTTTTCGGGCCGATGGAGAACGCCAGCTTCCGGCCCGGCGGCGACTACTGCCTGTTCGAGCTGGAAGGGATGAAGACCGCTCTTCTCATCTGCTACGACGTGGAATTCGCGGCCCATTGCCGGGCCCTGGCAGAACGGGGCGCGGACCTGATCCTCGTGCCCACCGCCAATCCCGCCGGGTTCGAGTACGTCTCCCAGATCCTGGTGCCGGCGCGCGCCGTCGAGATGGGGCTGACCATTGCTTACGCCAACTATTGCGGCACCGAGGGCGACATCGCCTATGGCGGCCATTCTGTGATCGCCGGGCCTGACGGGCGAGCCCTGGTCGCAGCCGGGCCCGGCGAAGCGTTTCTTGTCGCCGACCTCGCCGCGAACAGCGCAATTCCGCAAACACGGCTGTCGCGGCAGCTCGAAGACTACCGGGCGCTCTGACCCAAGGAACGCCGACCCCAAAGGACACCGACCATGGACTTCTCGACCGACGACATCCTGACCGCCGACAGCCATCTGATCCAATCCTTCTGCGACCTGAATGCGCTGAAGCAGAACGGTGCGCGCACCGTGATCACCGGTGCCAAGGGCGCCATGGTACGCGACAGCGACGGGCGTGAGCTGATCGACGGCATCGCCGGCCTGTGGTGCGTGAACGTCGGGCACGGACGGCGCGAGATCATCGAGGCGATCACCAAACAGCTCGAGACCCTCGACTTCTATTCGACCTTCTACAACTTCACCCATCCCGCCGCGGCGCTGCTGGCCGAAAAACTGGCGAGCCTTGCGCCGGGCAACCTGAACCGCGTCTACTTCGCCAATTCCGGTTCGGTCGCCAACGACACGGCAATCCGCCTGCTGCACCACTACAACATCCGCCTCGGCCGCCCTGAAAAGCGCAAGGTGCTGAGCCGCATCGGCGCCTATCACGGCTCGACTCACCTCACCATCGCGATGACGACCCCCGCCTATTCCCAGGGCTGGTTCGGGGCGCGCGACCTGGTGCACCACCTGCGCTCACCGCATTACTGGCGCGAGGGCGGCGAGATGACGGAAGCCGAATTCCTCGACGCGCTGATCGGCGACATGCGCGACAGCGTCGAGCGCATCGGCGCCGAGAACATCTGCGCCTTCGTCGCCGAGCCCATCATGGGCGCCGGCGGCGTGATCACAGCGCCGGCAGGTTATCACGCACGGGCCAAGCAGATCTGCGAGGACTACGACATCAAGTACATCGCCGACGAGGTGGTGACGGCCTTCGGGCGCCTGGGCCATTTCTTCGCGTCGCAGGACGTCTTCGGCATGGTGCCCGACATCATCACCACGGCGAAGGGCCTCACTTCGGGTTACCAGCCGCTGTCGGCGACCATCGTCTCCGACGAGATCTATGAGGTGATCTCCGCCCCCGGCGAGCTGTTCCTGCACGGCATGACCTACTCCGGCCATCCGGCGGCGGCCGCCGCGGGCCTCGCCAACATCGCCCTGATGGAGGCCGAGAAGATTCCTGAGCGCGTGCGCACCACCGGCAAGCAGTTCGAGACGCTGCTGCGCGGCCTCGGTGAGCTCGATATCGCCGGCGAGGTGCGCGGCAGCCATTTCATGATCGGCATCGAGTTCGTACGCGACAAGGCGACCAAGGCCGCCTTCCCCGCCGACGCCGCCGTCGGCATGAAGGTCGCGGCGGCGGCCCAGCGCCGCGGCCTCATCGCACGCCCCCTCGGCAACGTGCTGATCCTCTCCCCCACGCTCATCATGACCCCGGAACTCATCGAGGAGACTGGCGCCATCCTGCGCGACAGCATCGCGGAAGTGACGGCCGCCCTCTAGCGGACGTCGTCACCGGGTTTGAATGGCAGGGAAAATGGCGCGCCCGGCAGGACTTGAACCTGCGACCCCATGCTTAGAAGGCACGTGCTCTATCCAGCTGAGCTACGGGCGCTTGGAGGCCGTGACCAAGCCCTTCAACGATGCCTCAATGGGTCCAGCGACCCAGGCGATCGTATCTGAAGTTATCGGAATAAGCCTTTGGTTTTACTTTTCTTTCGTGCGGGCGTTCGACGCTGTACATGATGCCCTCTTTCTGGGCATAGGCGATCGCCTCCTCCAGCGTGTCGAAGCGCAGGCGTAGCTGGGCACGGGTGTCTGCGGAGGACGTCCAGCCCATCAGCGGCTCGACCTGGCGCGGCGCCGTCGGCTCGAATTCCATGACCCACTGTCGGCTGGTGGCCCGGCCGGACTGCATCGCCGTCTTCGGCGGCTGGAAAATTCGCACCTGCATGACCTGATCCTGCTGCCTGGCGGGCAACCCCTGAGGCGCCCGGCTAAGTGATTCGCCCAAACGGCTGATTCGGGCCGCATGATAGCCGCTGACCGGCCCTGCGCAACGGTTTTGATGGCCGGCTGAGGGACTTAGAGGCCGTCCAGCGCCGGCTCTCCGGTCACCCCGGCGGCTTCCGCCGCGGGGAAATCCACGTGAATGTGGTTGCCGTCGGGGTCGTGGACGTTGACCTGGACGATGCCGAAATCCCGGATCACGCCGATACGGTAGGGCTCGCCGCGCCGCTTCAGCAGGGCCAGGAAGTCACCGAGGCCCGTGGCGGCGAAGGCAAAATGCTCCAGGCGCAGGGCGCCTTCCGGCGCCGGCCGCTCGGCCACCTCGACCAGGTGCACCGCCGCCCGGCGCCCCTCGCCGTCGCCGCAGTAGAGCCAGGCACCGCCGAAGCCGAAGGCCGGCCGTGGCCCGGCGGTCATCCCCAGGACCTCTTCGTAGAAGGCCTGCAGGCGCCCCAGATCGGCGGTACGGACGTTGACGTGATCGAACCTCGAGACGGCCATGGCGGTGTCGCGCCGGCGGCGCGCCTTCCAGCGGCAAGGGAAATGGTCGGGGCGAGAGGATTCGACCCTCCGACATCCTGCTCCCAAAGCCGGCACTCTACCAGGCTGAGCTACGCCCCGATCCGCGGAAAACCTAGGGAGTCCGCCGGCGTTTGGCAATGCCAAAGCGGGGCGGCCGACGGAGCATCGGGCGAGGCCGGCGCAGGCCCGCCGGCCCGGCGCGGCGGAGCCTTAGCGCTTGCGCTGGCGGTTCGCCCCACTATCCTCTCGCGGTTGAGTCCTCCCGGATCACGGCAACAAAGCGCGACAGGACAGCCTTGCCCATCCCCGCTCCCAGCCCGCCCGGCCGCAAAGTTCTCCTGGTCGGCAACCTCTTCGGCCGCGAACTCGGCAACGTTTTCTACATGTTCATGCAGATGCTGATGCACGGCTTCATCCGGCTGGGCTGCAACGTCCATGTCTTCAACGACCGCGAAGTGGCGCGCGGCTCCACCCCGTTGTTGTCGACCTCCACCGGGCGGGCGGCGGCCAATCGCAAACTGCTGAAAACAAGCGACAATTTCAGGCCGGATCTGGCGGCCCTCGGCCACTGCGAGCTGACCGAGAACGCCACCCTGGAGACCCTGCGCAGCCGCCATCCGGGGCTGCGCCTGGCTTACCGCAACGTCGATACCCTGACCGATGCCAAGAACCGGGCCCGCCTCCAGCGGCGGGCGGCCTGCGTCGATGCGGTCTTTGCGACCACCGGGGCGGCGATCCCCGGCGTGCCGGCCCGCAGCCGGGCCCCAGTCTACTTCATGCCGAATCCGGTCGATCCGGCCATCGACACCGGCCGCGGCTTTGCCCGCAGCGACCAGGCCCACGACCTGTTCTTCGCCGTCGGCACCGGCAACAGCGCCGATCCACGCCTGCGCCTGCCCCAGGCGGCGGCGCAGCGCCTGCCGGAGCTGCGCGGCGACTTCCGCGGCGTTGCCGGCAAGCCGGCGCTGCGCGGCGCCGCCTTCATCGATGCCCTCTGCGACGCCCGCATGGGCCGCAGCATCAGCCGTCCCGACGACGTGTACCTCTATGCCTCCGACCGTATGAGCCAGTTGCTGGGCAACGGCCTGCTGACCTTCGTATCGCGGGCCACCGGGTTCCAGGATCTCTTCGGCGAGGACCAGATCGCGTTCTATGACGACCTCGACGAACTGGTGGACAAGCTCGGCTATTTCGCGCGCCACGACGACGCCCGCCGCAACGCCGCCGAAGCCGGCTGGCAGGCGGCGCATGCCATGTTCGCATCCCACCGGGTGGCGAAGTACATCCTGGAGCGCAGTTTCGACCTGCCTCTCACAGAGACCTATCCTTGGCCGACAGCGCGCGAGACCTCTGTGCCGCGCGACCACTGAAGAGCCCGCCCAATTCTTAGGCCCCCTTCCTCGGCCCCCTTCCTCGGCCGGGGTCACAGTCCCTTCGGCAGCGATCCGAACACAGCGCGGGCCAGGGTCTTGGCCTCTTCGTCCATCGGTCGGGGCCCCAGGTCGACGCCCTCGGCCAGCACCGAGGTGATCAGCCGCAGCGCCTCAATACGGGCGAATTTCTTGTCGTTTGACGGGATCACGTGCCAGGGCGCCTGCTTTGTGGAGGTCCGCTGGACCATTTCTTCGACGGCCTCTTCGTAGTCAGGCCGGCGGTCGCGGTTGCGGAAGTCCTCGTAGGTCAGCTTCCAACGCTTCATCGGATCGTTGAGGCGCTCCTCGAAGCGCTTCAACTGCTCCTCCGGCGTGATGTGCAGAAAGATCTTCACGATACGGGCGCCGTCGTCGATCAGCATGCGCTCGAATTCGTTGATCTCGCGGTAGCCGCGCGTCCAATCGGCCTCGTCCGCAAATCCCTCGACCCGTTCGACCAGAACCCGGCCGTACCATGAGCGATCGAACACGGAGATCGCGCCCACCGGCGGTACCCGTTCCCAGAAGCGGTAGAGAAAGTGCCGCGCCTTGTCGACATCGGTCGGCGCGGCGATCGGCCAGACCTTGAAGCCGCGCGGATCCATCACCGCACTCATCCGCCGGATGGTGCCGCCCTTGCCAGCGGCGTCCCAGCCTTCGAAGACGACGATTCCCCGGTTTCCAGTGGCCAGGTAGGCCTGCTGTATCTGGCGCAGCAGCAATTGCTGCTCCTCCAGCGCCTTGTGATAAGCGGTCCGCCCGATGGGCTTGCCCATGCGCACGTGCGCCAATTGGAATTTGGCGGTTTTCGCGGTTTTTTTGGCGGCTTTGGCAGTCATCGTGCGATCTCTCCTACTGACCCGTCCCCTGGGTTCGGCTTCATCGGCGGCCTTGGGAAATCCCATCCAGCGAGCCAAACAATTTATCGACATCGGCGCCGGCTGGCGGAAAATTCAGGGTAGACCGCAAGCTTTGGCTTCCTTCCTTAACACTTTCAGGATAATAGGATGCCCAAGCGTGGGAGAGCGCCCAATTTCGACCGCCGGGGGGTGGAGCGAAAGGTAGGGGGCAATGTGGGAAGCCAAGCGTGGTCCTGAAGGGGCCATGCGACGGATTGTGCTGGCCGGCGAGCAGGGGCGGCGCGGCCGGTTTTGCTTGTCCGCGTCTGCGATCGTTCTGTCGTGGGCCATCTGGGGCGCCGGTGCGGCGTTGGCCCAGGGTGACTGGGCAAGCGACTGGGCGCCGGAGCTGGCACCGTCCGCCACCGAAGCACGCGGGGCCAACGAAGAAATCGTCATCCTGCTGCCGGCCGACCTGGACCCGGCAACCTATGGCCGCCTGGCCGTGGAACTCGACGATCTCGACGTGACCGCTTTTACGGGCACCGAGGCCGGGCGCCTGACCTTGCTGCCGCCGGAATCCCTCGCCACAGGAAGCCACAGCCTGCGTCTCATAGAGCGCGGTGACGACGGCTCCATCGTGGAACGCGGCGCCTGGGTGCTGGAAATCCGCCATTCCGAATTGATTCGCGATCTGTCGCTGAACGCCGACCTCAACGCCAAAGTCAGCACCCGCGTCGCCGAAAACGGCGTGGACACGCCGCCGCAGCACGTGACCGGCGAGAGCGCCGGCAACGTCGAAGGGGCGGCCGGCGACGAGCATTGGCGCCTCTCCGCCCGGGGCAACTATCTCTACAACAGCCAACTGGAACTCGGCCTCGACGAGCGCAATTTCGATATTGGCGAGTACCGCATCGACGGCGACTTCAAGAACGACGATTTCTTCGCCGGTCTCACCGTCGGCGACCACGATACCGGCATCGACAATCTGATCATGTCGGGCTTCTACCGCCGCGGCGTGTCGCTGCGCGTCGGCACCGCCGACGACCGTCTGTCGGTTACCGGCTTCGTACAACGCACGGAAGCCCTGGTCGGCACCCGCTACGCGGTTGGCATCAACCATGATGAGGAGCGCGTCGAGGGCGCCTCGATTTCGGTGCGCCCGATCGAATCGCTGCAAGACAACATCCTTCTGACCGGCACCTTCTATACCGGCGAAGGCGGCGACGGCGGTTATGGCGTCGGCACCGACCCGGTGGTCAATGAAGGCAGCGGCTGGTCCGTCGCCGCAGACACTCTGTGGTTCGACGAAGCCCTGCGGCTGCGCGGTGAATTCGCCCAGTCAGAGTACGATTTCGACGGCAAGAACGAGGGCTTCGACGCCGAGACGGCCAACGCCTATACGGTGCTGGCCTCGCTCGAGCCGCTGCGCGGCGCCACCCTGGACGGCAGCGTCTTCACCTGGACCATCGGCGCGCAGCGCGACGAGGTCGATACCTTCTTCCACAGCCTGGCCAACCCCTATCTGGAGGCCGACC
>JBHJIR010000037.1:0-13980 GCA_050043265.1 Kiloniellaceae bacterium
GTCGGTTTGGTAGTCGGACTGGCATCTCTTTCTGATGCGTTGTGGCTTGGCGTTCCCGGTGAGGTCTATGTCTTTACCGCCATTCTGTTCTTTATCTGCTGCTTCAGCATGGCACGCTATTCGATCTATCTGGAAAAGAAGCTGCACACCGGCCACGAGCGCTAGGGAAGCTGCAAGCAGAACAAGGAGCAATTGGGATGTCAGACGCTGCTGCCCCACAGTTATCGATCTCCGATGAAGTGGCGATCCAGATCATCGGGATGCACAAGTGGTACGGGGAATTTCATGTCCTGAAGGATATCAACCTGACGGTCAACCGCGGCGAACGTATCGTCATCTGCGGCCCGTCGGGCTCCGGCAAATCGACCATGATTCGTTGCATCAACCGTCTGGAAGAACACCAGAAGGGCAAGATCATCGTCGATAATATCGAGCTGACCCACGACGTGAAGAACATCGCCGAGATCCGGCGTGAGGTCGGCATGGTGTTCCAGCACTTCAATCTCTTCCCCCATCTGACGGTGCTGGAGAACTGCACCCTGGCGCCGATCTGGGTGCGCAAGATGCCGAAGAAGGAAGCCGAAGACGCCGCCATGCACTACCTGGAGCGGGTGAAGATCCCCGAGCAGGCGGACAAGTACCCGGGCCAGCTTTCGGGCGGCCAGCAGCAGCGTGTCGCCATTGCCCGCTCGCTCTGCATGAACCCGCGCATCATGCTGTTCGATGAGCCGACTTCGGCGCTCGACCCGGAAATGATCTCCGAGGTGCTGGATGTCATGGTGAGCTTGGCTGAGAGCGGCATGACCATGATTTGCGTCACGCACGAGATGGGTTTCGCGCGCAAGGTGGCCAACCGGGTGATCTTCATGGACGGCGGCGAGATCATCGAGGAGAACGAGCCGGAAGAGTTCTTCAACAACCCGCAGTCTTCACGCACCCAGTTGTTCCTCAGCCAGATCCTGCACCACTAGGATTGGACGCAAAGTTGACGGGCCGGCGCGGCATGTCCGCCCGGCCCGTTTTGCTGCGCCGGCGGATGCGCGAACATCTGTGCCGGCAGGCCAGGCCTGTCAGTCCGGGATGACGCCGGTCAGGGCCGGGTCGATGATCTCCTGGCGCTCCTGGCGAACCGGCACGAATCCCATCTTCTGATACAGCGGCAGCGCACGCGGGTGGTCCATGGAATTGGTGTTCACCGTCAACCGCTCGGGATCGTAGCTCCAGGCCTGCTCGATGGCGCAGTAAAGCAGATAGCGCCCGAAGCCCAGGCCGACGCAGTGCGGCATGAGGCCGAAATAGGCGAGATCGATGGTCGGTTCGTCGCGCCGGTCCAATTCGAAGTAGCCGGCCGGCGCCCCGTCGACATAAAGGACGAAGACCTCGACCCTTTCGTCGGCGAGGATTCCGGCCAGTTCCGCGTCCGACATCTGGCGGCGCAGCCACCAGCGCCAGTCGCCACCCACGGTATTGTAGAGATAGCGATAAAATCCCACCGTCGGCCGCTCGGCCAGCATCAGCGCGAACTTGGTTTTAACCGGCGGGTGTACCGGCGCGATTGCCGGCCGCTCGGTCATCTCCAGGTAGGTGATGGTGAAGCGGATCTTCGGGTCGCGCCCGGCGGCCAGGGCAATGTCGGCCGGCAGTTCTTCGTCGTCGGGCGGCGGCGCCGGCAACTCCAGCCAACGCGCCATGACCGCGCGGGGAGTCACGGCATAGCCCAGGGCGGTATAGAACCCGATGATCGCGCGGTTGGTCTCGCGCACCATCAGTTCGACCTTCAGGATGCCTTGGGCGCGCAGCCAGTCCTCGGCATGGCGGACCAACCGGCGGCCCAGGCCGCCGGCGCGGCGCTTCGGATCGACGGCGACGTAGTACAGCCAGCCGCGGTGTCCGTCGTGGCCGCAGCAGACGGTGCCGATGACGGTGCCGGCATCCGCGGCGACGAAGATCTCGCTGCCGGGCGTCCGCTGCCACAACGCGATGTCGCGGGCGGGATCGTTGTACCAGACGGTGAGGCCGCAGGCTTTCCACAGCGCGGTGCAGGCGGCGAAATCATCATCGCCGTAAGGACGGATTTGTGTCACGCGTCAGGCCTGATCGACGGTGGCCGGACCACTCTCCACCGGCGTGTCGCCCGGCAGGCCCCATTCGGACCAGGAGCCGTCGTAGACCGAGACGTCGCGATGCCCCAGGCGGTGGAGGCCGAGCGCCAGCACGGCGGCGGTGACGCCCGAGCCGCAGGTGGTGATGACGGGTTTGTGCAGGTCGATGCCGGCGCCGGTGAAACGCGCTTTCAGATCGGTCTTATCCAGCATGGTCTGGCTTGCCGGGTCCATCAGTTCGACGAACGGCAGGTTGCGGCTGCCGGGAATATGGCCGCTGCGCATGCCCTCCCTCGGTTCGGGATCGCGGCCTTCGAAGCGCCCGGCGCCACGCGCGTCCAGCACCTGTTCGCTCTTGGCGCTCAGGTTATCCAGAATCTGGCCGCGGTCGCGCAGCAGGAAGCTGTTCACCCGCGGGGTGAAGTGGCGCGCGTCTGTGTGGGCTTCGCCGTCCTCGACCGGGCGTCCCTCGTCCAGCCACTTCGGCAGCCCGCCATCCAGCACGGCGACTTCCTCGTGGCCGAAGTAGCGGAAGGTCCACCAGACCCGCGGGGCGCTCCAGCTGCCGCGCTGGTCGTAGATCACCAGGCGCAGCCCGTCGCCAAGCCCGAGCTTGCGCACCTTGGAGGAGAAGATGTGCGGCGGCGGCAGCATGTGGGGCAGGTCGCTCGCCGGGTCCTTGATCGCGGCGATGTCGAAGAACACGGCGCCGGGAATGTGCTGGGCCTCGAACTCCTGGCGCGGGTCCAGTCCTTCGCCGGGCAGATAGTAGCTGGCATCGACCACACGCAGGTCCGGCGCGTCGAGGTTGTCGGCCAGCCATTCGGTGGAGACCAGTGCGTCCTTGTTGAAATCGACCATGATTGCCTCTTGCGTTCTCCCAATTGTCCGGCTCGCATTTGCCCGGGCGCCGGCCTGGCGGGGCGTTGCCCGCCAGGGAAGGTCTAGTCGTCGAACAGGATGTTGATGCGCCTGTTCTGGCGGCCCTTGTTCTCGATCTTGCCCACCCGCACGCGGCCGATCTCGCCGGTCCGGCTGACATGGGTGCCGCCGCAGGGTTGCAGATCGACCCCGGCGATGTCGAGCAGGCGGACGCGGCCGCCACCCGACGGCGGCTTCACCGACATGGTGCGCACCAGCTCCGGCTGCGCCGCCAGTTCGTCGTCGGCGATCCAGCGCGGCGTGACCGGATGATCCTCGGCAACCAGCCGATTGAGCGCGGCGGTGATGGCGTCCTTGTCGAGTTGGGTGTCCGGCAGGTTGAAGTCCAGGCGCCCCTTGTCGGCGCCGATCTGGCCGCCGGTTACGTCGCCGGTGACCGTGGCGCAGAGCAGGTGCAGGCAGGTGTGCATGCGCATGTGGCGGTGGCGGCGGTCCCAGTCGATCGCCGCCGTCACCTTGGTGCCGGGGGCAGGGGGCGGGGCTCCGTCTTCCAGCACGTGGACCACGTCTTCGTGGGTCTCGCCCTTCACCGCGTCGACCACGCGCAGGACGCTGCCGTCTGGCAAGGTCAGCGTGCCGCTGTCGCCCGGCTGGCCGCCGCCGGTGGGGTAGAACACCGTGCGGTCCAGGCGCACCCCCTCCGGCCCGCTCGCCGCGACGGTCGCTTCGCAGCTCTTGAGGTAGGGGTCCTCTCTGAACAGCAGTTCCATGGCGGTCCTCCTTGCGGGTTCAGCGTTTCCAGTTCAGCCAGTCCGGCACCGGCAATCCCTTTTCGCGCAGGAAGGCGGGGTTGAAAAGCTTGCTTTGGTAGCGCATTCCGCCGTCGCAGAGAATGGTGACGATGGTATGTCCGGGTCCGAGCTGCCGTGCCAGGCGCACCGCGCCGGCCACATTGACCCCGCTGGAGGCGCCGAGGCAGAGCCCCTCGTGTTCCAGCAGATCGAAGACCAGGGGGATCGCCTCTTCGTCAGGAATCTGAAAAGGGGCGTCGACGGTCAGGCCTTCCAGGTTGGCGGTGATGCGGCCCTGGCCGATGCCCTCGCTGATCGAGCTGCCTTCGGCTTTCAGCGCGCCATGGGCGTAAAAATTGTACAGCGCGGCGCCCATCGGATCGGCGAGGCCGATGACGACGTCCTTGCTGCGTTCCTTCAGGGCCTGGCTGATGCCGGCCAGGGTGCCGCCGGTGCCGACGGCACAGACGAAGCCGTCGACCTTGCCGTCGGTCTGGTCCCAGATTTCCGGCCCGGTGGTCTCGTAGTGGCCGCGCCGGTTGGCGACGTTGTCGAACTGGCGGGCCCAGATGGCCCCCTGGGGGTGGCTCTCGTTCAGTTCCTGGGCCAGGCGCTCGGAGACGTGGACGTAGTTGTTGGGGTCCTTGTAGGGGACCGCGGGGACCTCGCGCAGCTCGGCGCCGGAAATCCTCAGGATGTCCTTCTTCTCCTGGCTCTGGGTCTCGGGGATGACGATCACGGTGCGATAGCCGCGGGCCCGGGCGACCAGGGCCAGGCCGCTGCCGGTGTTGCCGGCGGTGCCTTCGACGATGATGCCGCCGGGCTTCAGGGTGCCGCGTTCCTCGGCATCCTTGATGATCGCCCAGGCGGCGCGGTCCTTCACCGAGCCGCCGGGATTCTGGAATTCCGCCTTGCCGAGGATCTCACAGCCGGTTTCCTCGGAAAGCTTGCGCAGGCGGATAAGGGGGGTGTTGCCGATCGCGCCGACAAAACCGTCGCAGACATCCATGTCTTCTTCTTCCTTGCTGAGGCGCCGGGCCTGGGAGGGCGACGCCTGGCCGGCGAGACTAGCTGCCGCGGCCAAGGGGGATCAAGGTCCGGCCAATGAGAATTCCCAAAACCGAACAGTAGATTACTTCCAAATACGCATAAGTTCTGTGTGATTCAAGGCCAGCCATTGCAGGGCCACCACGGCGGTCAGGTTTGTGATCGCCCCGGCGGCCAGGCGATCCAGGGCTTCCTGCCGGCTGAGCGGCAGGACGCGGATATCCTCGTGCTCGTGATCCAGCCCATGGATGCCGCCGGCGCCTTCGCTGTCGATGCGGCCGCAGAACAGGGTCAACGTCTCGGAGGAGCCGCCGGGGGTGGCCAGGTAGCTGCCGATGGGATGCAGGGCGCTCACCGCAATACCGGCCTCTTCCTCGGTTTCCCGCCGCGCCACGGCGTCGGCCGTCTCGCCGGTCTCGATGATGCCGGCGACGATCTCGATCAGCCAGGGCTCCATGCCGGCGGCATAGGCGCCGGGGCGGAACTGTTCGATCAGCAGCACCCGGTCGCGCTCGGGATCGTAAGGCAGCACGGCGGCGGCGTGCCCGCGCTCGAAGATCTCTCGCGTCATCTCGCCGGTCCAGCCGCCATCGAACTTGCGGTGGCGCAGGCGGTAGCGGTCGATCTGGAAATAGCCTTTGAAGGGGGTGGTCTTTTCGAGAACTTCGATGCGGGGATCCGCTTTGGGGGCACGCGTTGACATCGGGACTGTCATCTTCCTGCTGCAACATCGGGAGGTCGGCAGCACCATAACCGAGGCGTCGCGGCCGGCCCAGAGGCCTTGGTGGGGGGCCTTGGCGGGCCCCTTGTGAAATCGCCCACGGCGTGGTGCCATCGGATGGGCAGAACCCGCAGCGCAGGAGCATTTCATGGCAGCAAAGAGCGAGAAGGTAAGTTTTGCCGGGGCGGACGGGGCAATGCTGGCGGCGCGCCTCGACCTGCCGCAGGGCCGGCCACGGGCCTATGCACTCTTTGCCCACTGCTTCACCTGCAACAAGGATATCTTCGCCGCGGCGCGCATCGCCGATGGTTTGGCGGCGCGCGGCATCGCGGTGCTGCGCTTCGATTTCACCGGCCTGGGGGCCAGCGAGGGTGACTTCGCCAACACCAACTTCTCCTCCAATATCGAGGACCTGCTGCGGGCCGCGGATTTCCTGCGCGACAGCTACGAAGCGCCGAAGCTGCTGATCGGTCACAGCCTGGGTGGCGCGGCGGTGCTGGCCGCCGCCGGCCGGATACCCGAGGCCAAGGCGGTGGCGACCATCGCCGCGCCGGCCGACCCGGCCCATGTGGCGGCGCATTTCACCGATGCCCGCCCGGAGATCGAGGCGGCGGGCGAGGCGGAGGTCCTGTTGGTCGGGCGGCCCTTCCGCATCAAGAAACAATTCCTTGAGGATATCGAAACACACCGCCTGGAAGCGGCCATTGGCGGCATGAAGAAGGCGCTGATGGTGTTTCACGCGCCGCGCGACGCCACCGTCGGCATCGACAACGCCAGCCGGATCTTCCTGGCCGCCAAACACCCCAAGAGCTTTGTCTCGCTTGACGATGCCGATCATCTGTTGAGCCGCAAGCCGGACGCGATCTACGTCGCCGAGGTGCTGGCCGCCTGGGCCGGGCGCTATCTCGGAACCGCGGAGGCCGAAACGGCGCTGCGCGCGCAGCCCGGCCAGGTGGTGGTCGAGGAGACCGGGGAGGGCCGGTTCACCCAGCGCATCGCCGCCGGGTCCCATGCCCTCCGGGCCGACGAGCCGGAGAGCGTCGGCGGCCTCGACACCGGACCGGGGCCCTACGACCTGCTGCTGGCGGGCCTGGGCGCCTGCACCTCGATGACGATGCGTATGTATGCGGAACGCAAGGGCCTGGCCCTGGAGAAGACCCGGGTCACCCTGTCCCACAACAAGATCCACGCGGAGGACTGTGCGACCTGCGAGACCAAGGAGGGCAAGGTCGACCGGATCGAGCGGACCATCGAGATGACCGGACAGCTGAGCGCCGAGGAGCGCCGGCGTCTGCTGGAGATCGCCGATAAATGTCCGGTACATCGTACCTTGCACAGCGAAGTCCTGATCGAGACAAGGGCGGTTGAGTAACCGGCCTTTACTTCGCCCCAGGCGACCGCAAGGTGTTGGGGCAAGTCGCTCCTGGCATACTGCCGGTCGCAAAGCTGCAACTCGCGTGTTTGAGGCAGCGATAAAGTTTGTTAGTCTTGTCGTTGAAAAGAAACAAAGAAGCCGCCGCGACGCGAGGGCAATCTGCGGGCGACAAGGTGGAGAGGCGCGTTCAATACAGGGTAAGCTGGATGAGTGCGGGTGACGGCCGGCGGGCTTGAGTCAGGGTGTGCCGCTGCCCGGCATATCGGTTGGCAATCCAGCCGATTCCCTGACGATTCCAGAGTTCAAACCATATGCGTGCGCTTTGTCTGTGATGCAGTTCGCTCCTTCGGGCGCGGCGGGATGAAGGTGCCGCAGTCGAAATCAAGAGGCTGTGCTTTCCACGGCAAAATGCCGGACCGCAGCCAGAGGTAACCTCACAGGGAGACCACCATTCATGTCAAAAAAGACCGATCTGGAAACCATCAACGGGAAGCCGTTGCATCCGGGCGTGAAGGACCTTTGCGCCCAATACGAAGGCGGCAAGATGGACCGCCGCGAATTCGTTCGCTACGCGGCCTTCCTGGGCGTATCGGCCGCGTCGGCCTATGCCTTCGCCGGCGACCCGACCGGCGGTGGCTTCATGAAGGAAGCGGCCGCTCAGACGCCCAAAAAGGGCGGTACGCTGCGCCTCGCCATGCAGGTCCAGGAAATGGTCGCTCCGTCGACCTTCGCCTGGGCCCAGAAGTCGCACCAGACACGCCACATCATCGAGTACATGACGATCACCGGGCCCGACAACATCACGCGGCCCTACCTGGCGGAAAGCTGGGAAGCGTCCGATGACCTGAAGACCTGGACCTTCAACCTGCGCCAGGGCGTGAAGTGGAGCAACGGCGACGACTTCAACGCCGACGACGTGGTGTTCAACTTCACCCGCTGGCGCGATCCGGCGACCGGGTCGTCGAACATCGGCCTCTTCTCGGCAATGACCACGACGACGGAAACCGGCGAGAAGGACGAGAACGGCAATCCGAAGACGGTCACCAAGATGACCGACGGCGCGGTCGAGAAAGTCGACGATCACACCGTGCGCCTGCACCTCAACTCGGCGGTGCTGTCGATGCCGGAGAACCTCTACAACTATCCCACGGCCATCGTGCATCGGAATTTCGAGAAGGACGGCGGCGATTTCTCCAAGAACCCAATCGGCACCGGCCCCTTCGAGCTGGCCAAGTTTTCGGTCGGCCAGGAGTGCCTGCTGAAGCGGCGTAGCGAGCCCTATTGGGGCGGCGAGGTTTACCTCGACGAGATCCGCTACATCGATACCGGCGAAGACGATGCCGCGGCCATTGCGGCGCTGGCTTCCGGACAGGTCGACGCCATCTACCGCCTCGGCATTCCGACCCTGGAGATCGCCGAGCGGATCCCCAACGTGGTGATTTCCCAGGCGGTGACGGCGCAGACGGGCGTGATCCGAATGAATGTGAACAACGCGCCTTTCGATAACCTGAAGGTGCGCCAGGCCATGGTGCTGGCCGCCGACAACGCCGAGAACCTGAAGCTGGCCCACCGCGGCATGGGCACCGTCGGCGAAAACCACCACGTCGGCGAGGTCCATCCGGAGTATGCCAAGCTGCCGCCGCTGAAACGCGACGTCGCCAAGGCCAAGGCCCTGCTGGCCGAAGCCGGTTTCCCCGACGGTGTCACGGTCACCTGCAATGTCGGCAACACCGACGGGACCTGGGAACAGGACTCGGTTCAGGTTCTGAAGCAGCAGGTTGCCGATGCCGGCATCAACCTCACCATCAACGTGATGCCGTCGGCGCAGTACTGGGAGGTCTGGAACAAGGCGCCGTTCAGCCTGACGTCCTGGACCCACCGGCCGCTCGGCACCATGGTGCTGAGCCTGGCCTATCGCGCCGGCGTGCCGTGGAACGAGTCCGGCTACAACAATCCGGAATTCGACAAGGCGCTCGACGAGGCCGAAGCCCTGCTCGATGTCGAGGATCGCCGTAAGGCCATGGCGACGGGCGAGAAGATCCTGCAGGACGATGCCGTCATGGTGCAGCCGTTCTTCCGTTCGGTTTTCACTGCCACCACCAAGAAGGTAATGGGCTACAAGTCCCATCCAACACGCTATCACCAGTTCAACAACGTCTGGCTGGCGTAAGCTGAAAAACGAGGGCCGCAGCACGGGGGGTGCTGCGGCCCTCGACCTTTGCGGCGGCAAGCGGCCGACCGTTGCAGGCTCCTCGGCGGCGGGATTTCCGGCTGAACGAAGGGCAGAGCAGAAAATCCGCGAAAACAAGCGGGCAGGTGAAGGCTAGGTTGAGATGCTGATTTTCATGGCTCGGCGCTTCGGTACCATGGTCCTGACCATGCTCGTGGTGTCGATTCTCGTCTTCCTCTTCCTCGAGATCAACGTCGAGGGCGTGGCCATCAAGGTCCTCGGCCCTTACAGTTCGCAAGAGCAACGGCAGATCTGGCTGGAAGCCAACGGCTACAATGATGCGGCAGTCTGGCGTTACCTGCGCTGGCTCGGCAATTTCGTCATCGGCGACTTTGGACAGTCGGTTCGTTTCAAGGTTCCGGTTTCCGAGGTGCTGTGGCCACGGCTGGCCAATACCGGAATCCTGGGCGGCATTGCCCTGTTCTTCGCTTCCCTCATCGGCCTCACCCTGGGCGTCATCGCCGGCATGCGCGAAGGCGGCGGCCGCGACCGCGCCGTTTCCGTGACGTCCATCCTCACCACGGCGGTGCCCGAGTTCGCCAGCGCCACCTTCCTGATCAGCATCTTCGTTTTTCAGCTTCAGTTGCTGCCCGGAACCAGTGGCATGGCCGAAGGCTTCGACCTGGAGCAACTGATCCTGCCGGTCATGGTTCTGGTGATTTATGATTTCGGCTACATCGCCCGTATGACCCGCGCCTCGATGGCCGAGGTCATGACCACGCATTACATCCGCACCGCCATTCTAAAGGGGCTGCCTTACGGCCAGGTGATCCGCCAGCACGCTTTGCGCAATGCACTGATCGCGCCCTTTACCGTGATCA
The DNA here is from genome assembly GCA_050043265.1 of Kiloniellaceae bacterium. Lineage (GTDB taxonomy): Bacteria > Pseudomonadota > Alphaproteobacteria > Kiloniellales > Kiloniellaceae > Pelagibius. The sequence goes on from JBHJIR010000037.1 coordinate 9,970, forward strand.
TGCTGCAGATCAACTGGCTGCTGTCGGGCGTCATCGTCGTCGAATGGGCCTTCGGCTACAAAGGCTTCGGCGCCTTGCTCTACGAGGCCTCGCTGAACCAGGACATCTACCTGATCGAGGCCTGTGCCATGGTCGCGGTCTTTGTCGCGGTGATGACCCAGACCCTGGCCGACATCGGCTACACTTATCTCAACCCCCGCATCCGTTTCAGCTAGGAGGGCGCCGCATGACCGACCAAGCCGTTTCCGTGCCGCGCCGCGAGTCCTCGGTATTGCGCTTTGCCAGAGGCCTCGCCTTGATCCGTGAAAGCTGGGTCGGGTCGGTCGGCCTCGCGATCATCGTCTTCTGGGCGCTGGTGGCCATCTTTGCCGACGTGCTGGCCCCGTTTCCGCCCAACGCGACCGGCGCACCGATGACCCTGCCCGGGGGACCTTCGCTGGACGGCAGCATGATCCACTACCTGGGCACCGATCAGCTCGGCCGCGATATTCTTTCCCGTATCATCTTCGGTTCGCGCCAGGTCCTGTTCTATGCGCCGTTGGCGACATTCTGTGCGTACCTTGTCGGTATACCGATGGGTCTGGCCGCCGGTTATCGTCGGGGCCTCACCGACGACGTGCTGTCGTTCTTCGCCAACGTGATCCTCTCGTTCCCGGTGCTGGTGCTCTACATCCTGATCATCGCCACCATCGGTGCCTCCGGCTCCAACATCGTCATCGCGGTGACCTTCGCCTCGGCGCCCGGCATCATGCGCATCGTGCGCGGCCTGGTGCTGGACCTGAGGAACCGCGAATACGTCTTCGCGGCGGAGACCCGCGGCGAGACGCCCTGGCGCATCATGCTGGTGGAGATCCTGCCGAATGCCCGCGGGCCGCTCATCGTCGATGCCTGCCTGCGCCTCGGCTACGTGGTGATCACCATCGGTACGCTCGGTTTCCTCGGCCTGGGCCTGCCGCCGCCCGATCCCGACTGGGGCGGCATGGTGTCGGAGACGCGCCAGTTCGCCATGTTCATGCCGCACATGGCGATCTATCCCTGCATCGCGATTTCCTCGCTGGTGCTTGGGTTCAACCTGCTGGCCGACGGCCTGCGCGAAGTCTCTATGCGCGATTGAGGGAGATGGCTATGGGCAGTCACGGGCACGGCAGTGCGGGCAGCGACTACGATGAGCCGATCCTGGAGTGCAAGGATCTCTGCATCTCCTACTTCACCCGCGCCGGCGAGATCCCGGCGGTCATCGACTTCAACATGGTCCTGCACCAGGGCCACAGCATCGGGTTGGTCGGCGAGTCCGGCTGCGGCAAGTCGACGGTGGCCATGGCGATCATGCGCTATCTCGGCAACAACGGCGCCATCGTCGGCGGCCAGGTGCTCTACAAGGGCCGTGACATGGCGACCTTCAGCGAGGAGGAGCTGCGCCAGCTGCGCGGCAACGAGATCGCCATGGTCTACCAGGAGCCCATGGCCTCGTTGAACCCCTCGATGACCCTCGGTCGCCAGCTTGTCGAAGTGCCGCTGTGCCACGAGGACATCTCCCACGATGAAGCCTACAAGCGGGCGGTCCAGATCCTGGCCGACGTGAACCTGCCGGAGCCGGAGCGGATCATGGCGGCTTATCCGCACCAGATCTCCGGCGGCCAGCAGCAGCGGGTCGTCATCGCCATGGCGCTGCTGTCGAACCCGTCGCTGCTGCTGCTCGACGAACCGACCACCGCGCTGGACGTGACGGTGGAGGCGGGCATCATCGAACTGATCGGGCAGATCGCGGAGAAGTACAACACCTCGATGGTCTACATCTCCCACAACCTGGGCCTCATCCTCGCGACCTGCGACCGGGTCAACGTGATGTACTCCGGCGTGGTGGTGGAGCGCGGCGCCGTGGGCGAGGTCTTCGACCGCATGCGCCATCCCTACACCAAGGGCCTGTTCGGCTGCATTCCGCTGCCCGGTGCCGACAAGACGGCAAGTCCCCTGGTCCCCATCCGCGGCCAGTTGCCGCTGCCCCATCAGCGGCCGCCGGGGTGCTACTTCGGGCCGCGCTGCGATTTCTTCGCGGAAGGAGTCTGCGACCGCGAGGGGTTGAAGATGTCGCCGGTGCCCGACGAGCCGGGCCACAGCGTGCGCTGCCGCCGTTGGCAGGAGATCGATTGGTCGGCCTACACGCCCGAAGGCGTTGGTGCCGGGGCGACGACTGCCGGCGACGTCGTGCTCTCGCTGAAAAACATGAAGAAGTACTACGAGATCGCCGACAATTCGATCGCCGCCATGATTTCCGGCAAGCGGGTGCGCTACGTGAAGGCCAACGAGAGCAGCTCGCTGGAGGCGCGTTCCAGCGAGACCGTGGCGATCGTCGGCGAGTCCGGCTGTGGCAAGTCCACCTTCGCCAAGGTGCTGATGGGGCTGGAGACGGCGACCGATGGTGAGGTCGTTTTCAACGGCAAGGACATCGCCCAGCAGGAGGTGCAGAAGCGCTCGCCGGCGCAGGTCGGCTCCATGCAGATGGTGTTCCAGAATCCCTTCGACACCCTGAACCCAAGTCACAGCGTCGGCGCGCAGCTCGCGCGCGTGATCCGCAAGTTCGGTGTTGAATCGAACAAGGACAAGATCGAGCAGCGCGTGCTGGAGCTGTTGGACCTGGTGAAGCTACCGCGGGATTTCGCGCGGCGCCGGCCCCGCCAGCTTTCCGGCGGCCAGAAGCAGCGCGTCGGTATCGCCCGGGCCTTTGCCGGCAACCCCAGCACGGTGGTGGCCGACGAGCCGGTCTCGGCGCTCGACGTCTCGGTGCAGGCGGCGGTGACCGGCTTACTGATGGACATCCAGAAAAGCTACCGGACGACTCTGATCTTCATCAGCCACGACCTCAGCCTGGTGCGTTACCTGGCCGACCGGGTGGTGGTCATGTACCTCGGCCGCATCGTCGAACAGGGCACCACCGACGAGGTCTTCGCGCCGCCCTATCACCCCTACACCGAGGCGCTGCTCTCGGCGGTGCCCATCGCCGACACCTCGGTGCAGAAGAAGCGAATCATTCTGGAAGGCAACCTGCCATCGGTGACCACCCCGCCCAGCGGCTGCGTCTTCCATACCCGCTGTCCGCGATACATCGGCGACGTCTGCAAGACCGAGTTGCCGCCCGTGGTGACGCTGGGAAGCGGCCATGAGATCGCCTGCCACCTGTCGATGGCGGAAATGGAAGACATGAAACCGGTGATCAGCATGGTCACGGCGCCCCAGTCCCCGGCCGCGGAATAACGCAGCGTAGCGGCGCCGCGTCCGGCTGTAAGTCGGGCCCTGAAAAGCCGGACTATACTCGCCGGCCTACCGCCATTGCGCCGCTGATGCGCACATTTGCCGCGCTTGCCGACAAAGCCCTGCGGTCGTACCTTCGGTGCTATGGAATCGGGGAATTCGTTAACCATATCAGCCATTCTAGCGAAGCAGCGGGCGGCGTCCGCGGCCTTGGCGATGGTCGCCGGGCTGGTGCTGGCCGGGTGCGCTATCGAGGTCGGGCCGCCGCCGGAATCCGACCCGCCGCTGGTTCCTGAATCCGCGAAAGTGCAGCCGCCCAAGCAGCCCACCGAGCCGCAGGCATGGTCGCGGGATCTCGATTTCGAGGCGGGCCCGACGAAGATCGCCCGCGGCGAGTTGGCTGAGGGCCTAGTCGCCACCGACACCGAAGTCACCTACAGCGAACAGCACCTGACCTACCAGTCAGCCTTCGACGAAGGGCAACAGATGACAGCGGCGGAACGGACCCTGAAGCGCGCCCGGGAACGGGCCGCCGCTGCCGGCCTGCCGCCACCGCCGGCCATTGCGCCGCCACCGATCGAGCCGGTCAGCGCGCAGGCCCTGCCGCCGCTTGGGACGGAGACGGCCAGCACCGCGACCCCGCGGCGCGAGTCGCGTCTGCCACCGCCGCCAAAGTTTCCGCCCCTGCCGGCAAAGACGGCTGCGGCTGAGCCGGGCCAGGTCGCTGAGGCCCCGCCGCCGGCGCCGGTGGCTTCGCCGGGC
>JBHJIR010000038.1:0-60157 GCA_050043265.1 Kiloniellaceae bacterium
CGAGAAGCGGAACAAGTCGTTCCAGAAACTGGTTCGCCGACTCTTTCAGTTCAACCCGGCCCGGGTATCCAGCCGCAACGCCCGCCATCACTACGACCTCGATGCCGACATGTACCGGCTGTTTCTCGATACCGACATGCAATACTCCTGCGGTTATTTCGAGAACGAGAGCGACAGCCTGGAGACGGCGCAAGCCGCGAAGAAGCGCCACATCGCCGCCAAGCTGTGTATCGAACCGGGGATGCGCGTGCTCGATATCGGCTGCGGCTGGGGCGGCATGGCGATCTATCTGGCCCGGGAATGCGGCGCCCAGGTGGTGGGAGTCACCCTGTCACCGGAACAGCGGCGCATCGCGGAGGCGCGGGCAGCCGAGGCCGGTGTTGCCGATCGTGTCCGCATTCTGGAACAGGACTACCGCTCGGTCGACGGGCCGTTCGACCGCATCGTCTCGGTCGGCATGTTCGAGCATGTGGGCGTCGCGCACTATGCCACCTTTTTCCGCAAGGTCCGCGAGCTGCTCACCGACGACGGCGTTGCGCTGCTGCACACCATCGCGCGGCGCAACGGCCCCAGCGCGACCAACGCGTTCATCCGCAAGTACATCTTTCCCGGCGGCTACTCACCGGCCCTGTCGGAGATCGTTCCGCCGATCGAGAAAACCCGGATGTTCATCAACGATATCGAAATCTGGCGGGATCACTACGGCCACACCTGCCGCCACTGGAGAGAGCGTTTCGCCGCCAACCGCGACAAGGCCGCAGCGCTGTACGACGAGCGCTTCTGCCGCATGTGGGAGTTTTACCTGGCCACCAGCGAACTGACCTTCATGCACGGCAGCCACATCGTCACCCAGATTCAACTGAGCAAGGCCAGAGACGCGGTGCCGCGGACCCGCAACTATATCGAGGCCTGGGAAACCAGTCATCCGATCGGCCGCTAGCAGGGTGCTGAAAAAGGTCTGTGGAGCCCCTGGCCATCCTTCGAGACAGCCCCTTGCGGGGCTTCCTCAGGATGAGGATCTATTAAATTTCATATATTTGTCCTTATCCTGAGGAGGGCCGCCCCGTCCCTTGGGGGCCCGTCTCGAAGGATGCGCCACGGGCTGGATCCGTTTTTCAGCACCCTGCTAGAGACCGGGTGGCGCCGTCCGCGCCGCCGCCGGGACGAAGGCGGTTTCAGCCCTGAGCAGCGCGGCTGGAACTCCTGGAGAGCCGGGACATTGTCACAGCATCGCCATGGCAACGTCGAAACCGCACAGCGCGTCGAAAGGCTCTCCCGCCCTGGCCGGGCTGATCTACTTTCAGCTCGCCGCCGGCATGATCCTCTTCGGCTCGGCCACGCCGGTTTCCAAGCTGGTGACCGAGGCCATGCCGGTCGCCGTCGGCTCCGCCTTTCGGGTTGCCGTCGGCGCCCTGGTGCTCACCCCGTTCCTCATCGGCTCCTGGTCGGAGGTCCGCACGCTCAGCCGCCGCGATTGGCTGCTGACCGGCCTCATCGCGATCTTCGGCATGTTCGGCTTTTCCGTCTTCATGCTGATGGGCATGAGCCTGGTCCCCGGCGTCACCGGGGCCGTGGTCATGGCGACGACACCGGCGGTCACCGCCGCCGCCGCCATCCTGCTGGTCGGCGAGAAGGCCAACTGGCGCAAGATCGCGGCCATCGCCCTGGCGGTGGGCGGCGTGCTGCTGCTCTATCTGAGCGGCGGCTCGGGCGGCGGCGCGGGCGGCGGGGGCCCGGGGGGCGCGAGCGGCCCCTTGCAGGAATGGCTTCGGGGCTGGGGCAACAGTGCCGTGCTGGGCGGCCTGCTGGTCTTCGCCGCCGTCTGCTGCGAGGTGACCTATACCCTGCTGGGCCAGCGCGTCAGCCGCGACACCGACCCCATGGTGGTCGCCTTTCTCGCCGCCGCCCTGTCGATCCCGCTGTTCCTGCCCCTGGCGGCCTGGGAGTGGCAAAGCTTCGACCCTGGGGCGGTGGCGGGGAGCGGCTGGCTGGCCGCCTTGTGGTACGGCGCCGGCACTCTCGCCCTCGGCACCTGGTGCTGGTACTCCGGCATCGCCAAGACCGAAGGCTCCATCGCCGCCGCCTTCATGGGCCTCATGCCGGCCTCGGCCCTGGTGCTGTCCTACCTGCTGCTCGGCGAGCGCTTCGCGTGGGTCCACCTGCTGGGCTTCGGCATCGTCTTCGCCGGCGTGCTGCTGATGTCCTGGGAGCACGCCCGCATGGCCCGCATGGCGCAGCAAAAATCGCGTTGAACAACGCCGCCGACGCCCCCTTGCCTAGCGCGCTCTGTCCGGTTCTGCCTCAGACCCCCGGTCGATCAGGGTTTCGATTTCAGCCATGACATCCTGCGGCAAGGCACCGAAGGCCAGGGCACCGGCGATACCGTAGATCTGATCGACCGTCCGCGCGCCGGGAACCGGCAGAACGTTGCCGGCCTTTGCCCACAGCCAGCCGAGTGCGCCTTGGGTCAAGGTTCGCCCGCCGGTCCGCAGCAGGTCCCGAAGGGGATCGAGCCTGGCAAGGAACGCCGGGTTCGGGCGGGCGTCCCGGAAGTAGTCTGTCTTGGGATTCGACGTCGAGCGGATGTCGTCGGCGGGCATGATCGATTCGGCCCCGTATTTTCCCGTGAGCAGGCCCATGGCCAGCGGCGACCGTATCAGGGCCGTGATCCCCTTGTTGCTCACGACGGCCCGCATTGCCGGGGCATCCAGCAGCACGTTCATCGCATGCTCGACGGCGATGAATCCTTCCCGGCCGGCAACCGCGGACGCGCTTTTCGAGAAATCCGTGCTCCAGCCGTAGGCGCGGATCTTTCCGGCCTGACGCGCCTTGTCCATCCGGTCGAAAATCGCCTCGGCTTGCGCCACGGGCAGGGCATTCTGATGTAACAGCATCAGGTCGATGCGATCGCGCCCCAACCGCGACAGGCAGCGGTCGATCGCCGGGACCACGGTTTCCGGCGCCGTTTCATCGCCGGTCAACTGCCGGCTGGCCTCGTCGATGGCGATCCCGATCTTGGTGACGATCAAGGCGTCCGGCCGGCCCTTCAACGCGCGGGCCAGCAGCCGCTCGGCGTGGCCCGCCCCATAGGCCGCGGCCGTGTCGAACAGGGTGATCCCCGCCGCCAGCGCGGCATGGATGGTGCGGAGCGACTCGGCATCGTCCGCGTTGGCGTAGCCGAGGGGCTCGTCGCCGGCGAACAGCGGCCCTCCGATGGGCCAGCAGCCCATCCACAGCGGCGCGATCTCTGTATCGAGGAAGTGCATCTCCGGCGCTCCTTTCCGTATTTCCGTGTCCTCTCCTGCTCAGTGAAGCACCGCGCCGGCTTCACATCCATGAAATGGAATGTAATTATCATTTCATGGATGAAACGAGATTCGATTGGGACGATCTGCGCCTGTTCCTGGCCATCGCCCGCGAGGGCGGCCTTGCCGCCGCCGCGGCCTCTACGGGTAAAAGTGCACCGACCCTGGGGCGGCGGATGCTGGCGCTTGAACGGCGTCTGGGGCGCGACCTGTTCCGGCGCCTGCCGCGCGGTTATGAACTGACCGATGACGGGCGGGATCTGTTGAGCACAGCCGCCGCCCTCGAAAGCCGGATTCAGCCCGTCGTGGCGGCCGCCGCGGACCAGGCCTGGCCGCTGGTGAAGGTTTCCGCCGGCACCTGGGTGACCCATATCCTTTGCGGCAGAATGCAAGAGCTCGTCGGGTCGGATGGCGTAAGACTGCGCTTCATTTCGGCAGACGACGTGCTCGACATCGGCAGACGGGAAGCCGTGATCGGCGTGAGGAACCGGCGGCCCGAGGGGACAGGGCTGGCCGGGCGCAGGATCACGCGCGTGCGCTTTGCCGCCTATGCCACGTCGAAAGACGTGGCGACCTGGGCGCGTGTTCTCGGGGCGACGCCCTCTGCGCGCTGGGTACAAGAGACAATCGGCAAGGCGCGCGCGATCGAAGTGACCAGCCCGCGCAATGCTCTCGACCTGGCTCTGGCCGGGACCGCGCGGGCGGTGCTGCCGACCTTTATCGGCACGCGGTTCGACGCCCTGCATCAGGTCTCACCACTGATCGAAGACCTCGAACACGACCAATGGCTGGTCACCCACCATGAAGACAGGTTCATTCCCGACGTCCGAACGATCATCGACCGCCTCTACAACACGCTCAAAGAGATGATCCCGTGCGATTAGACGGTGTTCGCAGCATTGCAACGATCATGTTTTTGCCCAGCGCCGCGAGGAAAGGACAAGCAACGCCACCGGGACGACGAGGAGGACCTGGTCATCCCGCTGATGATCGCGCATGGCGAGCTGGGCTGAGGCTCGAGTGGCTGCGTGCAACATTCCGCAGGTCTGCTCAAGCACTTAATGCGGCCGCGATTGTGGAGCCGACTTTGGTCTCAGAAGTGCCAGAAGCGGCACTCGCATCAATCTCGATGACAACGAGGCCACCGAGGCGCCAAACGCCTTCCTACACAAGAGTTCCCAAATTCAGAGCGTTGAGGTCCAGGTTGCCACTCACGTTGTGTGCCCCTATTGCCGGTTAGCGTGCATCCCGTGCGGGCATCAGTATTGAGCAAAAAAGCAGCTGATACCTGAGCACATACATTGGGAACAACGACGCGATGATTAGGAAGGCGAACGCAAGAACGTTTTCTTGTGGAACGAAAACTCGGGCCCGGAATGCAATGTCCCCAGGAACGTCAAAAGGTAAAAAGGCTTGGCCAGACAAAAAAGCGAAGTAAACACCGAAGGAAAGCAGGGCTATCGTCCCGCTGGGGGGCGGCGCTTTCTTCACTGGCTTAATTTGAAACTTCTGAGGCTTGTAGACTTCCGCTATCGATAGAAGCGCACTCGTCAACACACACGTCAGCAACAGTGCGGCCTGCGCAAACAGCAACATCGATCCATGCGCTACACTGCAGGCATCCCCGATGTGCTCAACCCGCCGCGCGGCCAAGCCGATATGCCGCGCGATCCATTCGTTGATCGCCACAGGGCAATAGCTCGGCAAGGCGTAGTAGAGCACGAAAAGAAGCACTGCTGTTCCGCCCAGCAAGTAGTAGGCGGCGCGCGGTTGCAGCAGCACATCAAGACATCTCGATATTCCCGGACCGACGGATGACAAAGAGAGCAAGCCTCTCCGCCCGGCAAATCGCATACCATATACCAGGGCAGCGAAAGCCAGGAGCGGCCAGCCCACTTCTTGGCTCAGATCGTTTGCACTCCAGAGGACGAGGACGCCACAGAGATTGATGGTGCCGCCGATCAGAATGGCCATAGCAAGCAAAACCTGCCGGAACATACGGACCAGCCCCCCCCTTGCTTGCTCTTGCGCCATCATCCGGTCTCTCCGGACAGCACCGGATGCTGAAACGCTACGGCGGCTCTGGCAGGTCTGCTCCCCGATACCGGCCGGTTCCGACCGATCCTGCTGCGCGGCGCGGTCCTCTTGCCCGCCGGCAGCGCCCCCGCTTCGTCGGCCCCTTCGGGAAACAGCGGGGCGCACTCTACCGGGTACTGCGGGTCGGAAGCCGGGGCCTTGCTCATCGTCGAGACACCCCCTTCAAAGCGGGAAATTGCGGCGGGAGCACAGCCGAGGCGCCGGCTCAGCGGGAGAAGCGGAGAACTTCCCCGGGTTCTTTCGGGAAAAAACCTAGAGTTGCTGCCGGATCGGCGGCCGGGAAGGCCTGTCTGCGGCACTCTGCGGTCGGGGTACCGCTTGCCGCCGCTGCCGCCCAAAAGCAGAGAAAGCCGTGGATGCGGTCGACTAGAAACCTGCGTTTCATGACAAATTTGCAGATCGCCTGCCCAGCGGAGCCGCTTTTGCCACCGTTCTGTGCCGCAATATCCGCAGCGCACGAAGACTCGTGCTGACACCGCCAGCCCCCTTACTCCACCCAAGCAGTCGCACTCTCAATCAATTCAAGGTAGCAGCGATTGGAAGGCGCGGCGACTAAAAATGCACGCCGCGGGCAGCTGGCAGACAAAGGCCCACGCATTCCAGAGAGATCGGCCGCTGCGCAAACCCGAAAACCGCATCATCGGCTGGGGCTTGCGCCGGGGGCGCCCGGCGCGGAACTGAAGATGGTCACGCACTGTGCAGGCCATTTCCGCGTCGGGTCAGGTGCGGACGGTCAGACGCCACCAGGCATTGTCCGCCCTGCTGCCAGGACCCGCCCCTCACCCAGCGTCGCGTAAGTTCGCTGACGCTCCCTAACGCTGCGCAGCCCTCTCCCACGAGGGGAGAGGGAAGAAATCACAGCGCCGTCAGGCGGGCGCGGAAGGCGCTGGGGGATTCCCCTGCCGCCCGGGCGAAGACACGGGCGAAGTAGGCGGGGTCGCTGTAGCCCAGCATGTAGGCGATCTCGGCGATCTGCAGGGAGGTGTAGGCGAGGGCGCGGCGGGCCTCCAGCAGGCGGCGTTCCAGGATGAGCCGCGAGGCGGAAAAGCCGGTCAGGCCGCGGGCGACCCGGCTGAGGTGGGTCGGCGTGACGCCCAGCTCGCGCGCGTAGGCGGAGAGGCTGCGGGGGGCGCGGTAGTCCCGTTCGACCAGCGCCTGGAAACGCGCCAGCAGGTCGGCCCCGGTGCGCGGGCGGGGCGTCGTACTGGCGACCTCCCGGGCCGCCTGCTCGGTCAGCGCGCGGGCGAACCACGCCGCCAGCAGCCCGGCCAGCGACGCCAGCGCCTTGGCGCGGCCGAGGCCGCTGCCGGCGTATTCGCGCGCTACCGCCTCGAAGAGCCACAGCGGCGAGACCGCCGGGCGGATCAGCGCGCTACCGGCAAGAGCGCCGCGCAGTTCCGGCGCGCCCGCCAGTTCCTGGGCCAGCACCGCCGCCGGCAGGGTGACCACCCCGCCCTGGGTGCCGGGGCGGAAGCGGAAGCCGTGCACGCTCATCGGCGCCAGGGTCAGCGCGACGCCTGAAGCCGCTGCAGGCGCCAGAGAGTGGGCCCGGCCCTCCAGGCTGGCCTCGCCCGCGTCAGCAGATCCTTCCGGCGGCGCGATCCAGAAGAACTGGTGCAGGTTGTGGTGGCGGTGGGGCGCGATGGTCCAGGCGTGCAGGCTGGCCCGCGCCGGGATCGACTCGCAATGCAGCACGTCGGGGTGCAGCACGTCGGGAAAGGGCGCCTCGCCTTGCCGGTCTTCCCCGTAGAGGGCGAAGTTGGGAATGGCGCGGTCCCGCCCCGCTGCAGGATGTTCGATTTGTCCAAGAATGGGTCTGAAGCCTCCCTTCCGTCCCAGCGGCAACGGGCGCTGTAATGGCTGAAAATAGCCAACAAGCCTGACAAAGGACAGTTTTTCAGGGATGGACACCCAGGTTGGAATCATCGGGGGCGGCCCGTCGGGCCTGCTGCTCGCGCAACTGCTGCACAGCGCCGGCATTTCGACGGTGGTGCTGGAACGGCGCAGCCGCGACTACGTGCTGGGGCGCATCCGCGCCGGGGTGCTGGAACAGGGCTTCCAGGACCTCATGCGCCGGGCCGGAGTCGCCGAGCGCATGGACCGCGACGGCCAGATCCATAGCGGCGTGAACATCGCCTACCGGGAAGACCGCCTGCGCATCGACCTGGAAGGACTGAGCGGCGGCAAGACCGTGATGGTCTACGGCCAGACCGAGGTGACCCGCGACCTCTACGCCGCGCGCGATGCCATGGGCGGGATCGTCATCCACGGCGCGCAGAACGTGGCGCCGCACGACCTGGACAGCGACCAGCCCTATCTGACGTTCGAAAAGGACGGTGTCGAGGAGACCCTGGACTGCGACTTCGTCATCGGCTGCGACGGCTATCACGGGGGCAGCCGCTCGTGCATTCCCGGCGACGTGCTGAAGACCTTCGAGCGGGTCTATCCCTTCGGCTGGCTGGGCGTGCTGTCGCAGACGCCGCCGGTGAACGAGGAACTGATCTACGCGCGCCACGACCAGGGCTTCGCTCTCTGTTCCCTGCGCGGGCCCGAACTCAGCCGCTACTACGTGCAGGTGAAGGCCGACGAGGACCCGGGCGCCTGGTCCGACGACGCCTTCTGGGAGAGGCTGAAGGCGACGATCCCGTCCGACGTCGCGGCGCGGCTGGTCACCGGCCCGTCGATCGAAAAGAGCGTCGCGCCCCTGCGCAGCTTCGTCGCCGAGCCGCTGCGCTGGGGCCGCCTGTTCCTGGCCGGCGACGCCGCGCATATCGTGCCGCCGACCGGCGCCAAGGGCCTGAACCTCGCCGCCTCCGACATCCATTATCTCTCCGCCGCGCTCATCGACTGGTACGGCCAGGGCGACGAGAGCGGCCTGGAGACCTACTCGCAGCGCGCCCTGGCGCGCATCTGGAAGGCCGCGCGGTTTTCCTGGTGGATGACACCGCTGCTGCACCAGTTCCCGGAAAACGCCGGCTTCGGCGACCGCATCCAACGGGCCGAGTTCGACTACCTGAGGGAGTCCAAGGCAATGCAGACGGCGCTGGCGGAGAATTACGTGGGGCTGCCGTACTGAGCCCTTCATACCCCCTTCTTGACGGGAGGGGCCGCAATCAGTTTACATAGTAAACAATAATGAAGCTGCCGCCGGTCGGACTGGTCGGACGGCCAAGGGAGGAAACCAGATGTCGAAAATCCTGACGTTGCTTAGCGCTGCCTGCGTGGCGGCCGTTGCCACCTTCGCCGCCGCCCCCAGCCCGGTCCAGGCGCAGGAAGTGACCCTGCGCATCCACCAGTTCCTGCCGCCGCAAGCACCGGTGCCGAAAAACTTCATCGCGCCCTGGGCCGAGAAGGTCGAGAAGGAATCCGGCGGGCGCATCAAGTTCGAGCTGTATCCGGCCATGCAACTGGGCGGCAAGCCGCCGGCGCTGTACGACCAGGCGCGCGACGGGGTGGTGGACATCATCTGGACCCTGACCGGCTACACGCCCGGCCGCTTCCCCGGCACCGAGGCCTTCGAGTTGCCGTTCATGCCGGCCAGCGCCGAGGCGACCTCCCAAGCCGCCTGGAAGTTCTACGAAAAGTACCTGACCGACGAGTTCAAGGACGTCCACCTGATCGCCGTGCACACCCACGGCCCGGGCCTGCTGCACGTGAAGGGCGACGGCGTCACCAAGCTGGAGGACATGCAAGGGCTGAAGCTGCGCGGGCCGACGCGTCAGGCCAACGCCCTGCTGTCGGCCCTGGGCGCAACACCCATCGGCATGCCGGTGCCGGCGATGCCCGAAGCGCTATCCAAGGGCGTCATCGACGGCACCGCCATCCCCTGGGAAGTCACCACGCCCTTGAAGGTTTCCGAACTGGTGGACAGCCACACCAACTTCGCCGGCCCGCGCGGGCTCTACACCTCCTTCTTCGTCTTCGCCATGAACAAGGCGAAATACGAGTCGCTGCCCGACGACCTGAAGGCCGTGCTCGACGCCAACTCCGGCATCGCCACCTCCAAGTGGATCGGCCAGGTGATGGACCAGGGCGACGCCCCCGGTATCGCCGTCGCCGAGAAATCCGGCAACAAGATGATCACCCTGGACGAGGCCGAGGTGGCGCGCTGGAAAGCCGCCGCCGCACCGCTGGTCGACCAGTGGATCGCCGAAATGAACGCCAAGGGCTACGACGGCGCCGCCATGGTGACCGACGCCAGGGCGATGATCGCCGAGTACGCCGGGGCCGAGTAAGGAAGCCGGCGGATGAGGAAGCGGGCGTGAGAAGGAAAGCGCCATGACCGTTCTCGTCGCCGGCGCCGGCATCGGCGGTCTGACCCTCGCCCTCTCGCTGCACCAGGCGGGGGTGCCGGTGAAGCTCTTCGAGAGCTCGGCGGAGATCAAACCGCTGGGCGTCGGCATCAACCTGCTGCCCCATGCGGTGCGCGAGCTGGACGAACTGGGCCTGCTGGCCGAGCTCGACCGGCTCGGCGTCCGCACGGCGGAGCTGGCCTACTATTCCAAGCGCGGCCAGCTTATCTGGTCGGAGGCGCGCGGCGAGGCCGCCGGCTACCGCTGGCCGCAGTTCTCGATCCATCGCGGCAAGCTGCAGATGATGCTGCTGGCGGCGGCACGCGAGCGCCTGGGTGCCGGGGCCATCGTCACCGGCCGGCACCTCGACAGCTGGCGCGAGGCGGACGGCCGCGTCCATGCCAGCTTCATCAACAAGACGGCTGGCGACAAAAAGACCGGCGACAAGAAGACGGGCGACAAAAAGACCGGCCGACCGCGCGACACCGTCCAGGGGGCCCTGCTGATCGGTGCCGACGGCATCCACTCCGCCCTGCGCCGCTCGCTGTATCCCGACGAGGGCGCGCCGGTGTGGAACGGTGCCATCCTGTGGCGCGGCACCGCGCGGGCCAAGCCCTATCTGACGGGCCGATCGATGATCATGGCCGGCCACGAGTTCCAGAAATTCGTCGCCTATCCGATTTCCGCCCCCGAAGAAGATGGCAAGGCGACGATCAACTTCATTGCCGAGCGCAAGTTCGCCGCAGACCACACCTGGCAGCGGGAGGACTGGAACCGCCCGGGCGACCCGGCCGACTTCCTGCCGCAGTTCGCGGACTGGGTGTTCGACTGGCTGGACGTGCCGGCCCTCATCGGTGCCGCCGAGGCGGTTTACGAGTACCCGATGGTCGACCGCGACCCGCTGCCGCGCTGGAGTGAAGGCCGCACGACGCTGCTGGGCGACGCGGCGCACGCCATGTATCCGATCGGCTCCAACGGCGCTTCCCAGGCGATCCTCGACGCCCGGGTGCTGACCCGCGAGATCCTGCGCCACGGCATGACGCCAGACGCCCTCGCCGCCTACGAAGCCGAGCGCCGGCCGGCCACCGCCAGGAGCGTGCTGGCCAACCGCGAAAACGGCCCGGAGCAGGTCATGCAGCGCGTCGAGACGCTGGCACCCGACGGTTTCGCGCGCATCGAAGACGTGCTGACGCCGGGCGAGCTGGAAGAAACGGCCCGCGACTACAAGCGACTGGCCGGCTTCGACAAGGACACGCTGAACAACCGCCCCGCGATCGTCCCCGCGACCGCGCCATCCCACCCCGCGGCGTCATGAACGATCCCGGCGCCGTAAAGCCCGGGGGCGTAAAAGCCGGGGGCGTAAAACCCGGGGGCGTAAAATCCGGGGACGCCAAGCCCGAAGGCCCGCTGCGCACCGGCCTGCTGCATCAATCCTTCGGCCACCTGTTCCGCCGCGCCCACCTGCGCAGCCAGCAGGCCTTCGCCCGCGCCTTCGACGGCAGCGAGCTGTCGCCGCTGCAGTACGGCATCCTGGAGCTGGTGCAACTGAATCCCGGGATCGCCCACGGTGCGCTGGCCACGGGCATGGTGACGGCGCCCTCGGTCGTCACCGCGGCGATGAAACCGCTGCTGGAAGCGCGCTTCCTGACCCGTCGCACCGCCGGCGACGACGCCCGGCGGGTCGACTATACGCTGACGCCCGGCGGCGAGGCGTTCTTCGGGGCGCTGCGCGGACAGCTTCTCGACGCCGAGGCCCTGCTGCTGGCGCCGCTGAACGCCGACGACCGGGCCAGCCTGAATCGGATCTTGCTCCGACTCGCCGCCGTCGGCAGGCTGTAGTTAAATCATTCGTCATGTAACAATCCGAAAGGTGGTGCGGGGTGGCAAACAGTGAAGATGGCCCCAACGAACCCGCCTCGCCGACCTGCTATGCGGGCGAGCTGGATGCCGAGGCCCTGCGCCCGCTGAGCGCCGAAGAACAGGCGCGGCGGATCGCCCAGTGGCGCCGGGAGGAACGCGACCGCCTCATCGCCCTGCGCCTGGCGCGGCCGGCGGCGGAGCGCGAAGCCATCGCCGAGGCGGTGGGCGCCGAACTGGACCGCCTGATCGAACCCGGCCGCCTCGTCAGCCTGTACTGGCCGTTCCGCGGCGAGCTGGACCTGCGCGGCTGGATGCGCCGCGTGGTCGCGCGCGGCGGGCGCAGCGCCCTGCCGGTGGTGATCGCCAAGGCCCAGCCGCTGGTGTTCCGCGAATGGACGCCGGGCTGCAAGATGACCCAGGGGGTGTGGAAGATCCCGATCCCTGCCGAAGGGCCCGAGGTGATCCCGGACGTGGTCATCGCGCCGCTGGTGGGCCACGACCCCGGCGGCTACCGCCTGGGCTACGGCGGCGGCTTCTTCGACAGAACGCTTGCGGCGCACCCGGGCACGCCGCTGAAAATCGGCGTCGGCGACGGCAGCGGCGCCATCGCCTCGATCTTCCCGCAGGCCCACGACATCCCGATGGACATTATCCTGACCGAGGCGGGACGGCAGGAGCTCCCCAGTTAAGGCAAGGCCGCCGTTAAGGTAGGACTGCCGTTAAGGTAAGACTGGCCCCCGGGTTCTTTCACCCGGCAAGCTGTGCTAAGACCGGCGGACCATAGGAAAGAGACCTAGTCCAGGGAGACCGCAGCATGGCCGGCGCCGATCAGAAGACCGCGCATCCGACGATGACCGACGTGCTGGCGGCACGCCGGCGCATCGCCGGGCAGGTGCGCCGCACGCCGTTGATCGCCTCGCCCAGCCTCAGCGCGCAGCACGGCGCGCCGGTCCACCTGAAATGCGAGCACCACCAGACCACCGGCGCCTTCAAGCTGCGCGGCGCCACCAACGCCGTGCTGTCGCTGCCGCCCGAGTTGCGCGCCCGGGGCGGCACCGCCTCCTCCACCGGCAACCACGGCCGGGGCCTGGCCCATGCGGCCCAGGCGGCCGGCGTGCGCTGCATCGTCTGCATGTCGGCCCTGGTGCCGCGCAACAAGGTCGAGGGCGTCAAGGCCCTGGGGGCGGAGGCGCGCATCATCGGCCTGTCCCAGGACGACGCCCAGGTCGAGGTCGAGCGCCTGGTTGCCGAGGAAGGCATGGTCAGCCTGCCGCCCTTCGACCACCCGGACATCATTGCGGGGCAAGGCACCCTGGGCCTGGAAATGCTGGAGGACCTGCCGGAGGCCGACACCCTGGTGGTGCCGCTGTCCGGCGGCGGCCTGATCGCCGGCATCGCGCTGGCGGCCAAGACATTGAAGCCGGCCATCCGCATCGTCGGCGTTTCCCAGGACCTGGGACCGGCCATGTACAACAGCCTGAAGGCCGGGCACCTGGTTCAGGTGGAAGAACTGCCGACCCTGGCCGACTCCCTGGGCGGCGGCATCGGCCTGCATAACGAACACACCCTCGCCATGGTCCGCGCGCTGGTCGACGAGACCCTGCTGGTCAGCGAGACGGAAATCGCCGGCGCCATCCGCCACGCCTATGCCCAAGAACGCCAGATCGTCGAAGGCGGCGCCGCGGTCGGTATCGCCGCGCTGCTGCAGGCGCCGCGGCCCGACTGGGGCACGACGGTCATCCTGCTGAGCGGCGGCAACATCGACATGGACCTGCACGCCCGCATCGTCGCCGGCGAGAATCCCGACCTGCTGGCCGAGCGCCAGCGACAGGAAACAGGCGAGCGCCAGCGACAGGAAACAGGCGAGCGCCAGCGACAGGAAACAGGCGAGCGCCAGGCGCAAGAGCCGGCGGCACGCCATGGCTGAAATATCCCTGCTCTCGGAAGCCGACCTGCGCGCGCTGCTGACGCTGGACCGCGACGTCGTCGCCTGCATCGAGGCGGCCTTCAAGGCGCTGGCGCCCCAGCCCGTCGTGATGCCGCCGGTCCTGCACCTGGAGATCGCCGACGCCAACGGCGAGATCGATGTGAAGACCGCCTATGTCCCCGGGCTCGACATGCTGGCCATGAAAATGAGCCCGGGCTTCTTCGACAATCCGAAGATCGGCCTGCCCAGTCTGAACGGCCTGATGGTGGTGTTCAGCACCAAGACCGGACTGGTCGAGGCCATCCTGCTGGACAACGGCTACCTGACCGACCTGCGCACCGCGGCGGCCGGCGGTGTCGCCGCCGACTGGCTGGCCCGCAAGGACGCCAAAAAAGCCGGCATCGTCGGCGCCGGCGTGCAGGCGCGCCAGCAACAGCAGGCCCTGAGCCTGGTCCGTCCCCAGGAAAGCGCGCTGGTGTGGGCGCGCGACGGCGCCAAGGCGGCGGCCTGCGCCCGCGAGATGAGCGAGACGCTCGGCATTCCGGTCGGGGGGACCGACGACCTCGACGCGCTCTGCGCCGGCAGCGACGTGGTGATCACCACCACCCCGTCCAACAAGCCGCTGATCGAGGCGGCGCACCTGCATCCGGGCCTGACCGTCGTCGCCATGGGCTCCGACGCGCACTACAAGAACGAGATCGCGCCGGCAGCCCTGGCCGCCGCCGATGCCTACATCGCCGACCGCGTGGCCCAGGCGCGGTTGCTGGGCGAACTGCACCACGCCATCGAGGCCGGTACCGTCGATGCCCACGCGGCCTTCCCCGAACTGGGCGAGGTCATCGCCGGCCTGAAGCCGGGCCGCGCGAGCGACGAGGCCTGCGTGATCTGCGACCTCACCGGCACCGGCGTGCAGGACACCGCCATCGCCGCCCTGGCCGTCGCCCGGGCGCGCACGGCAGGCGCGGGGACGGTTTTTCGGGCGTAGGCGTAGCCAGGCGCATTAGTGCATCGGCTGTGGCGACTGTGGCGGCCCGAAGTGACCGGCTGAGTCGTATCCGTCTCGGATGTAATTGAGCACCGGCTGAACGGCCTCCTCCAACCCATCCTGATTGCATCTGTACTCGTTGATCTCCCCGAACTCCGAGAACGTCGATCGATTGAAGCCGCCTTCGATGTGGTTATACCAGATCACGTAGCGCCCAATGATCGCGACGGCCCAGAACCCGCCGGCAACATCGCTCCAAGGACGCTGGCTCCACTGTTCCGGCATGATCTGAATGACCTCCCACAGCCGCTGCTGCGCGACGGTCATGCGGTCCAGCGCAGCATTGATGAGATCCCAGATGTCTGCTTCTGTTGTCGGCCGCACAGTCATACCAAACCTGCCTTCGCCTTGTGGATTGCAAAGTATTGTTTCTAGCAGCACACGGACCTCAAGAACCAGCCGCGTTCCGTTGCCAGGTCGATGGCGTGTCTGGACTGGGTCACAAGGTGAGCCGGGTCCTCCGCGGGATAGAACTCCTTGTTTTGATTTTCCGAAGTAGACTGCTTGGGAAGCGGGCAAGAAGTCGAATATAGTCCGGCCAAGCTGGTACGCGGCGGCGGGAAACGGCATGGCACATCAGACAGCACACATCAGCGAGTCGGGGATCGATGCACTCAAGGCGATCCTCCGTCCCAAATCCTATTGGACGGTCTTCGCACCCGAGGTGAAGGTGGGATTCGACGGTGCGCCGCATCTTGTCGATCAGCTTGTCTTCTGGGTCGGCCGAGACGATTTCGTGGTGCTGACGACGCTTTTCGGCAGATCACGGGTAGGATTCGACCATAGCACCTACAGCATCGAGCGTAGCCCCCGGCCCGGCCGAATATCCTACGTCTCCGACGGAGAGCACCCGCCGCACCTCTACGGCGCCTCGTCTCTGGAGATCAAACTTGGTGAAGTGGAGCGTATCGAGATCATCGAAGCCTGCTGTTCGACAACCGATCCTTCGGACGAAGACCCGGAAACCATCGCCTACGACTATGGTCTGCAGTTCTTCGGCGCCAGCGCAAGCCTGCTGCTTACCACCTGCATCGACTCGATCTGCGGCGCGATCGAGATCCGCAAGGGCGCCGAGCCGGAACCGCACCCTTGTGTCGACGGCTATCGCACCAGGCTGATTTTCGACAAAAGAGCCCTCTTCCTGGAATCCGGCGCGAGATGAGGCCGGCGGCCTCAGGACCTCACCCGAACACCGGTATGTCCAGCAGGTTGCACAGGCTGTCCATAAGCCGAGCGCCCAGGTGACCTATTGGCGCTCGTGGTCCGGCAGCTCGCCGGCAGCGTCGCCATCCCCTTCCAGCACCACGGCGGACACCTGGGAAACCCCCTGAGGATCTCCGAAGTGCCGGAAGGGAGGAGAGCCTTCGTCGGCGAAGTCGGCCGAAGAGTCTTACTTCAGCTTCTTGGAGTACTTGCTGGCTTCGTCCTTCAGCGCCTTGCCGGCGGTGAAGCGCGGCTGCAGGGTCGCCGGCTTGGCCTTGAAGGTCGCCGGTTCGCCGGTGAAGGGGTTGGTGCCTTTGCGGGCCTTGGTGGCCGGCTTGAAGCGCATCTTCAGGCGACCGAGATTGCCGAGCGGCACGCTGCCCGGGATCGTCTTCTTGGTGTCCTTGAGCGCGAGCTGGGAGACCACCGGCCACAGCGCGTCGAGGAAGCGGCTGGCGTCCCGGCGGCTGAACTCGTAATCCCACTGATCGCCGAGTGCCTTGTTCAAGGCCGCAGCATAGGCCTCGGCAAGCTGAGTCTTTGTAACGGTCATGATTTTTCCTTTGTGGCTGATCTCGAAACGCAACTGGATAAGATCACTTATTGCTGATATCCGGATTCGCCGCGATAAGCAATAAATGGCGCAAAAGCCTTAAATCACGCTTCTCACCCGAATCCCGGCGTTCCCAGCAGGCTGCGCACGCTGTCGACCTGGCCAAGGGCCCAGGTGAGTTGCTGGCGCTCGTAGGGCTCCATCTCGCCGGGGGCGACCCGGTTGGAGAGCTTCACCCCGGCGAAAAGGTCGCGCAACTGCTGGCGCAGGATGGCGCCGAGCAGGATCTTATGAGCCTCGATCAGGCGGCCGATCAGCGCCGTGTCGAAGGCGCCCATCTGGCGCGCCGCCTCCAGCCGTTCGGGCGTCGAGCGCGCGGCGATGCCGTGAGTCAGGGCAACGATGCGCGCCGCCGAGAAGATCGGCATCAGGCCGCCTTTCTTCAAATCGATACGGCCGTTTTCCAGCTTCGGGCGGCCCCGCCAGTTGAGCTGGACGTGGAAATCGCTGGCGCTCATCGCCATCGCCTTCAGGAAAGTCCGCGAACCGCGCGCGGCGGCAGCGGCTTCGCCATAGAGCGTTTCGGCCAGCCCGGCGTCGCCGTGCACCGGCACGGCGTCGAAGAAAATATCGCTGTTCAGCAGGTCTTCCGCGCGCGACTTGCCGATCCAGATCTCGATACGACGGCGCCAGCCGGTCAGGTCCATGCGCCATTCCGGCTTTGAAGCCATGATGCCGCCGGGACAATAAACCACGCCGGCGTCGTTCAGCATGTCGGCCACCTTCACGCCCAGCGCCTCGAACCAGCGGTCCACAGGCCCGCCGGGTTCGCCCTCGCCCGGCTCCCGGGCATCGAAGACGATGGCGTTGTCCTGGTCCATCGCCAGCAGGCTTTCGCCGCGCCCGCCGGAGCCCAGGACCATCATGGCATAGGGCCGCGGCGGGCCGCCCTGGCCGCCCGAGTCCAGCGCCGCCTCGGCCAGTTCGCAGGCGCGCTTGGTCAGCGCCCGCAGTTCACGCGAGACGATGGCGGCGATGTCGCGCGGATCGGCCTCCTCGAACACCAGGCCGCGGGCCACGGTGGTGAGGCCGGCCCAGATGCGGCCGAGATCGGCGGGGCTGGCCGCCTGCTCCAGGCTGTCGCCCAGCGACAGGGCATCGCTCGCGCGCTGGCGCAGCAGGTCGCGCGCACTGAGGGCGCCGACCAGCGCACCACCGGCATCGCGCACGCCGAGATGGCGGAAGCGGCGCTTCGACATGCCGGCGATGGCGCGGTAGACGAACTCGCCGCTTTCCACGGTGACCAGGGGGAACTTGGCATAGCGCGACACCGGCGCGTCGAAGGCCGCCGCCGCCTCGGCATTCACCGCACGCAGGATGTCGCGCTCGGTCAGGATGCCGTAATCGCCTTTGGGATCGCCTTTGGGATCGCCTTTGGGAACGCTTTTGGGTTCGCCGCCGGGTTCGCCAGCGCGTTCGTCGCCCGGTTCACCCAGGCCTCCAGGCGGGTCGACGAAGACCGAGCTGATGCCCTGTTCCATCATCAGCGCCAGCGCCGCCTTGAGGGACAGCCCGCTGTCGATGCGAACCGCCGGCATGCGCATCACGTCGGCAACCCGGTGGCGGTAGGGGAAGCTGTCGATGCGGGCGTATTCGGCCACGCTCTTGGGCAGGCTGCGGCTGTCGCGCACCACGTCGTGCCAGCCGGCCTGCGCCTCCTCCTCCAGACGGGTGGTCAGGCTGCGGCACACGCGCTCGGCCTGGGCCAGGGTGACGATGCCCTTCTCGCGCAGCCGCGGCACCAGCGCCTGGAAGATCCGCGCGGCGGTTTCCGCGTCACCGAGGGCGCGGTGCCGCTCGCCGGCCTCGACGCCCAGCCACTTGGCCGACAGCTCCAGCGACTGGTTGGGCAGGTCGGGGGCGATCAACTGCATCAGGTGGCGCACGCAAAGGGAACGCGGCGCGGTCCACGGCAAGCCGTGGCGCGCATGCTCGGCCTTCAGGACCGCGAGGTCGAAGCCGATGGAATAGCCGACCACCAGCGCCTTGCCGACCCAGCCGGAAAACTGTGCCATGACGGCCGGGAAAAGCGCGGCGGCGGCGACCGCGTCGTCGGTGATGCCGTGGATCGCCGTGGCGGCGGGCGGGCTCGGTACGCCGGGATTGACCAGACTGGCGTAGTGCGGCGCGGCGGCGCCCGCACTGGCCGTACCCGTCGCACCCGTCGCACCCGTCGCACCGGCCGCATGGCCGCCGTGCAGGCGCACCGCGGCGATCTCCACCACCCGGTCGGCCTTTACGTCCAGGCCGGTGGTCTCGGTATCCACCGCCACCGCCGGCACCGCGTGCAGCGGCAGCCCGGACAGCCCGCTACCCTGCACCGCAAGGAAACTCATCGCACCAGCCCTCCTCAACGCCGCGGCGCCCGCCGCCGGAATCAAGCCTTCAAGCGAGCGAGCCGGCCGGCTTCCGCCATCACCGCATCACCGTCGATGCGCTTGTCGAGCGCCGCACGCACGTCGCGCCAGGTGAATTTGATGGAGTTTTCCACGATTTCCCGGTCGAGCTTCTTCAGTTCCGGCGCGATCGGCGCCCAGTGCACCAGCGCCGCCGGGCTTTCGGTGAAGATATGCCGGCCTTTCGGCCCCCCGGCCCAGTCCCACGGCGCCAGACGCCGGTTGAAGGCGGCCACCGCCTCGGCAGCGGAAAAGGCATGCACGCCGCCCGCCTGCTCGGCGTTGTCGGCCAGGCCGCGCTCGAAGCAATGCAGGGCCAGCGCGCGGCAGATGCCCGAATCGTGGGGGAAATCGTGCGCCGGCACGTCCTGCACACTGCGCGACGCTGCGAAAATCGCTAGATCGGACAGGCAGGCGGCATAGACGTGCATCTTGGCGACGTCGATCGAGGCGATGAGGACATCGTCCTCGAACATCCTGGGATAGCGCGTGCCCATACGCGTCTTCAGATAGCCGTAGAGGGTCTTCTGGGCGACGAAAGCGGCCCGTGTCGAGACGAAGCGACAGAGCGACTCGACCGTGTCGATGGGCCCCGAGTCGCGCCGCACCGTCAGCCGCGCCAGGAATTCGGGCAGAAAAGCCTTCGCCCGCACAAGAAAGGGCATCACCCGGGAACACCCTTTAAAGGGCCGATTCCAGCCGAATTGCACGCCGACGTCATTAATTTTCCATGGGCAGTTATGATTATTGGTATTGCGAGGGTACCGGTTTTTGTACCATCGTGAACTGCTTCCACCGGTTCATCAGCAGGGATCGGACAGTGGAGCCAAAGCAAAGGTAAAATACAATAATTACCTCGGGGGATAAAATGCCTGAAATCAGTCAAGACGCCAAAACGCGTCACTGGGCCAGGACGCGAAATCTCACCATCCTGGTCCTGGTACTCTGGTTCATCTTTGCCTTCATCGTTCCATGGTTCGCTAAGGAGCTGAATACGTTCAGCTTCATCGGATTTCCCCTGGGCTACTACATGATCGTCCAGGGCTCCCTGATCGTTTTCGTGGTGCTGATCTTCTTCCAGAACTGGCGCCAGGACGCGATCGATGACGAAGCCGGCGTCGGCGAGGAATAGGGGCGGATCATGAAAATGAAAGGCAGCTTTATCGACAACCTCGGCCGCATCTACGCGTTGTACACCGGCGGCTTCCTGGTTTTCATCATCCTGATGGCCATCCTGGAGCAGTTCGGCGCCGGGGCGGACACCATCGGCATTCTCTTCGTCGCCTTCACCGTGGTGATCTACGCGGTGATCGGCTGGCTGTCGCGGACCATGCAGGTCGAGGCCTACTACGTCGCAGGACGCGAAGTGCCGGCGGTCTACAACGGCATGGCCACGGCGGCGGACTGGATGTCCGGCGCCTCCTTCGTCGCGCTGGCCGGCGGCATCTACTTCGGCGGTTACGGCTACCTCGGCTTCATCGTCGGCTGGACCGGTGGCTACGTCCTGGTCAACTCGCTGATGGCGCCCTACCTGCGCAAGTTCGGCTGCTACACGGTGCCGGATTTCATCGGCACCCGCTACGGCGGCAATCTCGCCCGCTTCTGCGCCATCATCGTGCTGGTGGTCGCCTCCTTCACCTACGTGACCGCGCAGATCAACGCGTCCGGCACCATCGCCGCACGCGCCTTCCACATCCCCTTCCAATACGGCGTGTGGATCGGCCTGCTCGGCATCCTGCTGTGTTCCATGCTGGGCGGCATGCGGGCGGTGACCTGGACCCAGGTGGCCCAGTACATCGTGCTCATCATCGCCTATCTGGCGCGGGTGATCTGGATGTCGATCAAACAGTGTTTCGGCGGCATCCCCCACTTCAGCTACGGCGACGCGGTAGCCCGCATCCAGGAACTGGAACCGCTGATCGGTTTGGGGGCCACGGCGATCGACGGCGCACCCGGCGGTGTCAGTATCCTGAGGACACCGCACAACGCCCCGCAAGGCGGCATGGACAGTTGGCGGTTCGTCACCCTGGCGTTCTGCATGATGGCGGGAACGGCCTCGCTGCCGCACATCCTGATGCGCTACTTCACCACGCCGTCGGTCCGGGCCGCCCGCAAGTCGGTTGCCTGGTCGCTGCTGTTCATCTTCCTGCTGTACTTCACGGCACCGGCTCTCGCCACGCTGTCGAAGCTGCAGCTGCTCGACCCCACTCTGCCGACGGCAATCATCAACCAGTCCTACGAGGCGGTCAGAAGTCTCGCCTGGATCCAGAACTGGGAGAGCGTGGGCATGCTTTGGATGTCGGACGCCAACGGCGACGGTATCCTGCAGATCAACGAGTTCTTCATGCGGCCTGACATCGTCGTGCTGGCAACGCCGGAAATCGCCGGCCTGCCTTACGTGGTGTCGGGTCTGGTCGCCGCCGGCGGCCTGGCGGCCGCCATGTCGACGGCCGACGGTCTGCTGCTGGCGATCGCCAACGCGCTCAGCCATGATCTGTACTACAAGATCATCGACCCGAAGGCGGACACGAGGCACCGCCTGATCGTCGCCCGCGTGCTGCTGCTCGGCATCGGTGCCCTCGCGGCCCTGATCGCCAGTCTGCAGCTCACGGGTATCCTGGGTGCTGTGGCCTGGGCCTGCTGCTTCGCCTGCTCCGGCCTGTTCTTCCCGCTGGTGCTGGGCGTCTGGTGGAAGCGGGCCAACACGCAAGGGGCTATCGCCGGCATGGTCTGCGGCTTCGTCGCCGGTTCGGCCTACCTGTACTACGTGTACACCGGCGGCACGCCGTGGATGGGCAGCGACCACCTGCGCTGCGGAATGAGCGGCATGCCGGTCAGCCTGATCGCCATGGTGGTGGTCACCCTGATGACCCCGGCACCCGACGCGGAAACCCAGGCGATGGTCGACGAGGTTCGCATTCCCTCCGGTGAATCGATCCTCGGCGCGGCGCACTGATCCGCAAACCGAAAGCAGTGTGAATCAGGGTGGCGGGGCTCGCTCCGCCACCCTTTTTCTTCCCGCCCTACCGTTCCCCGGAACCGAAGCACCGACATGACCGACCCGCTTGCAACCTTCCCGATCTGGGTCGTGGCGATCGACTACATCCTCGGCCTTGTCATGTGGACGCTGATCGGCCGCGTCGCGATGAACATCTTCCTGCCGGAGGATTCGGACTTCTTCTTCATGAAGGTCTTCGTGAAGTACACCAACCCGATCCTGCGGGTGTTCCGGCCGATCACGCCCGGCTTCCTGCTGCCGCAACTGGTGCCGCTCTACGTCGCCTGGTTCTTCTTCATGGTGCGCTTCTACCTGATGCCCTGGCTGCTCGGCTATTCGGTGATGGGGATGCTGTCGTTTCCCCTGGAAAGCGACATCAGCTACGCGATCTATGACATGTTCTACGACAAGTAGACTCTACGGCAACGAGGCGGCCTTGCCGGCCAGCGCCGCCAGCACCGCTTTCGTCACGTCCGCACTGCCGGCCTGGCCGCCCAGGTCGGGAGTGCGCGGCCCGTTCGCCGTCACCGTCCCGATGGCCGCCATCAGGCGCGCCGCGGCATCCGCTTCGCCCAGGTGCTCCAGCATCATGGCGCCGGTCCAGAAGGCGCCGACCGGATTGGCGATCCCCTTGCCGACGATGTCGAAGGCCGAGCCGTGGATCGGCTCGAACATCGAGGGCACGTCGCCCGCCGGATTGATGTTGGCGGTGGCGCCGTTCCCCAGGCTGCCGGTCAGCGCCGAGGCGAGGTCGGAGAGGATGTCGGCGTGCAGGTTGGTGGCGACCACGGTGTCGATCGCCGCCGGCTTCGTCACCATCAGCGCGGCCATGGCATCGACCAGCTTGAAGTCGACGTCCAGATCCGGGAAGTCGGCCAGCACCTCGCGGCAGACCGTATCCCAGAACACCATGCCGTGGCGCTGGGCGTTCGACTTGGTGACCACGGTCAGGCGCTTGCGCGGCCGGCTCATCGCCAGTTCGCAGGCGAAGCGGCAGATGCGGGACACGCCGTCGCGGGTGAAGACCGAGACGTCGAGGCCGGTTTCCAGCGGCAGGCCGGTGTGGACGCGCCCGCCGACGCCGGCGTATTCGCCCTCGGAATTCTCGCGCACGATAACCCAATCGATCTTCTCGCCGAGGTCGCGTTTCAGCGGCCCTTCCATGCCGGGCATCAGCTTCGTCGGCCGCACGTTGGCGTACTGGTCGAGGCCCTGGCAGATCGCCAGGCGCAGTTCCCACAGGGTGATGTGGTCGGGGATATCGGGATCGCCGACGGCGCCGAAGTAGATGGCGTCGAAGCCGCGCAGGGTGTCGACGCCGTCCGGCGGCATCATCCGCCCGGTCTTGCGATAACGGTCCGAGCCCCAGTCGAAGCTCTCGGTCTCCAGGGCAAAGCCGCCGTCCTGGGCGGCGACGGCGTGCAGCACGTCCATGCCGGCGGCAATCACCTCCGGCCCGATGCCGTCGCCCGGTACCGCCGCGATCTTGTATCTGCGCATCTTCATCCGTTCCATTATTGGCGTCCGGGAATGGCTCCCCCGGACCGTTTCCTCACTGTCGGGGATACACCATGCGCCCGCGCAAGCCAAATGGCGCGGCGGTGCGGGTGCGCAGGGCAGCCGCCTTGCGCTATACAAGAGCCCCCAACCGCCGTACAAGAGAGTCTCCCGCCATGACCGCTTCCGTTACCCGCACCGCCGAAGAGCTGCGCGGCCTTGCCGTCGCCGCGCTGAGCGCCACCGGCGTGCCGCCGCGGCAGGCCGCCTGGACCGCCGACATCCTGGTGGAAGGCGACCTGATGGGCCTGGGCACCCACGGCGTGCTGCGCCTGGTGAGCTATTGCGAGCGCCTGCGCCTGGGCGGCATCAAGGCCGCCGCCGGGATCGCGGTCGAGCCCAAGGCGCCGTCGCTGGCGCTGGTCGACGGCGACAACGGGCTGGGCCCGGCGGTCGCCATGACCGCGCTGGAAGCCGGGTTCGAGATGGCGGGCGCGACCGGCATCGCCTACCTGGGCTGCCGCAACTCCAACCACCTGGGCGCCCTGGCGCCCTACGGCCTGAAGGCCTGCGAAAAGGGGTTCGTGCTGATCTGCGGCACCAACGCCTCGACCACCATCGCGCCCTGGGGCGGCCGCGAGGCGCGGCTGGGCAACAACCCGCTGGCCATCGCCGCGCCCGTCCTAACCTCGGCCGGGCCCGGCTCGACCGGGCCGGACGGGCCGCACTTCCTGCTCGACATGGCGATGAGCGTCGCCGCGCGCGGCAAGATCCGCAAGGCCCAGAGCGAAGGCACGGCGATTCCCGAAGGCTGGGCCGTCGACGCCGCCGGCAAGCCGACCACCGATCCGGCGGCGGCGCTGGCCGGATTCCTGCTGCCCTTCGGCGGGCACAAGGGCTCCGGCCTGTCGCAGGCGGTGGACATGCTGTCGGGCGTGCTGGCCGGCGCCCGCTTCCTGACCGACATCTCGCCCTGGACCGACTTTCCGGAGCGGCCCTGCGGGACCGGGCACTTCCTGCTGCTGATCGATCCGCAGCGCCTGCTGGGTGCCGAAGCCTACGCCGCCGCCGTCACGCGCTTCCGCGATCTGGTGCAGGGCACGCCGCCGGCCGATGCCGCCGCGCCCGTGCAACTGCCCGGCCAGCGCGAACAGGAACGCCGCGCCGCGGCGCTGCGCGACGGCATCGCGATTCCGCAGGACCTGCTGAAGAAGATCGAGGCGCTGGCGGCGCAGTAAAAATCCTCCATCCGCGCATTCCGCCGGATTTCCGCCGCTTCAGACGTTTTTCTTGTGCACTGCGGCAAACCGCCCATTGCAGGCCCGGGCCGAGTACCTAAGTGAAAACCATCGGACAGATCAGAATGTCCTCCAGCCGCGGGGCTCCCCGCGGCCGAAGGCGCAGCGACGCGCCCCTCCATGAGCGCGCCGGCATGAACCGAGGTTCAGCTTGGCATGACAAAACAAACACGCAGCGACAGCCGCCCTGCGGGGGCGGCGCCCCCCCACCCCCCGAAGCCGCACGGGCAAGACCGGCAGGCGGATAACCCCGCCGAGGATCTTTCTCGCGAAGTCTCGGGCGAGGTCCCGGGCGGGCTGCCTGGCGGGCTCCCGGGCGAGCTTTCGACCGACCTGTCGACGGGACTGAACGGCACCGAAGCCGCCGCGCGCCTGGCGCGCTACGGCCCCAACGCGCTGGCCGAACGGCACAGCAGCGCGCTGCAGCACTTCCTGTCGTTCTTCTGGGGGCCGATCCCCTGGATGATCGAGGCCGCGGGCCTGATTGCCGCCGCGGTCCAGCACTGGGCCGACGTCGCCATCATCTTCGCCATGCTGCTGATCAACGCGGCGGTGGGCTTCTGGCAGGAGTTCAAAGCCGACAACGCCATCGCCGCCCTGAAGCAGACCCTGGCGCTGAATGCCCGCGTGCGGCGTGACGGCACATGGCAGACCGTTGCCGCGGCGGCACTGGTGCCGGGCGACGTGATCGCCCTGCGCCTGGGCAACATCGTCCCGGCCGACGCCAAGCTGATGCAGGGCGACTACCTGAGCGTCGACCAGTCGGCGCTGACCGGCGAATCCCTGCCGGTCGACAAGAAGATCGGCGATGCCGTCTATTCGGGCTCCATCGCGCGGCTGGGCGAGATGACCGCGGTGGTGACGGCGACCGGCAGCGCGACCTACTTCGGGCGCACCGCCAAACTGGTGGAGAGCGCCGGGCGCCGCTCGCACTTCCAGGATGCGGTGCTGAAGATCGGCAACTTCCTCATCCTCGGCACCCTGGGGCTGATCGCGCTGATCCTGATGGTCGCCCTGTGGCGCGGCGACCCGCTGGTCGAGACCCTGCTGTTCGCCCTGATCCTCACCGTCGCGGCCATTCCGGTGGCCCTGCCCGCCGTGCTGTCCGTCACCATGGCGGTGGGCGCCATGGCGCTGGCGCGGCTGAAAGCCATCGTCTCGCGGCTGGTGTCCATCGAGGAACTGGCCGGCATGGACATTCTGTGTTCCGACAAGACCGGCACGCTGACCAAGAACCGGCTGCAGGTCGGCGATCCCGTTACGGTGGAGGCGCGCGACGTCGACGAGATCCTGCTGTGCGCCGCACTCGCCTCGCGGCTCGACGCGGAAGACGATCCGATCGACAGCGCCATCCTCGGCGCCCTGGATGACGGCCCCGCGGACACCCAGGGGCGCAAGGCGAAACTGGCGGGCTACACCCAGACGGCCTTCCGGCCCTTCGACCCGGTGCGCAAGCAGACCGATGCCGACATCGAACACGACGGCCGGCACTTCCAGGTCGCCAAGGGCGCGCCGCAGGTCATCCTGGACCTGGACGGTCCCAGCGACGCCGTCCGCGAAAAGGTCGAAGCCGCCGTCGACGCCCTGGCCCGCAAGGGCTACCGCACCCTGGGCGTAGCGCGCCGGGAGAGCGGCAGCGATGGCGAAGGGGACGGCCAAGGAAACGGCCAAGGAAACAGCAAGTGGCGCTTCCTCGGCCTGCTGCCGCTGTTCGATCCGCCGCGCGACGACACCGCCGCCACCATCCAGGCCGCCGAAGCCATGGGCCTGCAGATCCGCATGGTGACCGGCGACAACGTCGCCATCGCGCGCGAGACGGCCCGCACGCTGAAGCTGGGCAGCAACATTGTGCCGGCCAGCACGCTGTTCGATAGCGACGGCAGACAGCGCGATGGAGACGGCATCGAAACCGCCGACGGCTTCGCCGAGGTGTTTCCCGAGCACAAGCACAGCATCGTGAAGGAACTGCAGGCGCGCGGACACATCGTCGGCATGACCGGCGACGGCGTCAACGACGCGCCCGCGCTGGCCCAGGCCGATGCCGGCATCGCGGTCAGCGGCGCGACCGACGCCGCGCGCGCCGCCGCTGACCTGGTGCTGACCGGCGAAGGCCTGTCGGTCATCGCCAGCGCCGTCGAGGAGGCGCGCCGCATCTTCGAGCGCATGACCAGCTACGCGACCTTCCGCATCGCCGAGACGATCCGCGTGCTGCTGTTCATGACGCTGTCGATCGTGGTGTTCAATTTCTACCCGGTGACCGCGGTCATGATCGTGCTGCTGGCGATCCTGAACGACTTCCCGATCATGATGATCGCCTACGACAACGCCCCCGTCGCGCCCCGGCCGGTACGCTGGGACATGCATCGGGTGCTGACCATTTCGCTGGTGCTGGGACTGGTCGGCGTGGTGGAAACCTTCCTGCTGTTCTGGTTCGTGGAGAGCTATCTTCACCTGCCGCGCGACATCATCCAGACCCTCATCTTCCTGAAGCTGCTCGTGGCCGGCCACCTGACCCTGTACGTTGCCCGCAACCCCGGCTGGTTCTGGCAGCGGCCCTGGCCGAACTGGCGGCTGTTCGCCACCTGCGAGGCGACCCAGGTGCTGGGCACCCTGGCGGCGGTCTACGGCTGGTTCGTGACCCCCATCGGCTGGCACTATGCCCTGCTGGTTTGGGCTTACGCCCTGGCGTGGCTGCCGCTGGAGAATCTCGCGAAGATACTCGTCTATCGTCTGGTCTATCACCGCACGGCGGGGAGCGCGCGGCACCTGGCCCGCACCCATAGCTGGCTGCACCGCTACAGAGGACACCCGCGATGACCGTCTTACAAAATACCGCCGCCCTACAGAATACAGCCGCGGACGACGCCGGCGCACGCCACCACGAACTGATCACCCTGGCAGACGGCCTGGCGCCGATCCGCATGGCGGTGGTCCATCCGGTCGACGGGCCTTCGCTGCAAGGCGCCGCCGAGGCGCAGCAGGCCGGCCTGATCCGGGCGCTGCTGATCGGCCCGGCACACAAAATCGAAGCGGCGGCCGCGGCGGCCGGCATCGATCTCGCCGGTTTCGAGGTCATCGCCGTTGATCACAGCGATGCCGCCGCCGAGAAGGCCGGCGAGCTGGCGCGCGCCGGACAGGCCGAGGCCATCATGAAAGGCGCGCTGCACAGCGACGAGCTGCTGCGCCCGGTGGTCGACAAGGCCTCCGGCCTGCGCAGCGCCCGGCGCATCAGCCATGTCTTCGCCCTCGACGTGCCGAGCTATCCCAAACACCTCTTCGTCACCGACGCTGCGATCAACATCGCCCCGGACCTGGAAGCCAAACGCGACATCGTGCAGAACGCCATCGACCTGGCCATCGCGCTGGGCATCGCCAGCCCCAAGGTGGCCATCCTCGCCCCGGTCGAAACGGTAACGCCGAAAATCGCGGCGACGGTCGACGCGGCGGCGCTGTGCAAGATGGCCGAGCGCGGCCAGATCCGCGGCGGCATCCTGGACGGCCCGCTGGCCTTCGACAACGCCATCTCGGCTGAGGCCGCCAAGACCAAGGGTATCGTCTCGCCGGTCGCCGGCGATGCCGACATCCTGGTAGTGCCGGACCTCAACGCCGGCAACATTCTGGCCAAGCAGATGGAATACCTGGCCGGCGCCCTGTCGGCCGGCATCGTGCTGGGCGCCCGCGTGCCGATCGCGCTGACCAGCCGCGCCGACGGCCCGCTGGCACGCCTGACCTCCTGCGCGCTGGCAACCATCCTGGTCCGCCATGCCCAGGGCGGCGGCCCCGAAAGGAACCCGCAATGAACAAGCCAACCAAAAAACATCCCTGCATTCCCGCCGAGAACAGCATCCCGCTGTTCTGGCCCTTCACCGCGGCGATGCAGATGGCCGAGAAGATGGGAACGGCCGAACTGGACCTGCTGCGCAAGAACATCGCCTTTGCCGATGCGGCGGAGAAAATCACCACGCCGAAGCCCTCCAGCTTCGCGACGCGCAACAAGGTGATGCTGGATCTCAGCACCCAGCGGCTGCGCGATTTCTCCCCTGAGGGCGCAGAGGGTATCCCGACCATCGTCGATGCGCCCTATGCCGGCCACTCGGCGACCATCGCCGACTATCACAAGGGCCAGAGCCTGGTCGAGACGCTGCAGGCCAACGGCGTGCCGCGCGTGCTGGTGACCGACTGGAAGAGCGCCACGCCGGCGATGAAGGACTTCAGCATCGACACCTACCTGGCCGAGATCAACGTCTGCGTCGACGACCTGGGCGGCCGGGTGAACCTGGTCGGCCTGTGCCAGGGCGGCTGGATGTCGGCGATGTATGCCGCGCGCTTCCCCGCCAAGGTGCGCAAGCTGGTGCTGGCCGGCGCGCCGATCGACACCCAGGCCGGCGACGGCCCGCTGCGCCGGCTGGTCGACCAGGTGCCGACACGCTTCTTCGAGGAGCTGGTCGAGCTGGGCGTCGGCCTGATGAAGGGCCGCTACATGCTGCAGGGCTGGAAGAACATGCACGCCGAAAAGCAGTATTTCGAGAAGTACCTGGAGCTCTACCGGCACCTCGACGATCCCGACTATCTCAGCAAGTCGGAAACCTTCGAACGCTGGTACGAGAACCCCATCGACCTGCCGGGGCGCTGGTACCTGCAGGCGGTCGTCGAGCTGTTCAAGGAAAACCGCCTGGCCAAGGGGCGCTTCACCGGCCTGGGCCGCAAGCTGTCCTTGAAGGACGTGACCTGCCCGGCCTACCTGCTGGCCGGCGCCGATGACGACATCACGCCCAAGGAGCAGGTCTTCGCCGCCGAGACGCATCTGGGCAGCCCCAAGGGCAGCAGCGAAAAGGCGCTGGTGCCCGGCGGGCACATCGGCCTGTTCATGGGCAAGCGCACCCTGACGGAACACTGGCCGAAGATCGCCACCTGGCTCGCCGCCGAAACAGCTGCTTCAGGATGATCGGCGCGCGGCGGCATCCGCCGCCGTCCATTCCCGGGTGATCGCCTTCAGTTCCGCCAGCAGCGCCGCCTGCACCTGGGTCGGCTTCCAGTCGCGCCTGAGGGTGGCGACGATGATGCGCCGCGGCTCCGGCAGCGGCACGTCGAGCGCCGCCAGCAGTCCGGCCTCCAGCTCCACCGCGATCTGCCGGCGCGACAGCAGCGTCAGGCGGTCGCTCTCCAGCAGCAGGGCGCGTACCGAGACCAGGGCGCCGGTCTCGATCATGCCTTCGGTCTGCGCCGCGCCGATGGTCTGCAGCAGTTCGTCGCAGCGCCGCCGCGTCGGCGTGCCGTAGCGCGGCAGAATCCAGGGATAGTGGCGCAAGTCGGCCAGCGAAGCGACGCCGTCCACCGCCAGCGGATGGCCGGGACGGGCGACCACGGCGAGCACGTCGTCGAACAGCGGCACCTCCACCACGTCGTCGGTCACCAGCGGCCGCCCGGCGGTGACGATGAGGTCGAGGTCGCCGGCGCGCAGTCCCAGCAGCAGCTGGTCGTAGGTGCCGTCCTGGATCAGAAACTGGGCATCGGGGAAGGCCTTGGCCGCGCGGGCGACGGCCCGCGGCACCAGCTCGCTGCGCCCCAGCGCCAGGGAGCCGATGGCGACCCGCCCGCGATGGCGCCCGCGCGCCTCGTCGAGGTCGTCGGCGACCAGGTCGATTTCCTTGAGGATCAGGGCAACGGCGGCGGCGAAGGCGGCGCCGCTGCGGGTCGGTGCCAGGCCGAGACTAGTCTGTTCCAGCAGTTCGACGCCCAACACGTCCTGCAACTGGCGCACCGCGCGGTGCACCGAAGGCGCCGACAGGCCGAGCCGCCGGGCGCCGGCCTTGACGCCGCCGCCGCGCGCCGTGGCCAGGAAGGCGGCCAGCTGCGACAGCGACAGCATGCGGTCGGGCGCCACCGGGCCGGGTTGGCGGGCGGCGCGCGGCGGACAGACCCGCTGGGTCGCCGCCCGCAGGCGGTTCAGGGCGCGGTCGATACGGTCAACCGCGACCTGTCCCAGGTCCGTCGGATACACGCCGGCGGCACTGCGCTCCAGCAGGCGGCAGTCGTAGTGGACCTCCAGCTTGGCCACCGCCTGGCTGCCCGCCGACTGCGTGATATGCGCCGCCTCTGCCGCCCGGCTAATGTTTCTTTCGCTCACCGCCAGGCTGAAGGCCCTCAAATGGCGTAGGTTTGGCCGCCCCATCCGTCAACTCTGTTCGCGGGTTCAATAGCTGTCTCTAATACCTACAGTGCGGCGTGGAAGGGTCAAGCCTGCCGTCGGCGACCGGGCCGGGGCGACTGGGCGGGGGCGACCGGGCGGGCAGGCCGTTCAGGCGACAACGGCGGGGGCCGCGCCGATCCCGCAGACGGCGCTGGCGACGTCGATAAAGGCCTTGATGGCGCCGATGCCGGCGAGGTCCTTGTGGCAGTAGAGGTATTCGCCGGCCGAGAGGCCGGTGCCGGCGATCTCCACCTCGACGAGGGCGCTGTCGCGGCCGATCTCGCGGTCGAGTACGAAACCGACGCCAAACCCGGCAGCCACCGCCTCCTTCACCGCCTCGCGGCTGCCGAGTTCCAGGCGCGCGTCGAGCGTGACGCCGACCGCCGCCGCGGCGTCTTCGATGAGGCTGCGGGTCATCGAGCCGCGCTCGCGCATGACGCAGACCTGGCCGGCCAGATCCGCCAGCGTCACGCGACGGCGGCGCGCCCAGGGATGCGCCGCCGCGACCACCGCGCGCACGCTCTGGGTCACCAGGCAGATGCTGTGAAATTCCGGCGGCGGCCGCCGCAGAGTGGCGATCGCCACGTCAAGCTCGTGGTTCTGCACCTTGGCGGCCAGGGTCTGCGAGTTGCCCATCTCCGTGCAGCTGCGAATGCCGGGATAGCGCTGCGCGAAGGCGGCAAGGATCGGCACCAGCACGAAGGGCGCGCAGGCGCCGATGCGCAGCGCGCCCTCGTCGTTGCCCGCAGTGCGCGCGGCCAGCACCTCGATCTCGTCGAGCACCCGGGCCATGACCTGTGCCGGCTCCAGGAAACGGCGCCCGGAGGCGGAGATCGCCAGGCTGTTGCCTTTGCGATGGAACAGGCGGATGCCCAGACTGTCCTCCAGCGCCCGGATCTGCTGGGTGATCGCCGGCTTGCTGACGCCGAGTTGCTGGGCCGCGGCGGAAATGCTGCCGTAGCGCACCACCGCGTTGAAGGCGCGCATCTGTACGAAATTCATGAAGGCTTTCCTCAGGCTGCAATGTTGCCCACCGGGCGTCATTTAAACTTAACACTTTACGTGTTTCGCCAAGTTCTGATTAACCCTATAGCTTCCTCCCGGGAATGAAAACCAGTTCGATGTTCCGCACAGGAGGAGGCAGACCAATGACCATGCGCAGAAGGATTGCACGGCGCGCCATGCTGGCCGCAGCCGTGGTGACGATGGCCGGAATCACGGGCGTCGCGGAGGCCGGTGAGCTGGTGCTCTACACCGCGTCCAACTCCGAAATCGAGAAGGACGTGATGACCGCCTTCCAGGCGGCGCATCCCGAGATCACCGTGACGTCGACCAATATGTCGACCGGCCCGATCACCGAAAAGGCCATCGCGGAGATGGGCAACCCGCAGGCCGACGTGATCTGGATGGTGAACAATTTCGCGCTCCAGCAATTGAAGGAAGCCGGGGCGCTGCAGCCTTACGAACCCAAGAACAGCGTGGTCGACACCGCCTTCAAGGATCCGGACGGCTTCTGGATCGGCCACAACGGCACCATCATGGCGATGGCGGTGAACAAGAAGCTGCTGGCCGAAAAGCACCTGCCGATGCCGGTCGACTGGGTCGATCTCATCAAGCCGGCCTACAAGGGTCAGATCACGGTGGCGGCACCGACCAAGTCCGGCACCGGCTTCACCATCTTCTCCAACATGGAAGACATGTTCGGCGACAATTTCGTCGATAACCTGCACCAGAATATCTTCCAGTACAATTCCTCGGGCAGCGCCGCGGCGCGCCAGGTAAGCGGCGGCGAGACGGTGATCGGTCTCAGCTACGATACCGCGATCATGCAGCAGGTCTCTGCCAATTCCGACGTCGAGATGGTGATCGGCCGCCTGTCGCCGAACATCATCGAGGGCGGCGGCCTGGTCGCCGGAGCGCCGCACGAAGCCGAGGGCAAGGTGTTCATGGACTGGCTGTTCAGCGATGCCGGCATGAAGGTGCTGGAGCCCAGCATCGGCCTCGGCGCCGCGCCGGGCTACGGCAAGATCGACCAGAAGCAGGTCTATCTCTGGGAGATGCGCCGGCCGATCGATGCCGAGGACTTCAAGCGTGACTGGGCCAAGAAGTACGAGCAGTAGGCACGTGAGGCGCGGGGGGCCGACGCCCCCCGCCCGCTCGCCGGCCGCCCCGTCACGCCAGCAGCCCAACCATGACAGCCATCGGCTTCACAGACATCACCAAGCGTTTCGGCGCGACCACAGCCGTCGACGCCGTCAACCTCGAGATCGCGCCTGGCGCGTTCTGCTCGCTGGTCGGCCCGAGCGGCTGCGGCAAGACCACGCTGCTGCGGATCGCCGCCGGCTTCGTGCAGCCCGACGGCGGCACGGTGCGGCTGAACGGTGCGGCGGTCACCAACGTGCCGCCCAACAGGCGCGATGTCGGCTTCGTGTTCCAGAGCTACGCACTGTTTCCCACGCAAACCGTGGCGCAGAACATCGCCTTCTCCCTCGCCATCAAGCGCCGACCGCGCCGGGAGGTCGCCGAGCGGGTGGGTGCGCTGTGCGAGATGATGCGTCTGCAAGGGCTTGAAGCGCGCTACCCGCACGAGCTCTCCGGCGGCCAACAGCAGCGCGTCGCGCTGGCCCGCGCGCTGATCTCGCAGCCCTCGATCCTGCTGCTCGACGAGCCGCTCTCCGCCCTGGACGCCAAGATCCGCGCACACCTGCGCGTCGAGATCCGCCGCGTCGTCGATGCCCTCGGCATCACCGCGGTTTACGTCACCCACGACCAGGAGGAGGCGCTGTCGATCTCCGACCGCGTCGCCATCATGAACGAAGGGCGGCTGCTGCAGGTCGACACGCCGCTCGAGGTCTACCTGCATCCGGCCGACCGCTTCGTCGCCAATTTCGTCGGCTCGATGAACAACCTGCCCTGCCGGGTGATCGACGCCGAGAGCGTCGACGTCGGCGGCGTCGCCGTGCCGGTGCGCAACCCGGGCAACGGCGCCGGCAGCCACGGCAGCAACGCCCCGGCGACACTCTCGGTCCGCCCCGAGCACGTGACGCTGACGCCGCCGGGCAACGGCGGCGTGCCGGCGGTGCTGAGCGCGATCTCCTTCCTGGGTCAGACGGTGCGGCTCAGCCTCGCCACCCTCGACGACCGCCAGCTCGCCGCCGACGTGCCGACGGTGGACTGGATCGGCCAGCCGCTGGAGCCGGGCGCCGCGGTCGCCTGGTCCGCCCGCGCCGGCCTCGCCACGGTGTTTCCCGGCGCGCCCGACGGTCTCTCCAGCGACGGAGCCACGGCGCCATGAGCGGCACCCCCATCGGGCGCCGCCTGCCGGGCGCCCTCGCCTCGCTCCTCATCGGCCTGCCGGTACTGCTTTTCATTGCCGTGCCGATCGGCGCCATGCTGGTGCGCAGCCTGGCCGTCGACCATCCGATGCCGCTGGCCGAACTGCGCCAGGTGACGCTGGAGGCCCTCGACCTGCTGGAGCCGGCGCGCCGGGAGCAGGCCGTCGCGCGCTGGTCCGCCGCGGCGAAACCGCGCGACCGCATGGAAGCAGTGGCGGCCGCCCTGGAATTGAACGGCCTCGACGTTCCCTGGGACCGCAAGGCGCCCTTCGATGCACAGATCGCCGCGGCCGGGACCACGCTGGCGGACCTCGATGCGGCGACCCGCACCGCCGTCGAAGCAGCGGTGCCGCTGGCCATCGTCATGCTGCACAAACGCATCCCCCTGGCCTTCCAGGTGCGCGACCAACTGACAGCGGCGGCCTTCGACCGCCTGCGCAGCGGCCAATACCGGACCTATGGGCTGGATCACTACCTGACAGTGGTCCGCGAAGAGCGCATGCGCAACGCGGCCTGGAACTCCCTGCGGCTGGCCGCGATCACCACCACGGTCACCACCCTCGCCGCCTTCCTGCTCGCCTTCGGCATCAACCGCGGAGCGGTGGCCGGCGCGCAGATAGCGCGCTACGGCATCCTCATTCCCCTGGTGTCGCCCCCGGTGGTGATCGCCACCGCCGCCGTCCTGCTGTTCGGGCGCAACGGCCTGGTCACCAAGGAGCTGCTGCAGGACCAGCTCGGCCTCATCGACGCCGGCGTCAGCAACCTCTACGGCTTTTCCGGCGTCGTACTGGCGCAGATTCTCTCGGCCCTGCCGCCCGCCTTCATCATCCTGGACAACGTGATGTCGAAGCAGGACGGACGCCTGGAGGAGGCCGCGGCGATCCAGGGGGCGACTTTCGCGCAGACCTTCCGGCGGGTCACCCTGCCGATGGCGCAGCCCGGCCTCATCCGCGCCGCCACCCTGGTCTTCATCCTCTCGATGACCGACTTCGGCAACCCGCTGGTGATCGGCAAGGACATGCCGGTGCTGGCCGGCGTGCTCTACGACGAGATGATCGGCTTCTCCAACACCCAGCTCTCCTCCGCCGTCGCGGTCTGGCTGGTGGTGCCGGCGATCTGCGTCTACGTACTGCTGAGCCGCATCGGCCGGCGCAAACGCTTCGAGACGACCGAGGCCGGTCCATCGCAGATTCCCGTGCCCGGTTACGTCAGGGCGACGCTCAGTGCACTCGCCTGGTCGATCATCGGCTTCACCGCCGTCATCTACGCCACCATCGTGGCCGGCGCCTTCGTGAAGGTCTGGGGCCAGGACTTCAGCTTCACGCCGCACCACTTCACCGCAGTCGACGCGGTACCCGGTTTCGTCTCCGAATACGTCGGCATCGAGCCTGTGTGGATCTCCCTCAGGTTCGCCCTCATCGCCGCGCCCTTCGGCGGTGTGCTGGCGGTGGCGATCGCTTTTCTCGCCGAGCGGGTGCGCGGCCTGTTCAACGAGGTCATCGCCTTCCTGGTGCTGTTGCCGGCGATCCTGCCCGGCGTGGTCTTCGGCATCGGCTACATCGTCGCCTTCAACAACCCGCTGGGGATCAAGGCACTGTCGCTCAACGGCACCGAGGCGATCGTCATCCTCAACATCATGTTCGGCAATGTCTTCGTCGGCGTGCTGGCCGGGCGCGCCATGCTGCGCCGGCTCGACAGCGCGGTTGACGAAGCTGCCGAGGCGCTGGGCGCTTCCCTGCTGCAACGCTTCGCCTTCGTCACCCTGCCGATGATGCGCCGCGCCGCGCTGCTGGGTACGCTCTACATCTTCGTCGACGGCATGTGCACCTTCTCCGCCATCACCTTCCTGGTCGGCCCCGACCTCGACCCCGCCTCGGTCGCCATCTTCCAGACCGCCAGCGTTTCCTACTACGGCGCCGCCTGCGCCATGAGCGTCACCATCCTGATCATCGTCTTTGCGGTGATGGGGGGGCTGGCGCTGATCAACCGCCATGGCCCGATGTCGCTGCGCGACCGGATCGAGAGCCGGCAGGCGGTGGCGGCATGACCTCCCTCATCGCACGGGATGCCGACGCCTTCCTGCATCAGGTCGGCTCCTCCCCGGTCGAAAAGACCTTCCGCGCCGTCGACGGCATCTGGGCGGAGGACCACAGCGGCCACCGCTTCATGGATTTCCAGGGCAACACCTGCCACAATATCGGCTACCGCCACCCGCGGCTCATCCAGGCGCTGAAGGACCAGCTCGACGCGCTGCCCTTCACCCCGCGCGGCTTCACCAACGAGCCCGCGGTCGAGCTTGCCGAGCAGCTCTCGGAGCTGTGGCCCTACGGCAAGGGCCGTGTGCTGTTCGGCCTTTCCGGCGCCGACGCCATCGAGATGGCCCTCAAGCTGGCCTACGTCGCCACCGGGCGCGTGAAAACCCTGGCCTTCGAGGATAGCTGGCATGGTGCCGCGCTGGGCGCGGTGTGGGCCGGCGGGCGCGCGGCGGAGCGCCAGGGCTTTCCGGGCTTCGCGGGCTGCCATCACGTGCCGCCGTTCTGGGCGCGCCGCCGCGGGGAGGGCGGGGATGAAGCCGCCACCGCCGCGCTGGCGGCCATCGCGAGCCACCTGCGGCAAGGCGACTTCGCCTGCTTCCTGGCCGAGCCGATCCGCTCCACGCCGCACATGCCACCGGCGTGGTTCTGGCCGGAGGTGCGCCGGCTCTGCGATGCCAGCGGGACGCTGCTGATCTTCGACGAAGTGCCAACCGGCCTCGGCAAGACCGGCCGCCTCTTCGCCAGCGAGCATTTCGACGCCGCACCGGACATGACCGTGCTCGGAAAATCGCTGGGCGGCGGCGCACTGCCGCTTTCGGCCGTCATCGCGCGGGACGCCCTGAACCGCTCCGGGCATCTGGCGATCGGCCACTACACCCACCAGAAGAACCCCCTGCTCGCCCGCGCCGGCCTGGTCACGCTCGATATCCTGCGGCAAGAGGAACTGGCCGCGCGCGCCGCGGCGGTGGGTCGCGAGGCGCTGCAGCGCCTCGGCGAGATCGCCCAGGCCTCCCCGCTGTTCCGCGCGGCGCGCGGCAGCGGCCTGCTGATGGCAATCGAGGCGGAGAACCCGGCCGAACTGCCGGGCCTGCGCAAGGCCTGCTTCGCCGCCGGGTTGCACCTGGGTATCGCCGACAACCGCTTCCTCGGCCTCTCGCCGCCACTGACCATCGGCCCCGATGAGCTGCGCCAGGCGCTCGACATCGTGGCCGACCTGCACAACGCCAGGCCTTAAACGCCCCCTAACCGCCGGGCTAATGCCCACCCCCTATCGAACCGCGCAAAATGCCGCACTGCAACAAGGCTTATGCGCCCGCTTCTGCCGCGATTGCCATTCTCCCGATAGCCAAACGTAATGGTTCCGTCGCGGTTTTTCTTATACAGGGCCGCTTCCCGCGGCAATACTCCCGGCCGCAGAACTGGAGCAATCAATGAGGGAGGTCTCTATGGCTGGGCAGACTGCCTTGGTCGTCAGCGCGCATGCCGCCGATTTCGTCTGGCGCGCCGGTGGCGCGATCGCATCCCACGCGGCCAAAGGCTACAACGTCGACATCGTCTGCCTGTCGTTCGGCGAACGCGGCGAGTCCGCCAAGCTGTGGAAGCAGTCCGGCATCACCCTGCAGCAGGTCAAGGACGCCCGCCGCAAGGAGGCCGAGAACGCCGCCAAGGCGCTGAACGCCCACGACATCCACTTCTTCGACCTGGGCGACTACCCGCTGGTGGCGGACGCCGAGGCCAAGGAGCGTCTGGTCGACGTGATCCGCAAGGTGCAGCCGGCCTTCATGCTGTCGCACTCCGAGCGCGACCCCTACAACACCGACCACCCCTATGCGACCCAGGTGACCCTGGAATGCCGCATGATCGCCCAGGCCTGGGGCCACAAGCCCGGCGAAAAGGTGCTCGGCGCCCCGCAGCTCTACCTCTTCGAGCCGCATCAGACCGAACAGTGCGGCTGGAAGCCGGACACCATCCTGGACATCACCGACGTCTGGGAACAGAAGCGCGCCGCCATCGAGTGCATGGAAGGCCAGGAGCATCTGTGGTCGTACTACACCAACGTGGCCGAGAACCGCGGCAACCAGTTCCGCCGCAACTCCGGCGGCCAGGCCGGCGGACGCCCGGCGAAATACGCCGAGGCCTTCCAGTCGATCTTCCCGCGCACGGTGGATACCTTATGAGCACCGTCGTCACCAACTGCCCGCGCGCCGACCGCGCCGTGATCGACGGCCTGGCCGCCTGCGGCGTCGCCACGGTGCACGAGGCCCAGGGCCGCAAGGGCCTGCTGCAGAGCCACCTGCGCCCGATCTATTCCGGTGCCCGGATCGCCGGCAGCGCCGTTACCGTGTCGCTGCCGCCGGCCGACAACTGGATGATCCACGTCGCCGTCGAGCAGTGCCAGGATGGCGACATCGTCGTCATCACGCCGACCTCGCCCAGCGACCAGGGTTACTTCGGCGAACTGCTGGCCCAGTCGATGATCGCGCGCAAGGTGCGCGGGCTGATCATCGAGGCCGGCACCCGCGACACCGTCGATCTGAAGCGCCTCGGCTTTCCGGTGTGGTCCAAGGCGGTTTCCGCCCAGGGTACGGTGAAGGAGACCATCGGATCGGTGAATCTGCCGATCGCCTGCGCCGGCGCAGTCATCGAACCCGGCGACGTCATCGTCGCCGACGACGACGGCATCTGCGTGGTCAAGCGCGAGGAGGCCGCCGCGGTGCTGGCCAAGGCGCTGGCCCGCGAAGAGAAAGAGGCGGCCACGCGCGCCCGGCTGCAGGCCGGCGAGCTGGGCCTCGACATCTACGGCATGCGTGAGCGCCTGGCCGAGAAGGGCTTGAAATACGTCGACTACGCCACCTGGAAGGCGGAGGGCTGATCCTTGACCGGGATACCCTGCACGATGATGCGCGGCGGCACCTCCAAGGGGGCCTACTTCCTGGCCAAGGACCTGCCGAGCGACGAAGCGGCCCGCGACGCGCTGCTGCTGTCGGTCATGGGCTCGCCCGATCCGCGCCAGATCGACGGCATCGGCGGCGCCGATCCGCTGACCAGCAAGGTCGCCATCGTCGAACCCTCGGCGCGCCCGGGCATCGATATCGACTATCTCTTCGCCCAGGTCTTCGTCGACGAGGCGCGGGTCGGCTACGGCCAGAACTGCGGCAACATCCTGGCCGGCGTCGGCTACTTCGCCATCGAGCAGGGCCTGATCGCGGCGCAGGACCCGGTGACGCGGATCACCATCTTCATGGTCAACAGCGGCCAGACCGCGGTGGCGGAGATCGCCACCCCCGGCGGCACGCCGACCTATCAGGGCGACGCTCATATCGACGGCGTGCCCGGCACCGCCGCGCCGGTGCCGCTGAGTTTCACCGACGCGGCCGGGTCGACCTGCGGCGCGCTGCTGCCGACCGGCAACGCGGTCGACACAGTGGCCGGCACCCGGGTCACGCTGATCGACAACGGCATGCCGGTGGTCGTGCTGCTGGCCGCCGACATGGGCATCCGCGGCGACGAGACCCGCGAAGAGCTCGATTCGAATACAGAGCTGAAGGCACGGCTGGAGGAAATCCGCCTCGCCGCCGGCCCCTTGATGAACCTGGGCGACGTGCGCGACAAGACCGTGCCCAAGATGACCATGGTGTCGCCGCCCGCCAACGGCGGCTGCGTGTCGACCCGCACCTTCATTCCCCACCGTTGCCATGCGACGATCGGCGTGTTCGGCGCCATCAGCGTGGCAACCGCCTGTTTGCTGCCCGCCTCGCCCGCGGCTGAGGTGGCGGCAATCCCCGGCGGAGCGACCAAAAAGCTCTCCGTCGAACACCCGACCGGCGCCCTTGACGTCCTGATGGAACTGGACGAGAGCGCCGATCCACCCGAGATCAAACGTGCCGCTTTTCTGCGGACGGCCCGCAAGCTGTTCGACGGCACCGTGTTCGCAAGGTGACCCGCGGTTCCCGGCCAACGCCTTCAGCGAAATCGAAGGCGGCGATCCGGGAGGGTTCGGCAAGCATCCGGACCAGCATCTTATCGGGCCGGCCTGGTTCCAGATTGGACCGCCGGCAAGACAAAATGAAGAACTCCAGTCGGTCGGAATGCCATCGGGATCCATGGAA
Source organism: Kiloniellaceae bacterium (assembly GCA_050043265.1). Classification (GTDB taxonomy): domain Bacteria; phylum Pseudomonadota; class Alphaproteobacteria; order Kiloniellales; family Kiloniellaceae; genus Pelagibius. The sequence goes on from JBHJIR010000038.1 coordinate 40,202, forward strand.
ATGAATACGCAGCCACCGCTTACACAACCTCCCGATCCAAACACCAAGACGCCGCGACTGAAGTGTCCGAAAGGCGCTGTGGACTGTCACATCCATCTGTTCGGGCCGGCATCGAAGTACCCCTTCAATCCGGGCAGCAAATACATCTCCGCCGACGCCCTGCCCGAGACCAACCTGAAGATGCAGGATATCCTCGGGCTCAGCACGGCCATCATCGTCAGCGGGGGCGGTTATGGCGCCGATTACACGCACCTGGTTCACGTGCTCGAGCGCTTCCCCGACCGCTTTCGCGGCGTGGCGCTGCTCCCGGAAATCGTAACCGCGGAAGAAATCCAGCGTCTGGACCGGCTCGGTGTCCGCGGCGCGCGCTTCGTCAGTCCGCGGCATGGCGGCAACCTGCCACAGATTTCGCCGCGCATCGCATCGATCTGCGCCGAGGCCGGGTGGCCCATTCACGCCTACCCCTATGGCACAGAGATCCTGGATATATCGGACCAGCTCCTGGCCCTGCCAAATCGCATCGTCCTGGATCACTTCGCGCACATCCCGGCGGCCGGCGGGGTGGATCAGCCGGCCGTCAAGCGACTGTTCGAGATGCTCGATACCGGGCGGGTCTGGGTGAAGTTATCAGGACCGATGCGCTGCACCCTGGAAGAGCCGCCCTACCCGAGCATGACCCCGATTGCCCGTGCCCTGGTCGCCCATGCGCCGGAGCGGCTGCTGTGGGGGTCCGACTGGCCGCATGTGAACATGAACAACCGCACGATGCCCAACGACGGGGATCTTCTGGACCTGCTACTGGAATGGGCGCCCGACGAAGGCGTGAGAGACCGCATCTTGAGGGACAATCCGAAGGAAGTTTACCGGCTCGATTGAGCCGTGGCGCCAAGCCGCAGATTTTGAACCAAGAAAAGACTCGATAAAACCCGTCTGCTGAATATGGAGGACTACATGTTTGCCCTTTCAAATCGTCGGCTTGCGATAAGAGTCGCCGCCGTGGCCTTTTCGGCCATTTCCTCGATTTCCGCCGCGCAGTCACGCGAGATGACCTACGCCAACCACCTTCCGCCAGCGCACCCGGTCAACAAGGCGATGGACGCCTATTTCGACCAGGTCACGCAGGACACCGGGGGCGACCTGACGTTCAAGACCTTCTACGGCGGCGCCCTGGGCGGCGGCAACGCGCTGATCAGCATCCTGCGGGACGGGCTTACGGATTCGGGCTTCGTAAACCCGGTCTACGACCCGACGACCGTGCCGGTCGAAGCGGCCCTGTCCGAGCTGATGCATCCTGATCCGCGCGTGCTGGTCGGGGCGATGAACGAAATGGTCATGCTGCATTGCCCGAAGTGCCGGGCCGAGCTCAAGGCCATCAACGCCATTCCGATGATGAGCTTCGCGACATCGAGCTTCCACCTGGTCTGCAACAAGCCGATCAAGTCGGCCGCCGACGCCGGTGGCACCAAGGTGCGCGCGGTCGGCGCCCTTGCGCTGCTCGTCACCCAGTTCGACATGGTTCCCGTCAATCTGAAGAGCGACGAGACGTACGAGGGATTGCAGCGCGGCCAGATCGACTGCGCCATTGTCCCGCTCGACTGGCTGACGACCAATCACCTGGAGGAGGTGGCGACCGATGTCATCAGCACGCCGCTCGGCTCCATCGGCGGCCTGCTGCACGACGCCATCAACACAAGCGTCTGGGAGCAGCTCGACGCGCCACAGCGCAAGGCGCTGATCGGCCGGTTGGGCGGCGCCCTTGCCGACATGACCTTCGCCTATATGCAGGCCAGCAGCGCGTCGGTCGCCGCGGCAGAGAAGACGGGCAAGGTCGAGGTCTATCCCATGAGCGCCGATCTTACCGCCACGATGAAGGCGTTCCAGGAGAGCGAAGTCCAGCGTATCGTCGCCAAGACACAGAAGAACGGCATCGCGGATGCCGACAAGATCTTCGACGTCTACACCGGTCTTCTCGAGAAGTGGGAGAAGATCGTCGCCACGGTCGGCGACGACCAGGCGAAGTACGCCAAGGCGCTGAACGACAACATCTACTCGAACCCCTCCCTCCAGTAAGCGGGAACCGGCAAGTGGCTATTCCACCGCAAGAGGACGGCGGATTCGTCGAGCGCGTGTTGCGAGGTGGGTCGCATGCCCTTGCGTTCATCGCAGGGGTTGCGATCCTCCTCATGATGCTGCACGTCTCAGCCGACGTCCTTTTCAAGTATCTGCTTAACCGGCCGATCGTCGGCACCCTGGAGATGGTGTCCCAGTACTACATGGTGGCGGTCGTCTTCCTGCCGCTGGCCGCCACCGAGTTCCGGCGCGAGCACATCCTGGTCGAGCTGTTCACCGTGCGCTTCGGCGCTCGGGCCGTTGCCGCGCTCGATTCCTTCAGTTGCCTGCTGGCAGCCGTGTTCGCCGCCTGCGTAACCTGGATGTCGGGGATCGAGGCGGTGCGCCGGACCATGACCTTCGAGATGGTCGACGCCGTCTACTACCAGATCTACGTGTGGCCGACGCGCTGGTTCCTGACGGTCGGTTTCGGCCTGTTCACTCTGGTGCTGATCCTGCATTCCTTCCAGTTCCTACGACGTGCGCTCCGCAAGGGGCCGACGCCGGAGGCGACGGGCAGCGGCGTGGCGACGCCGTAAGAGCACCTGCCGCGACGGCTTCGTCGCGATGGGCGCCGCCGCCGAAGAAACGAACACAAGAGGGCAGACGCTCTCCAAAAAAGAAGGCGTTGGGTTCGAATGAGTTCTCTCCAGATCGGGTTTTCCGGCCTCGGCGTCGTCGTCGTCCTGCTGGCCCTGCGCGTGCCCATCGCATTTGCCCTGGGATCGGTCGCGCTGGTCGGCATGTGGCTGGTTCGCGGGCCGGTAGCGGCGTTCGGCGCCCTCGGATCATTGACCTATGATTTCGCGGCGAACTGGTCGCTTTCGGCGGTGCCGATGTTCCTGCTGCTCGGCGCTATCGCCTACCACACCGGTTTCACCAACCACCTCTATTCAGCGGCCCGCATCTGGACGAACTGGATGCCGGGCGGACTGGCCGTCGCCACCAACTTTGCGTCCGCCGGCTTCTCGGCGATGTGCGGCTCCAGCGTCGCGACAGCCGCAGCGATGGGCCGCATGGCGATCCCCGAGATGTTGGATCGCGGCTACGACAAGGCGCTTGCGGCGGGTACGGTGGCGGCCGCCGGCACGCTGGGAGCGCTGATTCCACCCAGCGTGCTGTTCATCCTGTACGGATGGTTTTCAGAAGAGCCGATCGACAAGTTGCTGATCGCCGGCATCTTCCCGGGGTTGCTGACGGCATTCATGTACGCCCTGATGATCGTCACGCGCTGCACCGCCAATCCGGCGCTGGCGCCGAAGGTGCACATCGAAAATACGAAGACTGAAAAATGGCGGGCCCTGAAGCCGGTATGGCCGATCCCGGCCCTCATCATCGTGGTGATCGGCAGCATCTACGGCGGGGTTGCGACACCGACCGAGGCGGGTGCCTTCGGCGCCTTCGCCGCCATGGTCATCGCCGCCCTGCAGAACCGCCTGACCTGGCCGGTCATCAGCGAGAGCGTGATGGACGCCTTACGCACCAGCGGATCGATCCTGCTGATCGCCATATCGGCGATCCTCCTCACCCGCTTCCTCGCCGTCTCGGGGGTTCCGAGCTTCCTCAGCGGCATGGTGGTGGAGTGGGGTATCGGCGATGTCTACCTGGTCCTGGCGATGGCCCTCGTCTACATCGTGCTCGGCATGTTTCTCGACCCCATCGGCCTGATGCTGCTGACCTTGCCGGTGTTCCTGCCGATCTTCCAGGCCGCGCACATCGACCTCATCTGGTTGGGCGTGCTTGTCGTCAAGTTCCTTGAAATCGGCGTCCTGACCCCACCAGTGGGCCTGAACGTCTTCGTCGTCAAACAGGTCGCCGGCGACCGCATCGCGCTCACCACCGTGTTTCGCGGAATATTCTGGTTCCTCGCCTGCGAGGTCGTCGTCATATTCCTGCTGATCACGTTCCCCTCCATCTCGGTTTTTCTGCCGGGCCTGATGTGAGCATCGCCGCCACCAACTCCGCGCACGCGAACGCAGCCACCCGCGGCGGCGCTGTCTCGACGCGCAATTTCATCCCCCACCGTTGCCATGCGGCGATCGGCGTGTCCGGCGCCATCAGCGTGGCAACCGCCTGTTTGCTGCCCGCCTCGCCCGCGGCTGAGGTGGCGGCAATCCCCGGCGGAGCGACCAAAAGGCTCTCCGTCGAACACCCGACCGGCGCCCTTGACGTCCTGATGGAATTGGACGAGGGCGCCGTTCCACCCGAGATCAGACACGCCGCTTTTCTACAGACCGCCCGTAAGCTATTTCAGGGTATCGTCTTCGGACGCGATGGCTCATGATCTCGGAAAAAGCCCATTGAAACTATCAAGACGTCATACCTAGGGAGGCCCTACTATGAAACGACGTTTTCTGCTGAAAGCAGCCTGTGCTTCGCTGCTGGCGATCGGCTCGCTCGCCACGCTGAACCCCATGCCCGCGCAGGCCGCCGACTTCGCCGGCAAGACCATCGAATGGTGGATCCCCTTCCGTGAAGGCGGCGGCTCCGACACCTGGGCGCGCGCGGTGGCGCCGACCCTGGCGAAGTTCCTGCCCGGCCAGCCGACCATCATCATCAAGAACAACGCCCAGAGCGGCGCCATCGGCGGCACCAACGAGTACTTCTCGCGCATGGAGCCGAACGGCCTGATGATCTTCGGCACCTCCGGCTCGGTGCAGTTCCCGATGCTGCTGAAGGATCCGCGCGTCCGCTACAACTACGACGATGTAACGCCGATCTTCGCCTCGCCCGCCGGTGGCGTGGTCTACGTGCCGGCCGAATTCGGCGTCACCGATATCGTCAAGGATATCGACAAGCTGAAGAGCCAGAAGCTGCGCTTCGGCAGCCAGGGCATCACTTCGCTGGACCTGGTCCCAGTGCTGGCCTTCGAGATGCTGGGCCTGGAGGTCGAGACGGTGTTCGGCTTCAAGAGCCGTGCCACCGGTCGTCTGTCGACCATGCGCGGCGAGACCACCATCGACTACCAGACGACGCCGGCCTACCTGAAGCACGGCACCCCGCTGGTCGAAGAAGGCAAGATGGTGCCGCTGTTCACCTTCGGCGCGCTTGATGCCAACGGCGAGATCGGCCGCGACCCGACCCTGCCGGATCTGCCGAGCTTCCCGGAAGTCTATGAGGCGATCCACGGCAAGGCGCCGTCGGGTGCAGCCTGGGACGCCTGGGATGCCTTCTTCCGTTCGGGCTATGCGACGCAGAAGTTCCTCGTCGTGCCGAAGGATACGCCCGAGGACATCGTGATGCCCTACCGCGAGGCCGCCAAAAAAATGGCCGCCGATCCGGAGACCGTCGCCTTCCTGCACGAATCGATCGGCAACTACACGACCATCGTCGACGGCATCGACAAGGCGATGGACCGCGCCACCAAAGTGTCCCCCGAGGCCGAGACCTATATCATGGGCTGGCTGAAGGACCGCTTCGGCTACGAGCCGAAGTAATCTGCCTGTAGGTGGCGTTTCCGGCCCCCGCTTAATCCGGGGCCGGGAACGCCACCTATCTTTTTCGACCTTATCCGGTGCGCCCGCCGCGGCCGCCCGGGCGGGTCCGTCGGCAAGAGGCATCGGGTTACATGGTCGATATCTTCATGGAAGCGCTGGCCACCGTTCTCAGCGGCCAGAACCTGCTTTATCTCTCCTTCGGGGTCACCCTCGGCCTCGTGGTCGGCGTGCTGCCCGGGTTCGGCGGCGCCGTCGGCCTCGCCCTGCTGCTACCCTTCGTCTACGGCATGGACCCGATCCCCGGCGTCGCCATGCTGATCGGCGTCACCTCGGTGGTCTGCACCTCCGACACCTTCCCCGCCGTCCTCATCGGCATTCCCGGATCGGTCTCCTCCCAGGCCACGGTGGTCGACGGCTTTCCCCTGGCCAAAAAAGGCGAAGCCGCGCGCGCGCTGTCGGGCGCCTTCACCGCCTCGATGATCGGCGGCGTGTTCGGTGCCCTGGTGCTGACCGGCGCCATCCTGATCGCGCGCCCCATCGTGCTGGCCTTCGGCACCGGCGAAATGCTGATGCTGGCGATCCTCGGCATCTCCATGGTCGGTATCCTGACCGGCCAGTCCGTGCTGAAAGGCATTCTCGCCGCCACCGTCGGCCTGATGATCGGCATGATCGGCATCGCCCCGGCCAGTAACGAGTACCGCTTCGAATTCGAGGTCCTCTACCTCAGCAACGGCGTGCCGCTGCTGATCATCGCGCTCGCCGTCTTCGCCCTGCCGGAGATCGTCGACCTGCTGCGCACCGGCAAAGCGGTCGCCGAGCGCAACCTGCTGGGCCAGGGCTGGCTGCAGGGCATGAAGGATGCGGTCAAGCACAAGTGGCTGATCCTGCGCTGCGCCGGCATCGGCTGCCTGATCGGCATCCTGCCGGGGCTCGGCGGCTCGGTGGTCGACTGGATCGCCTACGCCCACGCCATGCAGACCGCCAAGGACCGTTCCCAGTTCGGCAAGGGCGACATCCGCGGCGTGCTGGCGCCGGAGGCCTCCAACAATGCCAAGGAGGGCGGCGCCCTCATCCCGACGCTGATCTTCGGCATTCCCGGGTCCAGCGGCACCGCCATCCTGATGGGCGGCATGATCCTGCTGGGCGTCGAGCCGGGCATCACCATGGTCACCCACGACCTGCCGGTGGTCTATACCATCATCTGGTCGCTCGCCATCGCCAACGTCATCGGCGCCATCGCCTGCATCGCGCTGGCCGGGCCGATCGCGCGCCTGTCGTCCATCAACTTCGACTACATCGCGCCCTTCATGATCATGCTGATCCTGTTCGCGGCGTTCCAGTCATCGAAGGCCTGGGGCGATCTCTTCGCGCTGACCCTGCTGGGCATCGTGGCGATCTACATGCGCCGCTACGGCTATTCGCGCCCGGCCCTGGTGGTTGGCTTCGTGCTGTCCGGCAGCATCGAGAACAACCTGTTCCAGACCTTGAGCTTCTACGGTGCCGAGGTCTTCCTTCGACCGATCTTCCTGGTGCTGGTCGCCATGGCCGCGCTGTCGACCTGGGTCGGCCTGAAGATGGTGAAGATGCAAAAGCGCGAGGCCGACCTGCTGCACATGCCGCTGGGTGCCGGCCAGGTGATCTTCCTCGGCCTGTTCGGGGCCTTTGCCCTGGCCGTCATCTTCTTCGCCCAGGACCTGATGTTCCGCGGCAGCATCTTCCCGACGGTGGTCGGCACCATCGCCCTGGTCACGGCGGGCGCGCTGGCCTTCCAGATGCTGCGCAAGACCGACGGCCCCAACGCCGCGCGCTACGACGAGGAACTGATCGGCGGCGAGGATGCCAAGAAATCGACGCCGGAAAAGCAGATCCTGTGGTTCGTCGCCCTGATGGCGATCGGCGCCGTGGTCGGCTTCTTCCTGTCGATCGGCATCTTCATCGCCGCCTTCCTGAAGCTGCGCACGCGCCTGCCACTGCTGACCATCGCGATCATGACCGGCTGCGGCCTGGGCGTGCTCGCGGTGATGGGCCATATGCTGCACCTCGATTATCCGCGCGGCCTGCTGCAGTACTGGTTCGATATGCCCTGGCCGCTCTCCTAGGGGCCACTCTCGTAAGGGACCGCTCTCCCGACTCTGCGGAAGGAACGACACACCATGGCCATGGCCCAGGAAGTGCCCAAGATGGATTGCTCGCCCGAAGAATGGGAGATGCGCGTCGACCTCGCCGCCGCGTTCCGCCTGGTGGATCTCTACGGCTGGTCCGACCTGCTGGCGACGCACCTGTCGGCCCGGGTGCCGGGGCCGGAGGACCATTTCCTCATCAACCCCTTCGGCCTGATGTTCGACGAGATCACCGCCTCCAGCCTGGTGAAGGTCGACCAGGAGGGCAACATCCTGTCGCAGACGGAGTACACCATCAATCCGGCCGGCTTCGTCATTCACGGCGCCATCCACATGGCGCGGCCCGACGTCGCCTGCGTGATCCACACCCACACCCGCGCCGGTGTGGGCGTGGCGAGCCAGAAGGACGGCCTGCTGCCGATCACCCAGCATGCCATGGCGGTGATCGCCCATGCCGGCTATCACGACTACCAGGGCATCGCCACGGACCTGGCCGAGCGCGAGAGCATCGTCAACGACCTGGGCGACAACAAGGTGCTGATCCTGCGCAACCACGGCCTGCTGACCGTCGGGCGCACCGCCGGCGAAGCCTTCATGTGGATGTACCGGGCCGAGCGCGCCTGCTACATGCAGCTGTCGGTCCAGCAGGCCGGCGCCGAGCTGAGCCCGATCCCCGAAGACGTGCAGCGCACCACCATCGAGCGCAACAAGTTCAACAACTCCGAGAAGGGCTACCGCCCGATCGGCAAGGTCGAATGGCCGGCGCTGCGCCGCAAGCTCGACCGCCTCGACCCCTCCTACAAGGACTGACCGGCCGGACTCCCGCGCGACCGCCGGCACCCCACCGCTAGCCTTTTGCGCAGTCGCCGCCGGCGCTCGGCGCGTTCACACTCTCCTTCGTTGCATCCCTCGTCTTTTTGTTTGCCTGCGGTTGAGTTCGTGACATCAACGCGGAGAGAAACGATGTCGAGATGGCACCGCGCGGCCTTGGCCGGCGCAATCCTGCTGGTAAGCGCGGCGGCGGCACCGGCCAGTTCCCAGCCCCGGCTCCCCACCCTCGCCATCGATCCCGACCGGGTCGCGGTCTCCGGCATTTCCTCCGGCGCCTTCATGGCCGCCCAGCTTCACATCGCCCATTCCGACACGATCATGGGCGCCGGCCTGGTCGCCGGCGGCCTCTACGGCTGCGCCGCCGTCAGCGTGGACGCGCAAGACGGCACCCTGGACGGCTCTGTCAGCCGCGCCCTCGACCGCTGCATGGCCGCCCGGCCGCCGGCCGACGCGGCGGAAACCTATCGGGCGCGCACGGCCGCCCTGGCCGAGGCCGGCTGGATCGACCCGCTGGCGGGCCTGACCGGCGACCGGGTCTACCTCTTCACCGGCAAGGCGGACGAGACCGTCAGCCCGGTGACGGTGGAGCGCAGCGCCGAACTCTATGAAGCCCTGGGGGTGGCGCCGGCGGATATCGCCCTGGAAAGCGCCCGGACCGATCCCTCGCCCGCCACCGAGGCCGGCCATTCCTGGGTCACCGAGGACTGCTGCCGGGCCTGCGCGACGACCGGCCCGCCCTTCATCAACGACTGCGACTACGACCAGGCCGGGGCGATCCTGACGCAGATCTACGGTGCCCTGGAGCCCAAGGCGGCCGCCCCGACCGGCGAAACGATCCTGTTCGACCAGCGCGACTTCGTGCCCGAAGGGCGGACCGTGGTGAACGGCCTGAACGAGACCGGCGCGCTCTACGTTCCGGCAGCCTGTGCGGCGGGCGAGACCTGCGCGCTGCACGTGGTGCTGCACGGCTGCCAGCAGTCCGCCGAGCTGCTGGGCGACGGCTTCTATTCAAGGATCGGCATGAACGCCTGGGCCGACAGCAACAATATCGTGGTGCTGTATCCCCAGGCCCACAGCGTCAGCCGCACGGACCTCAACGCCGCCTACCCGGCCCGCTGGTTCCGCAACCATTTCGCGGTGAACCCCAAGGGCTGCTGGAACTGGTGGGGCTATGCCTACGACGACCGCTTCGCCCTGAAGGACGGCGTGCAGGTCAGCGCGATCTACGGAATGATCGAAAGACTGATGGGCCGCGACGGCTCCTGAGGCGCCTCAGGCATCGGCAGCGGGAATGTCCGCGCTCTCGCCACGGCAAGGGGCGGCGAATGGAACTCCCAGGGGGTCACCAGCGTTGAGAGAGAGCGCCGAAAGCGCATCGACCGGAAACCCGTCGAAGAGACGGGGCCTGGCGCGCAAACGCCAAGGTCCGCGTTGGGACTATTGCCGGCCGAAGCGCCTTAGCTCTCCACCACGCGTCGTTACACCAACACGCGTCATCACACCAAGTCGGGGTCTGCCATGCTCATGGTCTTAATCGGCGTTCTGATTATCTGCGTCGTCGGCGCAATCTGCTTCTGGGTCATCGAAAAGTTCGTCACGGACCGGCGTCTGGGAAAACTTCTCAAGCTGCTCGTCGTGCTGATCTGCCTGGGGGCCATCCTGCAGCGGGTCCTGCCCCTGCTGGGCATTCACTGGTTCTAGAGTTCCAGGGTAGTTCCAGGCGGGTTCCAGGCTGGGGGCGTGATCAGGCGGAACCGCCCCGGGGGTGCCGTCTGAGCCGGAGCGTCACTCAGGCGTCGTCGTCACCTTTCCCGTTCGGGCCGGCGAAAGCCTTTTCCATGGCCTCGACTGTGGGGAAGGCCTCATCGACGAGGCCGGCGGCGAGGCCCTGGGCGGCGCCCCAGGCGATGCGGCGGGAAGCCGCCTCGGCCATCATCGGCTCCATGCCGATGTCGCGCAGCATGGTGGCCGCCTCATCCATCTCCACGGCGCGGCGGGCGCCGTGCAGGGCCGTGCGCGAGGTCAGATAGCGCGCGCGCTCCGGCCAGTCGAGCCCCGGCAGGCTGGGCTGCAGCGAGTTCAGCACCCGCTCCGTGGCACCGAAATGGCTGGCCGCGGCGACGCATTCCAGAAACAGCGCCTCGACGCCCTTGATCATGATGGAGCGCAGCATCTTGGTGGCCGAGGCGGCACCCAAGGTCTCGCCGCCGTCCTCCACGTTGAAGCCCAGGGCGTTCAGCGCCGCCGTGGCCTCCGCCACCTGGGGGCCGCACAGCAGGATCGGCACCTTGTGGCGGTGCTTGGGCACCGGCGACAGGATGGCGCCGTCCAGCACGCTGCAGCCGCTGTCCTTCAAGGCCGCCGCCACCGCCCGCTTGGTGCCCGGCGCGGCCGAATTCAGATCGATGTAGAACTGGCCCGGCTTCAGGTGCGGCGCCGCCGCCGCGGCCACCGGCAGGGCCGCCTTGGCCACCACGGTGGAGAGCACGATGCCGCTTGCGGCCACGGCGTCGGCGAGGCTGTCGTGGCAGGCCGCCCCCAGGGCCGCCGCCTGCTCACGCAGCGCGGCGCCGTCGTCGCCGGCGAAGCGAATATCGTAAAGGTGGATCGGCAGCGCGGGATATTCGTCGTGCAGGCCGGCGACCATCGCCTTGGCCGCCTCGCCGAAACCGATGAAAGTCAGCCCGCCGGAAACGGCGGCGGGGGTGGATTTCTGCGTCGCTGTCATGTCTGCCTCCCTGGTTGCCCGGAGAATACGCCAGGGCCCGCAAGCCGGCGAGCGCACAGTCAGCGGCACGCCCCCAATTCTGCGGCCCGGCCATAAGAAACGCGATGGGGCGGCAGGATGGCCCGGGAAGGGGCCATTGCGGCCGCTCCTTTGCGATTAATTAACCTTGCCGTGCGGAGATAGACCCTCGTGGCGGAACCGCAGAGCCAGACCCCTCCTCCGATGACCCCGAAAACCAAGATTTTCCTGGCCGACCTGGCGCACACATACTCGGTGACCGACCGGTCGCTGACGGTGCCGCTGGGCATCGGCTACGTGAAGGCCTACTGCGACACGATGTTCGGCGACAGCGTCGACATCCGGCTGTTCAAGCATCCCGAACGTTTCCTGGCCGCCGCCGAGGCCGAGCGCCCCGAGATTTTCGGTTTCGCCAACTACGGCTGGAACGAGAACCTGAACCGCGAAATCGGCCGCCACATCCGCAAGACCTTCCCGGATGCGCTGATCGTCGCGGGCGGCCCCAATACCGACCCGGAAGACGCCCTGCGCCTGCGCTTCCTGAAGAAGCACGACTATATCGATTTCCTGGTGATCGACGGCGGTGAGGAGCCCTTCGCCGAACTGGTCGAATGGCACCGCACGGGCGCCGGCGACACCGACAAGCTGCCCGGCAACCTGGCCTGGCGCGACGGCGATACCATCCGCAGCACGCCCGAGCGCAAGCTGAAGAAAATCATCGAAGGCATTCCCTCGCCCTACCTGAGCGGCGACCTCGACGAATTCCTCGCCGCCGGCATGATCCCGCTGTTCGAAACCAACCGCGGCTGCCCCTTCCGCTGCACCTTCTGCGCCTGGGGCTCGGCATCCAAGGACCTGGTGCGACGCCTGAATATCGATCAGGCGCTGGCGGAGATCGCCTACGTCGGCGAACGCTCCGATGCCGGAAACTGGATCGTCTGCGACGCCAACTTCGGATTGCTGCCGCGCGATGTCGATCTCGCCAAGGCCATCCGCAAGGTGAAGGACGATCACGGCCGGCCGGAAAAATGCCACATCTGGCTGGCCAAGAACGTGACCGACCGCAATCTGGAGATCGGCAGCATCCTGAACGACATGATCGTGCCGGTGATGGCCGTGCAGAGTCTGGACGAGCAGGTGCTGGAGCACATCAAGCGCGACAACATCTCGACCGAGACCTACAAGGAATATCACAGGAAATTCCACCAGCAGGGCAGCCGAACCTATTCCGACATGATCGTGCCGCTGCCCGGCGAAACGCTGCCGTCGCACATTCTGGGCCTGCAGAGCCTGATGGACCTGGGTGTCGACATCATCCAGAACCACAACATGCGTCTGCTGGCCGGCGCCGAAACCAACTCGACGGAAACCCGCCGCCGCTTCAAGTTCGCCACCCGCTATCGCCTGATCCATGGCGACGCCGGCATCTACCGGACGCCGGACGGCACGGAGATCCGGGCCTTCGAATACGAAGAAAGCCTGCGCGCGACCGACAGCATGAGCGAAGAGGACCTGTTCCATCTGCGCAAACTGCATTTCCTGGTGGAGTTCTGCTGGAACATCCAGGTCTATAAGGACCTGCTGAGCTGCGCCGGCGCCTACGGCATCGACCCGGTCGACGTGCTGAAGCGGATCCTGGCGGATGCGGAAAGCGGAGCGCGGCCCGAACTGGGCGCCTTCTTCGCCGAGTTCGACCGGCGGTCCCATGACGAATGGTTCGAAAGCGCCGAGCACATCGAACGCCATTTCGCCGATCCGGCGAACTTCCAGCGGCTGCTGAACCAGGAATTCGAGAAGCTGAACATCCAGTTCAGCGTCATCGCCCTGCGCGACTACAAGGCCGCGTTCGACACGGCCATCGCCGACATCCTGCGGGGCTTCGGCAGCATCCCGCCGGCGACCCTGGCCGCGACCGAGACGCTGAGCTTCGCGCTGTTCCCGCCGCTCGCCAGCGACCCGCCGGCCCGGCCCCTGGAGGTCCCGGCCGACCTGCCCATGATCCAGAGTTGCTTACCGGGGGGCGATCCGGGGGGCCATCTGCCCGAAGGCGGCATCCCCGCCGCCGGCACCATGAGCCTTCGTCTGGTCGAGACGCCGGCGCGCCGCACCCTGCGCCAGACCATCGCCAGCGCCCAGGGCACCACCCTCTCCAAGATCCTCAACACCCAGGGCATCACCCTGCGCGACCTGCGCCTGGCGGTGGCCCAGGACACCGCCTACGACAGCGCGTTCCGGCGCGCGGTCTGATCCGCTACGGGCCGCCGGCCGCGCGCGCTCAGTCGCGCTCGGAGCCCGGCGCCTTGGTCACCCAGATGATGCCCATCAGAAAGCCCTTCGCGCGCGGCAGGACGGCGACCGCCAGGCCCAGGGCGACCAGCGGCCAGACGATCATGGCGACCCATTCGGGCCACTGGCTGACACGCTCGACCGACAGCATCAGCGGCACCACGATGTGGCCGACCACCAGGATGGTCAGCCAGGGTGCCGCGTCGTCGGAGCGCACATGGCCGAGCGGCTCGTGACAGGCGGGGCAGCTTTCCACCGGCTTCAGGAAGCTGGCGAAGAGTTTGCCCCGGCCACAGGCCGGGCAGCGCCCGCGCAGGCCGCGCCCCATGGCCACGCCGAGGCTGGGGCGAAGGAGTTCATCGTGCTGTTGGATCATCGGACCTTGGGGTGGGTGTTCCAGGATTTGGGATTTCGTCGCCGGCAGCTTGGCATGACAATACCTACTTGGGCGTTACCGCAAAATAGGAACCGCCACCGCCGTCCTCGGTAAAACTGACATAGAACGGGAAGGGACTGGCGCATCGCCTCCCCTTCGCAGTCCGTTCAGCCATGATTAGGTCGGCCATGATAACGCAGCAGCCAGGCGGCGGCCATCACTCCGCACGGCAAGGCCGTGCCGGCCTCGGCATCCCCACACCGACCCTCCGCACTGCCGGCGGTCAAGAGACCGGCGCGATGTGTTGGGCCAGGTCCTGCAGAATGGCTTGCGACTGGCGGCAGTCGGTCAGGCCGGGCTTGCAGACGAAATGCAGCTCCTGCCCGCTGCCCGAGCCTGGGATGACAATCAGGGACAGTTCACCGTAGGGGCCGCCGCGCGGCCGGATGAGACAGTCTATCTCGTTGGTCCAGACCATCTCGACATCCGTCGTCTCGATCCAATCGCGGACGTGGTGCCGCAGGCTGTCGCTGTGGTTCGGCCAGTTCGCCGGCAGGATCGCCTTGACCGCGGAAGACAGGCCGACCCTGAACTTCTTACTGTTGATGGTCGGCGCGATGGCTTCGGTGGCCCGGGTCAGGTCTTCGAAAATCCTGGAAATCTCCGGCAGATAAGCCTCCCCTTCCAGGGTCAGAAGCAGCCCGTGCGGCAAACGGCGGAACAACGCGACACCGAGAGACGTTTCGAGCTTTTTCACCTGCTGGCTGACGGCCCCGGCGGTGACGCCCAGTTCGCTCGCCGCGGTCTTGAAACTGAGATGCCGGGCCGCCGCCTCAAAAGCGCGCAGCGTATTCAGCGATGGCAGTCTGTACGTCATCCCGTTCCTCCCCGACCCAGAATGGCACAAAGGGACAGCCCCGAAGGCTTAGAATTTCTATTCCTCCACGAGAGGTCTTCTGCGTTGAGGCATCCCGCCACGGGCCGGTAGCGTTGCGACCGCAGCCGAGCCAGGAGGAGAGACGTTTTCATGTCGGTAGACTACATCACATCGGCCCAGGCCCACGACCTCAAGAGCGGATATGCCCAGTGCGTCGCCGTCTCCGGTCACACCCGGACCGTCTACGTGAGCGGGCAGATACCGGTGCGGCCGGATGGCACCGTGCCGGAGACCTTCGTCGAGCAGGCCGGACAGGCATGGGCGAACGTCGAGGCCCAACTCACGGCGGCAGGCCTCGGGCTGAGCAATATCGTCCGGCATACCACGTATCTGTCAGACCGAAAGTACCGCGCCGAAAACAGCGCCGTGCGCCGCAAGGTGATGGGCGAACAGGGACCGGCGCTGACGGTCATCATAGCCGGCATCTTTGACGAAGCCTGGTTGCTGGAAATCGAAGCGGTGGCCGTAGAATGACACAGACGGATCCGGAGTCCCTTCACTACAGCGCCGTAAGAGACCGCGGCCGGATTTACCTTGCCGTGTTTCGCGAGCTGACCCGGCGCTATGGCGAAGCCGAAGCCATCAGCGTGATGCGAAGTGCCAGCCGGGCCCACGGATTGGAAGTCGGCGCATCGCTGGCGCATCTCGCCCCGCGGGATTTCCCGGGCTTGCTCAAAGCGTATTTCATGGGGCCCGACCGCGGCGCCACTTATTCACCCGATGTCAAAGAGATCAGCGACGCCTGCCTCGATGTTCAGATGATGACCTGCCCGCTGAAGGACGGATGGCTCAGCATGGGGTGCAGCGAGGAAGAGGTCTGCACTCTCCTGCAATGCGCGAGGGCCTTCGATGAAGCGGTCTACGAGGAGGCGGGGTTCGACTATGAACTGGAGACCTGGGCGCCCGGGAAAACCGGCTGCTGCCGTACGAAACTGACCGAGAAGGCCCAAAAATAGGCCCTGGCTTTGGGCGCCGGCTTTTTGAGCCTTTCTTGCGCTCAACCGGCGCCCCTTTGCCAGCCGGACTCAGCTCTCCCGCCAGGCCATCAGAATGCTGTCGCGCAACGGCTGGATCAGATAGTCGAGGGCGGTGCGCGAGCCGGTCTTGATCATCACGTCAGCGGGCATGCCGGGATAGAGCTTGTGCTCGCCGAGGCGCGCAGCCTCTTCGTCCGACACGAAAACCCGCGCGAGGTAGTAGGCCTCGCCGCTGCGCTCATCCTCGAAGCGGTCGGCCGAGACGTAGATCACCGATCCCGTCAGCCGCGGCGTGCTGCGCTGGGGGAAGGCGGTGAACATGACGTCGGCTTCCTGCCCGGTGAACAGGTTGTCGATGTCGAGCGGCCGGACCTTCGCCTCCACGATGAGCTGATCGCCGACCGGCACCAGTTCCAGGATGGTCTGGCCGGGGCGCACCACCTGCCCGGGCGCATAGACCTCCAGGCTGACCACGACACCGTCTTCGGGCGCGCGGACCTCCAGGTGGTCAAGCACGAAGGCCGCGGCGGCAACCCGTTCGCTGAGGTCGAGGATCTCGGCACGGGTCTCGCGCAGTTCCTGTTCGACCTTCTCGCGGAACCCTTTCACGAGCTGCAGGATCTGCAGTTCGGCCTCGCTGATCGACGTCTTGGCGGCGGCCACCTCGGCGATCAGTTCGCCGCGCTCGCCGCCCAGGCGTGCGGCCTCGCGCTCCAGCGCCAGGACCTTCGGCTTTTCCGCAAAGCCCTTGGCCAGCAGCGACTTGAGCCCGACCAGTTCCTCGTTGATCAGCTCGATCTGCGTGGATTTGGAGGCCTGCTGGGCGCGATATCCGGAGATCTGCTCGCCGATCTGGACGATGCGCTGGTTGTAGATGCCGGTCTCGCCCTGCAGGGTCTCGCGGCGGGCCTCGAACAGGCTCGTCTGATCGCGCAGCAGTTCCCGGACGGCGGGGTCGTCGCCGCGGCCGGCGAACTCCAGCGGCGGCGTGACGGTCCCGGCGCCGTCGCGTTCGGCGAGCAGGCGGGCCTCCGCGGCCAGCGCCTGGTCGAGCTTGCTCTGCACGATGGTCAGCGAGGCGCGGGCCTGGGTCTCGTCGAGCCGCACCAGCAGCGCGCCGCCGCGCACGATATCGCCGTTGCGCACCAGGATATCGTCGACGATGCCGCCCTCCATGTGCTGGATGGCCTTGCGGTTGCTGTCGACCATGACGGTGCCCGAGGCGATCACCGCGCTGGAGAGCTGGGCGTAGGCGGCCCAGCCGAAGAAACCGCCGAAGGTGAAGCAGAGGACGGCGACGCCGGCGATGACGGTGCGCCGCGTGCTGACCGGTGCCTCGGGGGATTTGCCGCCGCTCATGCCTGGACGGCCTCCGGCCGGGCCGGCAGGCGCTTGGAGGCCTTTGCCGGTCTTCCTGCCTGCGGCGCCGGGCTCCCTGCCTGCGGCGCCGGGCCCCCTGCCTGCGGCTTCGCGACAGCGCGCGTCACCTTGGGCAGCACCTCCGCCGAGGGCCCGAAGTGTTCGATCAGGCCGTCGCGCAGGACCAGGACCTTGTCCAAGCCGCCGAGCACCGAGGGACGGTGCGCCACGACGCCCACCGTCGCACCGCGTTTTTTCAGATGCAGGCCCGCCCGGCGCAGGGCCTCTTCCCCCTCGCCGACGAGGTTCGAATTCGGCTCGTCCAGCACCACCAGGGCGGGATCGCCGTAGAGCGCGCGCGCGAGGCCGATGCGCTGGCGCTGGCCGCCGGAGAGCGCGGCGCCGCCGTTTCCGATCAGGCTGTCGTAGCCGTCCGGCAGATGCAGGATCATCTCGTGCACGCCGGCATGCTGGGCAGCGCGCACAATGGCCTCGGGATCGGGTTCGGCAAAGCGCGCGATGTTATCCGCGACAGTCCCCGCGAACAGTTCCACGTCCTGTGGCAGATAGCCCAGGCTGGGGCCGAGTTCGATGTGGTTCCAGTCGCTGATATCCGCCCCGTCGAGCCGGACGTTGCCGGCCGCCGGCGCCCAGACACCGACCAGCAGGCGCGCGAGGGTCGACTTGCCGGCCGCGCTGGGGCCGATGATGCCGAGGCTCTCGCCGGCCTCCAATGCAAAGGAAATACCCTTCAGGACCGGCTTGCTCAGGCCCGGCGGCGCGGCCACCAGCCGTTCCACCGAGATGGCCCCCTTGGGGCGCGGCAGCGGCAGCCCCGGCGACGGCGCCTCGTCCTTGTCGAAGAAGGCACTCAGGCGGCCCTTGGCATTGCGCGCCATGATGAAACCGCGCCAGTTGCCGATGGCGCCTTCGACCGGGGCCAGGGCGCGGCCCATGATGATCGAGGCGGCGATCATGACGCCGGGAGAGATGGCCTGCTGCAAGGCGAGGTAGGCGCCGGTGCCCAGGATGGCCACCTGCAGGACCGGCCGCACGAACTTGGCGCCGGCGGTCAGCATGCCGCCCCGGTCGCTCGCCTTGGCCTGGGCGGCGAGGGCCGACTGGTGCCGCACCAGCCAGCGCCGCTGCAGGCCCGGCAGCATGCCCATGGCCTCGATGACCTCGGCATTGCGCAGCGTATTGTCGGTGAAGCCGTGGGCGGCGCTGCTTTCGCGCGACGCGTCGCGCAGAGGGCCGCGCGTGGCCAGTTCGCTGAGGACCGCGAGGGCGAAGAGAACCACGCCCCCGGTCAGTGCGACGAGCCCCAGCAGCGGATGCAGAACGAAGATGATGGCCAGAAACAGCGGCGTCCAGGGCGCATCGAAGAAGGAGATCAGGCCATTCCCGGTCAGGAAACCGCGCAGTGTCTCCAGATCGCGCAGCGGCTGCACCTCCGCGCCCTCGGCCTGCTGCAGGCGCTGGCGCAGCAGGCCCTCGAAGCGCCGGGCGTTGAGGCGCCGGTCCAGCCGGGAGCCGATGCGCACGAAAATACGCGAACGCACCAATTCCAGCAGGGCCGAGGTCATGATCATGCCGACCGCCACGACGGTCAGCATCGCCAGGGTATGGGGGCTGCCGGAGGTCAGCACGCGGTCGTAGACCTGCATCATGTAGAGCGGCCCGGTCAGCATCAGCAGGTTGATGAAGAAGCTGAACGCCGCGATCGATCCGAAGGCCGTGCGCACGTCGCGGAAGGCTTCCGCCAGCGCGCTCTCAGGCGCGTTCTTTGCCTTGCCGGTCATGGGTGCGGGCCCCGGGCGCCCTGCTCCGTGATTTCCGCTGCGCTCTGACGGCCGAAGCCGCCCGCCCTGCCGTACGTTCCGCCCACTGCACTTCCCCAAAATAACTGTAAGACCGCACAGGACGAATCCCGCACGCCGCAACCCTCGCCCGGCAACGCCACCTTGCGCGGCAGCCCGCCCCTTTACCCTGCCGGCAATATCCTGGCGGCGAAATCCGGCCGGCGACCGGGCAATTAGCCGCTAAAGCAGTTACATCCGTGTGGCCGGAATGTGACGGTTTCCGGAACAACCCCCGGGCAGCGCAAAGGTGGAGAAGTTCCCCTGCGGCACCGCACTGCCTGAGGGGGCGGCGCCTCGCGGCACCGCCCCCTCACAGCAGGGCAGACCCGGTATTCAGGCGGCGTTGAACATGAAGTCGTCGCCGGAGAGTTCGTCCGTGTGGAGTCCGACCAGGCGCAGCTCGTCGATCCCGTCGTCCAGGGTGATGACGACATCGCTGCCGTCGTTTTCGGCGGCATCCAGCAGATCGTCGAAGTCGGCGATGGAGAAGCCGTTCAACTGGATCAGGTCGTCACCGGGCTTGAAATCGGTGATGACGTCGAAGCCGCTGCCCGCATCGAAGACAAAGAGATCGTCGTCCCGACCGCCGGTCAGGACGTCGTCGCCGTCGCCACCATCGAGGGTATCGTCGCCACGGCCACCGTCGAGGTGGTCGTCGCCGTCACCGCCGTCGAGGGCGTCGTCGCCACGGTCGCCGAGCAGAGTGTCGTCGCCGTCGCCGCCGGCAACCAGGTCGTCGCCGCGCCCGGCATCGACATAGTCGTCACCGTCGCCGCCGTCGAGGCTGTCGTCGCCACGGGCACCAAGCAGGGTATCGTCGCCGTCACCGCCGGCAACGAGGGCGTCATCACGCCCGGCATCGACATAATCATCACCGTCGCCGGCATCGAGGGAGTCGTCGCCACGGTCGCCGAGC
>JBHJIR010000039.1:0-19165 GCA_050043265.1 Kiloniellaceae bacterium
AGCCAGATGTCGGGGTCGGTGGTGTCGCTCAGGATGAAGAGATCGAAGCCGCCGGAGGTGTCGTTCTCGCAGAGTGAGTCCAGCGTGGCCTTCAGGCCGGCGACCGCCCGCGCCGGATCTTCGTTGTAGATCGGCATGACCAGGGCGGTGGTCGACGGGCGCTCCAGCCGCTCCACCGCCGCCGTAGCGTGCAGGCCGCGCCGGCTAATGGCGCCCAGGTGGACGACGAAGCCGATAACGAAAATCCAGAAGGACGTGGTGAGCCAGGCGAACAGCGTCGAGAACAGAACCAGGATGGCCAATGCCAACAGCGAGAAGCCGTCGGCGGCGAGGATAGTGCCAAGCGCCAGGGCTGCCGCGAAGGTCGAGGCAAGGACCAGGAAGAGCAGCAGCAGGCGCCGGGGTCTGGTACGGGCTGACCTGGTTTGGGCTGACCTGGTTTGGGCTGACAGGGCGGAAGTCATGATGGGAGAGCGGCCGTGAGAGGGCTCAGGGAATGATGACCACGGCGAGCCAGCACAGGCAGGCCGCCAGGCTTTGGGCGGAGCGGCTGACCTGGACGTTGCGCAGCCGGTCGGCGCCACGGTGCATGCTGGGCCGCAGGTAAGGCCGCCAGAGCGACAGATCCTGCGCGGCCATGACCTGGCGGTGGCGCGGCGGGGTGCCCCAGTCGTTGCCCATCTCCGCCGTTTCCGTATCCGGCGTCGGGTGTTCGGCAAGCGAGAGGGCAATGCGGCCGCGCGCGCTCGCGGGGGCCGCGCTGGCACAGGCCGTCGCGAACTCGCCGGCGAGGCTGCGGTCGACCGCGGCGATGATTTCCGCCCAGGAAGGGGTGGCGCCTTGTGCCAGCAGGTCGCGCGCCGCGGCCGCGGTCAGGCGGCTGCGCCGCGTGGTGTCCGCTGCGCCGGCCGCCTGCAGGTAGCGGTCGATGCGCAGGGTCGTTTCGCTCTGCGGGCGTTTCTGCGGGGCCAGATCCTGGGCGGGAACCTGGGCGGGAAAGGGCGCGGGATCCGCGTCCGATCCGATGGCGAGAGTGTCGAACGCGCCCGGCGCGAGATACACGCAGGGCTCTTGCAGGGGAGTGGTCAAGCGCGCTTCCACAGGTAGCTCCAGGTTTCAGTTAAGGCGTGATCCCGGTCTTTAAGAAAGGCCCTCAGCTCGATGGCATCCTCGCCTTCCGGGTCGAGATGGAAGAGGGCGAGCCAGGTACCGGTGGCCGGATTACGGCGGCCCCTGGCTTCCAGAATCTTCCCGGCAGAAGAGCTCACCACCAGTTCAACGGCGTTCTCATCGGAGAGTTCCCTCAAAGGGCCGCCGCCGAATTCAATGGCGAAGCGATGCCCTTCCTGGTCGGGGATACCGGCCTCGCGGGTTGCCAGGGTCCGCCCGGTGTCGGGAAAGCCGGGAGAGTCGTTGCCGAAGTGCAGGCGGTAGGAGAACGGCCAGACCTGGCCGGCCTCGACCGCGCGCTCGGGCACCCAGAACAGGCCGATATTATCGTAGCGCTCCGAATCGCTCGGAATCTCGATCAACTGGGCGACACCCTTGCCCCAGGAGTCGAGCGGCTCGATCCAGGCGCTGGGGCGGCGCTCGTAATTGAAGTCGAGGTCCTGGTAGTGGCGGCTGTCGCGGTCGCGCTGCATCAGGCCGAAGCCGCGCGGGCTTTCATCGGCGAACGAACTGATCTGCAGGGCGTTGCGGTTGGTCAGCGGCCGCCAGATCCATTCGCCGCGCCCGGTCGCCAAGAGCATGCCGTCGGAATCGTGTACCTCGGGGCGCAGGTCATCCGCCGGCTGGGTGCTGTTCTCGCCGTAGAGGAACATGGAGGTGAGGGGAGCGAGGCCCAGCTTCTCGACCGCGGACCGGGTATAGAGGCACGCACGCACCTCCATCTCGGTTTGCGTCTCGGTTTGGCTGCCGGGGGTCAGTCGAAAGTGGTAGGCACCGGTCAGGCTTTCGCTGTCCAGCAGGGCGAGAATCTCTATGCTGCGGGCGCTGGCCTGGGGCTTCTTCAGCCAAAATTCGCGGAAGTAGGGAAACTCCTCTTTCTTGGCAAGGCCGGTATCGATGGCCAGCCCTCGGGCGGACAGGCCGTAGTGCTGACCGGCCGCCAGAACGCGAAAATAGCTCGCGCCGAGAAAAACCGCCAGCTCATCCAAGCGGTCTTTGCTGTTCAGCGGGTACATCAGACGGAAGCCGGCAAAGCCGCGATCCTCCGGCGGCGGCGCGGCCAGACCGGCGGCGGTGAAGTCGAACAGATCGCTCGCGTAGGGAATTGGCGAGACGGTGTCGCCCTCTATAAGGTTAATGGCGGTCCGGTGGCGGAAGTAGGAACCGCGCGGAAAGAACTGCACCTGATAAGGGCCTGCGTCATCTCGCCACAGGCTGGCCTCCGCCCGAAAACCGATGGCGTGATACTGCGCAGGCGTCAGCTCCGCGAGGCTTTCCGGTAACGGCTTGGCGTTGGGCTTGAAGGGTTCGGCAGCCAGGTTCTTGGCCAGCGCGTTGACCTGGTCGAAACCGAAGGCCGCCCCCGGCATGGCCAGGGTCCAGTCGGTGTTGGCGAAGGCACTGCGCGCCGGCCACAGGGCGGCGGCCGGAAGCAGGGCGCCGGCGCCTGCGCCCGCCAGAAACGTTCGTCGGTCAAAGTAACGGGATGACACTTGTGCCTCTTTATTATTGGGGACGGGTCGCCTGGCAGCGGTAGCCAAAATCAGGCGCTCCCAGCCCGCCAACTCGCCAAAATGGCGATGCGCTGACCCGCATTCAAGCGGCGCCGGAAGGTCCTGCAAAATAAAGACTCGCAGCCCCGGAAATTGTTCCAGAGGTTAAACCCAACCAAGCAGCGGTACATTGCTAGGCGTTTGAAATTGTGGCCTTAGTGGCCTTGCTTGCATCGACAGTTCCGGTATAAGCCGCCGCCTCGGAATAGCGGAAGAGTCAAGGAAGTGGCATTGCCGCCGTTTTATTAGGCAACGGCAAGTCCCGGTGACCGGTCTGCCCGGTCAGCGCGAGCGGGGTGCTTGCGGAGTAGTGCGACCGCAAAGCCGCAGGTTGTCCTCAGAGGGCCCTGCATCGTCCGGACACCCTCCTGGCCCCGCCGACGGCAGGCCGGGACCAAAGGCCGGCCCCCCAGACGGACACGCCGCCGTTCAGACGGCGTCCATCCCCAACACCCTTTCACCGGCGCCCCGGCCCGACACCCGTGCCATCGTTTTTTCACCCTTTCACTCCGCCGCCATCACCTGGCCGCGGTGTCTGCGAGACCAACGCCGTTTCGTTCTTGCCGCCGCGTTGTTGCCGCCGCGTTGTTGCCGTCGCGTTGTTGCCGCCGGGCGGCCGACAGTCGGCATCGAGACTCTTGGGGCCGGAAGAGTCTGCAGCGGCCGCGTCGACGGTTCGGATGGGAGGCGGCGCGGCCCGACCCGTTTCGGCGAGTCGTTCCCGCGACTCGAGTCGGCGACTCGTTTTGGCGTTCGGAGGCAGGGGCGTCGATGGGAGATGCGAAACGATCGACACAGTACCCCCAGACATCACCTGGGCGTGCCGGAACGAAGAACACCCTTGACCGAAGAAACGCGACGCCGGCACCCGCAGCGGGCGTTCGAAACAGGGCGGCCGTAGTTGAGCCGGTGACAGCTGTCTGCTGGCGCAGAACAGGTAAAGCAATGCGCAGCGACTCTCCGAACAGGTTGGGTGTTGCCGGCCGCGATTCCAAACAACGAACACCTATCAAGCGGTGAAGCATTGTCGCATCGGTTTCGATCTCGTTGCCGAGGTCTCTGGGTCGCCCTTCCAGGTGGCGAGAAAACTTTTGGCGATTGCTTTCGGAACCATTCTCTTTTCTTGTCACTGCTTCATCAAAGATGCACAATTCGCCGCGCAGGGTGGCATCACCGGATTCGTTCTTACCGTTAGGGGATTAGAGAATTGGCAACAACCACTGCGAAGAAGCCGACCGCTAAGAAGAAAGCGGCGGCGAAGAAACGAGCAGCCGCTAAGAAGAAAGCGCCTGCGAAGAAGCGCGCCGCCAAGAAGGCCGCGCGCAAGACCACGGCTAAGAAGGCCGTCAGGAAGACGGCTAAGAAGGCCACCAAGAAAAAGGCTGTGAAGAAGACAGCCAAGAAGACCGCTCGTAAGACAGCGAAGAAGCCTGCTCGCAAGAAGGTCGCCAAGAAGAAGGCTGCCAAGAAGCCTGCTCGCAAGAAGGTTGCGAAAAAGAAGGCTGTCAAGAAGCCTGCTCGCAAGAAGGTCGCGAAAAAGAAGGCTGTTAAGAAGCCTGCGCGCAAGAAGGCCGTAAAAAAGCCTGCGCGGAAAAAGGCTGTTAAGAAGCCTGCGCGCAAGAAAGTCGCGCGCAAGAAGGCTGTCAAGAAGGCGGCTTCGTAAAGCCTGTCTCCTTGTCGGGAGGTGACTGAAAGTCGCCTCCAGCTGTCGTATTTCGGCAGTGGCAGAGTTTGAAAACGGCGACCTCCGGCTTGGGGGTCGCCGTCTTCTTTTGGGCGCTCTGGTGGGCTGTCCGGTGGGCTGTACGGGCAAGCCGTCGGGGCTGCCGGCCGCGGGTCAGTCGTCGCTGGGGCGGGTCTCGCGGGCGAAGATCGAAATGGCGTCGTGGAGATCGGGCAGCACCCGTTCGACGGCGGCCTCGCCCTCGGCAATGATCTCCTCGGCACGGTCGAATTCGAACAGGCCGACGGCGCCGAGCCGCGGGGTGATGTGAACGTCGGGCGGCTCGCCGGCCAGCCGCGATCGCGAGATGCGGTCCTGGACGATGCCGAGGGAGGAGATCATCACCCCGAACATCGAGGGATGAGTCGGCTCGCGCCGGAAGATGCGTTTGGCCAGGGTCCCGATGCGCGACCGCTTGGCTTCCTCCTCATGCTCGTTCAATTCGTTCAACAGGTCGAAGCCGGCGACGGTCGGGACGATGGCGCCGGCGCGGCGTTCCTTGCCGAGGATGTCGGCGTTCAGATTCACCGCGATGGTCATCTGGGCGCCGAGCGCCCGGCACACCGATACCGGCACCGGGTTGACCAGGGCGCCGTCGACCAGCCAGCGGTCGTGATGTTTCATCGGTTCGAACACGCCGGGCAGCGAGAAGGAAGTGCGCATGGCTTCGACGAGGTCGCCGTCGCGCAGCCAGACCTCGTGGCCGGTGACCAGGTCGGTGGCGACCGCGATGAAGGGGGTGGCGAGATCCTCGATCTTGATGTCGCCGATGTTCTGACGCAGGGCCTCGACCAGATGGCGGCCGCCGATCATGCCGCCGTTGCGCACCCGAAAGTCCATGTAGGAGATCATGCGCACCTTGGTCAGCGCGCGCGCCCAATCCTCCAGGGCATCGGCCCTGCCGGCCAGATGCACACCGCCGACCACCGCGCCGATCGACGTGCCGACGATGACGTCGGGCTCGATACCATGGCGGGCGAGGGCCCGGATGACCCCCAGGTGCGCCCAACCGCGGGCCACCCCACTGCCGAGGGCGAGGCCGATACGGGGACGTGACTGCGGGTGCAGGGCCTGGACCATGCGGAATCATACCTCCGGGTGACTTAAGCGAATCATAATTAAGAGCCCCCGCCACCAATGTAAGGGATTGGTGGTATTCCGCGGCGGTCCAGCGTTAACGCCTTCGTTCCGCGGTCCGTTAGATCGGGGCCGGCAGCCATTTCCGCCCTTGACATAACGATATCTTTATATCCTTATTATAGCATCTTGATCCGATGAAGCGTTTCCGCAGGAGGGCATCCATGGACAGTCTGTTGTCCGCCATGAAAGCAGCCGCCGAGCCGACCCGGCTTCGGTTGCTGGTGCTCTGCGCCCACGCCGAACTGACGGTATCCGATCTGGTTCACATCCTGGGCCAGAGCCAGCCGCGGTTGTCGCGTCATCTGAAGCTGCTGGCCGAAGCCGGCCTGCTGGACCGCAACAGGGAGGGCAGCTGGGTCTATTTCCGCCTTGCCCACGAAGGGGCCGCGGCAGCCCTGGCACAGACCCTGGTCGATGCTCTGCCGGCGGACGATCCGACGGTACTGCGCGATCTGCAGCGCCTTGACGAACTGATGGGCGAACGCGCCCAGCGCGCGGAAGATTACTTCCGCCAGGTGGCCGATCAATGGGACGAGCTGCGGGCACTCTACGTTCATGACGACGAGGTCGAGCGCCAGCTCGCCAGCCTGATCGCCGCCGAGGCGGTCGGCGACCTGCTCGATATCGGCACCGGCACCGGTCGCATCCTCGAGATCCTCTCCGACAAGGTCGGCCATGCCGTCGGCGTGGACCTGTCGACGGACATGCTGCTGATGGCGCGCTCCAAACTGGAACGCGCCCGCCTGCGCAACTGCGCGGTGCGCAAGGGCGACATGAACCACCTGCCGCTGGGCGATGCCAGCTTCGATGCGGTGACCATCCATCAGGTTCTGCACTACGCCGAACGGCCTGCCAAGGCGATCCAGGAGGCCGCGCGGGTCCTGCGTCCCGGCGGCCGCCTCTTCATCGTCGATTTCCAGGCCCATGACCTCGACTACCTGCGCAGCGAGCACGAGCACCGCTGGCTGGGCTTCGAGGACGACAAGATCGCCGACTGGCTGCAGGCCGCCGGGCTGAAACCGGAAGCCAGCCGCTGCCTGAAGGGCAAGGCCCTGACCATCTGCATCTGGACAGCGCGCCAGCCGCTGGCCGGCGGCCGCTCCCAGGCGGCATGAGGAGATAACGAGCCTTGGCCGACACCATCCGAACATCCCCCGTGACTTCCCCCGTCTTATCCCGGACCCCCAAGGGAGAAACAGCCGTGCCGCGCTTTTCCTTCGAGTTCTTTCCGCCGGCCACGCCGGCCGCCGAGGACCGCTTCCGCGACGCCGCAACGAAGCTCGCCGCGCTGGCGCCGGACTTCGTCTCAGTGACCTACGGCGCCGGCGGCACCACCCAGGAGCGCACCTTCAAGGCGGTTGACTGGCTGCGCCGCGAGACCGACCTGGAACCGGCCGCGCACCTGACCTGCGTCGGCGCCAGCCGGGCGCAGATCGACGCCGTCGCCCGGCAATACTGGGACGCCGGCGTGCGCCGCATCGTCGCCCTGCGCGGCGATGCGCCCCAGGGCAGTAACGGCTACGTACCGCACCCGGAGGGTTATGCCTACGGCGCCGACCTGGTGGCGGGCTTGAAGCGGGTCGCCGACTTCGACATTTCGGTGTCGGCCTATCCCGAAGTGCATCCGGAGGCGCGTAGCGCCGCCGCCGACCTCGACAACCTGAAGCGTAAGATCGCTGCCGGCGCCAGCCGGGCGATCACCCAGTTCTTCTTCAATCCCGACGACTACCTGCGCTTCGTTGACAGGGCGCGGGCGGCGGGAATCACGGCGCCGATCATCCCCGGCATCCTGCCCATCGTGAACTTCTCGCGCACGCGCCAGATGGCCGAGAGCTGCAAGGCCGCCATGCCGCAGTGGATGATCGACCTCTACAGCGACCTGGAGGACGACACCGAGGTGCGCTACCCGGTGGCGGTCTCCGTCGCGGTCGAACTGTGCCGCTATCTGGCCGCGCGCGGCGTCGACGACTTCCACATCTACACCCTGAACCGGGCCGACCTGACGGCGGCGGTCTGCCGCCTGCTGCGCAACGACACGCGTGCCCGTCTTGTCGATATCGAAGAACCCAAGTTGTTGGCCGGAGGCCTTTCGTGAGTCGTTTTCTGGATAAACTTTCCGACGAAGTCTTGTTGTGCGACGGCGGCATGGGCAGCCGCGTTCAGGCCATGGACCTCACCCTGGAGGACTACTGGGACCAGGAGAACTGCACCGAGGTGCTGAACCTCTCGCGCCCGGACATCGTGCGTGAAATCCACCGCGGCTATTTCGAGGCCGGCGCCGACATGGTGGAGACCAATACCTTCGGCGGCTCGCCCGTGACCCTGGGCGAGTTCGGCCTCAGCGAGCGCGCCGAGGAGATCAACAAGCGCGCCGCCGAGATCGCCCGCGAGGCAGCCGAGCGGTTCGCCGCCGACGGGCGCGAGCGATTCGTCGTGGGTTCCGTCGGACCGGGCACCCGGCTGCCGTCGCTCGGCCACATCGACTACGACTCCCTGGAAGCCGCCTTCAAGGTCCAGTGCGACGGGCTGATCGCCGGTGGCGGCGATGCCGTCCTCATCGAGACCTGCCAGGACACCCTGCAGGTGAAGGCCGCGGTGAACGGCGCCAAGCAGGCCCGCGCCGCGGCGGCTCGTTCAGGTTCTGTGGGCGACCTGCCGATCATGGTTCAGGTCACGGTGGAGACCACCGGCACCCTGCTGGTCGGTGCCGATATCGCCGCGGCGGCGACGGTGCTGAAGGCGCTGGACGTGCCGGTGATGGGGCTGAACTGCGCCACCGGCCCGCAGGAGATGGCGGCGCATATGGAATGGCTGGCGGAGAACTGGCCGGGCTTCCTCTCGGTGCAGCCCAACGCGGGCCTGCCCGAACTGGTCGACGGCCAGACCCGTTACCCGCTGAGCCCGCAGGAGCTGGCGGGCTGGCTCGACCGCTTCCTGGAGGAGGACGGCCTCAACATCATCGGCGGCTGCTGCGGCACCACGCCGGAACACATCGCCGCGCTGGACGCCATGCTGCGCAAGCGCGCGGGCGACGCCGGAAAACTACGCCCGGCACCCAAGCAGCGCCAGTCCTTCTGGATGCCTTCGGTGGCCTCGCTGTACAGCCAGGTCGGCCTGCGCCAGGAGAACGCCTACCTCTCCATCGGCGAACGCTGCAATGCCAACGGCTCCAAGAAATTCCGCGAGCTGCAGGAGACCGGCGACTGGGACGGCTGCGTCGCCATGGCCGTCGACCAGGCCAAGGAAGGCTCCCACGCCATCGACGTCTGCACCGCCTTCGTCGGCCGCGACGAGATCGCCGAGATGACCGAGGTGGTCACCCGCATGCGCGGGTCCGTCACGGCGCCGCTGGTGTTCGACTCCACCGAGTTGCCGGTGCTGGAAGCGGCGATGAAGCTGTACGGCGGCAAGCCGATCCTGAACTCGGTCAACTTCGAGGATGGCGAGGAAGCGGCCACGCACCGCCTGGAACTGGCCCGGCGCTTCGGCTCGGCGGTCATCGCCCTCACCATCGACGAGGAGGGCATGGCCAAGAGCGCCGAGCGCAAGGTCGAGGTCGCCAAGCGGCTGCACGACTTCGCCTGCGTGAAGCACGGCCTGCCGGCCAGCGACCTGATGATCGACCCGCTGACCTTCACCATCTGCACCGGCAACGAGGACGACCGCAAGCTGGGTCTGTGGACCCTGGAAGCCATCGAGGCGATCGCCCGCGAACTGCCGGACTGCCAGATCCTGCTCGGCCTCTCCAACATTTCCTTCGGGTTGAACGCGGCGGCGCGCCATGTGCTGAATTCGGTCTACCTGGACCACGCCATCAAGCGTGGCCTGACGGGCGCCATCGTGCACGTCAGCAAGATCATGCCGCTGCACAAAATCCCGGAGGAAGAGGTCAAGGTCGCAGAGGACCTCATCTTCGACCGGCGTGAGCAGGGCTATGACCCGCTGCACGCTTTCATGAAACTGTTCGAGGGACGCACGGCGTCGACCACCGAGAAGCGCGCCCGGGCCGAGGACGTGGAGACCCGGCTGAAGGACCGCATCGTCGACGGCGACCGCCAGGGCCTGGAGGAGGACCTCAATGAAGCGATGACCCAGCATCCGCCGCTGGACATCATCAACATCCACCTGCTGGCCGGCATGAAGGTGGTGGGCGAGCTGTTCGGCGCCGGCAAGATGCAGCTGCCCTTCGTGCTGCAGTCGGCCGAGACCATGAAGGCGGCGGTGCGCTTTCTGGAGCCCCACATGGAAAAGGTCGAGGGCCAGGAGAAGGGCATCATCGTGCTGGCCACGGTGAAGGGTGACGTGCACGACATCGGCAAGAACCTGGTCGACATCATCCTCACCAACAACGGCTACAAGGTGGTCAACCTGGGCATCAAGCAGCCGATCGACAACATCCTGGCGGCGGTGATCGAACACGGCGCCGATGCCGTCGGCATGTCCGGCCTGCTGGTGAAGTCGACCGTGGTGATGCGCGAGAACCTGGAGCGCATGAGCCGTGACAACGTGAAGGTACCGGTGATGCTGGGCGGCGCCGCGCTGACCCGCAACTATGTCGAGACCGACTGCGCGGCGGCCTACAGCAGCGGCCAGGTGGCCTATGCCCGCGACGCCTTCGACGGCCTGTCGCTGATGGACAAGGTGGTCAGCGGCGATTTCGGCGCCATGGTCAGCGAGCGCCAGGAGAAGCGCCAGGCCCGCCCGCCGCGCGCCACCGGCAAACGTGTGCTCGGCGAGGCGACCCGTGCCGACCAGCGCCCGGTGGACGTCGAGGAGACCCGCCTGCGCCGCGACGAGTTGTCGGCCGGCGTGATCATTCCGGAGCCGCCGTTCTGGGGCCCGCGGGTGCTGGCGCGGGTGCCGCTGGACGCCCTGGTGCCGTTCCTCAACGAGCGCATGCTTTACCAGTTCCAGTGGGGCTTCCGGAAGTCGGGCCGCTCCCTGGAGGAATACATGGCCTGGGCGCGCAAGGAACTCCGACCGACGTTGAAGCGCATGCTCGACGTCTGCAAGCAGCAGGACATCCTGGTGCCCCAGGCGGTTTATGGCTACTGGCCGGCCAACGCGGAAGGCAACGACGTCATTCTGTTCGACCCCCAGGAGCAGGACCGCGAGGTCGGGCGCTTCACGCTGCCGCGCCAGGCGCGTGCCGGCGGCCTCTGTATCGCCGACTTCCTGCGCGACATTGCCTCGGGCGAGCGCGACGTGCTCGGCCTGCAGATCGTCACCATGGGCCAGCACGCCTCCGACGTGGCGCGCGAGTGGTTCAAGGACGACCGCTACCAGGATTATCTTTACCTGCACGGCCTGGGTGTCGAGATGGCGGAGGCGCTGGCCGAATACGTCCATAAGCGGATCCGTGGCGAGCTCGGCTTCGGCCATGAGGACGCCCGCGACATGGATGAAATGTTGAGTCAGGGCTACCGTGGCTCGCGCTATTCCTTTGGCTATCCGGCCTGCCCGAAGCTGGAGGATCAGGACCAGCTGCTGCGCCTGCTGAAGGCCTCGGAGATCGGCGTCGAACTGTCGGACGAGTACCAGCTGCATCCCGAGCAGTCGACCTCGGCAATTGTCCTGCATCATCCGCAGGCCAAGTATTTTTCGGTTTAACCTGCTTCAGGCTTCGATGAAGGGAGCACCCATGATGGCTGCAGAGAAGAACGTCTTCGACCTGGAGGCTTATCGCCGGGAGGCCGATGAAGCCGTCCGCGAGGCCGCGCGCGCTTCGGCGTGGTGGGACGAGGAATGGTTGAAGTTCCCGACCGTCAGCAAGAACGCCGACGGTGCCTGGTCCTATTGGAACGTGCCGGCCGACAGCGGTGTGTTCCAGGACGACTGGCCGCTGGGCGAGCGCCTGGCGCGCGAGACCGTGGCCCAGATGCGCCGCTTCCCGGAAGGCAGCACCGTGTTCCGCCGCATTGTGCGGGAGATGGATCCGGAATCGACGGTGGGACAGGGCTTCCTGACGGCGATCGAGGAAACCCTCTGCCACAGCGGCCCGACCCTGCAGCCGATCTGAGCCCGCGGGGAGTCCTCTGGGTTCATCCTCTCGGATCGTCGGGTCTGGTGGTTGGGGATTGGCGGTGGTCGGTGGGTGTCAGCCGTTCCGCCCGGCCCGGCGGCGATACCGCCCGAGGATGCCGGCCTCGGCACTGACCGGCTTTTCCATGTCCGCGGCCGGGATCATCAGGCCGCCCCGGGTGCGCCAGTGGCGGTGTTTCACCACCCTGTAGCCCCGCTGTTCGTAAAACGGCAGGCCCGCCAGGCTGGCGCCGATCGTCACCTTGTCATAGCCGGCGGCGGCGATCATCGCCTCGGCCCGCTGCAGCAAGACGCTGCCGACGCCCAGGCGCGACCAGTCGGGGTCGATGTAGAGGCTGCGGACCTCATGTTCTTTGTGGGTGCAGAAGCCGATAATGCCGCGCAGGCGCGCGACCGCGACCTCGACGGTTTCGCCCTCGTCGCGCATGGCCTCGACATAGTGCTCAGGCCGGTTGCCGTGGATCCAGCTTTCGATCTGGGTATGCGTATAGACCCGCCGGCCGAGCACGCGCACGGCCCGCTCGTGCACGGCGTGCAGCCCAGCCGCGTCTGTCAGCCTGCCGCAGCGGATGCGGTAGACGGGGAGCAGTTTTCCCAAAGCCATGGGGAAAGCCTAGGCAGAGATGCCTAGGCAGGCAAGGGGGTAGAATGGCGTAAGGCGCGGCCCCGGGGATCGAGGCGGCGCAGGGTCGCCGCGGCGGCGCCGCGGTGTCCAGGGCGGTGGGGAGGTGCCTAGGACTGGTGGGGATGGACCTTGGGCAGCCGCGAAGAAGCCTCTTCGGCGCTCTCATCGGCGGCGGCGGTTGGCCCGGCGTCGGTGTCCGCTTCACCTTCAGCTTCAGGGACCGCGGGCGCTGCGGCGGCCTCGGGCTGGCCGGTGGCGGCCTGATCGGCGGCTTCCTTGGCCAGGCGCAGATCGCGCAGGCGCATCATGCGCTCTTCGCGCTCGCGCTGGGTCTTTTCCTTCTGCTTGATCGTCGTTTCGTCTTTCTTCTGACCTGCGGCAAACTGCTGCTCAGCCCGTGATCGGTTCGACTTCCACATCGCAGTATTCCTTTGTTTCGCTTGGACGCAAACGGGGCGGAGCCTGTTGTGCCGCGACAGGGCGGGCGCTTCCGCAGGCTGTTCGTACGCGCAGGCTGGTTGTGCGCAATCTCGTTGTGCGCAAGCGGGTCGTGCAAGGTCGCAGGCGTTGCTGGCGCGGCATGGAGGCCGGGCATTGTCTGCAACGCTGTCACAGGTCATCCGGCGTTGCGATCCGGCGCAGGGCGCGGGATTCTCCGGCGGTCGTTGCAGGCCGTGTCGCCCCCGACAGGGGGAGCAAACGGCGACCGCCCCCAACCTGGGTTGGGGGCGGTGTCGTAACTGATTAGTCGATGACGGCGAGGTTCTCGGCGGAAGCCTTGCCGTTCTTGCCGGGCTGAAGCTCGTAGGAGACCTTCTGGCCCTCGCGCAGCGTGCTGAGGCCGGCGCGCTCAACGCTCGAGATGTGAACGAATGCGTCGCGCGAGCCATCCTCGGGCTCGATGAAGCCGAAGCCCTTCGTCGCATCGAACCATTTAACGGTACCAGTAGCCATAGTCGTATTCCTCTAACGGGGGAGTCTGAATGCCGCGCGTCGCCTCGTGCGAAGGCGTGGCAGGTAAACGCTCACAATGTCAGTGGATAACTAAGGCAGTCGGCGTACCGGTGTATTAGGTAGCATCCAACATATGCGTCGCGTATGTGGGATATTTAAAGCCTATCCTGAAGAAGTCAATCCGATACGCGCGACGGTGATCTTGCCGTCCGCATGTCCAGATCGCTCACGCGGTGCCGAAAAATACAAATTATTACATCGGAACAAGGGTATGGCCCGGGGCGCGGCGGCTGGGGGCCGATGGCCGGGCCAGGCTCGGCTCAACAGGTGGCAAAGCGGATTTGCCTCACGCCGGGGGCGGGCAGGGGCGTGCCGGGGGCGTCGCCGCGGCACCCTGCACCGGGGCGGCGGTGCGGATTCTTTGTATTCGCGGTGGAAAAACGATTCTATTCTATTTTGCAAGACGAAATAGAACGCTGAATACTGTATATATTGAGGCGCCGCTTTCTGGTATTTCTCTAGAAAAATCCCCTCCAGCGTTGTAAAATACTTGTTCCTGTCCCATATATTCGTAGTCGGCAGATCGCCGTCGTTGATCTGTCGGCGCAAAGCCGTGCTCACGTCCAGCTAACACCGATGGCGCGGCCCGCCGGGGCGCTTGCCGATGCGGCGGGAGCGGCCGGGCCGGACAATGGCGCGGGGTGGGTGCAGGCAGCCGGCGGCGCTGCCGAAAACGCGCCGGAAGATCCGTCCGGATGCCCGAAACCCGCCCGGATGCCCGCGGGGAGACCCGCCGGGAAGCCAGGACCCAGAAAAGGAACCACCCGATGGGGAAAGTGCGAAGCGAGCGTGCCAAGCTTGGCCTGGTTCTTCTCGGTTTTTCGACCGTTTTCCCAACCGTCTTTCTTGCTGTCTTTCTGGCCATTTTCGTGACCGCCGCACCACTGGTCGGGCCCGCCGCGGCGCAGAGCGGCGAGGTGCCGGCGAATGCCAGCGCCAGTCGCTTTGGCAGCGGCTGGCAGTGCGATCGCGGCTTCCAGGAAGCCGGCGGCGCTTGCGTCGCCATCGTGATCCCGGCCAATGCCTTTGCGACCCGGACGTCCTACGGGCGCGGCTGGGAGTGCCAGCGGGGCTTCCGCGAGGTCAAGGAGACCTGCATCGCCGTCGTGGTGCCGGACAATGCCTATCTGAACGCCTCGGGCGTGCGCTGGGATTGCCGGCGCGGGTACCGCCAGATCGACGAGACCTGCGTCGAGATCAAGGTTCCCAGCAACGGGTATCTCACCGAATCAAACTACGGCTCGGGCTGGGAATGCGAGCGCGGCTATCGGCCCACCAGCGACGACTGCGTCGCCATGGACATGCCGAAAAACGCCCATCTGGATTATTCCGGCACCGATTGGGAATGCGACCGACCCTATGAGAGGCAGCTGGACCGCTGCGTGCTGCCTTGAGCGGCGCAACCCGCCGGCCCCGCCAGAGGAAAGCCGAGAGCGCATGACGGAAACCCCGGTCGACCTGGATGCCCATCGCGGCATCGCTTCGCTGAAGGCGACCGAAGTCCGCCGTCAGCGGCTCTATGAGTTCCAGATCGACCAGGAAGCGTTGCGCGAGCGCCAGGAAGAACTCGAAAAGGTACTCGCGACGCCGGCGGAGAGCTGGCCTGAAGCCGCCGCCAAGGCGCAGTACCTGATTCAGATCCTGTCCGCCACGGCGGAGGCCCAGGATCCCCACCGCAAGGAGCTTATTGCCCAGACCCTCGACGACCTCAGCCGGTTGTGCGAGCGGGCAAAGGAACAGCCATGACCGATACCGCGACCCCCTATGCCCCGCCCTGTGCCCCGGCCGGCGATACGCCGGACGAGGGCCTAAACTCCGACGATCCCAAGCAGCGCCAATGCCTGCGCTGCCAGGAGAACTTCGACAGCCAATGGGCCGGCGAGCGGATCTGCGCGCGCTGCAAAAGCTCCAGCACTTGGCGCAGCGGCATTCCGGTGCGCGCCGGGACGTCCAGCGGGCGGCGCTAGCGGCCGTTCCCGCGCCCCCTTCGGGTCTTGGGTAGCACACCACGAATACATGGCCGGCCGGGCATTCCGCACGCCGGCAGCAGACTTCCATCGAACGAGGATTAGACATCATGACCACTACCATCGACCGCGGGCTGAAGCACCTCTGCCCGGAATGTGAGTGCAAGTACTACGACATGAAAAAGGCGGTCGTCCTGTGCCCGAAGTGCGGCGCCAAACCGGCCCCGGCGAAGCTGCCGCGCTCGAACCGTCCGGTGCGGACCTCCAAGGCGCCCGTGCCCCGGAACTACCCCTGATCCCGGGAAGCTACGATTGCGGAAAATAAATTCAGGGATCAAAGTAATAAACCGGGTTAAATCAACCGCATGCGGTCATAATAATAGAAATAAATAAATTATTTATATTATCGTGCTGCGGCATTATTATTTTTTATGTATAGTGATTTACATAAAGGGAGAAGCGGTTTTTCCCTAAGTGGAGGACCAGTACATGAATGCTCCCGAATGGCTCAAACCCGCACTTTATGGCGCCGCAGCCGGTGCCGTCGCCCTGGCGATTGTCGGATTTTCCTGGGGCGGCTGGGTAACCGGCGGCACGGCGGACAAGATGGCTTCCGAGGTGGCGCGCAATGAAGTCGTCGCCGCCCTGGTGCCGATCTGCCTCGAGCAGTCCAAGCAGGATCCGCAGCTGACCCAGACGCTGGCCCAGATTGAAGCGGCCAGCAACTACAAGCGCAGCGACATGCTCATGCAGGCCGGCTGGGCCACCATGCCCGGATCGAGCGATCCGAACCGCGCCGTTGCCAGCGCCTGCATGGAAAAGCTCGCAGCCCAGTTCTAGCGGCGGGCCGCGGGCCGCGGGCGGCTAGCCGCTGCTCTGTTTGTTGGTCTGGTGAATGAGTCCGTGGACGAAGCGCAGCTTCCCCACGACCTCGGGCGCCAGGACGAAGGGATAGAGATCGGGCTGGCCCATGCTGTGGTTCAGGCAGTTGACCGCTGAGGTCAGCGGCAGCCAAGCGTCTATCAGCGCATTGAAGTCGTCGTGGCGATAGGGGTCGAAGCCGATCTCCATCGCCAGCGGCGCCGGTTTTCCGGCATTGGCATGGATGCCCAGCCCGAAGGCCTCGGCCGTCTCCAGGGTGTCCACGATGTGCAGGTAGTGGGCCCAGGTCTCGGCGAAGTCCTCCCAGGGATGGGAACTGGCGTAGCTGCTGACGAAGTGGTCCTGCCAGTCGGGTGCCGGGCCGTTGGCGTAGTGCGCCGCGAGGGCGTCGCCATAGTCGCGCCGCTCGTCACCGAACATCGCGCGGTAGTTCTCGTGCCACACACCGCCGCGCACCAGTCTTTCCCAATAGTGATGGCCGCTCTCGTGGCGGAAGTGCCCCAGGATGGTGCGGTAGGTTTCCGCCATGTCGCGGCGGTGGCGCTCGCGCTCGACGTCGTCGGCTTCGGCCAGGTTGATGGTGATCAGCCCTTCGGCGTGGCCGGTCATCACCTGCGGGCCTTCCTGGAACGCGGTGCCGGCATCCGACAGGATGTCGAAGGCGAGGCCTCTTTCGGCGTCGTCGTGCTTGCTGATCACCGGCAGGCCGAGGCGCAGCAAGGCGTAGACCAGCCGGTGCTTGCCGCCTTCCATGCGCTGCCACAGCAGCCGGTTGTCGTCGGTATCGAGGTCCGGGATCGTCCGGTTGAGCCGGCAGGCGCGGCAGAAGGCATCGCCGCTATCCGCCGGAACCAGCCAGTTGCAGGCGTCGTGATTGGAATTGGCGCAGAAGCGAAACAGGGCGCCGGGGGCCGCCAGGGCGTTCCAGGTGTCGTTGCCGGTCGCCGTCACCGCGCTCAGTGTCGCCTGGTCGGCCAGATAGCCCAGCAGATGGCCGCAGCGCTCGCAGTGTGTATTCTCGAAATACAGCAACTGGCCGCAGTTCTGGCATTCGAAGATTTTCATGGTTCGGTTCCGTGGCGGCTGTGGCGGTATCGCGAGGACGGGCAGGAACGGCTTGAGCGAGCCTAGCGGCTACCCACCGCCCGTGCACCTCCGCAAACGCCCCGACAGTCTTTGGGTTCCGCCATGGCAGCGACGGGGGGCTGCAATCCGGCGGCAAAGCCCCGTTGCGCGGCCGTTTTACTGCTCGGAGCGCGCTCCGCGTTGGTGGGCTGCCCGATAGATGAAGTCGTTCCTCATCGGATACGTCGGCGTGTTGCCCTTGCTGAAGGTGATCTGATAGAGGCGCTGCAGGTTGTTCGGGGTACGGAATCCTTCGGCGCAGAGCCTGAAGTAGGCATCCCAGCGCCGCCTGAACCCCTCATCGAAACGCTGCGGATCGAGGGACCGGATCTTCTGCCAGCCCGAAGCGAAGTTCGCCGCCCAGCAGTCCAGGGTGAGGGCGTAGTGACGCCGCAGGTTCTCGATATGAAGCACCTCCAGGCCGTGGTTGGACATGAGGTCGACCGTCTCTTCGAGCCCGGGCACGTAGCAGCCGGGGAAGACGTGCCGCCGGATGAAGTAGTTGGTTTCCCGTTTCTGCTGATGGCCAATGAAATGGAGAACGCCGATGCCGCCTTCTTTCAGGCCGCGCGCGATGCTCTCGATCCAATCGCCGAGGTATTTCTCCTGGGCATGTTCGTAGACGCCGACCGAGACGTAGCGGTCGTATTGCCGGCCGTCGGTGCCCAGTTCGCGGTGATCCCGCTCCAGGATATGGACGCTGTCGCCAAGCCCCTGCGCATCGATCATGCGCTGCATGTAGTCGTTTTGCGACCGGACCAGCCCGTAGTTGTCGACGACCGCGCCATAGGTCTTTGCGGCGAGCAGGGAGAGGTAACCCCAACCGGACCCGACCTCGACCAGCCGGCATCCGGGCTCCAGCGCCAGCTTCTTGCAGATGTGGTCGTACTTGTCGTGCTGGGCCTGATCCAGGGTCCGGGTGTCCGGCCCCCAGTACGCACAGGTGTAGCCGTAGGTCGACCCCAGCACGATTTCGAAGAATTCGTTCGGCAAGTCGTAGTGCGCTTCGGCGTTGGCCTTTGCCTGTGCCGCGGTGCGCGCATCGTGACGCTGCTTGTGCCACCAGTTGCGCCATCGGTTGAGCGGATTGGCGTGCGGCCCGCCGGAGTTCTTGGCCGCCAGGGTCGCGTCCCCCTGGGCATCCAGTTTCACCAATCCCGCGATGTCGCCGTGGATGTCGACGGTCTGGTCGAAGTAGGCGTCCAGCAGGCCCATGTCGGTGAACAAAGCCGTCCGCAGTTCGGCCCCGACGGTCTTGAACCGGATCGAGAGCGCGGGCTCTCCGGCGCGGTTCCGGTACACGCTGCCGTCGGAGAACACGACCTCATAGGTCAGCGGGGTGTCTTTGTACCTGCTGAAGGTGCTGCGCAGGGCCAGGCGCAGCGGCCGGCTCAGCCACCGGGTGAGGTCGTGGGGGCTGGATCCTGCGGGGGGTTGGGGCCGTTCAAGAGTCGGGGGCCCCGTCATCGCCATGCGTCCTCATGTACCATTTCGGTCACTCCGGGACTGCTTTTGCGGGAGCTTTCAGGCTACGGGTGGCTCTGTCCAATGTGAGGACGATGGCCGCCGAAGCGCAGCATGCGTTCGAAGAAGGATACCCTCGCTCGGGAAAATTTCAAAATCGTGGGCCGGCAGGGGATAGGCGGGGGCGGTTCAGCCGCCCTTCTTCATTTCCGCTTCGTAGCGTGCCCGGTTTTCGTCGTTGATCGGGTAGAGGCCGGGCAGCTTGGCGCCCCTTTCGACCTCCTTCATGATCCAGCCTTCCAGGCGCTCCTGCTCAAGGCCCAGTTCGGCAACCTCGACGATGAGATCCTGCGGCACCACCACGGCGCCGTC
This sequence comes from Kiloniellaceae bacterium, assembly GCA_050043265.1. Classification (GTDB taxonomy): domain Bacteria; phylum Pseudomonadota; class Alphaproteobacteria; order Kiloniellales; family Kiloniellaceae; genus Pelagibius. The sequence goes on from JBHJIR010000039.1 coordinate 19,078, forward strand.
GCGGTCGGCGATGATGAGGTCGCCGGGGAAGATGGCGACGCCGCCGCAGGCGATCGGCTGCTGCCAGCCGACGAAGGTCAGGCCGGCG
>JBHJIR010000040.1:0-122900 GCA_050043265.1 Kiloniellaceae bacterium
CCCACGCCCCGCAGGACGCTGCCGCTGCCGGCGGCCCGCGCCTGCAGCTCGACGCCGACGGGCGCATCCTGGGCGCGCGGCCGGCCCGCCGCGGCCCCCGCCCGGGCGGCCACCCCAGAGCCCCCCAGCGCACCGGCATTACACGACCAGACGGCGCTTATCGGAGGCCTTTCTTGTCGGCCCGGCAAGGCGTAGACTGGCGATGGAAAGCGCCCCGCCAGCCCCCTGCCAATCTCAGGGGCCGGCCGATAAAGGATGACGAAGGCCATGTACAGGGCGACGACGGACTCTATCAGTGTGACGGTGAAACCGATCTATCTGGAAGAACAGTCCTCTCCCACCGACAGCCACTACGTCTGGGCCTATCAGGTGCGGATCGAGAACACCGGCGGCGAAACGGTCCAGTTGTTGAACCGCCATTGGCAGATCACCGATTCCATGGGTCGCGTGCAGGAAGTCCACGGGGCCGGCGTGGTCGGCGAGCAGCCGACGCTGGAGCCCGGCGAAAGCTTCGAATACACCAGCGGCACGCCCCTGAGCACGCCGTCGGGCATCATGGTCGGCACCTACGAGATGGAAAGCACCGCCGGGCGGCGCTTCGATGTCGAGATTCCGGCCTTTTCCCTGGACAGCCCTCATCAGCCCGTGCAACTGAACTAGCCGGACCCACCCCCGGAAAACAGCGGGTGGAAATTGGGGGAAGATCGGGGCCCGGACCCGGAAGCGGGACAAGCGGCCTATTTTGCGGACCATCAGGAAGGGCCGGCCCAGCGTGACCAGCAGCCAGAAAATTCAGACCCTGCAGAACCTAGAACGGCCGTCGCGCGACGAAGCGCTGCGCGCGGTGGAAACCCTGCTGCGCTGGGCCGGCGACGACCCGACGCGCGAGGGCCTGCTCGGCACGCCGGACCGCGTGGTGAAGGCCTACTCCGAGTTCTTCGAGGGCTACGCCGTCGATCCGCTGGACCTGCTGGAGCGCACCTTCGAAGAGGTCGAGGGCTATGACGAGATGGTGCTGCTGCGCGACATCCGCTTCGAAAGCCACTGCGATCACCACATGGCGCCGATCATCGGCCGGGCCCATGTCGCCTACATGCCGGACAACCGCGTCGTCGGCATCTCCAAGCTGGCGCGCGTCGTCGAGGCTTATGCCCGGCGCCTGCAGATCCAGGAAAAGATGACCGCGCAGATCGCCAACACCATCAACGAGGTGCTGAACCCCAAGGGCGTCGCCGTAGTCATCGAGGCGACGCACCACTGCATGACCACGCGCGGCGTCCACAAACCCGGCACCTCGATGGTGACCAGCCGCATGCTCGGCATGTTCCGCACCAATGCCTCCACGCGGCGGGAGTTCCTGTCGCTGGTCGGCACGCCCGCGAGCCTGGGCCACGACGGCGGCTGAACGGCCGTTGTTGTTTCATGCGTCGGGGGATCATGATAAGCACGAGCCGAAGCCAGGCGGCCCGAATACAAGCGTCCCGAATCCAAGTGGCTCGACTCCAAGCGGCCGGGCCTGAGACGCGACGATGATCGAACTTCGTCCCATCATCTTCGTCCTCGGCATCCTGCTGTCGATCCTGGCCGTCGCGATGGTTATTCCCGCCGCCGTCGACATTGCCGTCGGCCATCCCGACTGGCAGGTGTTCTCCGCCGCCGCCTTCGTGACTCTGTTCGTCGGCGTTTCGATGATGCTGACCACGCGGGCGAGCCTGGGCAGCTGCTCGCTGCGCCAGGCCTTCCTGATGACCAACCTGGCGTGGTTCGTCATCGCCTTCTTCGGCGCCCTGCCGTTTCAATTCTCCGAGCTGGAGCTGGACGCCGTCGACGCGTTCTTCGAATCGATGTCGGGCGTCACCACCACCGGCGCCACGGTGATCGTCGGCCTGGACTTCGCGCCACCGGGAATCCTGCTGTGGCGCGCCATCCTGCAATGGCTGGGCGGCATCGGCATCATCGTCATGGCCGTCGCCATCCTGCCGATGCTGCAGGTCGGCGGCATGCAGATGTTCCGCGTCGAGGCCTTCGATACCGACAAGGTGCTGCCGCGTGCGGCGCAGATCGCCGGCGGCATCGCCATCATCTACGTCTTCCTGACCGCCATGGCGGTGATCATCCTGTGGTCGATCGGCATGTCGGGATTCGACGCCATCACCCACGCCATGACCTCCATCGCCACCGGTGGCTTCTCGACCTACGATGCCTCGGTCGGCCACTTCAACAGCGCCGCCATCGATTGGGCGATGAGCGCCATCATGGTGCTCGGCTCGATCCCCTTCGTGCTGTACCTGCGGGTGATCCGCGGCGACCTGAAGCCCGTCTTCGCCGACGCCCAGGTGCGCTGGTTCCTGATCATCCTCACCGTGTCGATCCTGCTGATCGCGCTGTGGCTCTATCGCACCAACCTGATGGAACCGCTCGACGCGCTGCGCTACAGCACCTTCAACGTCATCTCGGTGATGACCGGCAGCGGCTTTGCCACCGCGGACTACGGGCGCTGGGGCAGCTTCGTGGTGGCGGCCATGTTCGTGCTGATGTTCATCGGCGGCTGCGCCGGCTCGACCACCTGCGGCATCAAGATCTTCCGCCTGCAGGTGCTCTACGCGACCGCGAACGCGCAGATCCGCCGCCTGATGCAGCCCAACGGCGTGTTCTTTCCCTATTACAACAAGAAGCCGATTCCCGATCCCGTCGCCACTTCGGTGATGAGCTTCTTCTTCCTCTTCGCCGCCTGCTTCGCCCTGCTCGCCGTCGGCCTGGGCATGACCGGGCTGGACTTCATCACCGCGGTTTCCGGCGCTGCTTCGGCCATCGCCAACGTCGGCCCCGGCCTGGGCGACGTCATCGGCCCGGCCGGCACCTACGCCACGCTGCCCGACAGCGCCAAGCTGCTGATGTGCTTCGGCATGCTGCTCGGCCGTTTGGAACTCTTCACCGTCCTCGTCCTTTTGGCGCCCGCCTTCTGGCGCGGCTGAGTATTTCCCCATGAGCAAGATCCGTCCCCAGACCCGCACCATGATCGACCGCCTGGTCGGCTTCGACACCACCTCCGCCAAGTCCAATCTGGCCCTCATCGACTTCGCCCAGGAGACGCTGGAAGGCCAGGGCGCGCGCTGCCGCCGCACGACCAATCCCGAAGGCACCAAGGCCAACCTCTTCGCCAGCATCGGCCCCGAAGGGCCCGGCGGCGTGGTGCTGTCCGGCCACAGCGACGTGGTGCCGGTCGACGGCCAATCGTGGGACAGCGACCCCTTCACCGTCGTCGAGCGCGACGGCAGGCTCTACGGCCGCGGCACCTCGGACATGAAGTCGTTCCTCGCCGCCGCCATCGCCCTGGTGCCGGAGTTCCAGGCGCAACCGCTGAAGCATCCGCTGCACATCGCGATGTCTTTCGACGAAGAGGTCGGCTGCACCGGCGTCGGCCATATGATCGACGACATCACCGCGAACCTGCCGCGCCCGGACATGGTGATCGTCGGCGAGCCGACCTCCATGCGGATCGTCAACGGCCACAAGGGCTGCTTCATCTTCGAGACACGGGTGACGGGCCAGGCCGCCCATTCCAGCCAGCCGCACCGCGGCGGCAATGCCATCCTGGCCGCCGGGCGGCTGATCGCCTTCCTGGACGAGATGGCGGCGGCCAAACGCCGCGCCGCCCCGGCGGACAGCCCCTTCGATCCGCCCTACACCACCTTCAACCTGGGCCTGGTCGAGGGCGGCAAAGCCATCAACATCGTGGCGCAGGACTGCCGCTTCGGCTGGGAGTTCCGCCCCCTCCCCAGCGAGGACACCGACGCCATCGTCGCCGCCTTCGAGGCCTTCGCAGAGAACGAGGTGCTGCCGGGCCTGCGCGAGTTCGCCCCGCAGGCCCGCATCGAGACCGAACCCATGGCGACGGTCCTGCCGCTGGCACCGGAAGAGGGCGGCGTGAACGGGGGTGCCGCCGAAAGCCTGGTGCGCCGGCTCAGCGGCTCCAACGCCGCCGCCGGCGTGGTCTCCTTCGGTACCGAGGGCGGCCTGTTCCAGGCGGCGGGGATTGCGACCGTCGTGTTCGGCCCCGGCTCCATCGACCAGGCGCACAAGCCCAACGAATGGATCGCCCTGGAGCAGGTCGCCGCCTGCGAGGCCTTCCTGCTCAAGCTGCGCGACTGGGCGGCCGGCGCCTAGCGCAGATCAGGGTCATATGGAATCGCCGAAGGCGGTCCTTCGACCCTGTGAATCCGATCTGAGCCGCTTCCCGCCTGTCGTCCCGGCACTTGATGCCGGGACCCAATCCCCTCGCCGCCTCATCGGCATGGCAGTCTTCTCTCGCAGCTTTGCGGCGCCTCCGAGCGCCGTGGATACAATCGTCGTCACGTGTCCCACCCGGCAACGCCAATGGGTCCCGGGGTCAAGCCCCGGGACGACAACGGTGTTGTTGCGATCGTTCAGCGGTCTTACCGGCGACCCGGATATCACGCCTTCTCGAAGCGGACGTCGGCGCCGAAGAAGCGGCTGGCGAAGGCGGAAACGCGGGCCGGATCGCCGGAGGTGAGGAAGCGGCGATGGCCCGCCTCGCCCGGCTGCGCGGCAAAGCGGTCATGCCGCGTCAGGTAGTCGGCCAGGCTGTCGGCGACGAGGGTCGGCTGGTCGAGCAGCTGCACGCCCTCGGGCAGCGCGGCGGCGAACAGCGGCGCCACCAGGGGATAGTGCGTGCAGCCCAGCACCGCGGCATCGGGTGCGCGGCCTTCCGTCTGCTGCAGCATCTCCGCCACGTAGCCATCGACCAGGGACCGCAGCACCGCTTCAGGCTCGTCGGCCTCGATGGCCGCCGCCAGGTGCGGGCAGGCCTGGCTGACGACGCGCATGTGGGGGGCGCGCAGGCCGATCTCGAAGGGGTAGGCGCCGGAATGGATGGTGCGCTGGGTAGCAAAGACGGCGACCATGCCGTCGGGCGCCACCCGGCCGGGCACCCGGGTGCCGTCGCGCCAGGAAACCCCGGCCAGCGCCTCCACCATCGGCACGAAGACGCCGAGCACGCGACGTTCCGGTGCCGCCCGGGGCAGCCAGTTCTGCTGCAGGCGGCGCAGGGCGACGGCCGAGGCGGTGTTGCAGGCCAGCAGCACGAGCAGGCAGCCTTCGGCGAAGAGGCGCTCCACCGCGGCCTGGGTCAGCGCGACGATCTCCTCCTCCGGGCGCGGGCCGTAGGGTGCGTTGCCGTGATCGCCGAGGTAGGTGAAGGCTTCCGCCGGCATGCGCCGGGTCAGCGCGTGCAGCACGGTCAGGCCGCCGTGGCCGGAATCGAACACACCGATCATCGCGGCATTCCGCCCGCCCGTCTTGCGCCGCCGGCCAGCCTTGCCGTTTACAGCACGATGTAGGGGAAGAAGGCGCTCTTGATGGTCTGTTCCAGCTGATCGTTGAGATCGTTCATGGTGTCCTCGGTCAGCCGGTACCACACGCGCTCACGCTCGTTGAGGGTGACGTCTTCAGCCACGGTAGTGGAGCGGCGTGCCTCGGCGCTGGCGGTGCCCACAACCTGCCTGCCGTCGAGCACCTGCATGTCGATCACGATGTGGGTCTCGTAGCGCTCCGACTGATCGGTGGTCAGCAGGCCGGTGACGCCGGAGGTCTGGGGCAGCTCGGTCTCCCCCGCCGCAGCCTCGCGCACGACGTAGCGGAAGGTCAGGCGGTCGCCGCTGGCGACCAGGCGGTCCTGCGCCCAGCGCACCGCCGCGTCCTTCGGCTGCACCGGAAAGCGGTGACCGACGTTGGGCGCCTCGGTCGAGGCCGAATAGGCCTGCTCGATCTGGATATCGCCGACATCCAGGGTAATGTCGGGCAGATGCTGGTAGGTCAGCTCGGCGAAGCGGTTGCTCGGGTCGTCGACGGTGCAGGCCGCGGCCAGGCCGGCCAGCCCGGCAAGCAAGGTGACGGCGGCGGCGAGACGAAGGGGTGCACGCATGGCAGGCTTCCTATCCAGGGGACAAGGGAGACGGGCGGCGACTGGGTAACGCTTCGGCCGGCGACCGGTTCCGAAGCCGCCGGCAGGCGCATTATAGACCGGAACACATGAATAATCAGGGAATCGGGCAGGATCAAGGCGGGCGATGGCGGCGCCCCTTGTCTAGCTAATCCGCGTAGATGCGGTCGAGATCGTCGTCGTCGAAGCGAAAGAGCGTAGATGCGGTCGAGATCGTCGTCGTCGAAGCGATAGAGCGCGGCACAGAACTCGCAGGTCACCTCCACCGCGCCATTGATCTTCAGGTACTCGATCTCCGCCCGCGGCATGGTGGCCAGGACGTTTTCCAGCTTCTCGCGCGAACAGCGGCAGCCCTCGATCAGCGGGCTCGGATCGAACACCCGCACACCTTCCTCGTGGAACAGGCGGTACAACAGGTCGTTGAACGCCAGGGAGTCGTCCAGCAGTTCGTCCTCGCTGCAGCTGGCCTGCAGCACCATGGCGCGGCGCCAGTCGTCCTCGTCCTCGATGGCGTGGACCGCTTCCTCGGGCAGGCGCTGCAGCACCAAAGCGGCGGAGACCCAGCGGTCGCCGCGCCGGCCGGCGGCCAGCACGATGCCGCTCTGCAGCTGTTCCGACTGCATGAAATAATGCTGCAGGCAGTCGGCCAGGGTATCGCCGGTCAGCGCCACGATGCCCTGATAGCGTTCGCTGTAGCCGCTCTGGTCGACGGTGAAGGCAAGGTGCCCCTTGCCGAACAGCTGAGACACCGTCGGCCGGCCGTCCTGTTCCGCCATCAGCGCCTCCAGGCGCGCCTGGTCGAAGCCGGCGTAGCCGCGCATCGCCCCCTCGGAGGTCACATCCACCACCATCATGCGCAGCGGGCCGTCGCCGCTGGCCTGCAGGGTGAAGATGCCTTCGTACTTGATGAGGGCGGCCAGGGCGCCACAGAGCGCCAGCATCTCGGCCAGCAGGCGTGCCACCGGTTCGGGATAGGCGTGACGCCCCAGAATCCGCTCGCAGACATCCTCCAGGCGCAGCAGGCGCCCGCGGATCCCGGAGGATTCGATCAGAAAGGGTTGGACCTGGTCAGCCTGCGGGCTGCCCGGGCCGGTGCGGCCTTCCGGCATCAGCTTTCCTTGCGCGTCAGAAGGGGCATGCGGTTCAGGACAGGCACCCCGTTCAGGACAGGCACCAGGCGAGAATGCCCTTTTGCGCATGCAGGCGGTTCTCCGCCTCGTCCCATACCACCGACTGCGGCCCGTCGATGACCGAGGCCGTCACCTCGTCGCCGCGGTGGGCCGGCAGGCAGTGCATGAAGATGGCGTTCGGCTTGGCCAGCGCCATCAGCCGGTCGTCGACCTGATAGGAGCGCAGCAGGTTGTGCCGCGTCTCGCCGCCATCGTCGCCCATCGACACCCAGGTATCGGTGACCACCGCGTCGGCATCGGCGATCATGGCGTCGACGTCGCTGGAGACGACGATCTTGCCGCCCTGCGACGCCGCCCAGTCGAGCACCTTCTGCGGCGGGCGCAGCATCTCCGGGCAGGCCAGGCGCAGCTCGAACTTGAAGCGTACCGCCGCGTGGATCCACGAGGTCGCCATGTTGTTGCCGTCGCCCGACCAGGTCACCACCTTACCCTCGATGGGGCCGAGGTGTTCCTCGAAAGTCATGACGTCGGCCATCAGCTGGCAGGGATGAGTGACGTCGGTCAGCCCGTTGATCACCGGCACCGTGGCGTACTCCGCCATTTCCAGCAGGATCGATTCCTTGGTGGTGCGGATCATGATGGCGTCGACATAGCGCGACAGCACCCGCGCAGTGTCGGCCACGGTCTCGCCACGGCCAAGCTGGCTGCCGCTCGGCTCCAGCACCACCGCATGGCCGCCGAGCTGGTTCGCCGCCACCTCGAAGGACACCCGGGTGCGGGTCGAGGGCTTCTCGAAGATCATCGCCAGGGTCTTGCCGGCCAACGGCCGGTCTTCGCCGTCGATCGGCTCGCCGCGCTTCATCCGCCCCGCCGCGTCCAGCATGCCGCGCAGCGCCGCGGTGTCGAAACGGTCGAGGTCGAGGAAGTGTTTAGGCTGGGAACCAGCCCGTGTCTTCAATCCGGTCATGTCAGGCTGCTTTCGCAAAGGCACTGCAGGCGCGCTCGAAGGCCTGCACCGCTTCGTCGACCTGGCGCTCCTCGATGATAAGAGGCGGCAGCAGGCGGACGACGTTCTCCGCCGCGCCGACGGTGAGGAGGCCTTCTTCACGCAGCTTGGCGACCAGGTCGGTGTTGGTGACGACGCATTTCACGCCGATCATCAGCCCGGCGCCGCGGACCTCCGCCAGCACATCGGGAAACCGTGCGATCAGAACTTGCAGGCGGCCGCGCAGCAGCTCGCCGGTGCGTTGCACATGGGGCAGGAAGTCCGGCGCCAGCATCACGTCCAGCACGGCGTTGGCGACCGCCATGGCCAGCGGGCTGCCGCCGAAGGTGGTGCCGTGGACACCCGGGGCCATGCCGCCGGCCGCCTTCTCGGTGGCCAGGATGGCGCCGATCGGGAAGCCACCGCCCAGGCCCTTGGCCAGGGCCATGACATCCGGCTCGATGCCCGCCCATTCATAGGCGAACAGCTTGCCGGTACGGCCCATGCCGCACTGGATCTCGTCCAGCACCAGCAGCAGGCCGTATTCGTCGCAGACGTTGCGCAGGGCACGCAGGTAATCCAGGTCGGCCGCGCGGATGCCGCCCTCGCCCTGGATCGGCTCGACCAGGATGGCGCCGGTCTCCGGGCGGATGGCGTTGCGCAGCTCGTTCATGTTGCCGAAAGGCACCTGATCGAAGCCTTCGGAGGTCGGGCCGCAGCCTTCCAGGTACTTCGGGTTGGCCGCCGCCGACAGGGTGGTCAGCGTGCGCCCGTGGAAGGCGCCGGTGCAGGAGATCACCCGCATCTTTTCCGGATGGCCCTGGGCGTAGTGGCAGCGGCGCGCGATCTTCAGCGCGCCTTCAATGGCTTCTGCGCCGGAGTTGCAGAAGAACACCTGGTCGGCGAAGGAGTTGGCCACCAGACGCTCGGCCAGCCGCCGGCCCTCGGGGATCTGGTACAGATTGGAGGTGTGCCACAGCTTGGCACCCTGCTCCTGCAGGGCCTTCACCAGATGGGGGTGGCTGTGGCCCAGGGAGTTCACCGCGATGCCCGCCGCGAAATCGAGGAATCGTCGCCCGTCGGCCGTATAGAGATAGGGGCCTTCGCCGCGCTCGAAAGCGAGGTCGGCGCGCGCATAGGTATGCATCAAGGCGTCGCTCACGGACCGAACTCCTAAACCTTACCCAACAGGCCGGACGGGCCTGAAAGGGCCGAAATGCCTCAATATCTGGGGCGGGGACGGGTCTTCCTGCAGCCGGCCCCGAAAGCACTGCGGGCCGGAGGCTCCCAGCCTACACGGCCTCAATACTATCAGGGGCCGGGGCTGAAGGGCCGACACTATTGGCAGAATGCCAGCGGCTGTCAACTGGGCCCCAGATTCACCGGAGGGCTCGCTCGCGGATTTCCCCGGTGGATTTCCCCGACTTTCCGGCACTTTCCAGGGCCTTCCCGGGCTGTTCGGGGCCTGAAAGCCGTTACTGCAGCCGGGTCACGGTGTACCCGCGTTGCTCCAGCAGGCGCAGGATGCCCTGCTCCCCGGGCAGGTGCATGACGCCGACCGCAACGAAGGTCGAACCCTTGGCAAATATCGGCAACAGATGCTCGACCATCGCCCGGTTCCGCCGGGTAGCCAGGCGGTTGTTGAAACGCTGCGCCACGCCCGGCTCCAGGTATCCGAGGAATCGCTGCCAGAGGGCGTAGCGCTGCGCGAGGTCGCCGTCCAGATAGAGTTCGACCCACTGCACCTTCACACGCGGATCGTCATAGGCCTCGATGGCCGAGCGCAGCATGGAAACCTGATCTTCCAACGACAGGCCGGAGAAAATGCGTATTTGCTCTTCCGTGGTCTCCAGAGCAATGACCTCCTTGCCGTCGTCGCGGGCGCGTTGCTGCAGCCAGTCGTCGAGCACCAACTCGTCCTCCTTCTGCTGTACGTCTATCGGAACCGACCTGTTGCCAATCATCGTCCAAATAATCCAAGGCTGCATATCCTCCAGGCGCTTCACAGTGATGAACTGGAACAGGGCGAGGCTCTGCAGCTTTTCGTAGGTTTCCTCGCCGAGCAGCGTCTCGAGGTCGCTGCCTTCGGGCAGTTCGAAATGCCGGCGCTGCTCCGCCTCGCTCAGTTCGTCGGCCATATCGGCTTCAAAGGCAGCAAACTGCGCCCCGGCGAAAGCCGCCTCCGCGGCTTCCGGCAGCTCGAGCACGCGAGGGTCATTTACGTGAATAGTGCCGAAGATATAGCTCGGCGCCTGGCCGGGAAAGTCGGCCTGCCAAATCCGCCCCTGGCCGTGCGGAATCGGCGCCGCTTGCGGCAGCGGCTCGTAGATGTCGCTGGGATAGATGACCGGGCGCGCCGCGCCGCAGCCGGCCAGTGCCAGCATGAACGCCAGCAGCAGGAGGTGCGGAATGATTCCCCGAAACGTCCCGCCGGCGGCGGAGACAGCGGTCATGTCAGCGCAACGACGTCACGGTATAACCGCGCCGTTCCAGCAGTGACAACACACCCGCGTCGCCCGCCATGTGGGCAGCACCGACGGCGACGAAGGTGGAGCCCCTCTCCATCAGTGGCACCATGCGCTCGACCATGATGCGGTTGCGGTCGACGATCAGCCGGGCGTCGACGGTCGCGGCCGTGTCGGGCGGCAGCCAGCTGAGATATTCCCGCCACAGCCCCTCGAAGGAGGCGAGATCGCCATCCAGGTAGAGCTGGACCTTCGGCACGAAGGGCTTTCTGGCGGCGTACCGGTCCAGGGTCAGCTTCAGGAGGTCGGCCTGCTGATCCAAGGGAATCTTGTCGTAGATGTCGAAGTGTTCCTGCTCCGTCTCCAGGCCGACGATTTCCTTGCCCGCCTTGCGTGCGCGGTCCTGCAGCCAAGCGGCGAGCTCCATCCCGTGGCCGCTGGGCTCCAAGTCGTCATAGTTGACGAAGCCCCAATTCCCGCCGCCCATGTATTCCCAGAAGACCCAGGGCTTTACGTTGTTTTTTGGCTGTTGCATGCTCCGCTTCAAGTGCCAGCGCAGGATGCCAAAGCTGCGCGCGCCGATGAGATCTTCCAGGGTCTCGTCGCCGGGGAGCCTGATTCGCTCGAAATCGAACGCCTCCTCCTCGGCATCCGGGTCCATGTCCACTTCGAAGGCGGCGATCTCAACCCCGGCGAAGGCAGTCTCAACCACCTCGGGCAGATCCATCACCCGCTTGTCATCGACGTGCATGGTGCCGAAGACGTAGCTGGTCTCGCTGCCGTCGCCCTCGCCCTGCCAGATACGGCCTTGGCCAAAGGGAATCTCCGGGCGTTCTGACAGGACGTAGGGCTGGCGCGGCGTGCAGCCCGCCAGCAGCAAAGCTGCTGCCAGGACGACCAACGGCCAAGGGCGCCGCAGCACGGTGAAAGCACCGGACAATCTCACGCTCATGACCCGCCCCCCGATCTGTGGTGATCAGGTAGATTTGCATCCCCGACGTGAAGTTGGAAGCTTAACAATTCAACCTGCAGCCGTTTTGGCCGACAAACAGGGAAAGCCCCGCAGCTAGTAGGCCCGGGTCACCCGATAGCCGCGGGCGGCCAGGCGGGCCAGGACACCGTCCTCGCCGGGCAGATGGGCGCTGCCGATGGCGACGAAGGCGCCGCCGTCGCGCAGCAGCGGGGCGAGGCGGGCGGCCATGAGGCGGTTGCGGTCGTCGATCAGCCGCGCCTTGAAGCGCTCCGCCGCGGCGACGTCGCTGACGCCGGAGACGTCGTTCGCCTCCGCCATCGCCACCGTCAGATCGCCCTTCAGATAGGCCCGGAAGATACGGTTGAAGCGGGCCTCGATGTCGTCGTAGTCGGCCAGCATGTCGTTGACCATGGCGACCTGCTCGGCCTCGCTCATGCCGTTGAAGATCTCGATCTGCTCGTCCATGGTCTCCAGCGCCTCGAGCGACTTGCCGCGGCGCCGCGCCTGGTCCTGCAGCCAGTTGTCGAAGGCCGGCTCACCCTGGGCGAGGCGCACGAGTTCGACCCGCGGGAAGGTGAGATAGAGGCTGAGCGCCCAGGGCTTCAGGTTCTGCAGGGCGGCCACGGGAATCCCCATCGGCGCGACGGCATCGGCGGTGCGCTTGAAGAGGTCGCGGCCCAGGATGTCTTCCAGGCGGCGCCCCGGCGGCAACTGCAGGGCACGGGCCATCTTCGCCGTGCCGTCCTGATTGTCGATCAACTCGAAGACGGCGACGCGGGACTGGTTGAGGGCCTGATCGACAGGCGGCGGCAGGTCGCGCAGCCGGGCGTCGGTGGAATGGATGGTGCCGAGGACGTAGCTCACCGGCCCCCCGCCCTCGCGCTGGACCTGCCACAGCAGGCCCTGGCCGTAGGGCAGTTCTCCCGCGCCGGCCCCCGCGCCCGACGCGGCGCCAACGGGCGCGAGCCATAGCAGGGCGGCGGCCAGCGCCGCCCGATGAAGTCTGGCCGGGCGGAACAGGGTGTGCAGTGACTTCAGCATCGTTTGCATGGGCCTCATGACGGACGTTGTGACGTCCCGGCCACTAGGGCCGGATCTTGTAGCCCGCCGCGAAGAGCCGCCATGCCACCAAGGCAAGCCCCAGGATCAGCGCGGCGAGGATGCCGGCCCCCAGCGCCAGAGAACTCTCCGCCTGGCCGATGAAACCGGCCCGGAAGCCGTCGACCGCATAGAACACGGGATTGACGTAAATCCAGTCCCGAAATGCCGCCGGCAGCCGCTCCACCGAGAAGAATGCGCCCGAGAGGAGCCCGAGAGGGACGATGAGGAAGCCCTCGACCGCGCCGTAGTGGGCCCAGCGCTCGGCCCACAGCCCCGCCAGGGTGCCGATGAGCGCGAAAAGCAGCGCCGTGGCCACGGCAAAGCCAAAGACCACCGTTGCATCGAAATATGAAAAATCCACAAAGATCGCCGTCGCGATGCCGACCAGCGGCCCCGAAGCCAGCCCGCAGGTCGCCGCCGACAGGGCGAAGCCGGCGGGCGTCTCCAGGGGGGTCAGCGGCGCCATCTGGACGTCGGCGATGGTGCCTTCCATCTTGTCCATGACGATCATCGCCGCCGAATTCTGGAACGCGGTGTAGGCCACGGCGTAGAGCACCACACCGGGGGCAACGAACTCGGTCAGGCCGACACCCGGCAGCATCTCGCCGAGGCCGCGCTGGCCGACCACGAAGACCAGCAGGAACAGAAGGCTGGAGACCAGCGGACCGGCCAGGGTTTCCAGGCCGAAGCGCAGAAAGCGCTTCACCCCGTAGCCATAGTAGAGCGCCCAGAAACCGCGCCAGTTCACCACCCGGAACGCCTTCGGGGCCCAGGGGCGGAAGGCGAGCAGCGGGGACGCGACAGCGGAACGGGCCGCCGGACGGTCGCCGCCCCCGGTTCCGACCCGGCTCCCGACCCGGCTCCCGACGCGGCTCATGGCTTCAGCCGGTAGCCGGTCGCGAACATGCGGTAGGTGACGGCCCAGAGGAACAGATTGAACCCGGCCATCACCGCCACGCCCAACGCCAGATTGCCGTCCGCATGGCCGATGAAGCCGTAGCGGAAGCCATCGATCATGTAGAAGAAGGGATTGAAGTGGGCGACGATCTGCCAGGTCTCCGGCAGACGCTGGATCGAATAGAAGGTGCCGGAGAGGAAGGAGAAGGGCGTAATCACGAAGTTGGTGACCGCCGCGATGTGGTCGAATTTCTCCGACCAGATGCCGCCGATCATGCCAAGCAGCGACAGCATCAGCGAGGCCATAACGCCGTGATAGACGATGAACAGCGGGTTGTGGATGGTGACCGGCACGAAGAGGCACATGCCCAGTCCCACCGCCAGGCCGACCGCAACGCCGCGGGTCATGCCGCCGGCGGCGATGCCCAGGGTCAGTTCAGCGGGCGACAGCGGCGGCATCAGGATGTCGACGATGTTCCCCTGGACCTTGGCAATGACCAGCGAGGAGGAGGTGTTGGCGAAGGCGTTCTGCACCATGGCCATCATGATGAGGCCCGGGGCCAGGAAACTGGCGAAGGCCACACCGCCGACCTCGCGCCCGCCGCCCCCGAGTGCCAAGGTGAAGATGGCGAGGAACAGCAGCGTGGTCACCATCGGTGCCAGCAGGGTCTGCGTAAAGACGTTGAGGAAGCGGCGCACTTCCTTCATGTAGAGGGTCCACAGGCCGCGCCAGTTCACGCGCCCGATCTGCCTCACACGGGCGCCGGCAAGGGAGAGCGATGAGTGTTCCATGGCGCTTCACATAGTCCGCGCTGCGCGCGCGCGCAAGCGTCAGGTCCGCGCCGCGCTTGCGTGCAAGCGCCAGAGGCCGGGACCCTGCCATGAGTTGGGCCAAATCTGGGCCCCCCTCTGAGTCCGGGGCCCAAAGCGGGGACAGGAGCAAAAGCCGGCCGGAGCCGGCCAAACGCCGGCGCCAGCCGCTGAAGGCAACGCCGGAGGGGCTGGAACGTTCGGCGCTGTACTACCTGGAGCGCTACGACAGCTCCAGCGGCCACCTGCGCCGCCTGCTGCACCGCAAGATCCAGCTCTCGGCCAGGATCCACGGCACCGATCCGGAGGAAGGCGCCGCCGCGCTGGAGCGCCTGATCGCCCGCCTCACCGGCCTCGGCCTGCTGGACGACCGGCGCTACGCCCGCGAGCGGGTGCGCAGCCTGCTGGCCCGCGGCACCTCCACGGCGATGATCAAGGCCATGCTGCTGGCCAAGAGTCTGCCGGCTGCCGAGATCGAGTCCGCCTTCGCCGCCCAGGAGGATGATGGGGGCGACCGCGAACTGCGGGCCGCGCTGCGCTATGCCAAGCGCCGCCGGCTCGGGCCCTATCGCCTGGAGAAGCAGCCCGGAGACCGTGCTGAGCGCCGCGACCGGGACCTCGCCGCCCTCGGCCGCCAGGGCTTCGACTACGAAACCGCCCGGCAGGTCGTCGACTGCGAGGATCTCGCCACTCTGGAAGCCGAGACCGCCCAGAACTGACGGGAACGGCTGGGCGTCAGGCCCTTTTCGCGCCGGCTGCATCCGATCGGGCGTCAACCCCGTATGTGAAAAAGAGGGCCCGTGAGAAGGAAGCGGGCGCTCGCCCGTATTTGATTTGGTGCGGCGCAGCACGCCGACGCATAATGCCGGCGCGCCATCAGACACGAGACATGAAACCGGAAGAGGACACGATGCGCAGCATTTTCAAACTGATCACCCCCCTGGCCCTGACCCTGGCCCTGACCCTGGCGCTGAGCGGCGCGCTGGTCGGCCCCCTGGCCGGCGGGGCCTACGGCATGGGCAGCGACAGCGATTCCAAGAAAGAAATGGACCCCAACTACGCCGCCGCCAAGCAACTGGTGGACGACGGCAAGTATGCCGAGGCGGTTCCCCTGCTGGAGAAAGTCGTCGCCAGCGATGCCAAGAACGCCGACGCCTACAACTATCTCGGCTACAGCAACCGTCAGCTCGGCAACACCGATGCGGCGCTGGGCTACTACCAGACGGCCCTGTCGCTGGAGCCCGAGCACCGCGGCGCCAACGAATATCTCGGCGAGCTGTACCTGATGCTCGGCGATCTGCCGAAAGCGCAGGAGCGCCTGGACGTGCTGGACGGCGCCTGCCTGTTCGGCTGCGACGAATACACCGAACTGAAAAACGCCATCAAAGCCTACAAGGCCAAGACCGGCAGCTGAGTTCGGCGGCCCCTATTCGGCCGCCGTCCCACCGGCGGCGGCCGGCCCGGGGCCGGACTCGACAGCCGGTCCCACGGCCGGCAGATCAAGGGCGCTCTTCAGCACGTGTATCCCGAGTGGCTGGGAGCGCCCGCGCACGTCGATCTGGTGGTGCGTGAAAGCCTCCAGGTCGACGCCGGCATGGGCGGCCAGCGGCGCCGAGACGATAAGCTGGGCGTCGAAGTCTTTGGTCATGGCCTCCAGCCGGCTGGCGGTATTCACCGCAGCGCCGATGGCGGTCACCGAGGTTGCCCGCCCGTAACCCATCTCGCCCACGATCACCGAACCACTGTGCAGACCGATGCCGATACGCAGAGGCGCCGGCAGATCCGACTCCAGGCTGCGGTTCAGTTCCTCCAGGGACTGCGCCATGCCCCGCGCCGCCTCCAGGGCGTTGCGGCTGCCCTGGACAACGCCCTGCTCGATGCCGAAGAGGGCCATCACGCCGTCGCCGATGAACTTGTCGATGCGCCCGCCAGCCTGCTCGACCGCCATGCCCATGGCAGTAAAATAGCGGTTGAGAATGAACACCACATCGTAGGGCAGTCTGTCCTCGGACAACGTGGTGAAACCGCGCAGGTCGGCGAAGAGGATGGCGATCTCGCGCTCGTCGCCCTGCAGATAGCCGGGACGCGGCCGGGCCTGCACCGGGCCGGCAGCGGCCGGCAGCAGCGGCGTCACCTCGCAGTCGTCGAACACCTCCGTCTGGCAGGCCAGACGGACGTTGGGCGCGGCGCCGACGCGGGCCAGCACGCGGCGCTCCTCCCGCCCCGGCGGCGGCAGGGCGGCACCGCCGCGCCCGACGCGGACCCGGCAGGTCGAGCAGCGCCCGCGCCCGCCGCAGACCGAGGCGTGCGGCACCCGGGCCAGGTGGCTGGCGGCGAGAATCGTCTGCCCCTTGCGCACGGTCACCTGCCGCCCGCCGGGATAGATCAGGCGCACCATGCCCTGGCGGCGCTGCCACAGACGCCACAGGGCGCGCAGGGCCAGGGTCAGCGCCAGCAGGGCAAAGAAGCCGTAGACCACGCCGTCGCGCAGGGCCAGCACGTCGGCGGCCTGGGCCGTCGAGACGGCATTGGCGCGGGCCATGACGTTGGAAACGAAGGTGGGGTCCTGGGCCCGGCGCAGCACCTCCCGCCCGGCGGCGAGGTATCCGCCCAAAGCCACTGTCGGCAGCAGGACCGCGCCGGCCAGCAGAACGGGAGCGGCACGCCGGTACCAGACCTTCAGGTGCAGCCAGAGATGCAGCCCGATGCAGCCGTGAATCCACACCACCAGGACCAGCAGGGTCTGTTCGACGGCATCCATCGGGTCGAAAACCCACTGGGCGGTGACCACATAGAGGTAGCTGTCCTCGACGCCGAACACCTCGTGCACCAGGCGGGTGCCGAGGATGTGCAGCGCGGCCATCGGAATGATCAGCACGCCGAAGGTGTAGCGCAGGGCCTCCAGCGGCGGCATCGCCAGACTTTCGCGCCGGAAAACTGCATAGTAGGCCAGCCCCAGGTGAACCAGCAGGCTGAGATAGAGCAGCAGCGACAGCGGCAGCCAGCGCCAGAAGATCAGGAAGACGTGCCGGCCGGATTCCAGGGCGGGGAATGACACCAGCCCGAGCACCAGGTTCAGCAGGTGCGTCAAGACATAGGTGAAAAGGATAAGACCGCTGATGAGCCGCAGGCGCCGAACCATTCCGAACCCTCTGATGACTTGAGCGCCGGCTGCAAGCGGCAGGAGACAACCGGACCTAAAACACGATAGGAGAGATCATAAGCGGGCCGCGGAGGCTTGAAAATGGCCCTCTCCGCCTGTTATTGCCGAAGCGCCGGGCCGGGTGGATCACTTTTGCGTAGCGCCTCGGCCAGATCAATCGGCTGAACGGCAGGGACGAAGGACAACTCGGATGACGGTGCAGTGAGCGACAGCGACGACACAAGCGACGACGGCGCACCGGCCGGCGGTTCCCCGCGCGAGCGCCGCCGGGCCCGTCCGCGGCGTGTGTTCGACACCTCGGTGCCGTCACCCTGCATCGCCGTCTGCCAGGTCGACCCCAAGAACGACCGCTGCATCGGCTGCCTGCGCCACATCGACGAGATCCGCGACTGGCCGATCATGACCGCCGAGCAGAAGCGCGCGGTGCTGGCCGCCCTGCCGGGACGGCGCTGACTCCAACGAGCGGCAAACGGGAAGGTCGCTCAGCCGTGAAGCGCCGCAACGAGGGTCTGCGACTGGTCGCGGCGGTTAAACAGCGCCCGTATGACCTTTTCCTGGATGCGCAGAGCGAGATCGGTGAACACGCCGGCCACTTCCCGGCGTTCGCGGTCGACCCACACCACCATGGCCGTGCAGTCGAAGGTCAGCGGCGCGGTGTCGGCACCGCCCGGGTCTTCCCCGGGCAGCATCAGCGTGACATGCAGTGTGAGTTTGTCGCCGGGATAGTGCTCGGCCGCAAAGCCGACAGCCGAGAAGCCGCGGCGCGACCAGTCTTTCAGGGGATAGTCCCGGCCGCCGAGAGAGATGAAGCCGTCGCCCTGGGTGCCGCGCGGTGCGAGGCGGCGGTCGGAACGGGAGGCGGTGAGGCGCCGGAACAACGACAGGACCATGCCTCAATAATGCTCCGGCGTCCTGAAGCTTTCGTTAAAGATTGCTTCAATATCCGGCAAATTCAATCCCAGGCTCAATCCCGGGGACGGGCGCGCTAGAACGAGCGGCGCAGGCGACTTTCCAGCGGGCGGAAACGGTTGCGGTCCATCAGCGCGGAACGCGCCAGGGTGACGCGCCGCGAGGGGTCGAGGATATCGCGCAGGCAGACATGCGAAACCGACCGGGAATCAGTGAAGAAAGACTCCACTTCCCATTGGCGGGCGGCCTTGCGCATCTCCTGAAACCGCTGGCCGACCCGCAGACCGAGATCTGCAATGCTTCGCGGCATTTCCATTCCTCAAGAACCGTCCCCCCTCAAGAACCGTCCTCGGGTGCGTGCCGGCAAAGGGGGGGACTGGGGCCGCCTTCTTTGCCGGGCGGCAGGACTAAGCATTATCCCTCAGGCGGCGTTCGGGCAACCGTCCCGACTGTGGCAAGGCGTGTAAAAAACGAGGCAGAGATGGGGCAATAGGATTAGAGAATTATATCCTATTTTTCGTCCGGAAGGCGCCTGCACCAACTGCCAATTCGCCGCAAGGTTCGGCCAATCCGGTAATTTATCATTGTTTTATAAATTGGTAACGCCGAACCCCTCGATTCCAAGCACCTTCCAGCGCGGCGCCACCACGCCCCCATCCGGACGGCTCCGCATGGCCTTATTCTAGTTGAAATATCTAATCGCATTTACTTCTCATTAATCAATTCACGATAAACAAATAGTTAAGCATCGTTAGGATCCTGTAAATGAGCGGACCGAAGCGACTCCTGTTGATAACCGGCGACAAGGGTGAGGCTGCCTATGTGCGGGCTTCGCTCGGGGCGGGGCTGTTCGTCCACGAGATCGTCCGCGCCGCCGATCTGCAGTCAGCGGCCACGCTGCTGCAGGCCGCGCACTTCGATGCCATTCTCCTCGATATCGGCCTCCCCGGCTGCCGGCCCGCCGAAACGGTGCCCCGGCTGGTCGCCATCAGCCCCGGTACGGCGATCCTGGTCCTGGCCGGCAACGCCGACGTACCGGCCGCCATCGAAGCGGTGCAGCAGGGCGCCCAGGACTATATGCTGTGGTCGAGCTTCAACGGCGGCGCCCTGGCGCATCGGCTGCAATTTTGCATCGATCGCTTCCAGGCGGAACGCGAGACCCGCCGCCAGCTGCACGAAAGCGAGCGCCGCACCGCCCGCTTCGAAAGCCTGGTCCGCGACAACGCCGACGCGATCCTGGTGCTCAATCTCGACGGCCGCATCAAGTTCGCCAATCGGGCGGCCGGCCGGCTGTTCGGCCGCGACCCTGCCAGCCTGGTCGGCAGCGACCCGGGCATTCCGGTGACAAAGCGCGGCGCCCAGGAGATCGTCATCGGCCGGCGCAACGACGCCGACATGGTGGTCGACATCCGCGTCACCCAGACCTTGTGGGACGACGAGGCGGTGCTGTTGGCCAACCTGCGCGACATCTCCCAGCGCAAGCACGCCGAACACAGCCTGATTCTCGCCAAGCAGGCCGCCGAGATGGCCAACCATACGAAGTCGACGTTCCTGGCCAACATGAGCCACGAGTTGCGCACGCCGCTGAACTCCATCCTCGGCTTCACCGAGATCATGCAAAAGGGCGTGTTCGGCACCATCGAGAACCGGCGTTATAACGACTACCTGGACACCATCCGGACCTCGGGGACACACCTGCTGACCCTGATCAACAACCTGCTCGACCTGGCGAAGATCGAAGCGGGGCGCGAGGAACTGCAGGAAGAGCTTGTCGACATCCGCGCGCTGCTCAGCGCCGCCGCCCACGCGGAGGAACCGACTGCGCGCGAGCACGGACTGATCCTGGCCTGCGAGATCGACCGGCAGCCGCGCCAACTGCGGGCCGACCCGGTGAAGCTGAACCAGATCGTCCTCAACCTGTTGTCCAATGCCATCAAGTTCACGCCGGACGGCGGCCTCGTCACGCTGCGCGGCCGGGGGTCGGACGACGGCGGTTACGAAATCTCCATCGCCGACTCCGGCTGCGGCATGGACCCCGACGACATTCCCCAGGCAATGGGGGCCTTCGCACAGATCCACAGCCCTTACGTCCGCAAAGGCGACCGCGGCACCGGCCTGGGCCTGCCAATCGCCCGCAGCCTGGCGGAACTGCACCAGGGCAGCCTGAAGATCACCAGCCGGCGCGGCAGCGGCACCCAGGTGAGCGTGCTGCTGCCCCCCGAGCGGGTCGTCGGCAAGCGCAGCGGGTCGCTGATGCCCGGCGCCTCCGACGGCCGCGCCCAATGCGGTTCCTGATCTTTTTTCCGGCAACCGCCGGCGGAGAGTGAACCGCGCTCGCCGAGGGCCGCGCCGTTCTCCACTGAAAGCCTAGTCGGGAACCTGCAGGAACTTCGACTGCAGTACCGCCTCGCGCTCTTCCATGTAGCGCTGGGCCGTGCACATGTGCTCGAACATCACAGCGTGCGCCGCCGCCGCGTCGCCGCGGTGCAGGGCGCGCAGCAGGCGCACCTGGTAGCTGAGCCCGCTTTCGCGCAGGTCCGGGATCGGCTGCTCGTAGATGCGCTTGCACACCGTCAGATCGCGCAGCAGCGATTGCAGGAAGCGGCACATGAAGGCCAGCACCGGATTGGGGCAGTAGTCGACCAGGATGGAATGGAAGTCGAGCTCGGCGTGGCGCTGGCGGCGTTCTTCCTCCAGGTCCTGCGGCGGATCGAGATAGATCTGCATGGTCTGTTCGAGCCGCTTGAAGGCGGCGTCCTCCAGCCGGCCGGCGATGCTGGCCGCCAGTTCCGGCTCCAGGATGCGGCGCAGGGCGTAGATATCGCCGATGGTCGGGTTCTTGAAGAAGAAGTAGTTGCCGAGCAGCTCCATCGCGTTGGCTTCAGACAGCGCCTCGACGAAGGTGCCGCCGCCGGGGCCGGTGCGGCTGCGTACCAGGCCTTGCGTCTCCAGCACCCGCAGGGCCTCGCGAATGGTGCCCTTGCTGGCCTGGAAGCGGTCGATCAGCTCGCGCTCGCCCGGCAGGCGGTCGCCCGGCTGCAATCCGCGCACGACGATCCAGTCCTTGATCTCGTCGGCGATGCGCACGGGCCGGTTCCGGCCGCGCCGCTTGGGCGCTTCGGACGGCGGCGGGGGCGGCGGATCGAGAATGTCGCTCATGACCTGCTTTGGCTTTCCGGCTTCGCCGCGCTTTCTTCGGGCCAGGGAATCCCTTTGCGCGGATGGTGACAGGCATAAGCGGTTTCGCCCGCGCGTTCCAGCGGCGGCGTCACGGCGCGGCACAGATCGCTCGCATGAGGGCAGCGGGCAGCGAAGGCACAACCGGGTGGCGGCGCCAGGGGATCAGGCAGTTCGGCGATTTCCGTCTCCGCCCCGATGCCCTTGCGTCCCGGCACCGGCGCCGAGGACAGCAGCAGGCGAGTATAGGGATGCAGCGGCCGGCGGAACAGATCGTCCACGCCGCCTTCCTCCACCACACGCCCGAAGTACATCACCATCACCCGGTGGCTGACGGACTCGACCACCGCCAGGTCGTGGCTGATAAAGACGTAAGTCAGGTCGAACGCCGCCTTCAACTGGTCGAGCAGGCTCAGCACCTGGGCCTGCACCGAAACGTCGAGGGCGGAGACCGGCTCGTCGAGCACCAGGATTTCCGGCTCCGCCGCCAGGGCGCGGGCGATACCGATGCGCTGGGCCTTGCCGCCGGAGAACTCGTGGGTATAGCGCTCCAGGAACTCGGGCCGCAGGCGCACCGCGTCCATGATTTCGGCCAGCCTGTCTCGCCGCGCCCGGGACGGCATGCCCAGCAGATGGATGAGTGGCGCTTCCAGGATCTGGCGGATGGTCTTGCGCGGATTCAGCGAGCTCAAGGGGTCCTGAAAGACATACTGCACCCGCTTGGCCAGCGCCCGGCGGCCGAAGGCGGCCGGATCGTGCACCCGGGCCCCGCCGAGCAGCACCTCGCCCCCACTCGGCCGCTGCAGGCCGACCAGCAGCCTGGCCAGGGTCGACTTGCCGCAACCGGACTCACCGACGATGCCGAGGGTCTCGCCACGGCGCAGTTCGAAGCTGACGCCCTGCACCGCGTGCACAGTCGGCTTCGGCTTGCCGAGCAACGTGCGGCCGCCGCCGAAACGGCGGGTCACGTCGCGGGCTTCCATCAGCACGCTCATGCGGCCCCCCTTCTCGGCTTGATGCAGCGCACGGCATGGCCGGCGTCGAGGGTGTCGAGCGCGATCTCGCCCTGGCGGCAGGCATCCTCCGCATGGGGGCAGCGCTCGGCAAAGGCACAGCCCGGCGGCAGGTCATTGACCGCCGGCGGCAGGCCGGGAATCGCCTCCAGCCGGCGGCCGGGTTCGCCCAGACGCGGCACGCAGGCGATGAGCCGTTCAGTGTAGGGATGCGCCGGCGCCGCCAGCACCTGGGCGGTCGGGCCGATCTCGACGATCCTGCCGGCGTACATCACGGCAACGCGATGGCAGACCTCCGATACAACGCCGAAGTCGTGGGTGATAAACAGCAGCGAGGCGTCGGTATCGTCACGCAGCCGGTCGAGCAGTTTCAGCACCTGCGCCTGCACCGTTACGTCCAGCGCAGTGGTCGGCTCGTCGGCAATCAGCAGCGAAGGATCGTTGGCCAGCGACATGGCGATGGAGACGCGCTGGCGCATGCCGCCGGACAGCTCGTGCGGATAGGCCGAGGCGCGGCCCGCCGCGTTGGGAATGCGCACCGCATCCAGCAGTTTCACGGCGGAAGCCCAGGCTTCCTTGTAGGACACCGGCTTGTGGCTGCGGATCGCCTCGGCGATCTGGTCGCCGATCGTGAACAGCGGGTGCAGCGTCGTCAGCGGGTCCTGAAAAATGTAGGCCACGTCGTTGCCGCGCACGGCGCGCAGGCCGGCGGCGTCGAGCCCCAGCAGGTCACGGCCCTGCAGCAGCACCCGGCCGCCGACGATCACGCCCGGCGGCGTCGCCACAAGGCCGAGCAGCGACAGCGCGGTCACCGACTTGCCGGCGCCGGACTCGCCGCCCAGGCCGAGGCATTCGTTGGCCTTGATGGCAAAGCTGACGTCATTCACCGCGCGATAGACATCGCCGCCCATGCGGAACTGGGTCTGCAGGCCCTGCACCGCCAGCACGCCGTCGTTTTCCGCCGGCACCGGCCCGCCCGCTGCCGAGCGGTTCTGCCCTTGCCGCTTCACCTCGGTCATCGGCGCGGGGCGAGCCAGGGCACCGGATTTCAGGCGCGGGTCGAGCAGGTCGCGGATGCCGTCGCCCAGCAGGTTGATGCTCATCACGACCAGGAAGATCATCACGCCGGGGATGACCGACACGTGCGGCGCGGTGATCAGCAGCTTACGCCCCTCGCCCAGCATCGACCCGAGATCGGCATCCGGCGGCTGCGCGCCAAGACCCAGGAAGCTGAGACCCGCGGTCTCCAGGATCATCCAGCCGACGGTGGTCGCCACGGTGATGACGATCACCGGCAGCACATTGGGCAGCACTTCGGTCAGCAGGATCGAGAGATTCGACTTGCCGGAGAGCCGCGCCGCATCGATGAACTCGCGCCGGGCAAGACCCAGCGTCACGCCGCGGATGTTGCGGGCAAAGAAGGGAATGTTGACGATGGCGATGGCGAACAGCGCGTTCAGCAGGCCCGGCCCCAGGGCGGCGACGATGGCCAGCGCCAGCAGGATGTAGGGAAAGGCCATCAGCATGTCGATACCGCGCATCAGCAGGGTATCGGCCCGCCCACCGAAGAAACCGGCAAGGATGCCGATGGTCGAGCCGAAGAGCGCCGCCACCGCCGTCGCCGAGAGGCCGACCAGCAGGCTGACCCCGGTGCCCCACAGCAGGCGCGAGAGGATGTCGCGGCCCAGGTGGTCGGTCCCCAGCAGGTGGCTCTCCTCGGCCAGGGGGCGCAGCAGGCGGTTCACCGGATCGGTCGCCGCCGGATCCTGCAGCGGCAGCAGCGGCGTCAGGATCACCAGCAGCACGATAACCGCCAGCAGGCCGGCCCCGAAGGCGGCCAGCTGGTTGCGGGCGAAGAGGCTGAACGCCGAGGGACGTCCCGACCTCATGTCCGCAGCCTCGGGTCGACCAGATGCTGCAGCAGGTCGGTCAGAAGGTTGAACAGCACATAGCTGGCCGCCACCACCAGCACGCCACCCTGCACCAGCAGCAGGTCGCGGGTCGAAATAGCGGTGACCAGCATGCGGCCGATGCCCGGCCACTGGAACACCGTCTCGATGTACACCGCCCCGCCCAGCACGAAGCCGGCCTGCACCCCGATCACCGGGATGACGCTCACCAGCGCCGCCTTGAAAGCGTGGCGGTAGATCACGCGGCGCTCGCTGACGCCTTTGGCACGGGCGGTGCGGATGTAGTCCTGGCGCAGCACCTCCAGCATCGCGGCGCGGGTCAGGCGCGCAATGACACCGGTGGCGACGACCGCGAGGGTGATCGCGGGCAACGTCAGATGACGCAGCAGATCGGGCAGGTCGCCGCCGCCGTAGATCGCGAACATGCCGCTGGCCGGAAACACGCGCCAGGTCACCGCGAAGGTCAGCACCAGCAGCAGGCCGAGCCAGAACGACGGGATCGAGATGCCGATGAGGACGAAGAAGGTGACGATCCTGTCGGTCCAGCCGTATTGCCGCACGGCGGAGACGACGCCGGCGAGAAGGCCGAAGACCGAACACAGCAGCAGGGCCGCGCCGGCCAGGACGAGGGTCGCCGAGAAGCGCTCCAGCACCTCGTCGATGACCGGCCGATTGAGATTGTAGGAGCGCCCGAAATCGCCCTGCAGCAGGTTGCCGAGCCAGACGAAATACTGTTCGACCAGGGAGCGGTCGAGACCGAGCTGGCGGTTCAGCCTTTCGACGTTTTCCGGTGTCGCATAGGAGCCGAGGATAGCGGTGGCCGGATCGCCGGGGATCATCGCCATGATGAGGAAGACGATGACCGTCAGGCCCAGCAGGACCGGCACCGCAAAGGCCAGGCGCTTCAGCGTGTAGGCGAGCATCTCGGGGGCTCTCCTGCGACCCTGAGAAGGGAGAGGTGGCCCCGGGGTCCCGCTGCCTGCGGCAACCCCGGGTCCGTCAAGGCTGATGCCGCATCAGCCTTTGGTGACGTCCTTCAGGATCAGGAAGAAGGACGGTTGCAGCGCAAAGCTTCCCACCGCCGACGACGTCACGGCGTTTTGCTTCCAGTTGGCGATGAAGGCCCAGGGCGCATCGGCGTGGACGATGGTCTGCATCTCCTTGTACAGCTTGGCGCGCTCCGCCTGGGCGGTACTGCTGCGTGCCGCCTCCAGCAGCTTGTCGACCTCCGGGTTGGAATAGTAACCGGAGTTGAAGCCACCCTTGTCGGGCCAGGCCTCGCTGCGCAGGGCGAGGTAGGGAAGCGTGTCCGGATCGTTGGTCATCCAGGCCATCTCCGCCATGTCGGCCTTGCCCTCCAGGCCCGGGTTCACCTTGCCGAGAAAGGTGTTCCACTCGTAGGTCTCGATCTCGACATTCAAGCCAACCTTGGCGAGATCCGCCTGGATCGCCGCGCCCATCGGCACCGGATCGAGCATGCCGGAGCCGCCTTCGGTGACGTAGAAGGTGAGTTCGGCACCCTCCTGGCCGGCTTCCTTGATCAGGGCCTTGGCCTTTTCCGGATCGTAGGGATAGGGCGACAGGCTGTCGTTGTAGGCCCAGGCGAAGGCCGGCGGCGTCGGGCCGGCGGCGACTTCCGCGGTGCCCTGCAGCACGTTCTCCACCAGCGCCTTCTTGTCGATGGCGTAGTTCACCGCCTGGCGCACCTTCTTGTCGGCCAGCGGTCCTTCCTTGGCGTTCAGGATGAGGAACCAGACATGCGGGCCGGCCTGCTCGAAAACCGCGTAGGCGCTGTCGCCGGCGAAGGTCGCAACCGAATCCGGCGGCACCTCGACCATCAGATCGATACCGCCAGACAGCATCTCGGCGACGCGGGTGTTGGCGTCGGTGATCGGACGGAACACCACGGCCTCCAGCGACGGGGCCCCACCCCAGTAGTCCTCGTTGCGCACCACCACGACCTTGGCGTTGCTTTCCCACTCGGCGAAGCGGAAAGGACCGGTGCCGGAGGGATGGCGTCCGACGTCCTTGCCGAATTCTTCCACGGCCGCCGGCGACACGATGAGGCCGGTCGGATAAGCGAGGTTCGAGAGGAAGGGCGCGTAGGGCTGCTTCAGCTTGAACACCACGGTGTCTTCGTCTTCGGCGGTCACACTGTCGATGGCGCTGAAGAAGAACGACAGCGGGAAGGGCCCGGTGTCGTGATAGGGATGGTTCTCGTCGAGCATGCGCTCGAAGTTGAACTTCACCGCCTCGGCAGTCAGCGGGCTGCCGTCGTGAAACGTGACGTCGTCGCGCAGATCGAAGGTGTAGGTGGTGCCGTCATCGCTGATGGTCCAGGACTCGGCCAGTGACGGCTCGACTTCCAGGGTGCCGTCCTTGTAGCGGACCAGACCGTCATAGACGTTCATCAGAATGCGGAAGTCGTTGACCGCCGTTACCGCGTGCGGATCGAGCGACTTCGGCTCGGCGATCTGGCCGACGACCAGGGCGCCCGGCGGCGTCTGCGCCTCGGCGGCGCCGGCGACGAAAAGGCCGGCCACAAGCGCCGCCGTGTAAAAGATTTTTTTCATTACCGCCTCCCTGCTGGATCGGTTGTGCGCAAATAACTGTGCGTTTACAGTCTCAATTTAGCATGATAAATACAAATGTAACATATTTTTTCATGATAAATTGTTCGCCGACACCCAAACGGCGGCAGGAAGCATTTTCTGGCATGACCTTCACCATCATCGGCCGCGACCCGGACAGCGGCGCCATCGGCGTCGCCACGGCGACCGGCGCCATCGCCGTCGGCGCCCAGGTGCCGCACTGCCGTTTCGGCGTCGGCGCGGTGGCGACCCAGGGCTACTCGACCAACGTGCTGTTCGCGCGGCACGGCCTGCCGCTGCTGGCCCAGGGTCAGTCGGCACCGCACGTGCTGCGCGGCCTGGTCGCCGAGGATGAAGGCCGCGACTTCCGCCAGCTGGCGGTGATGGACCGCAACGGCAAGACCGCCGGCTGGACCGGGGCCAGGAACAGCGACGCCAAAGGCCAGATCGAGGGCGACGATCTGATCGCCGTGGGTAACATCCTGAAAGGGCCAGCGGTACTGCCGGCCATGATCGACGCCTACAAGGCGGCCCAGGGCGCGGAGCTCGCCGACCGCCTTCTGGCGGCTTTGGCCGCCGGCGAGGCGGCGGGCGGCGACCGCCGCGGCGCCTGCTCGGCGGCGCTGCTGGTCGACATCGGCCAGGGCGCCGCACTGAACCTGCGGGTCGACTACGACGGCGGCCCGGTGGCAGCGCTGCAGGCGCTGTACGAGCGATCGAAGGACAGCGAGTACCGCGACTTCCTCAAGCGCCTGCCCGACGAACAGGACCCCAGCCGGTATTGAGGGGCGCTAGCTATTCCGCCGCCGGTTCGCTCCCGGCCCGCGAGGCCGACTGCAGGGCCGCCAGGGAGCAGCGCCAGCGGTTCGCCCGCGCCGGCTGGCAGGCCTCTTCCTCGGCAAAGCCGGGCACCGTGGTCTCGTCGTTCTCGACGATCAGCGGACCCTGGTCAGACGGCGGCGCGTGATCGAGCAGCGGCTGCAGTTGCGGCGCCAGCGACTTCAGCAACTGCGTCGGCAAGGCCGAGGTGAAGCCATAGGCCGCCGCGTCCGGCCCGGCAACGTGCGCCGAGATCACGCCGAAGAAGCGGTCGCCCAGGAAGAACGCGAAGGTCGCGGTGCGGTTCGTCACCTGCGATTCGATGACGTCGCCGTTGCTGCCGAAACGCTCGAAGCGGTTGTCGCCGGTGCCGGTCTTGCCGCCGGCCACCAGCGGCGTTCCGTCCGCCGCCGCGAAAGCGCCTTTCACCCGCCGGCCGGTGCCGTTCTCAACCACGTCGACCAATGCCTTGCGCAGGGCCTGGGCCACCGCAGCCCGCAGCACGCGCTCGCCACCGCCGGCCTCCAGCTTCATCACGGTCTCAAAGGGCGTGTCCTCGGCAAAGCGCAGGCGCTCGAAGCGGGCAGTTGGCAGGCGCATCCCATCGTTGGCAATGATGCCCATCAGTTCGGCCAACGCCGCCGGGCGGTCGCCGGAGCTGCCGATGGAGGTCGCATAGGACGGCACCAGCCAGGCGAAGGGGTAGCCCAGCCGCCGCCAGCCGGCGGCGATGCGCTGGAAGGCCTCCTCCTCCAGCAGCGTGCGGATGCGCCGATCCTGGGCCTGCTTCACGCTGGGCCGGAACAGCCAGGCATAGGCATCCTGGCGGGCCTGGAAACCGGCAGCCGCCACGTCGGCGAAGCGGCTGTGCGGCGCGGCACTGAGGTAGGCCGCCAACCACAGTTCCAGTGGGTGGATACGGGCGATGTAGCCGCGGTCGTTCAGCGGGAAGCGGTCCTTGCCGTAGCGGGCGAAGAGATCGCCGATAGCGCCGTCGCCAAGCGACCGGCCGGCGGGCCGCGCGCGCAGGAAGGCGGCGAGTTCGCCGGCCTCCGCCTCCGGGTACAGCGAGCGGAAGACCACGGTCAGCGCCGCCGGCGACTGGCGACCGCGCCCGGCCACGGTGGCGAGAATCGCCTCACGGTCGAGGCCGCGGTAACGCTGATAGAAGCCGAGCAGGAATTCGCGGCCCTCGCGGTCGGCGAAGCGGGCGAGGTAGTCCCGGCGCAGCGGCGAGGCCGCGTCGAGCGGATTGCCGTTCTCGGCGATGGCCTCCGCCATGTGGAAGCGCACGATGTCGCGCATCAGGCGGACGAAGACCAGGTTCACCGAATGGCGCAGCGCCTCGGCGACCGGCATCACCCGGCCGTTGTCCGTGTTGTCGAAATTGGCGAAGTGGTGCAAGCCGCCGCCGGTAAAGAAGCGCTCGCGGGGATTGGCCGAGTAGCGCCGTTGCAGGGCCGCGTCGAGCAGCGCCGGCAGATCCAGGTCACCGTCGTCGCGCAGCGACCCGGCGACCCAGCGGGTGAGCACATCCTCCCCGGCGGCCTTGGCGCGCAGCACCGCGTCCGGCTGGCCGTGCAGCCGCTCGTAGAGGGTGGCGACGATCTCCAGGTAACTGACCAGGGTGCGCAGCTTGGCGGTCGACCCGAGGTCGAGCTTGGTACCCTCGTTGATGTCGAAGGGGCCGTCGTAGTTGTCGGCCTGCAGCCGCAGGTCGTTGCGGCCGGCGCCGCGCTCGTACAGCAGCAGGCTATAGATCACCTTTGCCGGATCGCCGCGGTCGAGCAGGCGCGGCGCGTCGAGGCCCCTGGCCTGCAGCGCGGCCGGATCGGCAAGGCTCTTCAGCACCGCCGTCACCTGCTCCTGCGCGCGCTGATCCAGCGTCGTCTCGACCGTCAGGTCGAGGCGGTCGAGATCGTAGAGCGAGTCCACGCCCAACTGGCCGAGCAAGCGGGTGCGCAGGGTCGCCGCCGCCTTCCACGACAGTGGCGAGGCGGCCGGCGCGGCGGCCTGCAGGGTATCGGTGAATCGCGCCGGCTGCGCCAGGGCGGCGTCGCGCAGGGCGGTATCGATGACGCCCGCTTCGGCCAGCAGCCGTAGATGGCTGTCGACCAGGCGCTCCAGGGCGTGACGCCCGGCGAGCAGGTATTCCGACGGTCGCCGCTGGGCGATCAGCAGGCTCAGGGCCTGGCGGTAGACGGCGGCACGGCAGGACAGCGGCGCGGCGCCGTCCGCCGAGAGACAGTCCTTTGCCGCCACGAAGTCGGTGCCGAACCAGGCCCAGAGGCCGTCGCCGAGGCCGATGACCTCGCCGAAGCCGGCGCGCGCCGCCAGCGGCGTCGAATTCAGGTAGTCGACGACGATCTGCCGGCGTACCGCCGTCGTGTCCGGGCCGCCGAGGTAGCCGCGCAGGCTGGCCGAAATCATCTGGCGCAGCTTCTCGGGCACGTCGACGGTGCGCCCCTCCGGCGAATGGCGGAACTTTTCCATCTGGGTGGCCAGCGTGCTGCCGCCCGGGCTCTGACCACCGGTGAAGGCCTTCCTCACCACCAGGTCGGCGAAGGCGGTGGCCAGCCGATCCCATTCCACCGCCGGATTGGCACGCGGCGTCTTGGCGTTCAGCAGTTCGCGGTTTTCGATGAACAGCAGTGTATTCACCAGCAGCGGCGGCACCGCCGCGAAGCTTTCGAAGGTCCGCTCCGGCGTCCGCGACACGAAGATCGGCTCGCCGTCGCGGCCGACCAGGCTCAGCCCCGAGCGGGACTTCTCGCGATAGGGCGCGATGCCGCTGTGCCGGAAATACCAATCGAACTGTTCGGAGATGCGGGCCTGGCTCTCGACCGCGTAGTCCTGGCCCCTGAGATTCCCGATGAACCCGGGCAGGCCGACATAGCCAAGTCGGCGGTCATAAGGCCCGTCGGTGGGAAACAGGATGGCGTTGCTCGGCCCGCGCCCGACCCGGTAGGTCATCTCGCCGGCCATCTCGGTGAACAGGCTGGCCTGCAGCGTGGAGGTTTTGGCCTCCAGGATCACCAGGCAGCCGGCTGCCGTGAAGAACAGCAGGGCCGACCCACCGGCGGCGGCCCGCCGCCAGCCGCGGCCGAGCGGGCCGCGTCTTGGCCGGTGTTCAGAACCGGGTCTCAAACGATCCCTCGGCGGCTCGGGAGCAATGCTCTCCACCACCGACGGGCCTGTCACCTCGAC
The DNA here is from genome assembly GCA_050043265.1 of Kiloniellaceae bacterium. Taxonomy (GTDB): domain Bacteria; phylum Pseudomonadota; class Alphaproteobacteria; order Kiloniellales; family Kiloniellaceae; genus Pelagibius. Next base: position 31,113 of record JBHJIR010000040.1, read on the forward strand.
CGAAACGCTCACCATCGCCCGGAATTCCTGGCAAAGGGCTGACCTTCCTGACGGAAGGATGCCCGTGATCCCAAATCCCCCTGACGACTCCTCTACTTCTTCCGGTTAACCCGGCCCCCACGAGGCATCATGCCTGCGTGGTAAATTTTTCTCAACGTTTCTAAAAGGTTAACGCGAATTTTCCCGGAATGCCGCGGACCTCCGGGGCGGCGGGCCCAAGCTGGGTGCAGGCGCGGCCCCCCCGCCGGGACCAGGTGCGACGGCGATGCGGTGGAAAAGCCGGCGGGAAGCGCCGCGGCGCCTATTCCGCCGCTTGGCGTTGCGGCGGGGCCGCCGCCGCACCGATCACCCGGGTACCACGGCGCTGCTCCAACGCGTAGCCGACGAGGGCCTGGATCCGATAGAAGCCGTGAATGAACTTGCCGTAGGGCATGGCCAGGAACAGCCCCATGCCCAGGCCGAGGTGCAGCATCAGGAAGAAGCCGAGCAGGTCGGTGCCGCGCAAGGCGGTCAGCGCCAGGCCGGAAAGGCCGGTGAGCAGCAGCAGCACCAGCAGGCCCGCGTCCAGCTTGCGTGTCGCCTCGGTGTTGACCGGCGCGGCGACGCGGCGCTTCAGATAGATAAGGCCCAGCGGACCGGCCACCAGACCGATGCCGCCGACGATGCCGAGAATCTTCGGCAGGCTGAAATAGCCGTAAGGCGCCACCCACCCGAAGCCGTAGTGGTAGAGCGTGCCCACCGAGGTGGCGGCGAAGCACAGCAGGAAACCGTAGAAGGTCAGATGGTGGAACAGCCGCCTGAGTTTCGACGGCGCCTCTTCGGGATAGGTGCAGCCGAGGTCGGCGCCGCCCCCCATGTATTTCAGCGTCATCGCGTCGTGCACCGCCTGCGCCACGTCGCGCAGGCCGATCTCCTTGACCGGCGGCGCCCCGATGAGGCGCCAGAATCGCAGCATACCGATGACGATAGCGGCCAGGACGAACAGCGACACCGCCCCGAATACCGTCACCATGACGTTGTGGGACAGCACGGCGTAGAAGTTGCCGCCGTGATTGCCGAACAGCACGGCCGGGTCGATGAAAGCGGCGGCGGCAAGCTGGAAAACCACGAGCGCCACCACTGTCAGCAAGGCCGTCCACACGCCGTTGTTCTGGAACGAGCGGCCGAGAAAGCGCGGCCAGGCGGCCGCCTCGTAAGTATCGAGGCGCAGGTCGGCCATGCTGCGCGGCACGTTCACGTCGAACTCGTGCGGATCGGCGTACTGGCAGTGGTGATAACAGGAACCGCAGTTGTGGCAGAGGTTGGCGAAGTAGCCGAGGTCGGCCGGCGTGAAGGCCAGCCGCTGGGTCATCGCCGGGAAGACGGCGCAATGGCCCTCGCAATAGCGGCAGGCGTTGCAGATGGTCAGGATGCGGTCGGCTTCGGCGGCCGACTCGCTGTTAAGCAGCGTTTGCAGCATGGGCGGCGGCTCCTTCTCCCGCGATGCGGCCAAAGACACCGCCGATGGTCATGCCGATACCGGCCAGATACCCCTCGCCCAGCACGTTGCCGGCCATGATCTCGCCGGCCGCGAACATGTTGGCCGAGGGCCGTCCGTCGGCCATCAGCACGCGCGCGCACTCGTCGATGGCGACGCCCAGGTAGGTGAAGGTGATGCCCGGCTGCAGGGTGTAGGCGTAGTAGGGCGGCGTATCGAGGCGCCTTGCCCAGTGAGTCTTCGGCGGCGCCAGCCCTTCGGTATGGCAGTCGTCCAACTCGGTATGGTCGAAGCGGCCGTCGCGCACCGCCGCGTTATAGTCGGCCACGGTCTTGGTCAGCCGCTGCGGGTCGAGCCCGATCTTGCCCCCCAGGGCCTCTATGGAGTCGGCGCGTTCCGGCGGAAAGATCGTCGGCATGAAGAGGCCGATGGCCTTGTGGTCGATGAGCACGTGGCCGATCTGGTTGGGCTGCGCGGCGACGAGCCGTCCCCAGATGGCGTAGCGCTTGGGCCAGAAGTCCTCGCCCTCATCGTAGAAGCGCTCGGCCCGCTCGTTCACCACGACCCCCAGGGAAACACAGTCCACCCGGGTGGCGATGCCGCCGTCGTACTGCGGCGCGCGGCCGTCGATGGCGACGGCGTGGCAGGCCTGCGGATCGGCGACCTGGGCGACGCCCTGGGCGAGCAGTTGCTTCAGGACCGCGCCGCGGTTGTAGGGCGTGCCGCGGATGATGAAGTTGTCGGCGGCCGCTCCCCAGGATTCCTTCAGCCAGGGGATGTTGGCCTGGAAACCGCCGGCGGCGAAGACGACGCTCTGGGCCGTGAAGTCGCGCGCGCCCAAGGTGGCGAGAGATCCCGCAAAGCGGACCGTGACGCCGCGGCAGGTGTCACCGTCCAGATGCACGCTTTCGACCGGCGCCTCGTAGTGGACGACGACGCCCAGGCGCTCCGCATGGCGATAGAGCGCGTTGACCAGCGCCTTGCCGCCGCCGAGGTAGAAGGCGTTGGTGCGCCCCAGATGCAGGGTACCGGACAGCGCCTTCTGGAAGCGCACGCCGCGGGCCTCCAGCAAGGGCACCGAGTCCTGCGAGCCGCGGATGGCGATGCGCGCCAGCTTCTCGGTGGTCTTGCCTTTGGTGACGCGCAGCAGGTCCTGATAGTACTCCTCCTCCGGGTAGGCATCGGTCAGCACCGGGGTCGGTGCGTCGTGCATGCCGCGGAGGTTGCGCGTGTGCCGGCTGTTGCCGCCCCGGTAAAAACGCGGCGCACCCTCCAGGATGCACACGCGGCGCCCGCCCTCGGCAGCCACGATGGCGGCACTGAGGCCGGCGTTGCCGCCGCCGATCACCAGTACGTCGAAGGCAGTCTGCAAATCCCCGCGGGTCACGGTGTCGTCTCTCGATCCAATGGAGGGTTCTTATTGTCGACTGTTGTATACAATGATATACTAAAGGTCTCAAATGGATTCTGGGCGGCCCCGGCCCGACGTGGCAAAAAGGGCGGAAGTCCGTCATTTTATCGAGGAAGAGGAGGCCTTTTGCGGATGTCCGCCAGCCTTGCCGCCCGGGCCTACGACGGGCTGCTTGCCGCCATCGGCGCCGGCCAGTTGAAACCTGGCGAGCGTATCCGTGAGACGGCGCTGGCCGAGCAGTTGGGCATCAGCCGCACACCGATCCGCGAGGCCCTGCAGCGCCTGGCCCGCGACGGCCTGGTGCAGCTCGACGCGCGCAACGGCGCGCGCATCGCCGAGCTGTCGCTGAAGGCCATCCAGGAGCTTTATGACCTGCGGGAAATTCTCGAAGGCAGCACCGCGCGGCTGGCCGCGATGAGCGCGACCGCCAACGACCGTCAGCGGCTGAACGCCATCCTGGAGCGCGAGGCCGCGCAGCTGGACGACCCCGCCGCCCTGGCGAAGATCAACAAGCTGTACCACAACACGCTCTGCGAGGCGGCCAACAACCGCTACCTGATGAGCGCGGTGGCGACCTTCTCCACCACCTTGCTGCTGCTCGGCCCCACCACCCTGGCGGCCAGCCAGCGCGCCGGTGAATCCCACGCCGAACACCGCGCGGTCGTCGCCGCCATCGCAGCCGGCGATGCCGACCAGGCCGAACAGCTGATGCGCGGACACATCCGCCGCGCCCGCGAGATCCGCCTCGCCATGGTTCTGGAAACCGGTCTGGCGGTGTGAGGCCGCCGGCGGTTATTCGCCGGCGACGCTTTCTGCGTTGGGAAGCACGCCCTGGGCGGTGCGTCCGGCGCGGTGACGGCGGGCAACACGCTTCTTCCACCAGATCACGCTGCCGGTGACCGACAGCATGAAGATCACCACGCCCGTGACGCAGATGACGACACGGCCGGCGAAACCGGCAATGCGGCCGCCGTGGATCGGCAGCTGGAGCTGTTCGAAGATCTCGCCCGCCGTTCCGGTGCCGGGGATGTCGGCGCGCAGCAGCCCGCCATCGCCGCCGTCGAAGTAGAACCAGGGGCTGCCCAGCGTCTCGCCGTCATGGCTGCCGTAGCCGACGGCGTAGTAGTTGTAGAGGGTATTGTAGTAGAGGCCGTAGATCGGCTTATCGAGACCCTGTTTCCGTGCCGCGGCCTGACCTTTTGCGAAGATGTCGGCGTAGCTCTGGCCCTTTGCGCCGATCTGTTCGGTGGTCCAGAATCCGCGCTGGTAGTAGACGCTCTGTTCGACCGGCGAGAAGAGGTTCACCACCGGGCGGAACACCTGGTCCGGCAGGTTCATGGCGATGGAACTCACCGCCACCGGCAACAGGATGAGCCACAGCCAGAGGCCGCCGGCACGGTGCAGGTCCAGGTTGGTGCGATAGCTGCCGCCGCCACGCTTCACCTGCCAGGCGACCTTCCACTTGGCGAAGAAGCCGCCTGAAAAGAAGCCTTGGCCGCGCGGAAAGGTCAGCACCAGAGCGATGAAGCAGTCGAGCGTCCAGCAGATCGCCACCACCCCCATCAGCAGATAGCCCCACACCCCCGGCAGTGTCAGGGTGTGATGGAACTCGTAAATGAAGGGGATGAAGTCCTCCGCCGCAAAACAGCAGCGCGCCCAATAGCGCGTCGCCAGGGTCTCGCCGGTCACCGGGTCCAGATAGGCCCAGTTGTAGTCGAGCTCGGGATAGGCCCCGGTCTGTGGATCGGGCCGTGCCTCGCCCACCGCCAGCGCCGGATGGCCCGGCTCGTCCCCCACTTCGACATAGATGATGTCGAGCTGCGGATGATCGGCCTGGGCCCGCTCGGCCAGCGCCACCAGCCCCAGCGGCATTCCCTCACCCGGCGCGCTATAGAACTCCGGGTTCAGCCAGGCGTCGATCTCGTGGTGAAAGGCGAGAATCGAGCCGGTCAGCCCGGCCACGGCGAGGAAGACCGCCGTGGCCAGGCCGAGATAGCGATGCAGCAGGACGAGGAAGCCTCGGATCATGACTCCCTACCGCCTACCAGTGATACGACATGCCGGCGAGGACGCGCAGTCCGGTACCGTAGTAGCAGGAGCCGAAGGCGCAGGTCGTGATGTACTCCCGATCGAAGAGGTTGTTGGCGTTGACCTGAAAAGAGAAGTTCTCGTTGAGATCGTAGCTGAGCACCGCATCGACCAGCAGATAGCTGGCGTTTTCCGAATCGTTCGCCAGGTCGTTGTAGGTCGGCCCGACATAACGCAGACCGCCGCCGACACCGAGGCCCTCCAGCATGCCGTCCTGGAACGTGTAGTTCAGCCAAGCGGCCGCAGAATGCTCCGGCACGATCACCGGCCGCTTGCCCAGGTCTTCGTCGTTGCTTTCGGTTACCTCGGCGTCGAGGAATGTATAGGAGGCCGACAGGTCCAGCCCTTCCGCCAATGTCGTCTTTGCCTCCAGCTCGATGCCGCGCGTGCGGATTTCGCCGGTCTGGATTGAGCTGTTGATGTCGTCGGGATCGACCGTCACCACGTTCGTCTTGGTCACCTGGAAGGCTGCGATCGTGAAGAGGGCGTTGAAGTTCTTGGGGGCATACTTCACGCCGATTTCGTACTGCTCCGACTCTTCCGGCACGAAGGTCTCGCCCTCCCGGGGGGTGCCGTTCTGCGGCGTAAAGCCCTGGGTGTAGCTGACGTAGGGCGCGACGCCATTGTCGAACAGGTAGGTCAGACCCGCCCGTCCGGTAAAAGCGTCATCGGTCTTGGTCTCGCTCGTGTCGGCCATGCGGTCCTTAGTCTTCTGCTCCACATAGCTGAAGCGCCCGCCCAGGGTGAGGATCCAGTTGTCGTAGACCGTGATCTGATCCTGCACGTAGACACCGGCCTGCTGCAGGGTCTGCTCGGTACGCTGATAGGGCTCCGGCACCGTGGCCCCGGTGTAGACGACGTTGTTGATGTCGAGCGGGTCGGCGGCGCCGGAGTGATAGCTGAAGGTGTCGACGCTATGACTGTAATCCAGGCCGAACAAAGCGACGTGAAACGTCGGTCCGAGCTCGAACCGGGACTCCAGCTGATTGTCGATCACCCCTTGATGCACGGTATCCGGTGCGGACCAGACGCTGCGAGAAACGATGCCTGTAGCCGGATCGAAAGCGTCGGCGCTGACACCCTGATAGTCGACGCCCACGTAGGTATAGCGCGCCTTCTGGCGGAACTCCCAGACCTCGTCGATGCGATGCCGGGCATCATAGCCGATGGCAAACTGTTCCTGGTCGAACCTGTCGAAGCCGGGTTCCCCGGCGACGACATCGGTGCGCTCCTCCTCGGTGGCGAGGGTCCCGAAGGCCGTCGGTCGGCGGTCGTTCATATAATCGGCCAGCAGGGTGATGCTGGTATCGTCGTCGGGGTTCCAGGTCAGCGCCGGCGCTATATAGATGCGCCGGTTCGTCTGGGATGAGCCGTCGTTGTAGTCGAACTCGGTGTGCGAATCACGCACCAGTCCGGTCAAGCGGAACAGCAGGCTTTCATCCTCGGTCGCCGCACCGCCGATGTCGAAGGCACCTTCCTTGAACTCCCAGCTGCCGCCCTGGAGCCGCACCTCCTGCTGCATGCCCGCGTAGGGGCGCTTGGTGGTGCGGTCGATCACGCCGCCTGCCTCGGCTTGGCCATAGAGGGCGCCGCTGGGGCCGCGCATCATGTCGACACGCTCGATGCCGTAGGGCTCCGTGGTGTAGAGGGCGAAGAAGTTGCCGTCCATGCGCAGGCCGTCACGGAACGAGCCGGTGGTCACTGTGTCGAAACCGCGAATCTTGATGCTGTCGTAGCCGCGCGGATCGACGCCGTAGGAATCGACCGCGACGCCCGCGGTATAGCGCATGGCCTCCGCCACCGTCTTGGTGTTGCGGTCGTCCATCTCGTCGCGGCCGACGGTCGATACCGACTGCGGCGTCTCTATGGCCGGCGTGTCCGTCTTGGTCGCGGCGGTGGAGTAGTGCGAGACGTAGCCTTTTGTCGCCTGCAACGAGGTGATGTTGCGGTAGTCCTCGACCGTGATGGTGCCCAGCATCACCGAGCCTTCCTCGCCTGACGCCGACCCGGGCGTCGCGGCCGCAGGCGCGGCGCTCACCACCACCGAGTTCTCGCTGGCGAAAGCGTAGGCCAAGCCGGACGGTGCCAGCAGCAGACGCAGGCCCTCCTCGGCGCTCAGGTCGCCGGACAGCCCACCGCTGTCGAAGCCCTCCAGATCCTGGCTCTTGAAGACCACCTGGATACCGGTCGTCTCGGAATAAGCGATCAGCGCGCCGGCCAAGTCCTGGGCCGGAATATCGAACGGCCAGCGCTGGCCTGCCTGAGCTCGTTGGGCCTGAGCTGGTTGGACCTGCGCCGCCTGCGCGGCCGATTGCGGGCCCGCTGCCAGACAGCCCAGCAAGGCCGTCGTCAGCATGAGGGCACAACGGCCCCGGTTCATCGTCCCCGCCGCGGCGCGCAGTGCCCCGTCCCGGTTGGCGCCCGCGGCGTCTACTGAATGCTTGTCCAAGTTCCCCTAGCCCAATCGTTAGGGGCCGGTCCCGCGGCCCCGCCCCGTTTTCCTGCCCCGTTTATGAAAATGCGACACATTCGCATCGCTTACCCAAAGAGGAGACGTCTGGCCGGCACCGCTGCCTAACCCCATTGACGAACTTTTTTGGTGCCAGGCCGAAGACCGGCCCGAAGATTGGGCCGAAGAGCCGAAGATCGGGTCGAAAACCGGGCCGAAGCAGGGATCAGCGCAACACGGTGAGGAAGGGCGTCACCGTGACGGCCGAGAGGCCATAGGTAGCCGCCAGAGCGGCGAGGCCTTCGTCGAGCCGATCGAGGTCGACGACCCCGCTGACCGGCTGACCGCGGCGGCCGCCGCCCCACAGCCCGCTCCGGCCGGGGTGATAGCGCTCCAGGTCGTGGAGGGCCTCGGCCAGGGGCCGGTTCGCAAAGACCACCTTGCTGTTGCGCCAGGCCAAGGTTCGCGCGCCGTCGAGCGGGAACGCGGCACCCAGCCGGCCGCCATCGCCATACCGCAGTCCCTCGCCGGCGGTAAGCGCCCGGGTTTCCGCCGGATTGCCTGCAGCGCCCCCTGCAGGGTCGGCGGCACTTACGGCGACGTGGCCCTGGGTCACCGCGACGCGCACGCCGGTCTCGCCGAGACGCACCGCATAGGCGGTGCCGACCGCCTCGCTGCGGCCGCCGGCGGCCAGCACGCTGAACGGCCGCGCGGGATTCGGCTTTACCTCGAAGAACGCCTCGCCGCGCAGCAGTTCCACCTCGCGCAGGGCGGCGGTGAAGTGCAGCGCGATGGCGGAGTTGCGGTCCAGGGTGATGCGGCTGCCGTCGGCCAGGGTCACCGTCCGCACCGCCGTGTCACCGCTGCTGTAGTCGGCCTTCAACCCGATGGCGACATCGGTCACAAGCTGGGGGGCGAAGGCCAGCAGCAGCAGGCAGGCGGCCAGCGCCAGGGCGCCGGCGAAGGCGCCGGTCCGGCGCCGGTGCCGCAACGGCGCCGCCCCGGCGACCCCGGCGACCCCGGCGGCCTGGGCAATCCCGGCAGGCCGGACGACCGGGTCGGCCTGCTCCACCCGCTCGAAGGTCGCTTGCAGGGGTGCCAGGCCCTGCCACAACGCCCGCGCCTCGGCAAAAGCCTCTTCGTGCGCCGGCGCCTCACCGAGCCAGGCCTTCAACAAGGCCAGGTCGTCAGCCGTCATCGCGCCTGAGGCCAGGCGGACGACCCAATGGCGTGCCGTCTCGCCCGTCCGGTCCGCGCCCGCCGGGTCCTCGCCCGTCTGGCTCTCACCCGTCTGGCCCTCACCCGGATCGTCGATGTTCTGCCTGTCGTCTTCTTCGATACTCATGCGCTCTCTTCAGCCCGGCGTGAAAGTCCGGCTCGTTGCCGGTCGCTCGGCACCCTACAGATAAGACGATCACGGGGCGGGCCCTCCCAACCCCGGCACGGATTTTTTCCGGCACCGATACCTCTCCTGCCCTTCACGGTTTGGGACGGTGGGCGGCCAGGCGGCCCAGCGCCTTGCGGATGTGTTTCTCGACGGCGGTCTGCGAGATGCCCAGTTCCTCGGCGATCTCGCGCTGCGTCCGGCCGTCGAAGCGGTTACGCTTGAAAATCCGGCGGGTTGCCGGCGGCAACTGCTCGACCGCGGCGACCAGGGCCCGCAGATCCTGCTGCGCCATTACCTGGCGCTCCGGCGAGAAGCCTTCGCCGCCCCACAGCAAAGCCTCGGCCTCCGCCAGCAGGCTGCCCTGGCGCTGCTGCCGGCGCTGATGGTCGACCACCAGATTGGCCGCCATGCGGAACAGGTAGGCCCGCGCATTGGCGATCTCCAGGCGGTTTTCCAGGGAGGAGACCTTTAAGTAGAGCTCTTGCGCCAGGTCGTGGGCGGTGAAGGGGCAGCGCAGGCGTGCCGCCATGAAGGCACGCAGGTCCCTTTCGTGTTCCTGGAAAATGCGCAGCAAAAGCGTCCGAGCCATCGATCGAGACCGTCCCGCAGGAGCGCGGCCTCTCCCCCCTGTCCAAAGCCATGTCCAAAGCCTTCCGCCGGGCGCACGGGGAGGCATCCCGCACCCCGGCCCGAGGGAGCAACTTATTGCTATTGCGAATTAGTCGCAATACAGCTTTTAGCTTACGGGGAAGGGAGAGGGGAAATCAGCGCGAGCCGGCCTCGGACCGCTCCCGCTTGGTGCGATAGAGTGCGGAATCCGCCAGCTCGAAGAGCTCTTCCAGATCCTCGCCGTCGCTGGGAAACACCGCCAGGCCGACACTGCCGCCGGACTGGACGATATGGCCGCGAAGATCGAAGGGTTCATCGAGCACCGTCGTCACCTTCTTCGCGACGATGCAGGCATCCTCCCGGCTGCGCAGGTTGGTGGCGACAATGCCGAACTCGTCGCCACCGAGCCGCGCAACGGTGTCCGACTCGCGGGTCAGCTTGCAGAGACGCTCGGCGACCTGGCGCAACAGGCTGTCGCCGGCCTGGTGCCCATAGGTGTCGTTCACGTCCTTGAAGCGGTCGAGATCGACACAGATGAGACCGACCAGGCTGCCGTTGCGGCGGGCGATGGCGGTCGCATGGCGCAGCTTCTCCTCGAAGGAGGCGCGGTTGGCTACGCCGGTCAGGCTGTCGTGCTTGGCCAGATAGTGGGTGGCGTTCTCGACGTTGCGACGGCTGGTGATGTCGACGACCGTGGCCGTATAGACCTGACCTTCCGAATCGGCGGCCTGCGGCAGGAGGGACAACACCACCCAGCTGTGGCGCCCCGACATCTGGCCGACCAGTTCGACCTCGATGGTGAGAGCCGCCTGAGGAGACAGGTCGCGCAGCGCCTCCTTGAGGCGTTGGCGGCTGTCACGGGCGAGCACCACGTCGAGGGGCCGGGCCTGAATGTCTTCTGTGCTCTTCAGCTCCAGCAGCTTCAGCATGACGTCGTTGGCCCGCAGTGTCTTGCCGCAGCCGGTGAAGTGCCAGACGCCCAGGACATCGCCTTCGTCTGGCTTCGGGCAGGGCACCACGCTGATGCCCGTCCAGTCGGCGTTGTCCTCGCCATGACTCGCCGATGCCAGGTGGTAGGCCAGAGAGACGATGCGCTGTTTCTGCATCTCGATCTTGCCGTTCGCTTCGCGCAGTTCGGCGATGTATGCCAGCAAATCCAGATTGGTCTGGGCCACGGCGGCCTCCAGCCGCTTCTTATCGCTGTTATTGAGGATCGAACGTTCGAGCAGTGAAGGGCGCAGTTCGTCCTTGCAGATGAAATCGAAGGCGCCGAGCTTCATCGCCCTGACATCGATGGCCGGATCTCTGAGACTGGTCAGCATGATGGCCGGAGCCGGCCAGCCGATGGCCGCGGCCTCACGCAGGATATCCAGGCCGGAGCCGCCGATCAGCCGGTAGTCGACCAAGGCCACGTCGTGGGCGAAACGACGCAGCTCTACAAACGCCTCGTCCACCGTTCTGACCCAATCGACGTCGAAGCGGCACTGCTCTATCTGCTGCAGCTGCTGCTTCAGCAGAACATAGTCGCCTTGATTGTCTTCGCAGAGCAGGACGCGGACAGGCGGACTATCCGCCTCTGCGTTCGCATCGACGGCTTGGTGGTCGAAGTCCATCGCAGAGTTGCTCATCGCTTAACTGCTCCCGCTGACAGCATGTTGGCCGGCGCCGCGCCGCCCCGGATCCTGTCGAACTGTGCCATTACACGCTGTCGACCCTTGGCTTTTTTGCGGCCAGGCGCGGTGTCAACACCACAACATCGCCGCCATCCTTCTCCGAAGCGAGGCAGCGCTGCTTCGGCAAAGTCACGGTAACCACCGTTCCGCCCGCGATAGCACTCTCAAGCACAATCTTGCCCTGATGCATCTCGATGTAGCGCTTGCACAGGGCCAGCCCGAGTCCCGTACCGGTGTTTTCATCGCGCATGTAGGCATTCTCTATCTGCACAAAGGCGGCAAAGGCACGGGGGATCTGGTCCTTGGGAATACCGATGCCGTTATCGCGCACCACGATGCGGGCTTCGCCCTGGCCGCCGTGATTCACGAATACGGTGGCGCTGCCGTTCCGCGGCGTAAACTTGACCGCATTGCCGATCAGGTTGAGCAGCACCTGCTTGAGCATCCGCTCGTCGGCAAAGACCCAACTGCTCCGCGTTTCCGCGCTTACTCTGAGGTGAACGCCTTTGCGCTCGGCCTGGCCGTGCAGCAGATCGACCGACTGCTCTGCAAGTGCCACCAGATCGAAGTTCTCCTCCATCAGTTCCAGCTTGCCACTCTCGGCCTTGGAGAGATCGAGCAGTTCGTTAATCAGAGCCAGCAGGTGCTTGCCGCCGCTGTGAATATCGCTGATGTAACTTTGGTAGCGCGATGGCTGAATCTGACCCGCGATGCCCATCATCATCATTTCCGAGTAACCGATGATCGCGTTGAGCGGCGTTCGCAGCTCGTGGCTCATGTTTGCCAGGAATTGCGACTTCATCGCGCTGGCCTGTTCGGCAGTCTGCTTGGCCAGCCGCAACGCCATTTCGCTCTTCTTCCGTTCGGTGATGTCGCGCATGGTAATGATGAAGGCGCGTTCGCCATCCCACAGGGTGCGCATGACACGAATCTCGGCGGTGTGAACCATACCCGGCCGGCCACAAAGATCGATCTCCGTCGTGTGGAGGCCCTCCAGGGGCGTGCCGAACATCTGCCCCATGAGGTCGCAGGCAGCGCATTTCAGCAACCTTTCCGCCGAGGGGTTCACAAAGCGCACGATACCGATACGGTCTACGACGACGATAGCATCGGCGTTGTCGACCACCAGGCTAAGGAAACGCCCCTTGCTCAGTTCCAGTTCGCGAATGTGCCGTTCCAGCGAGGCGCGCATCAGGTGCTGCTCGACCGAATGCTGCAATGCCCAGGTCAGCGCCTCCGGCGAAGCGAGGTCGCGCGACACGACACCCTGGGTGCCGTACTGGGTGGTCTGCCAGGCCGGGCCCTCGTGGCCGGATTGCGCCAGGACGATCACCGGAATGTCTTCGGCGAGTTGGAGTGTTATGACCGCGGTGTCGACGCCCTTGCTATCCGGCAGATCGAGGTCGAGCAGGATGACGTCGGTCGGGTCGTTGGACGAGAGCGCCCCGCGCGCCGCAGCAAGGTCGAACACCTGGTCGACCTCAAAGGAATAGTTCGGCAACCGCTCAAGGATCTTCTTGAGGTGACGACCATAGGCCACGTCGTCGTCGATCAGCAGGATTCTCATTGCCGGGCCGATGCCGCTCTCGGCACCGCCGACAATGCGCTGCAGCCCGGTTGGTTCTGGCATCACCCGCACTCTTCAATACCGTTCCGACGGCCTGCATCCCGCTGGCTTGCCGGATCAGGCGTCCTTTTGGTTTCGTCTCAAATATAGTTTATTTAAATTAGATGTTTTGTTTATTTTCATTGATGTTTGTTAATTATCCATAAACAACTGGGGCATTTCGTGCCGGACGTATATCCCTTGGAATATCTTAAAACCGCGTGGTGTTCGGCCCCCAAAAAAGACCGGTAACGTTCAGTTATACTGGTCTTCCACGCCAAAAGAAGCGCTGCGGACTCACGCGTATTGGGCCCCGTTACGGGCCCTGTGTTGGACCCCCGTGCCGAACATTCCATCGGCACGCTCTACTTTACCGTGTAATTCAAAAGCCCCAAACCAATAAGAATATTTTCTTTATTCGACAGATCGCCAATCACTTTGCGGATGGGCGGCGGCAGTTCCTTCACGACTGTTGGCGTTGCCAGAATATGGCCCTCTTCGGCGGCCTGGGGATAGTCGCGAACATCAATCACCACGAAGTCGAAGGCCCCCTTTAGATCCTCCTCGCAAATCCGTCGCACCGTCCGGATTGCCGCGTCCGACCGCGGCGACGGGCCACTGATGAAAAGCTTCAGGACATTGCGGGGCTCTGCAGTCATCTCCCTCTCCGAACCGGCTTGAGTTCATGGTCGAATAGGACGGGCCGGGCTGCCGGCCAAAGAGCGTTTATCCGGTCCGGCGAACATCCGGATCCGGCAGTGCCGTCTCGCCTGCGACGTCCGGCACTTCCTCGGGAGCCTCGGCGCCGACCGCCGCCTTCACCGTGAAGTGCATCGCGGTGCCCACACCAAGCGTCGACTCGACCCAGATCCGTCCGCCATGGCTTTCGACGATCCGCTTGCAGATGGCCAGCCCGATTCCGGTGCCAGGAAATTCATCGCGCGTATGCAGCCGCTGGAAGACTCCGAAGATCGCTTCCTTCTGCAACGGGTCGATGCCGATGCCGTTGTCGCGCACCGTGAACAGCCAGTTTTCCCGTTCCGCAACAGCGGTGACCTCGACCCGCGGCCGCTCGCTGACGGTAAACTTCAGGGCATTGCCGATGAGGTTCTGGAATAACTGCGTCAACTGGGGCTCGTTGCCGCTGACGGTGGGCAGGTCGCCGGCCAGAATCTCGGCATCGACCTCCCGGATTCTTTCGGAGAGATTGAGCAGGGCAATGTTCAGTACATCGTTAATGGAGACTTCAGCCAAAGGGATGTCGCGCGTCTGCAAGCGCGAGTAATCCAACAGATCGTTGATCAGTTGGCGCATGCGCCGGGCACCATCGACGGCAAAGTCAACGAACTCGTTGCCATCGCTGCCCAACTGCTCGCCGTAGCGCTCCTTCAACAGTTCGCAGAAGCTGGTCACCATGCGCAGCGGCTCCTGCAGGTCGTGCGAGGCGACAAAAGCGAACTGCTGCAGTTCGGCATTCGAATGCTGCAGCTCGTTGGTACGCCGCTCCAACTCAGCGGCCGTGCGTTTACGCTCGGTAATATCCACGACGACACTCAGCACCATAGCGCCTTTCGGCCCGTCAATCGGGTTGAGCGCGATTTCGAGCGGAAACTCCGTTCCGTCGGCCCGCAAGCCGTACAGATCGCGGCCGGTACCCATGAACCGTTTGTCCGGATAGCACATGAATTCGCTGCGCAGGTCGTGGTGCTTCTCCCGGACGCGCCCAGGCATCAAATCCTCGACCTTCATGCCCATCAAGTCGTCGTGGCCGTAACCGAATACCTCAACCGCTTCGTTATTCGCCAGCAGGATACGGCCGTCACGGTCGGTCATAATCATCGCTGCCGGACTGGCGTCGACCGCCAGCCGGAACATCTCGTCGGCACGTTTCAGGTCGGTGATATCACGATAGATCGCCGATGCCCCAGTGATCTCTCCGCTGAGCGAGCGCACCGGCGATACGGATAGCGAGACATCGGCGCGGTGGCCGTTTTTAGCGAGGCGGACGGTTTCGATCGGGCCGGTCGGCAGGCCTTTCAGCAGATTTGAGCGGACATCCTGAAATTCTTCCAGGAGATCTTCCGGAATCAGCATCTTCAGCGATTTTCCCACGGCCTCCTCGGCGGTATAGCCGAACAGCTTCTCGGCGGCATGGTTCCAGGCCGTAATCTGCCCGTCGAGGGAGAGGGTCAGGATTGCATCGGTCGAGCTCTGCACGGCGGCATTGAACAGGCGCTCTCGCTCGATGTGCTGGCGGAAGACATTCACCAGAATGCCGATTTCCTTCGGTACATGATGCGGCAGGCGAACGAGTTCGCCCCGGTCGAAGCGTTGGACCGAGCGGGTAAGCTGGGCCAGCGGCTGGGCGATGGTACGTGACAGCAAGAAGGCCAGCAGAGCGGCACAGAGAATCGCCGCCAAGCCGATTGTCGCGGCTGATTTCAGGATATCGTTGGCCGCGGCCAGAACCAGGCTGCTCGGCGCCATCAGGAGGATCGCGACGCGAACGCCACGGCCCAGATTAGTCGCGGCTGCCGCGACGGCATCGGCACTACCTTTGTTGTTTTCGAAGCGGCGCGAAATCTGGTAAGGCCCATCCATCGGACGCAGCAGGTCGGCAAGTTCGGGGAAGTCGCGCTGCAGGCGGTCGGGCGCTCCATACTCAAAGGCGAATTCGCGTGCGCGGTTGGGATGCACCAGATAGTCGCCGCGGCCATTGACGACATAGACATTGATGCCCGGTTCGAGCGCTCCGCGCAGGCGTTCAAACGCCGAACGCATATCGAGGTTGATTGCGATGACACCCAGGGCCCGCCCGTGCGGCCCGTGCACCGGGGCGGCCACACGCACCACGGGAACCGGGGGATCTTCGATCATCCCCTTTTCCTGATTCAGTTCGACCGGCGAGACGTGGATGCCGCCCGGCGGCAGATCGAGCGCCGCAATAAAGTAGGGCCGCCCGCCCTTGACCTGCAGCTCGGACTCCGAGGTCACCCGCAACCTGCCATTGACGGTGGAGCGGTCGACGCGGACGATCTCGCGCCCTGAGTTGTCACCACCAATCAAACGGATCTGCAAATATTCGGGCTTAGCCCGCAATGTCGCCACGAACAGCCTCGCGAGACGCAGGTTCCAGTCGGCCTCGGCCTCGCTGTCGCCGACGCGCCGTGCGTGCATCAGTTCGGCGACCGAGGGGGATGCGGCACTGACGAGCACGTCGCCGCCAGCCTCATGGATGGACGCCACCAGCCGCTCGGCCATCAGACGGGCATCGGCTTCCATACGCGTGAGTTTGGCAGGGTAGAGAGAGTCAGCCAGCGTGAGATAGGCGATGAGACCGATGGCCGCGGACGCAGCCAGGACGAGGCCGACCATGCCGAGCATCAGACGCGTGGATAACTTCATTGCTTGACCGCCGGCCCCTCGGCCTCTCCTTCAAGAGATGCTGCGTCCCCCGCCCTTCCTCTTCCCTTGCCGCCACCTTCGCCAACTGCCCCTCAGCGGCATGCGGCGCCAAGTACGAAAAGATTGGATTACGCATAACATCTATTTCAAAATAATCATAACAACTAGTAAACCTCGAGTGGTAATACCACTGGGGAAGCGCACGAAAACGTTGAAAAAGCTGAAGGGCCGAGAAGCTTGGCGGCCTTAGCGCCCGCCGGGCAGCGCCGCGAAGACCGGCACCAGGGCCAGCGCCGCCAGGACGGTGAAAGCCGGATTCCACTGCCAGGTGAGCCGACGCGGCGGGATGCCGCCGACCCGGTTGATCAGCAGCACCACCGTCGCAAAGGGCGACAGCGTCATGGAAAGCGCCCAGCCGCAGGAGATCGCCAGGGCGATCAGCGTGGGATCGGCCGGCAGCACCGGCAGGCTGCCGATCAGGCTGCCGAAGAACACCGCCATCATGATCGGGCTGAGGGCCAGCAGGCTGAGGGCGGCGACGCTGACCGGCAGCAGCGACAGGAAGACGAAATCGGGCATGGCGTCGAGGCCGAGGAAACGCGCCCAGGCCGCCGCCGGAATCAGGGCGGCGGCAACGCGGCCGACATAGCCGGAACAGGCGAGCGTAATGGCCACCGGCGCCGCCCCGGCCAGGTTGACGAGGGCAATGGTCCGCAGGCGGGCGACGGTCGCCGCCGCGACGCCCTGCGGCGCGCCGCGGTTCTGCACCGCGAGCCAGCCGACCAGCATGACCGGGCAGGATACCATCAGGCCGAAAACCACCGTCTCACCGGACGCCAGCATGACCGCCGCGCTCATGCCGAACAGCCACCCGCAAGCCAGCAGGAAGCGGAAGGCGGCCGCCTTCGGGAACACCGGTGCAATCCGGCCGCTCTGTGGACGGTAGGCGCGGAAGCGCAGCTTGTCCTCCAGGGCCCCCAGCACCATCAGGCCGAGAAAGATGCAAAAGCCGATGAGAATCCACAGGTGCCGGTTGGTACCCGGGATCAGTTCCATCAACGCCAGCGGCGCGATGGCAGTGGGCGACCAGATCACGCACCCGGCGAAGCCGCGCAGCATGGCGCTGACCTGACGCTGCTCGCGGACCGGATTACGGGCGTCGCCCGGCGTCGCGCTCTCGCTGCCCCGCTGGATCAGCGGCACCAGGAAGCTGACCACGCCGACGTAGCACCGCACCGCCATCATGGCGGTGCCGGCATTGAGCGCATAGTAGCGGCGGCCCGGCGGCTGTTTGGTGAGGTAGTCGCCGCAACGCGCCACCGACGGCGAGGTCGAAGCCGCTTCGTGCAGCAGATTCAGCAGCAGGATGAAGGCCATCAGGAAAGCGGCCTGGTCCAAGCCGGCCCACACCACCGCCCCGCCCGCCGGATGCAGCCAGAAAGCCAGGACGGTGAGGCCACTGCACAACGTCAGCAGGTACTTCTCGCGCAGGCCCAGATCGCGCGCCGCCACCACCACGGTCAGCAGCATGGCGCCGTGGGCGGCAACCTGCACCGCTTCGCTGCCGGCCAGCCGCGCCAGCAGCTCGAGCGCCATCACCGCCAGAAGGCAGAGCGACGCGGCCTGGCGGCCCTGGCCGGCGACCGCGAGGCCGCCGCTGACCGGTTGAGGAGACGGCATTTAACGCTGTGTCCGCTGGAGGGAGGCTTCCCTCATAGACGATATGGCTTGAGAATCACAGATTTACCGTCGTGGAATGGCCTAAGGGTGGCCCGGGCCGCAGGTGTTCTTGAACTCCCCCGCCAGCCGCTCGACGCCGCGCAGCAGGACGGACAGGTCCGCTCCAACGGCGGTGAACAGCGAGCCGAGTTCCATGCAGCGGCGCGCGAAATCCAGATCGTAGGTCAGCACGCCGGCCGGCTTACCGGCCGCATGCACCCGCTTGATGGCGCCCTCGACCGCGGCGACGACCGTCGGATGAAACAGCTCGCCCGCATGGCCGAGACTGGCCGAGAGGTCGCCCGGGCCGATGAAAATGCCGTCGACCCCGTCGACCGCGGCGATATCCTCGATCGCATCCAGCGCCTGGCGTGTTTCCACCTGGACCAGCAGGCAGATCTCCGTCTCGGCATGCTTGGCATAATTCTTCACCCGCCCGAAGCGGCTGGCGCGGGTGCGGCCCGCCACGCCACGGATGCCGGCCGGCGGATAGCGCACCGCAGCCACCGCCGCCTCGGCCTCGGCCACCGACTGGACATAGGGGATCAGCAGGCTCTGGGCACCGAGGTCGAGCAGCCGCTTGATCAGCACCGGGTCGTTGGATGCCGGGCGCACCACCGTCGAAACGTCGTAGGCCGCCGCCGCCTGCAATTGCGGCAGGACCTCCAGCACGTCGGAGGGCGAGTGCTCGGTATCGAGCAGCAGCCAGTCGAAGCCGGCACCCGCCAGCGCCTCGGTGAGGAAGCCGCCGGGCAGCATGCACCACAGGCCGACCTGCTGGCGGCCGGCGAGGATCGCCGCTTTGAAAGCATTATGGGGAAGGTTCATCGCGGCGGCTCCTCACGCTAAGGCATTATCCGGCGACATCGGCCGGCAGCACGGTTTCGGGGATGTTCTGGTAGCAGACCGGCCGCAGGAAGCGGCGGATCGACAAGGTCCCGACCGAGGTCGCCCCGAAGTTGGTCGAGGCCGGATAGGGGCCGCCGTGCACCATGGCATCGCAGACCTCGACCCCGGTCGGGTAGCCGTTGGCGAGGATGCGGCCGGCCTTGCGCTCTAGGATCGGCAGCAGGCGGCGGGCATCGCCGGCGTCGCTCTCGTCCATATGCAGGGTGCAGGTGAGCTGGCCCTGCAGGCTGCGGGCGATCTCCACCATCTCCTCGAAGCCGCTGGCGGCGACCACCAGACCGAGGGGGCCGAAGACCTCCTCGCCCAGTTCTTCGTTGGCCAGCCAGTCCTTGCCCGTGGTCGAAAACAGATAAGGTGTGGCGTTGCGGAGGTCGCAAGGCGTCGTCAGCACCTCCTGCACGCCAGCAGGGCCCCGCACCCGGTCGCGGCCGCTGCGATAGGCCTCGGCGATACCGTCGGTCAGCATGGTCTGGGCCTGGGTCGCCTCCAGGGCGGCCGAGGTGGTGGCGACGAAGGCCTGCAGGTCCGGCCCGTCGAGGGCGACGGCGATGCCCGGGTTGGTGCAGAACTGCCCGGCGCCCATCGTCAGCGAGCCGGCCCAGCCCTTGGCGATCGCCTCGCCACGGGCGGCCAGCGCCTGGGGCAGCAGGAACATCGGGTTCACCGAACCGAGCTCACCGAAGAAAGGAATCGGCTCGGGCCGCCGCGCGCAGAGATCGAACAGCGCACGGCCGCCGGCCAGCGAGCCGGTGAAACCCACCGCCTTGATCAGCGGATGCTGCACCAGCGACTGCCCGACATCGCGCTTGCCGCCCTGGATCAGCGAGAAGACGCCGGGGTGCAGGCCACAGGCCTTCACCGCCGCGGCAACCGCCTGGGCCACGATCTCGCCGGTGCCGGGATGGGCCGAGTGGCCCTTGACCACCACCGGACAACCGGCGGCCAGCGCCGCGGCGGTGTCGCCGCCGGCGGTGGAGAAGGCGAGCGGGAAATTGGAGGCACCGAAGACCGCAACCGGACCGATGGGCCGCTGCATCAGACGCAGTTCCGGGCGCGGCAGGGGCTGGCGGTCCGGCAGCGCCGCGTCGTGGCGGCGGTCCAGGTAGTCGCCCTTTTCGATGTGGCTGGCGAAGAGGCGCAGCTGGCCGGTGGTGCGGCCGCGCTCGCCGTTCAGGCGGGCCTCCGGCAGGCCGGTTTCCTGGGTGCCGATCTCGGTGATCGCATCGCCGCGCGCCTCAATCTCGTCGGCGATCTTGTTGAGAAAGGCAGCTCGCTCGGCCCGGCTGGTGTAGCCGTAGCTGGTGAAGGCTTCCTCCGCCGCCTTGGCAGCCGCATCGACGTGGTCCGGTGTGCCGACGGCGTAGGCATGGCTCGGCCCGTGGGCCGGGTCGGAGTCGAAGGTCGTGTCACCGGCGATCCAGTTGCCGGCAATGAGGTGCTTTCCGGTCAAGCCAAGGCTCATCGTCTCATCCTTTTCTGTGCGCTGCGCCCGGGTGCGCGGCACCGCCGGGTCAGTCCAGCTTGGGGGCAGGGTTCAGCGGCGTCCTGTGGTCGCCGCGTTCCTGGTAATCGGAGTCGTGCAGTTTATTGATCGGCTGCGACTTGTCGACCGGCGCGACGCAACAGGCCCGAATCCCGCGAATCTTAGTCATAGCAGCGCCATGCTCATGCCAGCACGCCGATGGGCCAGGGGACGAACTCGTCCGCGCCGACGCCCAGCGCCTCGCTTTTGGATTTCTCGCCCGAGGCGACGGCCAGCAGCTTCCAGAAAATCGCCTCGCCCATTTCGTCGAGGGTGGCGGTGCCATCGATCACCGGACCGCAGTTGATATCCATGTCGCCGGTCATACGCTGGTACATCGGCGTGTTGGTCGCCAGCTTCACGGTCGGCGCCGGAAATGAGCCGAAGCAGGAGCCGCGCCCGGTGGTGAAGCAGATGAGGTTGGCGCCGCCGGCGATCTGCCCGGTGGCCGAGACCGGGTCGTAGCCCGGCGTATCCATGATGACCAGGCCATGCTCGGTCACCGGCTCGGCGTAGCGGTAGACCGCGTTGATGCCCGAGGAACCGCCCTTCTTGGCCCCGCCCAGCGCCTTCTCGATGATGTTGGCGAGGCCGCCGGCGTTGTTGCCGGGCGACACGCGACCGTTGATCTGGGTATCGCGGCCCTTGTTGTAGTCGAGCCACCATTCGATGCGCTCGACGAACTTGCGGCCGACCTCGGGCGTCCTGGCCCGCGCCGTCAGGGTGTGCTCGACACCGTAAAGCTCGGGCGTTTCCGAGAGGATCGCAGTGCCGCCATGGCGCACCAGGATATCGACCGCCTTGCCCAGCGCCGGATTGGCCGACAGCCCGGAAAAACCATCGGAACCACCGCACTGCAGCCCGACCGTGATGTGTTCGGCCGAACAGGGCTCGCGGGTGACCTGGTTTGTCTCCGCGAGCATCTCGCGGACCATCGCCTTGCCTTCCTCGATGGCCGCCGCCGTGCCGCCGGCCTGCTGCATGATCACCGTCTTCAGCGCCTTGCCGGTGGCGAGGCTCTGTTCCTCGAAGAATCGGGCGAGGTTGTTGCGCTCGCAGCCCAGCGAGCAGACCACGGCGCCGGCCATGTTGGGGTGGCGGATGTAACCCGCCAGGGTACGGCGCAACAGGTCCATCGGCTCACCGGTCATCTCCATGCCGCAGCCCTGCTCGTGCACGAAGGGCACCACGCCGTCGACGTTGGGATAATCCGCCAGACGTTCTGCGTCGAAGTAGTTGGCGATGCGCCGGGCCACTGTGGCCGAGCAGTTCACCGTGATGAACACGCCGATGTAGTTGCGTGTCCCGATGCGCCCATCCGCACGGCGAATGCCCTGGAAGGTGGCGCGCTGGTCGGCCGGCAGCAGCGCCGTCGGACGGTAGTCCTGGCCGAAGCGGTAGTCCTTCTGGAAATCGTCCATCAGCACGTTGTGGCTGTGCATCCAGCAGCCCGGTTCGATATCCGTGCCGGCGAAACCGATGATGGTGTTGTACTTCAGGATCGGATCGCCTTTGGCGATCGCGCGGGTCGCGATCTTGTGGCCTAGCGGCACCTCGTGCAGCGTGGTCACGCCCTCGGTCCGGATCGGCGTGCCCTTGGCGATCTCGACGCGGGCGACGACGACGTTATCGGCGCCATCGAGGCGGATGACGGGGGAAACGGTGTCGTTGCTCATGCGGCGTGCAGCAGCCCTTGGGTATAGCCCAGCGCGAAGGCGAAGAAACGTTCGCGGGCGGGGTCGAGGTCGGAGGCCGGTACGTGGTCGGGGCAGAGGATGCCGCGGTAGCCGACCTGCCGGTAGGCGCGCACGGCCGCGGCCATGTCGACGGCGCCCTCGTCGGGAAAACATTCGGAGAAGTCGCAGTAGCCGCCCTTGATGTTGCGGAAATGCACCATGTAGATGCGCCCCCGGCCGCCGATGCGGCGGATCGCCTCGATCACATAAGGGCCGGGGTCGGGCGCCATCTCGGCGACGGTGCCCTGGCAGAAGTTGATGCCGTGGGCCGGGCTTTCCGGCGCCAGGTCGAGATAACGCTCCATCCCCTCGATGGAGCCGACGACATGCTCGACACCGTTGAGGCCGCCCTTGGGAAAGGCCGGATCGTGCGGGTGGGCGGCCAGGCGGATGCCGGCCTTCTCCGCTTCGGGAACGATCACCGAGACGAGTTCTTCCAGGGCCGTCCAAGCCTGAGTAGCGGTCACGCCGGCCGTGTGGTTCGCCACCACCTGCCCCAGGGCGAGATCGGTTCCCGCCGCGTTGACGCCGATGTCGGCGCCGGCGATATCCGCCGCCGGGTGGCCCACACCCCAATAGGAGTAGGCCTCGTCGGCATCGCGGCTGTAGTCGGCGGCGCGGAAGGCGCTTTCCAGAACGCCGCCGCGCCCCGGGCGCCGGCCCGTGCGGGTGATGCCGACCATCTGGACATTGTACTTCAGCATCGCAAGGCCGCCGTCCGCCGCCGCGCGGATATCGTTGCGCAGTTTGCCGGCGCGCCGCGCGGCCCTCGGACGATCATAGAGGCTGTCGAGCAGGAAAGAATCGACGTCCAGCGCCAGGCACTCCAGCGTCAGCCCGAAGCCTTCGATCCAGCGGCGGTGTTCGGCCACCTTGTGGGCCTCCCACAGGCCGTCGGCATCTTCCAGATGGGTGTTCGGACGCGTGTCGACGACAACGTTGGCCACGCCCAACTGGGCCGAAAGACGCAACCGTTCGGCCGTCGGATTGATGATCTGCTCGCCGATATACATGGGACCTACCGCCCCTTCTCCTTGCGCCAGGCGGCGAAGCGTTCCAGGTTCGTCGGGTCGGTCGGCGGATAGAGTCCGACGATGGTCTGGCCGGCCTTCACCCGTTCGGAAACGAAGTCCTCGTAGGCGGTCATCTCGTCGGCTTCCTGCGCGATCTCGTCGGCCAGGTGGGCCGGGATGACGATGACGCTCTCGTCGTCACCGACGACAATGTCACCCGGAAAGACCGGCACGTCGCCGCAGCCGATCGGCACGTTGAGGTCCAGCGCCTCGTGGCGCGTCAGGTTGGTCGGCGAGGACGGCCGGTTCTGATAAGCGGGAATGTCCAGTGCAGCGATCTTCATGGAATCGCGGAAGCCACCGTCGGTCACCACCCCGGCAACGCCGCGAACCTGCAGCCGGGTCACCAGGATATCGCCGGCCGAGGCCGCGCGCGGGTCCTTTCGGCTGTCGATCACCATCACCGCGCCCGGCGGACACTCCTCCACGCCCTTGCGCTGGGGATGCTCCGGGTTCTTGAACACGTCGATGCCGTTGCGGTCCTCGCGCGCCGGGATGTAGCGCAGGGTATAGGCCGGCCCCACCATGTTGCGCGCACCCGACCCCGAAGAAGCCTTCACCGGGTGGACGTCCTGGATGGTCTGGTTGCGCAAGCCGCGCTTGAACAGCGCCGTCGCCAAGGTGGCGACGGAGACGTGCATCAGCTTGTCACGGGTTTCGGGCTTCAGGTCGCTCATCGCGGGGATATCCATCTCAATTGCATGTCAGTTGATCTCGGGCTCGCCGGTTGGCGGGCCGAACTGGGTTTTCAGGAAATCGAAGTCGCAGCCCTTGTCCGCCTGTTCGATGTGCTTGGCGAAGATCCAGCCGTAACCGCGCCCGTAGCGCGGCGGCGGCGGTGTCCACGCGGCGCGGCGCTGCGCCAGTTCCTCGTCGGAAACCCGCATGTTGAGCGTGCGGTTCGGAATGTCGACTTCGACGATGTCGTCGTTTCTCAGCAGCGCAAGAGGGCCGCCGACATAGGCCTCCGGCGCCACGTGCAGCACGCAGGCCCCGAAGGAGGTACCGGACATGCGTGCGTCGGACAGCCTCAGCATGTCGCGGTGACCGTGCTTCAACAACGCCTTGGGCATCGGAATCATGCCCCATTCCGGCATGCCGGGTCCGCCCTGGGGGCCCGCGTTGCGCAGCACCAACACGGTATCGGGGCTGATGTCGAGATCTTCGTCGTCGATGATTTTCTTCATCTCGGCATAACTGTCGGCGATCAGCGCCGGGCCGCTGTGCTGGTAGAACTTCGGGTCGCAGGCCGCCGGCTTGATGACCGCGCCGTCCGGCGCCAGATTGCCCTTCAGCACCGCCAGCGAGCCTTCGTGATAGACCGGCCTGTCGAGCGGACGGATGACGTCGTCGTTGTAGACCTCCGCCCCTTCCAGCCCCTTGCCGAGACTCTCGCCCGTCACGGTCAAGGCCGAGAGATCGAGCTTGTCGCCCAGGGTCTTCATCAGGCCGCGCAGGCCGCCGGCGTAGAAGAAATCCTCCATCAGGTAGCTCTTGCCGGAGGGCCGCACGTTGGCGATCACCGGCGTAGTGTGGCCGATGCGGTCGAGATCGTCGAGGTCCAGGGACACCCCGGCACGCCGCGCCATGGCGATCAGGTGGATGATGGCGTTGGTCGAACAGCCCATCGCCATGGCGACGGTGACGGCATTCTTCACCGCGGCATCGGTGACGATGCGGTCCGGCGTCAGGTCCTCCCACACCATCTCGACGGTACGCCGCCCGGCCGCCGCGCACATGCGCTGGTGATTGGCATCCGCGGCGGGAATCGAACTGGCGCCCGGCAGGGTCAGGCCCAGGGCCTCGGCGATCGCCGTCATGGTGGAGGCGGTACCCAGGGTCATGCAGTGGCCATAGGAACGGGCGATGCCGCCCTCGACACCGATCCAGTCCTCCTTGGTCATGGTTCCGGCGCGGCGCTCATCCCAGAACTTGAAGCCGTCGGTGCCGGAGCCCAGCACCTGTCCCTTGTAGTTGCCGCGCAGCATCGGCCCGGCAGTCACGTAAACGAAGGGAATGCCCATGGACAGGGCCCCCATCACCAGGCCCGGGGTCGTCTTGTCGCAGCCACCCATCAGGATGGCGCCGTCGATGGGATGGCTGCGCAGCAGCTCCTCGGTCTCCATCGCCAGCATGTTGCGGTAGAGCATCGTCGTCGGCTTCACGAAATTCTCCGACAGCGACAGCGCCGGCAGTTCCATCGGGAAACCACCGGCCTGGAAGACGCCGCGCTTGATGTCCTGGACCCGGTCCTTGAAGTGCATGTGGCAGGGCTGCGCATCGGACCAGGTGTTGAGGATCGCGATGATCGGCTTGCCTTCCCAATCGGCCGGGGCGTAGCCCATCTGCATGGTGCGTGAGCGGTGCCCGAAAGAGCGCAAGTCGTCGGGCGCCATCCAGCGTGCGCTGCGCAGGTCGCGGTAGTGTTTCTTCTTCGTGGTCACTGCGATCATCTCACCGGTTAATCAGGCAAAGCCCCTGGCCAGGGCAAACATGAGGGAAATCAGCCCCGCCGCCAGCACAATACCGGCGATCCAGGGCCACAGGCCGTAGGCATCCAGGTCCGCCTTGCTGTCACGTCCGATCATAGTGCGCTCCTTCTCTTTCCTAGCCTCAGTGGCCCAACGTCAATTGCCCAGCGTCAATTGCCCAGCGTCTCGGGCAGCCAGAGGGCGATCTGCGGGAACGCCATCACCAGCACCAGGCCGATGATCTGCAAGACGATGAACGGCAGGACCGAGCGGAAGATCTCCTGCAGGGTGACGTCCTTGGGCGCCACAGACTTCAGCCAGAAGCAGGCCGGACAGAAAGGCGGCGACAGGAAGTAGATCTGGATGTTCATGACGAAGAGTACGCCGAACCAGATTTTCGCCTGATCCTCGGTCAGGCCCAGCTCCGGTGCCAGGCTCATCACCACCGGGGCGAAAACCGGCACGGTGATGAAGACGATGGCGATCCATTCCATGAAGGTGCCGAGCACCACCAGGATCGCCATCATCACCAGGATGACGCCGATCGCCGGCAGGCCGAGGTCGAGGAACAACGAGCGCATGAAGTCGCCGCCGCCGACCAGGTTGAAGATGCCGACGAAGGAGACCGCGCCGAGAATCAGCCAGACGATGGTGCCGACTGTCGTCATCGACCCCAACAGGGCCGCCTGCAGCACCGACCATTTCATCTGGTGGCGTACCGCGGCCACCACAACGGCGCCTATGCAGCCGACTGCGGCGGCCTCGGTCACCGAGGCGATGCCGCCGTAGATCGAGCCCATGACGGCGCCGATCAGCACGATGCACAGAATCACCGCATTCATCCGGGCGCGCGACAGCTTGTTGGATTTCCCCGTCATCGCCTCGACCTCCTTGGCGGTCGGGGCCAGCTTTGGATTGAGGTTCACCCGGGCCAGGACGTAGAGCGCGTAGAACACGGCCAGCATCACGCCGGGCACCGCGCCGGCCATGAAGAGATCGCCGATGCCGACTTCCGCCGAGAGACCGTAGACGATCATGATGATCGACGGCGGGATGAGGGTCGCCAGCGCGCCGGAGGCGCAGATCAGGCCGATGGTCAGCTTGCGATCGTAGCCGAGACGGAACATCTGCGGCAGGGCGACCAGGCCCAGCATGACGATTTCGCCGCCCATCACGCCGGACATGGCGGCCAGGATGACGGCGACCACCACGGTCTGCACCGCAACGCCGCCGCGCAGGTTGCCGGCAAAGATCGACATGGCGTCGAAGAGATCTTCGGCAATGCCGGCGCGCTCCAGGATCGAGGCCATGAGAACGAAGAAGGGGATCGCCACCAGAGTGTAGTGGTCGAGCAGTCCGGCGGCGTTAGTGGACACCAGATAGAGGCCGCGCGGCCCGAAGAAGGCCACCGCCATCAGCACCGAGACGATCAGCGTGACAATGCCGAGCGGCATGCCGGTCATCATAAGGGCAACCAGCAGAATCACCATCACCAGGGAAACGGTGCCGAGGTCGTAGGACCGCATGTCAAGTGCCTGGCTCGGGTCCAGCGCGGCGCCGATACCGGAGAAGAAGGCCTGGACGCTGCCGAAAAAGCTGTCTTCGCCGCCGTAATGTCCCAGCAGGGCGGTGACGAAGTAGAACGCCATCAACGCGCCCAGCGCTTTCACGGCGTGGCGCCACGGGCCGGCGTCGAAATGGCGATGGAGGTTCACCGTCAATTGGGCCAGGTAGAGAAAGCCGCCCAGCATCAGGAGAATCTTCAGGATCATCGGCATCGGCGAGTTGAAGGCGCTGCCGGTGCGCTCCACGTGGTCGATGGCGGTATAGGCGCGGATCGCCGCGTCGCTCAACAGCAAAAACAACGCCGCGATGCCGACCAGCATGGCGACAAGGTCGAGCCACCAGCGCACGCGGTCCGAGGCCATGACGTGGAAGACGGTGATGCCGATGTGGCGTTGCTTCAGGGTCACGTAGCCCGAGGACAGCATCCACGATGCCGCGCAGAGCACCATGACGACCTCGAAAGCCCACTGAGTCGGCGCGTTGAAGACGTAGCGCGCAACGACCTCCCAGAGGGTAGCGCCCGCCGCGACCATATAGAGCGCCGAAACGGCGATGCCGGTGAAGTGGCTGATGTGGTCGACGACGCCGTAGCGTGAAAACGGCAGCGCAGCCTCGTCGTGCAGCGGATCGTCGGCCGCGATCTCGATGTCGGCGGCGTCGATAAGTTTACTGGTGTTGCTCATCTTGGCTTGCTCATCGGGCGATCCTTGGGAAGGCCAGTGCCGTTCCCGGGCGCCCTTGCGGGCGGCATGTCGATGAAGGCGCGGCCACGCCCGCCCTGGAAAACCCCGGGACTGGGGATAAATCCCGGACGGGCGCGAAGCCGGTTCTTAGAAGTCCGCCTTCAGCAGACCCAGTTTCTTCATGAAGCTGATGTGCGACTCGTAGACTTCCGTGGCCATCGGGGACGATGCGGCGAAGTCCTTCCAGGCGCCGACGGCGATCTCGCGGAACTTGTCGCGCTCCTCCTGCGGCCAGTCGATCACCGTGATGTCGCCAGCGGCCTTGTCGCGGGCGACCAACGCACGGTCCTCCATATCGACGATGCGGCGCATGTCGTTGTAGGCCGCCACATACCAGGTCTCCAGGGCCGCCCGTTCGGCCGGGGTCATCTTGTCCCAGGCGCTCTGCGAGACGGTGAACTGCAGGATCGGCGTCGAGTGGATGCCCGGGAAGATCGGGAACTTGGCGACCTTGTGCAGGCCGTTGGCGTCGTTGTTGGCGTAGGCCGAATTGTCGGCGGCGTCGATCACGCCCTTCTCCAGGGAGGTATAGACCTCAGAGCCCGGCAGCGAGACCGGCGAAGCGCCGGCGCGCCTGAAGACCTCTGATGCGAGGCCTTCCGGCGAGCGCACCTTCTCGCCGCTGAAGTCGGCAACGCTGCGGATCGGCACCTTGGAGACGAAAGCCTCGCGGGCATAGGCGCCGCAGCCGACGACGTGCACGCCGGGCTGGAACTTGTCGTACATCTTCTGCAGCATTTCCTTGCCGCCACCGTCGGCGCAGAAGGTCTGGATCTGGTCGGCGCTGTCGTAGCCGGCGATGAGATCGCCCATCAGCGCGAAGGAGGGATCGCGGCCGGCGAAATAGTTGATCGAGGTCAGGTCGCCGTCGAGGATTCCCATCGCCACGGCCTCGGGCGTCTCGCGGTGCGGCACCACCGCCTTGATCGGCAGCAGTTCGATTTCCAGCGACCCGCCAGTCATCTCCTTCAGCTTCGGCACCCATTTTTCGTTCAGGAACGCCAAGGTGAAGTGGCTGGCGGTCGAACTGGTCTGAACCTTGAGGGTCCGCGCCTCAGCCGTCGTGCCGAGGCCGACGCCGAGCACCGACGTCGCCAGGGCCACCGTCAGGGCCTTGGAGAACAGGCTCAACTTATTGAATTTCATAATTTCCTCCCCTAGAGGTCGTTTTTCGTTGGTGGACTGCCAGGAGACAGCCTCGAATTTGAAGTGGCCAACTAATATATTAGTCGACTAGTTGAATCAATGGGAATCTTGCGCTATCTAACCCTCAGGACAATTTCGGACGCGCTTCACCGAAAGGACCGAGCCCCACCATGGCCCTGTCGACCCCAGAAGACCGTTTGGTCTCTGCCGGAATGTTTCTCTCAAACCGCAGCGATTCGGCGCCGGCGGCGCAGCGCATCTATGACGACCTGCGCGAGCGCATCGTCAGCCTGGAATTGCCGCCGGACACCACCCTGTCGCGGGTCGAACTCGCCCAGCACTACGAG
This sequence comes from Kiloniellaceae bacterium, assembly GCA_050043265.1. Classification (GTDB taxonomy): domain Bacteria; phylum Pseudomonadota; class Alphaproteobacteria; order Kiloniellales; family Kiloniellaceae; genus Pelagibius. The sequence continues at coordinate 60,450 of JBHJIR010000040.1, forward strand.
GTCAGCCTGACGCCGATCCGCGAAGCGATGCAGCGCCTGGAACAGGACGGGCTCATCAAGATCTACCCGCAGTCAAAAACGGTGGTGACGAAGATCGACATCGCCCAGCTCTACGAAACACACTTCCTGCGCGTCGCGGTCGAGGCCGAGGTGGCGCGCCGCCTCGCCGAAACGCCCGACTCCACCCGCATTTCGGCCCACGTGAAGAAGGCGCGGGCCATTCTCACCATGCAGGAAACCCTGGCCGGCAATCCCGAGGAAATGGCCCTGTTCAACGACCTCGACGAGGCCTTCCACCAGACCCTCTTCGCCGGGGTCGGGCAGTTGAACCTGCATGCCATGCTGAAGGCCAAGGCCGGGCACCTGTCACGGGTGCGCCGGCTCGACCTGCCGAAAGAGGGCAAGATCCGCACCATTCTGAAAGGCCACTGGGCCGTCCTCGAAGCCATCGAGTCGGGCGATCCGATGGCGGCGCAGGAGGCCATGCGCGGACACCTGGCCGGCACCGTGCGGCGCATCGAGGAACTGCAAGGCGAGCGGCCGGGCTACTTCAAAGCCCCGGCCTGAAGCCGTCCGGCGCTAGGCCTTTTCCGGCGGCGTAACGCGGCGCCCGGTGCCGTCGTAGAACCAGCCGTCGGGATAGGGATACCACCAGTCCTGCACCACGGGCTCGGCGTCGATGATCACCATCTTGGACTGGCGGAAGGCGTCGAGGCCCTGGCGCCCCAGTTCGCGCCCGACGCCCGACAGCTTCCAGCCGCCGAACGGCAAGGCGTCGTTGTCGATCAGCGGATTGTTCACCCACACCATGCCGGATTCCAGCGTCTCGGCCGCCCGCATGGCCTCGGCCAGCGAGGTGGTGAAGACCGAGGCACCAAGGCCGAAGTCGGAAGCGTTGGCGTGGTCCAGCGCCTCGTCGAAAGACGCCACCTTGCACACCGCGGCGACGGGCCCGAAGACCTCCTCCTGCATGATCTGCATGTCCGGCGTGACGCCGGTCAGCACCGTCGGCTCGTAGAACCAGCCGGTGTTGAACGCCGGCGGCACCCGGCCGCCGCACAGCGCGGTGGCGCCGGCCGCCACCGCCTCGTCGCCCAGGCGCATGACCTTGTCGCGGGCCGCCTGACTGACCAGCGGGCCGATCTCGGATTTTTCCAGGCCGGGACCGATGCGCAGCTGGCGGGCAGCGGCGGCGAAACGCTCGATGAAAATATCGTGGATTTTTTCATGGACGTAAAAGCGCTCGGCCGAGGTGCAGATCTGCCCGGAGAGATGGAAGGCGGCGGTGACGGCTCCCGGGACGGCGACATCCAGGGGCGCATGTTCGGAGATGATCATGGGGTCGCTGCCGCCGGCCTCGATCACGCAGGGCTTCATCCGTTCGGCGCAGGCGACGGCGACCTTGCGGCCCGCCGCGACGCCGCCGGTGAAGGCGACCGCATGGGTGCCCTTGGACGCGATCAGGGCCTGGGCGGTCTCCGGCCCGCCGGTGACGCAGGACACCAGCCCCGGCGCCAGGACCTTGAAGTGTTCCATGAACTTCAGGGTGCAGAGCGAGGTCGCCTCGGCCGGTTTCACGATGCAGGCGTTGCCGGCGGCCAGCGAGGCGGCCAGGGTCCAGCACATCAGCAGGATCGGGAAATTGAACGGCATGATGTGAACACTCACACCATAGGGTTCGTAGCGGGAATACTGAAAGGAGCCGGCCTGGGTGGTGCCGGCGACCTTGCCGGCCTCGTCACGCGCCATCTCGGCGTAGTAGCGGAAGATGCCGGCACAGTTGGCCAGTTCCCCCGTCGCCTCGGGATAGGGCTTGCCCATCTCGCGCACCATGAGAACGGCGACGTCGTGGAAATCGCCCTGCTCGATGGAATCGGCGAGGCGGTGCAGCAGCATCGCCCGGCTCTTGGCGTCGAGGCGCTTCCAGGCTTTCTGCGCCGCATTGGCCTCGGCCACCACCGCCTCGACATCGGCGGCGTCGCAACGCGCGACCCGCCCGACAACCTCCAGCGAGGCCGGATCGAGGATCGCCGCGCTCTCCGACGAAAGCGGCGCGCGGAAGGCATTGCCGGCGAAGAAACAGGGTGTTGCGGGATCGAAGGCGGCCATCGCAGGGTTCCTCAGCGGATCATGTAGACCTTGCGCACCGTTTCGTGGATGCGGCAGGTGCCCTTCCAGCCCTTGGGGAAGAAAGCGGCGGTATCCGGCGTAATCTCGATGACCTCGCCGGACTCGTGGGTGTAAGTGCAGCGCCCCGCGAGAAAGTGGCAGAACTCATCGGACGTCACGTGGCAGTCCCAGTAGCCCGGCGTGCAGATCCAGATGCCGGATTCCGGCGAACCGCCGGGGCCCTTGTAGAGCAGTTTGCCGGAGGTATGGGACTCGCCCTCGATCATCGTCGGGATGACTCCCCAGTCCACCGTGTCGGTGATCTCCAGCGGGTCATGCATCACCGGCGTCTTCGTCTGGGTATCGCTACTCATCGCTCTTTTCCTATTCAACGCAGCATGTAGACGCAGCGGATGGTCTCGAAGACTTCCACCGTGCCGGCCCAGTCCTCGCGGAAGTGCACCAGGGTCCCGGGCGAAATCTCGATCTCTTCGCCGCCGTCGCTCTTGTAGACCGCGCGGCCCGCCACGAAGTGGCAGAGCTCGTCGCGTGGCAGGGTCAGCCGCCAACTGCCCGGCGTGCAGATCCACAGCCCCGCCTCCGGCAGGCCGTCGTCGCCCTTCCATAGCAGGCGCCCTTCGTTCATCGACCGGCCGTCGATCGGCTCCAGGTGGCCGCCCCAGTCGGTCATCTCGCCGTTCCACTGCGATACGGCGTGGATGTGCGGGGCCGAGGATTTGAAATTCGCGCTCATCACACCAGCATGTACAGGTTGCGCAGGGTCTCGAAAACCTCGCATTCGCCCGCCCAGCCCTGGCGGAAGTGCACCACCGTGCCGGTGCCCACCTCAATGCTCTCGCCATCGTCCGAGCGGTAGGTCGCCCTTCCGGCCACGAAGTGACAGAGCTCGTCGGCCGGCAGCGACAGGCGCCAACGTCCCGGCGTGCAGACCCATACGCCGGCCTCCGGCCGGCCCCCGTCGCCCTTCCACAACAGGCGTCCGCTGCTGTGGCTCACGCCCTCCACGGCGTCCGGCTGGACGCCCCAATCGGCGAGGTTCTCGGCCCAGGTGCTGGCGCCGGGCAGGTGCGGTGCCGAAGATGTCAGACTCGCCGGCAAGTCGGCTGTCATCGTCAGGCGCCCCCCTTCTCTATTCCTGGCGTGAGGGTGTCGAGCAGGCCGGCGGCCTTGGTCGGTCCGTGACGGCTCTGCATGTGGGCCGAGGTCGCCGCCAGCTTCGCCTTCATGTCGCCGTCGCTCAGCAGGCGACCGATGGCGGCGATCAGCTGCTCCTCGGTCCAGTTGGCACGGTGCAGGTGCAGGCCGTGGCCGGTTTCCTGCACGCGGGTTGCGTTGTCGTGGCCGTCCCAGACGAAGGGCAGCACCAGCGCCGGCTTGCCGAAATAGAGGCACTCGTTGAAAGAGTTGTTGCCGCCGTGATGAATCACCGCGTCCATCTGCTTGATGACCGAGGGCTGCGGAAACCAGCTGTCGATCTGAACGTTGGGCGGCAGTTCACCGTACTCGTCCTTGTAGTCGCCGACATTCACCAGGGCGCGCAGCTCCATCTTGCCGACGGTGGCGATGATGCGCTTCAGCTGGCCGACGTCGCCGGAGCCGAGGCTGCCGAAGCTAACGTAGATGATCGGCTTGTCGTTATGAGCACCGAAGGCAGGGATCTCGTAGGGCTTCTCGTCGCGGACGCAGCCTTCCAGATACTGGAACTGCGCCGGGTCGAGGGGAGTGCGGCGCTTGAATTTCACCGGTTCCGGATAGAGCAGCAGGTTCAGGAAGGGCGATGCCTCGAAGAACTCGCCCAGGGGATAGGGCTCTTCGCCGCACTCTTCCAGGAAGGCGTTGAACTTCGCGTGGCAGGGCGTCACCACTTCCTTGAACCTGGCATCGAATTTCTCGAAGCATTCGCGGTCGTTCTCGCCGCAGCCGGACAGGTGCGGCGGGATGTCCGGGTCGACGATCTCGTTTTCGGAACAAGAGATGATGCGCACCCAGGCCTTCCCGTTCTGCTTGGCGTAACGCTTGATCGCCGGAAAAAGAATCACGTTGTCGACGCAGATGACATCCGGCTTCACCTTGTCGAGCACGCCCGGCAGGTCCTTCTCCGCCCAGATCGCCGTTTCCACGATGGCCTCCCAGCACTCGCGCACGTAGTTGTCGAGCTGTTCGTAGGGCGTCTTGTTGAAGTTGGGAATGTGGCCGTTGATGAAGTCCGACCAGTACTTCGCCATCGCCTCGGGCTCCATCGGCTCGGACATGTTCACCATGTGCTCCTCGAAGCCGTAGCCGGCGTAGACCCCGGCCATGCCGGGGTCGGTGAGGAACACTGCCTTGTGGCCCAGCTTCTCGCAGGCCTGGGCGATCCCGACCGAATTGAGGGCCGGGCCGAAGGCCGCCTCCGGGAAAAACGCGATGGTCTTCTTGTCGCTCATCTCGATGCCTCGCTGTTCTGCTTCTTTTGCGTCTTCAAAGAATGTCACATTGCCAGGATGCGGGTGTGGTCCGGCGCCCAGCAGCACCAGGCCTGCCGCCCCGCGCGCCAGTCGCCGCGCTCCGCCTCGCCGGCCGGCAGGCGCACCAGCACCCGCTCCGCCACGCCCGCCACATCCAAATGCAGGTTCACGTCCTGGCCGTGATAGGCGATGTCGACGATGCGGCCCGGCACCGCGTTGAGGTCATTGTCCGGCCGCGCCGCCGCCAGGTGCAGGCGCTCCGGGCGCACCGCGGCGACAGCGTTGCCGGAGACGCCGGCGGGCAGGGCCCCGGCGAGCACATCATCGCCAAAGGCCACGCCGCGGGGCGTCCGGCGCCCGGCAAAGAAGTTCATCTTGCCGATGAAGCCGGCGACGAAGCGGGACTGCGGAAATTCGTAGAGGTCGCGCGGGCTGCCGATCTGAACCACCCTGCCGGTGTCCAGCACGGCGATGCGATCGGCCATCACCAGCGCCTCTTCCTGGTCGTGGGTGACGATGACGAAGGTGATGCCGATCTCGTGCTGCATGCGCTTCAATTCCAGTTGCATCTGCTCGCGCAGCTTTTTGTCGAGGGCCCCCAGCGGCTCGTCCAGCAGCAGCACCCGCGGGCGCTTCACCAGCGCACGGGCAAGCGCGACGCGCTGGCGCTGGCCGCCGGAGAGGCTGTCGGGCTTGCGGTCGCGGAAACCGGCCAGCTCGGTCATCTCCAGCATCTCGCCGACCCGCCGGGCGATCTCGTCGCGGCCGCAGCCTTCCATCTCCAGGCCATAAGCGATGTTCTGCGCCACCGTCATATGCGGGAACAGGGCATAGGACTGGAACATCAGGTTCACCGGGCGGCGGTTGGGCCGCAGCGCCGTCATGTCCTGGCCGTCCAGCAGAACACGCCCGGCATCGGGCCGCGCGAAGCCGGCGATCATGCGCAGCAGGGTGGTCTTGCCGCAGCCCGACGGCCCCAGCAGGGCGAAGAACTCGTTCTCCGCCAGGTCGAGGTCGACGGCGTCCACCGCGACGACCTCACCGAAACGCTTGGTGATCCCCTGAAGGGCAATAACGGTGCGCGGCGCATTGGTATCGGAAGGGTTCATACGCCGACGGCTCCCTTGTTCACCCGCTGGGCCAGCAACACCAGGGTGAAGCTGACTAGCATGACCACGGCGGCCATGGCGTTGATCTCCGGCGTCACGCCGAAGCGGATCATCGAATAGATCTGCATCGGCAGGGTGGTGGAGGACTGGCCGGGACCGGCCGTGAAGAAAGCGATGATGAATTCGTCGATGGACAGGGTGAAGGCCAGCATGGCGCCGGCCAGCACGCCGGGCAGGATCATCGGCAGGATGATGCGCCGGAAGGTGGTGACCTCCGAAGCGCCGCGGTCCACCGAAGCCTCGAACACCGCCCAGTCGAACTGGCGCAGGCGCGTGCGCACCACGGCGCAGACGAAGGCGATGTTGAACACCACGTGACTGAGAATGATCGAGTGCAGACCGAGGGTGAAATTCAGCAAGGTGAAGAACGACAGCAGGGCGATGGCCAGCACGATATCGGGAATGATCATCGGCGCAAAAAGAACCGCCTCCAGCGCCGGGCTGCGGCGGCGGTATTCCATGCCGACGGCGAGCAGCGAACCCAACAGCGTGGCGAAAAAGGTCGAGACCACGGCAACGATCAGGGTGTTGGCCGCGGCGCTGAGGATCGCCTTGTTGTCGAGCAGCGCGCCGTACCATTTCACCGAGAAGCCGCTCCACACCGTCGGCAGGCCGGCGCGGTTGAAGCTCAGCACCATCAGCACAGCGATTGGCGCGTAGAGGAACAGATAGACGAGACGCAGGTGGGCGCCGAGCCAGAAACGGGTGACGCTAGGCATGGTCGCCCCGCGGGTTATCGAGGGTCATACTCATCCCGCCACCGATGTCATCCCGGGGCTTGCCCCCGGGATCCATGGGCGCGCGCTGCGGCGCCGTCGCGCCCGATGTAAGATCAGTGCTGCGGCAAGGGCGATGGGTCTCGGCATCAAGTGCCGGGACGACAGCCTAGGGGTGGTGAGATGGTGCCACCTCGGCGAGCGTTCGTTGCACCCTTTTTGTCATGCAGCACTACCCTCCCCCTGGGCTTTGCGCACCAGCAGCGCCTGGGTGCACAGCAGAATCATCATGACGCCGATCAGCAGAAAGCTGAGGGTGGCACCGAAGGGCCAGTCCCGCGCGGTGAGGAACTGGTCGTAGATGATGTTGCCGACCATCTGGAGCCGGCCGCCGCCCAGCAGGTCCGGGGTGATGAAGTTGCCGATGGAGAGCACGAAGACGAAGACCGCGCCGGCGGCGACGCCCGGCAGGGTCAGCGGCAGGGTGACCCGCCAGAAGGTGCGCGGCGCCGAGGCGCCAAGATCCTCCGAAGCCTCCAGCACCTCCGGATTGAGGCGGCTGATCGAAGCGTAGATCGCCAGCACCACGAAGGGCAGGTAGTTGTAGACCAGACCGGTGACCACGGCGAAGTCGTTATAGAGCAGCGGCAGCGGTTCCGAGATCAGGCCGAGCGAGCCGAGGCCCTTGTTGATCAGACCCTCGCGGTTCAGCAGCACGATCCAGGCATAGGTGCGGATCAGGTAGTTGCTCCAGAACGGCAACATGACCAGCACCAGGTACGCGGTCTGCCGGCGGACGGGCGCCCGCGCAATCGCATAGGCGGCAGGGTAGCCGATCAACAGGGCGATGAGCGTAGCGAGGCCGGCGATCTTGGCCGACTTCAGGAAGATCGAGAGGTAGAGCGGATCTATCGCCCTGGCGAAGTTTTCCAGCGTGAAGATGTAGTCGATGCCGCCGTAGACGCCACGCTCGAAGAAAGCAAAGACGAAGACGATGCCGCAGGGCACCACGAGCAGCAGCGCCAGCCAGGTAAGGCCGGGGCCGAGCAGCAGCCAGTCTCTGAGCAGCGAACGGGGCATGAAAAACCGGATAGCGGGCGGAAAAGGGTTCCGCCGCCGCCCGGGAAGACCCCAACGGACGGCGGCGAACCGGGGTCCGGCCTACCTGGCCGGACGCCGGTCTGATCGAACGCCGGGCCTAGTTCGAGGCCAGGATTTCCGTGACGGTCTTGGAGAAGGCCTTCTGGCCCTTGCCGAGATCGCGCAGCTGCTCCTGCTTCAGCAATTCCGCCGGCGTCATACCGAGGTTGGGGAACTGCGCCACCAGGGCCGGGTCGAGGGCTTCCATGGCCGCCTTGTTCGGGACCTTGTAGAGGATGTTGGCCGGCACCCAGGCGCCGTTGTCCGCACGCAGAACGAAGTCGATGAACTTCATGGCGGCGTCCTTGTTCTCCGAGGCTTCCGTCACCACCATGGTGTCGACCCAGAGATCGGAGCCTTCCTTGGGGATCACGTATTTGATGTCGGCGTTCTCACCGATGCCGTAGTTGCACCAGCCGTCCCAGGCCTGCACCAGTTCCGCCTCGCCGGAGACCAGCTTGGCATAGAAGGTGGTGTCGTCGTAGGCCAGGAGGTCCTTCTTGGCGGAAATCAGCAGGTCCTTGGCAGCGTCCAGGTCGGCGGCATCGGTCGAGTTGACCGACTTGCCTTCCGCCAGGAAGGCGGCGGCCATCAGCCAGCGGTCGGTCGACAGCATGGTGACCTTGCCCTTCAGGGCGTCGGCCGGCTTCAGCAGGTCCATCCAGCTGTCCGGCGTGCCGCTGACCAGATCCGAGCGGTAGCACAGACCGGTGGTGCCCCAGGCGTAGGGCACCGAGACCGTGTTGCCCGGGTCGTATTCCAGCGTCCCGGCCTCGGGGTAGAGGTTTTTCAGGTTGGGGATCTTCGCATGGTCGAGTTCAGCAACCAGACCCAGGTTCTTCAGCGCCTCGACGAAGGGCGAAGAGACGAAGAGCACGTCGTAGCCCTTGCCTTTGCCGGCGACCACCTTGCCCATGATCTCCTCGTTGGTGGCATGTACCGCCAGCTCGGCCTCGATGCCGGTCTCCGCCGTGAAGCGCTCCAGCATGTCCGCTGGCATGTAACCGTCCCAGTTGGAGATCACGATCTTGCCGGCGGCCTCAGCCCCCCCGGCAAAAGCCACAACGGCGGCGCCGGCCAGCAGCGCGGCGCCCAACTTATTGAATTTGCCCATTTTTAGACTCCCGTTCGCTGCTTTTTGCTGCCCTGTTTGTTGGCCCCGGCATAACCGGCCGGTTTTCCCGGCTCCCTCTGGCCACGCCAGCCAAGGCGCCTATGTTGTACTGATTTATAAAAAAGTACAATGAAGAATCCGGCAGGAAACCCGATCTGTCGCGCCTGCGCCGCGGCGAGGCGGTGCGCAAGGCCGGCGGCCCGATCCTGGGTCCCGGTCGACGACGCCCGCTTCAGTCCACGAGCAGCAGTTTGATGATCGCGTCGCGGTCGTAGGGTTTTGCCACTCTGGGCACGGCACGGAGGGTTTCCGGGTAGTTGCCAGTGTCGCCATATCCGCTGGCGAAGGCGATTTTGACGCCCTTGGCGGCCAATTCTTCGGCGAGCGCGAAGCTCGTCTGGTTGCCCAGATTGACGTCGAGCAGCACAAGGTCGAAGTCCCTATCGTTCAGGGCACCGTATGCCTCGTCCAGATTCCCGACCACGTCGACCGTCTGGCAACCGAGCCCCTGAAACAGGCTTTCGGCCTCCATCCCGATGATCAGATTGTCTTCGACGATCAGGACCGAATTGGGAGTCTCCACCTGCGCGACGGTGGCGGTATCGCCGGCAACGGCGCTGCTCTTCGCCACTTTCTCAGGGCGTTTCACATAGACAGCGGGAATTTCGAACTGGGCGCGCAGCCCGGCGAGCCGGAACTCGATGCTGGCCTTGCCATTCAGTTCATAGGGCACCGACCGCTCGACGAGAGTCGAGCCGAACCCGCGCCGCGTCGGCGGCTGGACCGCCGGCCCGCCTTTTTCTTCCCAGACGATCTGCAAGGCGCCGCTGTCCGCCAACCGCGTTGTCACCAAAATTGTCCCGCGCCGATCCGACAGCGCGCCGTACTTGGCCGCGTTCGTCACGAGTTCATGGACGACCAGCGCGACAGTCGAAAAGGCCTGCGGTTCGAGCAGATAGTCTGCGCCCTGCAGAACGACCCGATCCGCCTTGTCCATCAGGTAACTCTTTGCCTCGGTGTGCAGCAGGTCGGCAAATGAAGAAGCCGCCCAGTTCTTTTGGGTGATCTGATCGTGCGCACGGGCCAGAGCCTGGATCCGGCTGTTGAGGATAGCGACATATTCGGTCGTCGACAGTTCTTTGGATCGGCTCTGCGAGATGAGGCCCTTGACCAGTCCCAGAATATTGCGCACCCGATGGTTCAGCTCGGCGACCAGCAGCTCCTGCCGTTCCTGCGCGCTCTTGCGCTCCCTGGTGGCTTCCTCGCTCAAGCGAAGGACGACTTCCAGGAGTGTCAGGCGCAGCTGCGATGCGGCACGCAGATCCGACGGAGTCCACGGCTCGCTCTGCCGCTCGACGATCGCGCGCCAGGCCTCGAAGCTCTTACGGGGCGTCAACCGGATACCGTTCGGGCCGACGGTTGCCGGCTTCGCCGGATTGCCGGCCCAATCGACCGTCTTGATGACCTCCTTGCGGAAGAAGACGATGTAGTCGCGCGGCGAGCGGGAGATCGGAATGGCCAGGATGCCGGCCGCCCGCTGAACGAAGTCGGCCGCCTCAGGCATCACCGAACTCAGCTCGTGACTGGTGAAGATGGCATTGGCCGACGACCGGTTGAGAAATTTGACAATCTGGGCAAATTCGTCGGTTGTGGGGGTCGTCCCCTCGAGGTGAACCTCGCCTTCGAGCGCGACACCGACACCGTGCGCGTCAACGACCGAAGCAAACTCCTGCAACAGCGGAACGATCTGGTGGACAGCCTGTTCGTTGGGAAGAACGGAACTGGTGAAGGTATTGGTCAGCTGGCGAACCTGGTCATCGGTCCGGATCGACTCGGCATTCAGCTTTCCGGACAGCAAAAGCGAAAACATCTGCCCGAACAGTTCCGTCGCCGCGCGCACCGCCTGGCCGAGCGCCATGGGCGCCCCGTGATGACAGGCAAAGAGCCCCCACAGTTTGCCGTCGACGATGATGGAAACCGACATCGAGGCCGCCACGCCCATGTTGGCGAGGTATTCCAGATGGATCGACGAGACGCTGCGCAGAACACTTTGCGACAGATCGAGCACTTCCCCGCTGGGCGCGCGTTCCGGATAGAGCGCCACACCGCGATCACTGACGTTGGCGATGATACGGATCGGATTCGCCAGGTAGAGTGCCCGCGCCTGCTGCGGAATGTCTGAAGCCGGATAGCGCAGGTTCAAGAACGGCTCGAGACTGCGCACTTTGGCTTCGGCGACAACTTCACCGCTGCCGTCATGAAGAAACCGGTAGACCATAACGCGGTCAAATCGCGTGAGCGCCTGAAGATAGCGGGCCGCATCGTTGCAGAACCTGGCCACGCTGTCGGTGTCGGCAAGGCGCGACATCATCGTGCGGACGGCGCCGATGTCGTCGTCCGTCTCGGCATTGCCTTGGACCGGCTCGAACTCCAAGACGATTGTCTCGCCGGACAGGTGGACGGAACAGTCGAAGACCGGCCCGTCATCGCCGACCCGCAACTTGCGCACGCGCTCGACGCCTTCCTGGCCGCGCAGAAACTGCAGACGGTTCCTGATGCGATGGACGGATTCCCCGCCGAGCAGATCCGGCAGATGCTCGCCGACCACGTCTTCGGCAGTACGCCCGAGGAAGTTCGCGATATTCTCCGACGCGCAAGAGGCGATCCAGTCGAGCGACGTTCCCAGCAGAAATCCGAACGACTGTACTTTGCCCAGCTTGTGGATCGGCTCCCGGTCGCAATTGGTCAGGTCCACCTGACCGGGCTGCCCTATGGATTCGTCTGTAAATTTGCTTGTCATTGCCCAAGTTCTCGGAGGCGCTGCCGCGCCTCTTGCTCATACAAAAGGAATACCGCCTGCGCCGAAGCGACGGCAGCGGTGACAAACCCCTCTTCCCGCGGCAAGCGGGCCAGCCACACCGTGAATGAAGGCCATAGCTTCGTCTCGACGCCATGTTCAAGAAAAGCTGTTGGAAAACCAGCCGGCCCAGCCTGGACCTGCCGCAGGAGAAGACGTCCCCCCAGACGCGACCCTTCCAGCACGTACAACATACCGGCTTTGACCGCCAGACTGTTATCAAAGGAAAAAGGGCGGAGATCAAAGGATAAGGAACAGGCCGTGGCAGGCTGCATCTGAAGATTGCCCAGATCATCCAGCAATGCCGCTCCCCGCGAGCGCTCCGGCCAATCCGGCAGGTCGTCGGCCACCGCGTTGTCCACCAGCCAGCGCTCCAGCGGCAAGAGAACGGCGGCGTGGAGCTGCAGGAAGTCCCGGTAATCCTGCGGCACCGATAGGTCGAGCGTGGAGACCGCCCGGTCCAGCCGGGCATGGTCCGGAGCGGTCGCCGCACGCAGGACGGAGCGTAGATCCGGTGCCATTTCGTTCATCGGCTGCCTAGACCCGCGTCAGCCGGCGGTGCGCCAGGGCGCGCACCTTGTCGAAGTTGGGGCGGACCTCCTGCGACACCGCGATGTGGTCGCGCAGCAGCACGGCGGCGCGCTTGAAATCCCCCGCGTCGAAGGCGTCAAGAATAGCGAGGTGCTCGCGGCAGGAATCGCGCAGGCGGTCGCGGTCGTTATAGTTCTCGTACTCGCTGAGGCGGCGCAGGCGGGTCTGCAGACGGATCGCGTGGGCGAGGAAACGGTTGCCGCAGAATTCGCCGATGGCCTCGTGGAAATCGGCATCGGCCTCGAACAGCTCGGCCATCGGCACCGCTTCGATGCCGGCCTGCAGCAGAGCGGCGTGATGCGCCCGCAGGCGCTTCATGCGCTGGGGGTCGGGATGGAAGCCAGGCTCCAGCACCGCGGCCGGTTCGACCAAAAGCCGGAACCGGTAGCTCTCGTCGTAGGCCTTGGCGTCGTTCAGCACCGGACCGAAGAGGTAACCGCGCCCCGGCGCGCGCTCGATAACGCCGTCCTCCGACATCTGGGCCAGCACCCGATTGGCCATCGCGCGGTCGCAGTCGTAGCGCCGCATGACGTCGCTGACCGCGACCTGCGACGGAATCAGGTTGGCAAAGCGCGCGCGCACCAGATCGCGGTACATCACCGCCTCTTCCGGCTCCGGCAACGCCACCGCGGCAAACGCCGCGCCATCGCTGTCGAGGGCGAGGAAGTAGCCCTGGCCCGGCGCCGGCTTCACCGCGCCGAGGTCCTTGAGCAGGGCCAGCGCCGCACGCACCGGCGAGCGCGAGACGCCAAGGCGCTCAGCCAGCTTCACCTCGGCCAGGTGGGCGCCGGCGGCAAGGCCGTCGTGCCGGGCAATCTCCAGGATCCGCCGCGCCAGTGCCGTGGTCTTCGCCCGGGGTGCCGTCATCCGCCTTCTATCCAGGGTGTATCCGATGCCAGCACTCTAGGCCCTGGAATCGGAAAGGAAAACGCCCGCCCGCAGAAATCCGGGAATTCCGCCGCTGCCCCGGTCGCCATAGAGGGCCATGGAGGGGCCACGGAAGGGGCCCTGGAGGACCAGCGTACCGGCGGCGGGAATCGCCGCTCGTTAACATCGCTTTAGGCTCAAACGCGTAGAAATAATAATCATTTCGATTATTTCCGGAAATCGAGGATGCTGGACGTGGATCGGTCCAAAATAGCCGGGCGCCTGCGGCGCAAGCCCAATCCCACGCCCGCCAGTCACCGGCAAGCCGGCGTCCTGCTGCCGTTGCCGGCGGCAAAAGGCGCAAGCTATGGCCGCTGGGTCGTGCCGGCGTCCCTGACCGCTGTTGCGCTGATCGTTGCGTCCTGGTTCGCCTTCGATGCGATCCTGGATACGCTGACGGTCGACATAGGGGCGGACAGCAGAAGCTGGGGCCATATCCTGCTGCATACGGGCTTCGCCGTCAGCCTGCTGGTCTGCGGCGGCATGGCATTCATCTTCGCCCGCAACAACTGGCAGCGGTGGCGTTCCGAACACCTGACCGCCGAGTTGGCCCTGCGCGCCAGCCTGCATCGCATGCAGTCCCAGTTCGAAGCGGTCGGTCGCGTGGGCCAAGCCGAGACCCTGCTGACCGGCGATATCCAGGCGCTGGCCCAGGAGATCACCAAGACGGCAGCGGGCACCATCGGCTGCGAACGGGTGAACATCTGGCGCTTCAACGACGACGAGAGCGAGTTGCACTGCGTCGACCTCTACGAAACCACGCCGGGCCGCCATTCCGCTGGGCTGATCCTGCGCGAGGCAGAATTCCGCAACGAATTCGAGGCGCTGAAGACCTGGCGCTATATCGACGCCGACGACCCACTGACCGACGCCCGCCTGACCGGCTATATCGAGAGCTACATCAAACCGCTGGGCATCACCTCGATGCTCGACACCGCAATCCGCGTCTGCGGCCGCAATCTCGGCGTCATCTGCTTCGAGCATGTCGGCAGACCGCACCGCTGGCAGCAGGACGAGATCGCCTTTGCCGGCCAGTTGGCCGACAAGTTCGCCTTCGGCCTGATGAACAGCTGGCGCCGCGAGGCGGAGGCCAATCTGCGCACCAGCGAAGCGTCGCTGGCGGCGGCCCAGGTCATCGCGCGCCTGGGCAGTTGGGAGATGGACGTCGAGCAGCAGCAGCTGACCTGGTCGGCGGAGACATACCGAATCTTCGGCGTCGACCGCGACAGCTTCGTGCCGACGCCCGCCGCGGTCATCGCGCGCATCCATCCCGACGACCGCAATGCCGCCCTGCAACGCTACGGCAACGCCCTGGCCAACAGCGCCGAATACGAAGGCGAATACCGCATCGTCCTCGACGACGGCAGCATCAAGACGATCCACGAACGCGGCCGCAGCTTCTTCCAGGACGGCCGCCCGCAGCGCACCGTCGGCACCCTGCAGGACGTCACCGAGCGCAAAGCCGCCGAGGTCGCGCTGGCCTACCGCGACCGCATCCTGCATGCGGTGACGGTCGGCACTGCCCGGCTGCTGGAAGAAGGCTCGCTCGCCAAAGGCATGCCGCGGGCCCTGAAGATCCTCGGCAAGGCGATCGGCGTCGACCGCGTCCTGGTTTTCGAAAGCAACGCGGACGGCGAAGCACCCCCCGCACTGCGCTATTGCTGGGAGGCGCCCGACGTGCCGGTGCGCATGGAAACCATCGGGCTGGCCGGTCTGAAAGCGGACTTCGAGGTTCTGCGGGCCTGGGGTGCGCCGCTGGAGGAAGGCCATTCGGTGGTTACCCACCGGAACGAAACCAGCGGTCCGCTGCGTGACCTGTTCGACAGGTTGCAAAACAAATCCGTTCTGCTGATGCCGATCTTCGCGGCCGGCCACCTGTGGGGCGTCATCGGACTCGACGCCTGCAAGGCCGAACGCGCCTGGACGACCATTGAGATCGAAACCCTGGCGACTTTCGCGCGGGTCATCGGCAGCCTGGTTCGAAGCGACGCCATCCGGCGCTCGCTGGAGAGCAGCGAGGAACGCTTCCGCGCGGTCAGCGAGGCCGCCAAGGACGCCATCCTGATGATCGACGCCGAGGGGCAGATCGCCTACTGGAACCGGGCCGCGGAAAGAATCCTCGGCTATGGCGCCACGGAGGCCGCGGGCCGCCCGATCGAGGCCTGGCTGGTGCCGGAACGTCACCGTGGCACCCTCGGCCAAGCCCTGGCGGACCTCGCAGCCGACGGTAGCCGCGCCGAGACCGGCAAGACGCTGGAACTCGCCGCCCTGCACCGCAGCGGCGCGGAGGTCCCGGTGGAGCTCTCTATCGCGTCGATGAACATTGCCGAAACCTGGTATGCGGTTGGCATCCTGCGCGACGTCAGCGAGCGCAAGCAGGCGGAACGCCGGATGGTGCAGATGGCGCGCACCGACGAACTGACCGGCCTGTCCAATCGGCGCACCTTCGTCGAAGCCGCCCAGCAGGCCATCGCCCGCGCCCGCCGCACGAAGGAAGGCTTCGCGGTACTCTACCTCGATCTCGACCACTTCAAGGACGTCAACGATATCCTGGGCCACCCCGTCGGCGACGAGCTGCTGCGCCACGTATCCTCCAGACTGACCCAGTGCATTCGCGAAACCGACGCCGTGGCGCGCTTCGGCGGCGACGAGTTCGCCGTGCTGGCCACCAACGTGCAGGACCCGGCGGGGTTGGGCATCGTGGCGAGCCGCATCCTCGCCGCGCTGCGCAAACCCTTCAAGGTGCAGGGCAACGTCATCCGCACCGGCGCCAGCATCGGCATCGCGACCTACGGTTCCGAGTCGCCGGACCCCGAATCGCTGCTGTCACACGCCGATATCGCGCTCTACCGCGCCAAGCAGGAAGGCCGCGGCATCTATTGCTTCTTCACCGAGAGCATGGACATCGAGGTGCGCGAGCGCGTGCGCCTCGCCGCCGAACTGCGCGAGCCCATCGCCCAGTCAGCGCTGCACCTCGCCTATCAGCCCCAGGTCGACAGCGAGACCGGCCGCATCGTCGGCCTGGAGGCGCTGCTGCGCTGGCAACATCCGCGGCTGGGCTTCGTGCCGCCCGACAAGTTCGTCGCCACCGCCGAGACCACCGGACAGATCTCAGCGCTGGGCCACTGGGTATTGGAGACCGCCTGCGGCCAGGTCCGCCAGTGGCTCGATGACGGCCTTAGCGTGCCGGGCTTCGCCATCAACGTATCCGCCCTGCAGTTCAAGGCGCCGGAGGAGTTGGAGCAGGACATCGAAAACACGCTCGCCGCTGCCGGCCTGACCCCGGACCTGCTGGAGATCGAACTGACCGAAACGGCGCTTATGCAAACGTCGCGCGAGCATCGGGAAACCCTGGAGCGCCTCCGTGCAAAGGGCTACCGCCTGGCCATCGACGACTTCGGCACCGGCTATTCATCGCTCGATTACCTGCGCCGCCTGCCGGTCGACCGCATCAAGATCGACCGCAGCTTCATCGGCAAGATCACCAGCGACGCCGGCGATGCAACCATCGTAAAGGCGGCGATCAATATCGCTCAAGACTTCGGCCTGACGGTCATTGCCGAAGGCGTCGAAACCGCCGACCAGCTGGCGCTACTGCACGACTGGGGTTGCCGCGAGGTGCAGGGCTATTACTTTGCCAAGCCGATGCCGGCTGCGGAGGTTGCCAAACTGCTACGCCAAGGCGTCATCCGTCCCGAAGAAGAACTGGTCGCTGCGAAATAGACCGCGCCTACCGGTTGACCGCAGCAGCACGGCGATCGAACAGCGGGCGGGTGCGGTTGGCAAAGGCGACCAGCGAGAGCATCACTGGTACCTCGACCAGCACGCCGACGACAGTCGCCAGCGCCGCGCCGGAGTGCAGCCCGAAGAGGCTGATCGCCACCGCCACCGCTAGCTCGAAGAAGTTCGAGGTGCCGATCATCGCGCAGGGCGCCGCAACGCGGAACGGCACCCGCAGTCCCCAGGCCGCAGCGTAGGCGATGGCGAAGATGCCGTATGACTGCAACAGCAGCGGCGCGGCGATCATGGCGATGACCAGCGGCTGGGCCAGGATGACGGACCCCTGAAAGCCGAACAGCAGCACCACCGTCGCCAGCAGGCCGACGATGGAAAAGGGCTTCAGGCGGGCGGTGAAGCGATCGACCGCGTGGGCGTCCCGCGAGCCGGCCTCGAGCCGGTGCCGGGTGAAGGCGCCGGCAGCCAGCGGCACCACGACGTAGAGCACCACCGACAGCAGCAGGGTTTCCCAGGGCACCGGGATATTGGTAACGCCGAGCAGCAGCGCCACGATGGGCGCGAAGGCGAAGACCATGATGACATCGTTCACGCTGACCTGCACCAGCGTGTAGTTGGGGTCACCGCGGGTCAGTTGCGACCATACGAAGACCATCGCCGTGCAAGGCGCCGCCCCCAGCAGGATCAAGCCCGCGATGTAACTGTCGGCATCCGCCGGGGGGATAATGCCGGAAAAGATGTGCTGGAAGAACAGCACGCCGAGAGCGGCCATAGTGAAGGGCTTCACCAGCCAGTTCACTACCAGGGTGATGAGCAGGCCGCGCGGCTGGTCGGCGACGTGGCCGAGGCTGGCAAAGTCGACCGCCACCATCATGGGGTAGCCCATGGCCCAGATCAGCACGGCGACGACGAGATTGACCTTGGCGTATTCGAGGCCGGAGAGCACCGCAAAGACACCGGGCGCCAGTTCGCCCAGCGCGATGCCGGCGACGCTGCAGAGCGCGACCCAGAGGGACAGATAGCGTTCGAAAACTGACAAGGGGTCACTCCGCCAGGCTGGGCTGCGGCGCCGCCGCGATGAGGTCGAGAAAGGCACGCAGCGGCTTCACCGCCGCCGGGTCGAGCGAATAGCAGACGCGCGGGCGCGCGATCTCGCCGACGATCAGGCCCGCCTCTTTCAGGATGCGCAGATGCTCCGAGGTGGTCGAGGGGGCGAGGCCGATCTCCTCGACAATGTCGCAGCCGATACAGCTCTGGCGCCGCAGCAGCGTCTCCACCACCTTCACCCGGGCGGGGTGCGCCAGGGCCTTGGCCAGCGCCGCGATCCGGGTGTGATGCAGGCGTTCCTGTGCGGCACCAGCCGGCGCCGTGCTTCCGACAGAGGTTTTCGCGGCCATCGTCTCGTCCATAGTTCGTTATTCGACGAATAACGAATAGCAGGGCGCCAGCGCCGCTGCAAGGGGCCCGATGCAGCCGGCCGCCGAGCGGCCTACTCCCACTCCATCTCGGAAAACACCTGCTGGGCGTTGCGGCGGGCCAGGGCGTCGAACTGTTCCAGCCCGGCGAAGGCCGACTGATCCACCTCGACGGCGCCGATCATATCGCCGCCGGCATTGAGGTGGTCGGCGATGCGGGCACGCAGGTTGGCCAGGTAGTCGTAGGTTTCCGCGCGGGCGCGCGCCAGGGTCGTCGCGCCGCCGTGGCCGGGCACCAGGTGAAGCGGGTCGAGCCGGGCCAACGCCTGGAAAGCGCGCAGCCAGTGTTTCGAGTTGGACTGCGGCCCGACGCCGAGCAGCCGTTCCACATAGACAATGTCGCCGGTGAAAACGACGCGCTGTTCCGGCAGCCAGACATAGCTGTCGCCGGGGGTGTGGGCCGGCCCGGCGTGCTTCACCTCGAAAGGCACGCCACCCAGGGCGAAACTGTAGAGGTCGTCGAACACGATGTCGGCGGTCGCCGGCTCGGTTCCGGCCACGGCATCGCCGAGCAGTTCGCGCAGCGCCGTCAGCTGCATCGATCCGCGGTCGCGTTGGTCGGCCACCGCCGCCGCCGAGGCGATGACCTTGGCCCCCTTGGCCTGCCAGTAGCCGTTGCCGAGCCAGCGGTGGTCCTGGCCGCCGGTGTCGATCACAAAGCGCACCCGCTGGTCGGTCAGCGCACGGATCGCCGTGTCGATGGCCTCGGCGCCGCGCCAGCTGCCGCCCGGATCAATCAGCACCACGCCGTCGTCCGTCACCACCACGCCGAAGGTGGCGTTGTTGGCGAGGTTGTCCGGCGAGCGCTGGGCCTTTTCCCCGACCAGGGCGTAGACACCCGCGCTTACCGGCTGGACCTCGAGAGCGGCCGCCGCCGCGGAGGCGGGCGGGAGTCCGAAAAACACCAGCCCCAGGACGAGAGCGCGAGTCAGGGCGCGAGTCTGGGCGCGGGTCAGGGCGCGGGTCAGGGCGGGGCTTGGCAAAGACAGCTTACGGATCATCGCAGAAACCCCCGCTTTGGTGGCGCCGGTAAACAGTGACCCGGCAGACCACCCACAATGCCAGAAGCAGGCGCCGGTCTTCTGCGTTCAAACGACGCAGTGGGCAGAACGGGCAACCGGCCAAAGGGACGTGCCCACAACAACGCCTCTTATCCAGCGCCGAGCGCGGCGAGATCAGGATTCTTGGGCGCCGCCCATGCGGGCCGAGATCTGGTCGCGGCGCGACGGCAGCAGGGTGCCTAAAAAGCGGCCGACCAGCCGCCGACCCGCCGCCTTGTCCATGGCCTCGGGCGTGACATGCATGCGGATCCACATGCCGTCGGTCAGGGTCACCAGCGCCTCGGCCAGGCTCT
This sequence comes from Kiloniellaceae bacterium, assembly GCA_050043265.1. GTDB lineage: Bacteria > Pseudomonadota > Alphaproteobacteria > Kiloniellales > Kiloniellaceae > Pelagibius. The sequence continues at coordinate 80,105 of JBHJIR010000040.1, forward strand.
TGGCGGTCCAGGTGGAATCGGCGATCAGATCCTCGGCCTGCTCGCACAGGGCCACCAGGACCTCGCCGTGCAGGGCATCGTAGGTGTCGCAGATCTGGGCGAAGATCGGTCGCGCCTTGGCCTCGCCCCAGAAGGAATTCCACAGCGCCAGGTGGCGGCGGTTGCAGATCCGTTCGTCGAGGTCGGCGCCGACCATGGCAAGGACCTTCTCTACCGGGTCGTCCGGCGCCTCGGCGACGGCGGATCTCCAGACCTCGGTGTACTCCTCGTAGTGATACTTCAAGGTCTCGGCCAGCAGGGTCTGCTTGTTTTTGAAGTAGAAGACCGCGACGCCTTGCGACAGACCGGCACCCTCGGAAACCGTCGCCAGGGTCGTCGCCGACAGGCCGTGCTCGACGATCGAATCGATCGTCGCCTCGATGAGCTGACGCCGCCGCCTGGCGGCGTTTTCCGTCCGCTCCCGCCGTGGGCGGCCGGCCGCTGCCTTCACCGTCATACCTTCGCGCTCCTTCGCACCCCGAACCGCCCTGAACCGCCCTGAATTGGCCGCCCCTGCGCCGCCGGATTCGCTCCCGGGCACACAGTGTCACAATGGTTAGAGGAAGCCTTGCCGGCTTTCCAGTTCTTAATTTTATTTAAGCGCTCAAAAAAATTATGGACCCCTAGCGGCCCCTTGGCTAGTCTGCGGTCGAGGATCGAAGCGGCCTGCATTATAAGGAGAGGGGCGGTATGTCGGGGCGGTATGACGTCATCGTCGTGGGGGCCGGGCACAACGGTCTGACCGCCGCCTGTTACCTGGCCAAACGCGGGTTAAAGACTTTAGTCCTAGAGCGCAGCGACTGGATCGGGGGCGCCGCGGTCAGCCGCGAGCTCTACGAGGGTTGGACCTACTCCAACTGCTCCTACGTCTGCAGCCTGCTGCGGCCCGAAGTGGTGCGCGATCTCGACCTGCCGCGCCACGGCCTGCAGGTGATCCCCTACGAAAGCGGTGCCACCTTCACCCGTGATGGCGGCTATTTCGCCTACTACTCGGACCACGACGCGCTGCGCCGGGAAATCTCCCGCTTCTCGCGCCGGGACGCGGACAACTACGAGCGCTACGCCCGCGCAGTCATGCGCCAGTGCCGCTTCATCAAGCCCCTGCTGATGCGCGCCGCGCCCGATCCGGTGAGCAACCGCCCACGCGACATCGCCGAGCTGCTGTTTCTCGGCAAGCGCTTCCACGACCTGGGCGACAGCGAGATGGGCGAGACCATCCGCTTCTGGACCATGTCGCTCGGCGAGTTCCTGGACGAGTACTTCGAGACCGACGTCATCAAGGCGCACTTCGCCGGCTCCGGCATCATCGGCACCGGCCTGGGCGTCTATTCGCCGGGCACCGCCTACGTGCTGCTGCATCACTACATGGGCGAGGTCGACGGCACCATCGGCGCCTGGGGCTTTACCCGCGGCGGCATGGGCGGCGTGACCCAGGCGATGGCGCGCGCACTGATCGAGGCCGGCGGCGAGATTCGCGCCGGCGCCGGGGTGGCGCAGATCCTGAGCAAGGACGGCAAGACCAAGGGCGTGGTGCTGGACAACGGCGATGTGCTGGAAGCATCGACGGTGATCTCCAACATGGACGTGAAGCGCACCTTCCTGAACCACGTCGAGGCGAAGGACCTGCCCGACGACTTCGTGAAGGCGGTGAAGCGCTTCAAGATCCGCGGCTCCTCGGCCAAGCTGAACATCGCCCTCGACGGCTTCCCCAGCTTCCCCGCCGCACCCGCCGGTGCGCCCTTCCTGAAGGGCGACCTGCACGCCTCGGAATCGCTGGACGAGCTGGAGCGCGCCTACGACGACTGGAAGGCCGGCCGCTGGTCGAGCGATCCCTATTTCGACATGCTGATCCCGACCTGCATCGACCCGACCATGGCGCCGCCGGGCAAGCACATGATGACGGTCTTCGTGCAGTACGCCCCCTACGAGCTGGCCTCCGGCGAGTCCTGGGACGGGCCGGCACGCGACCGGATGGCCGAGACGGTCATCGCCAAGATCGCCGAGCACAGCCCGGACTTCCGCGATCTCATCCTGCACAAGGAAGTGCGCACGCCCTGGGACATCGAACGCGAGGTGGGCCTGACCGAGGGCAACATCTTCCAGGGCGAACTGACCTTCGACCAGATGTTCTTCAACCGCCCGGTGCCGGGCTATGCCGACTACCGCACGCCGATCAAGGGGCTCTATCTCTGCGGCTCCTCCAGCCATCCCGGCGGCGGCGTGATGGCGGCGCCCGGCGCCAACGCGGCGCGCGAGGTGCTGCGCGATCTCGGCATGAAGGTCAGCGGCCTGACTCCGGCGGAGCGCGCGGCATGACCCGTTACGACGCCATCGTGATCGGTGCCGGCCACAACGGCCTGACCGCCGCCGGTGTGCTGGCCCGCGGCGGACGCCGCGTGCTGGTGCTGGAGAAGAACGCCGGGCTGGGCGGGGCCGCCGCCGGCTACGAGATCGCGCCGGGTTTCCAGGCGCCGCGCTATGCCCACCTGCTGCACGCCTGGCATCCGCAGATCGAAAAGCAGCTCGACCTGGCCGCAAACGGCCTGTCCTTCGCCCGCCGCGACCTGCCGACTCTGGCGCTGGCCGAAGACGGCGCTCATGTGGTGATCGAAGGCGGTGCCGCCCGCCTGCTGTCGGGCGCGGCACATCCCGACGCGGCGGCCTACGCAACCCTGCATCGGCGGCTCGTGCGCTTTGCCGGCGTACTTTCGGCCAAGCTGCTGGAGACGCCGCCGCAATTTCACCGGCCGGATTGGCGCGACCTTGCCAGCCTGGCGAAACTCGGCTTCGACGTCCGCCGCCTCGGTGCCGCCGACGCGCGCGAATTCCTGCGCGTGCTGCTGTCGAATGCCCGCGACGTCATCCTGGACGAGATCGGCGACGGCCCGCTGGCCGGCGCGCTGGCCCTCGACGCGGTGATGGGCGGGCACACCGGGCCACGTTCGCCGGGCACCGCACTGACCCTGCTCTACCGGCTGGCCCAGGGCGGCGGCCGCCACCTGCCCAAGGGCGGCATGGCGGCCTTCTGCACCGCGCTGGCGCAGTCGGCCCAGAGCCATGGCGCCGAGATCCGCCGCAGCGCCGGCGTCGCCGCCGTCACCGTCGAAAACGACCGGGTGACCGGCGTGCTTCTGGACAGCGGCGAGACGCTGGGCGCCCCTGTCGTGCTGTCCAGCCTGGACACACGGACCACGCTGGCCCTGACCGGCGTCGAGCATTTCGATGCCGAGGCGGTGCGGCGCGTCCGCCACATCCGCTGCAAGGGCGCGACGGCAAAGATCAACCTGGCGCTATCGGGCCTGCCGGCCTTCACCGGCGTCGACCCGGACGACCTCACCGGCCGCATCCTGGTGGCGCCCAGCGTGCAGAGCCTGGAAACCGGCTTCGACGCAGTGAAGTACGGCGAGTTGCCGGCACATCCCGCGCTGGAGGTCCTCATCCCCAGCCGCCTTGACCCGACCCTGGTGGACGGGGGCGGCCATGTCATGTCGATCATCGTGCAGTACGTGCCCTATCATCTGAAGGACGGCTGGACCGCGGGCGCGCGCGAGCGCCTCGCCGCCACCGTGCTCGATCTGCTGGAACGTCATGCGCCCGGCCTGCGCAGCCTCATCGTCGCCCAGGACGTGCTGACGCCCCTCGATATCGAACGCGAGACCGGCGCCCCCGGCGGCCACTGGCACCATGGCGAACTGGCCGTCGACCAGATGCTGACCCTGCGGCCGGTGAACGGCATGGCACGTTATGCCCTGCCGGTCGGCGGCCTCTACCTCTGCGGCGCGGCGGCGCATCCCGGCGGCGACATCATCGGCGCCGCCGGCCACAACGCCGCGCGCCAGGCGATGAAGGCCCCGCAGACGAAAACAGAAGGCCACGCCGCATGACCGCACACACGCTGGAAAAACTGCTGCCCCAGGGCACGACGGCGCCGCGGCCGATGGTGCAGCGCGGCCTCGCACCGTCGCCCTTCGACGCGCGCCTGCGCCCGCTGAACCTGCACCAGGACTGGATGCCCTGGGCGGGGTATCTCTCGGCGCGGCGCTTCGACAGTGTCGAGGCGGAATACTTTGCCATTCGCAACCAGGCGACGCTGTTCGACATCTCGCCGATGCACAAGTACCGCGTCACCGGCCCGGACGCCGAGCGGGTGATGAACCGGCTGATGACCCGCGACGTGCGCAAGCTGAAGCCGGGCCGCGTCGGCTATTCGTTGTGGTGCGACGAGGACGGCTACGTCATCGACGACGGGACCTTGTTCCGCTTCGGCGACGACGACTTCCGCCTGTGCTGCCAGGAGCCGCAGTACGCCTGGCTGCTGGACATCGCCTGGGGCTTCGACGTGCAGGTTCACGAGGAAAGCGACGAGATCGCCGGGCTGTCGCTGCAGGGCCCGACCAGCTTCGCCGTGCTGGAGGCAGCGGGCCTCGGCCAGCTCGCCACGCTGAAGCCCTTCGATGTCGTGAAAGTGGACGATGACCTGACCGTGTCGCGCACCGGCTTTACCGGCGACCTCGGCTACGAGTTGTGGGTGCCGGCGGAAAAGGCACTCGCCCTGTGGGATCGGATCTGGGCAGCCGGTCACGATTTCGGCCTGCGCCCCATCGGCTACGCCGCGCTCGATCTCGCGCGCACCGAGGCCGGCTTCGTGGTCTGCGGCGTCGATTTCAAGTCGATCCACACGGCGCTGCGGCCCAGCCGCGGTCGCACACCTTTCGAGCTGGGCGCCGATCGCCTGGTCGACTTCTCCAAAGGCCCTTTCAACGGCCGCCGCGCGCTGCTGAAACACGCCAAGGACGGCCCGCGTTACCAACTGGTCGGCCTGGAGATCGAAGGCAACAAGGCGCCGCACAGCGCCTACGTCTACCATCGCAAGAAGACCGAGGCCGGCCACATCACCTCGACCCTGTGGTCGCCGACCTGCAAGCGGAACATCGCGCTGGCCATGCTGAAGGCACCTTACGGCGTCGACGTGACCGGCGATCTCTGGGTCGAGATCTATCACGACAAGGAAGGCAAGTGGGAGCGGATCATGGCGCCGGCGTGGATCGCCGAGCGGCCGTTCTTCCGCCACACCCGCCGTGCCGCCACACCCCCTGCGAGGTTCTGACATGGCCGCCAAAGAAAAGCCCCTTCATCCGGCGTCCGGAAGCAAGGCAAGCACCCTGACGAATAGCGCGGCAACGATCCGCGCCTACGACAACGACCACTTCCTGCACCCCTGGGAGTCGATGGCGACGCTCGGCCAGGCCAACCGCACCATCTCGACGCGCGCCGAAGGCATCTATGTCTACGACGAGAACGACCGGCGCCTGATCGACGGCCCCGGCGGCATGTGGTGCACGCAGATCGGCTATGGCCGGCGCGACATGGCCGACGCCATCGCCGAGCAGGTGATGAAACTGGCCTACCATTCGCCGTGGAACACGGCAGGCGAACCCTCGGCCCTGTTGGCGCGCAAGCTGGCGGAGTTGGCCCCGGGCGATCTGAATCATGTGAGCTTCACCACCGGCGGTTCCACCGCGGTGGATACCGCCCTGCGCTTCATTCATTTCTACAACAACGTGCTGGGCCGGCCGGAGAAGAAGCGCGTCATCTCGCGCGAGAAGGCCTATCACGGCTCGACCTATCTCTCCGCCTCGGTGACCGGCAAGGAGCGCAGCGAGACCCGCTTCGATGTCGAAGCCCGGCTCACCCACCTGCTGCCCAACGTCAATCCGAACCTGCGTCCGGCGGGGATGAGCGAAGAGGACTGGTGCAGCGCCAAGGTCGCCGATCTGGAAAACGCCATCCTGGAACTCGGCCCCGACACCGTGGGCGGCTTCATCGCCGAGCCGATCCTGGCCTCCGGCGGGGTCATCATCCCGCCGCCGGGCTACTTCAAGGCCTGCCGCGAGGTCTGCCGCAAGTACGACGTGCTGTTCATCGCCGACGAGGTGGTCACCGCCTTCGGCCGCCTTGGCCATTGGTTCGCCTCGGAGGATGTGTTCGGCGTGGTGCCGGACATGATCACCTGCGCCAAGGGACTGACTTCGGGCTATCTGCCGCTCGGCGCCTGCATCATCTCCGACCGGCTGCTGGAGGATGTACGGGCCAAGGCCGGACCGGACCTGATGTTCAACAACGGCTACACCTATTCCGGCCATCCGGTGTGTTGTGCCGCCGCACTGAAGAACATCGAGATCATCGAACGCGAAGGCATCCTGGAGCACGTGCGCGAGATCTCGCCCTACTTCCTGGAGCGCATCCTGGCGCTGGAATCCAACCCCATCGTCGGCGACGCCCGCGGCCTGGGCCTGGTCGGCTGCGTCGAGGGCCGCCTGAAGGGCGACGGCGACCGCCTGGACCTGGACCGCGAATTCGGCGCCCTGATCGACGATAAGTGCGAGGCCCTGGGCCTCATCGTGCGGCCGCTGCTGAACATGTGCGTGTTCTCGCCCCCGCTGGTGATCACCCGGCCGCAGATCGACGAGATGTTCGACATCCTGGAAGAAGCAATCCGCCAGGTCGCCGCCGAAGTCGGCTGAGACCGGCCCGCGCGGAAATTGGCGGGAAACCGCCGTCGGCGGGCAGCGGCAGGGCGCTGGGCACGAAAAACGCGCTTAGATATTTAAATGAGCGCTCAAATAATTTATTGCCGCCTGTGCCTGGGTCGCATACGGTTTTAAGCAGAAAAGCAAGCCGCTGGGGATATGAGGGAGAGTGCTTTTCTTACCCCCGAGCCATCCCAAGGCGGAAATCCCAAACAGGGAAATGCAGAACAAGGGAAAGGCAACATGACAACAAAATCGATGAACAGGCTGGTGGGGGGCGCTATGGGCGGCGCCGCTCTGGTGGCCCTGGCAACGGGGACGGCCACCGCCGCGGACCCGGAAATCACCATCTTCGACTGGGCCGGATACGAAGATCCCGCCTTCCACGAAGACTACACCGCGAAATACAGTGAAGAGCCGACCTTCGCCTTCTTCGGCGACGAGGAGGAGGCCTTCCAGAAGCTGCGCGCCGGCTTCAAAGCCGACCTCGGCCATCCCTGTTCGCAGAGTGTGGTGAAGTGGCGCGAGGCCGGCCTGTTGAAGCCGCTCGACACCAGCCGCATCGACGCCTGGGATGATCTCAATCCGGGCCTGCGCGACCTGCCCGGCTTCAGCGAGGGCGGGAAAGCCTACTTCGTACCGATCGACTGGGGCAACACGGCGCTGGTCTATCGCACCGACAAGGTGCCGGAGGAAGATGTCACCAGCCTGCAGGTCTTCGCTGATCCCAAGTACCAGGGGCGCATTTCCATCGGCGACAACGTGGACGACGCCTACGGACTGGCCTTTCTCAGCATCGGCGTCAAGGACTGGACCAAGGCAACCGACGCGCAGTTCGAAGCCGCCTCCGACTTCCTGCGCAAGGTGCACGAGAACGTGCGCGTCTACTGGCAGGACGGTGCCAGCCTGGCGCAAGTCATGGCCTCCGGCGAGGTCACCGTCGCCTGGGCCTGGAACGACACCGCCCTGACCCTGCAGGGCGAAGACATCCCCGCGAAGATGAAGCGGGACACCAAGGAAGGCCTGGCGACCTGGGTCTGCGGCTACTCGCTGCTCGCCGCCGGCGACGGCAACGAGGACAAGATCTACGACTACATCAATGCCTTCCTGGCCGACAGCGCGGCCAACTACCTGGTCACCGCCTGGGGTTACGGCCATGCCAACCAGGCCGCCATGGCCAAGATGGATCAGGCCGATCTGGCCGCCATGGGCTACGACAACGTGGAGCAGTTCCGCGACAACACGTTATGGATGGGCCCCCTGCCCAGCGCGCTGCGCGAAAAGATGATCGCCGAGTTCGAGAAGATCAAAGCGGGCTTCTGACGGCCCCCCGACCGCTCGGGCCCGCATGAGGAAACCGCCTCCCAAAAGGGGGGCGGTTTCTTTTTGGTGGGGAACGGGTTGCCGGGACTTACGCTAGCGCGCTTTCAGGTTAGCGCGCCTTCAGGGCCTTGCCCTTTTCGGCGATGCGCGACAGGAAAGACGCGGCGGTGACGACCACGCGTTCGTGGCGGCCCTCGCCGATCAGGTCCATCTCGTCACGGGCGCGCACGGCGAACAGCAGCTTGCGGCCGTTCACCTCGATCAATTCGGCTTCGGCCTTCACCGTCATGCCCACCGGGGTCGCCGCGATATGGGTGATGTCCAGATGGGTGCCGAGCGACTGCTTGCCCTCCGGCAGCAGGTGCTCGATGGCAGCCAACGCCGCCTCTTCCATCAGGCTGACCATCTTGGGCGTCGCCAGCACGGCGATACGGCCCGAGCCAATGCGCGGCGCGGTGTCGCTGGTGCCCACCATCATCTCGGCTTCGCCAATAAGGCCCGGTTTGATCTTATCCAAATCGCTGTCGTCCTCTCAGCAGGAAGGCGGGCGGCGGGCAACGCCCGCGCGAATCATATCCTAAGACCAACATTCTTAAGGGAATGCCGTGCCGAGCGCCAATTTCATTTGTGCCGCAGGCGTTGTTGGACTGAAACCCGGACCGGACGACGTCCCGTGGCCCGGCACTTCCCCTACTCCTTCAGTGTGAGCGGGCGCCCCAGACGGCTGAGGACGATCAGGACGAAGAGGCCGGCGGCCCCCGCCATCACGGCCATCAGGCCATGCTGCGGCCAGAGATCGACGGCAGCACCCGCCGCCGGCGGGCCGACGATGTTGGCGATCTCGTAGGCGATGACGAAGACCGCGTTCGCCGCCGCCAGCAGTGCCCCCCGAAACCGCAGTCCCAGCGCCGCAAGGGCGATGGAATAGATCCCCCAGGCCGCGCCGCCCCACACGAAGAGCACCGCGGCGAGCATCCAGGGCATCGCCAGAACCTGTGGCGCCAAACCCGGCCCGATCAGGCATACCAGGCCACAGAGAAACATCGCACGGCGGTAGCCGATGGTGTCGGCCAGCCAGCCCAGCGGGAACTGCAGGACGATGTTACCGGAGACAAAGACAGTCAGCAGCAGGACCGTAAAAGACTCTTCCAAGCCGTTACGCAGGCCCCAGATGGGCAGGAAACTGAAAAAGGCGATATCGACGACGCCGGCCAGGACCGCCGCCGCGAAGAGGGCGGGAGCAGCCAAGAGAATGCCGGCATAGCGCGTCTTGTGCGCCACATCCAGCTTGGGCGCCCGCCCGCGCATCAGCAGGATCGGCAGCACGGCCAGAGCGTAAAGAAGGGTGAAGGCGACGAAGGGCAGCGGCCCCTCACTGCCCAGCAGGGTCAGCAGCAGCGGGCCGACGACAAAGCCCAGCGCCATGACGCTGCCGTAAAGCGCGACGACCCGGCCGCGGCCACCGCTGCTGGCGACGGCATTGATCCAGGTTTCCGTCACGATCCAGGGGCCCGCGCCGGCCAGACCCGCGATCAGGCGCAATACGAACCAGGCCGGCGCGCTCATGAACACCGGCAGCAGGATGAGCGAGAGGATGGACACCGCGTCGCACAACAGGATGGTGTCGACGGTGCCAAAACGGCGCAGCAGACGCGGTGCCAGCGGTGCGGCGATGATGGTGCCGATGGGCTGCGCCGCCACCACGAGCCCGATGAGGGCCGCGTCGACGCCGCGGGCCTCCAGGGTGAGGGCAATCAGCGGCGTGAGGCCGCCAAAGGCGACACAAAAAGCAAACACGCTGGTGAACAGCGCAGCAAGCGGCAGCCAATCGGATTGCCCGGCCCGCAGGTTTTCCGACAGTTTGTCCGGCATCGTCGCGTTCGTCTTTCACTAGAGCCCGCGCCAGGCCTGCGGCCCGCGAGGGGTATGCACTACCCGCCGGAGACTATGTCAGAGGGACCAGCGATTCCGGGCCCCAGCCGACCTGGACCTTCTCGCCGGCCGCGAGGCTGCGGCGGCCGATGGTGTTGCGCATGGAAACGACGATCGGCCGGTCGACCGCGTCGATGGCGATGGAATAGTAGGTCATGTCGCCGTAGTAGGAGGCCTCCACCACGGTGCCGCTGACGACGCGGTTGAAGCTGGCGTCCTCGCCATAGACCAGGGTCATACGCTCCGGCCGGGCGCCGATGGTGAGACCGCTGCCATTGAAGGTAGTGTCCGCCGGCTTCTTGACCTCGGCCCGCCCAAAGCCGGCGACGTCGACCTCGATGAGGCCGTCGCTCTCGCTGAGGATCGACGCATCGAGAAAGTTCATGCCACCGATGAATTCCGCCACCACACGACTGCGCGGGCGCTGGTAGATTTCCTCCGGGCTGTCGCACTGGATGATCTTACCGCCGAACATCACGGCGATGCGGTCGGACATGGTCAGGGCCTCCTCCTGGTCGTGGGTGACCAGGATGAAGGTGATGCCGACCTGGCGCTGCAGGTGGCGCAATTCGACCTGCATCTGCTCGCGCAGCTTTTTGTCGAGAGCGGAAAGCGGCTCGTCCAACAGCAGCACCTTGGGACGCATGATGAGCGCGCGGGCCAGCGCCACACGCTGGCGCTGGCCGCCGGAAATTTCGTTGCTGCGCCGGGCGCCGAGGTGCGCCATGTCGACCTGGGCCAGCGCTTCCTGCACGCGCCGCTCACGCTCCGCCTTGCCAAGGTGCAGGCGGCGCAGGCCGTAGGCAACGTTTTGCGCGACCGTCAGGTGCGGAAAGATCGCGTAATTCTGGAATACCATGTTGGTCGGCCGGCGGTTGGCCGGCACGCCGACCATTGCCTGACCGTCGATGCGGATCGCCCCGGAGGTCGGATCGTCGAACCCGGCGATCTGGCGCAGCAGCGTGGTCTTGCCGCAGCCCGAGGGGCCAAGCAGGGAGAAGAACTCGCCCTCGCGGATCTGCACCGACACCTCATCGAGGGCGGTGAAGCTGCCGAACTTCCGCGTCACGCGGTCGATCTCGATGATAGGTCGTTCGTTCACAGAAAACCTCCGCTGGCGGGGTCCGCGCCGGCCCGTTTCGCCGCGCGGCGCCGCATGACCTCGGCCACCGACAGCAGGACGACGGAGGCCAACAGCAGCAGGCTGCCCAGGGCCAGGACGTCGGGCAGCTTGGCGGTGAAGCGCAGTTGGCTCCAGATGTAGATGGGCAGGGTCGGTTCGGTCCCGCTGAGGAAGAACGCGACGATGAACTCGTCGAGCGAGATCGTGAAGGTGACCAGCAGGCTGGACAGGATGCCCGGCGCCACGATGGGCAGGGTCACCCGAAAGAAGGTCACCGCGGGTCCCTCGCCCAGGTCGAGGGACGCTTCCTCCAGGCTGCGGTCGAACCCTTCGAAGCTGGAGCTCAGCACCGCAATGGAGAACGGCACCGCCATCAGGATATGGCCCAGGGTAACGCTGATCAGCGACAGGTTGAAGCCGAGTTGCAGCAGAACCACCAGCAGCGAAATGGCGATGATGATTTCCGGCAGCACCAGCGGCAGCATGATGAGCGCGGCCATCCCGCCCTTGCCGGGAAAGTGATAGCGGGTCAGGGCGCGGGCGCCGCAGATACCCAGGATGGTGGCAATCACCGAGCAGGCGACGGCGACTCTCAAGCTGTTCCACAAGGCCCCCTGCATGACGTCATTGGCCCAGAGATTCTCGTACCACCGCGTCGTCAGGCCCTGAATCGGGAAGGCGACGATGGCGGAATCGTTGAACGAGAAGATCGGCAGGAACAGCACCGGCACGTAGAGAAAAGCCAGGTAGAGAAAGGCATAGATGCTGAGAGGCCGTATCTTCACCTGCGCCGCGCCTTTGCTATCGGATCCGGGAGGAGATCAGCCGGGTCAGGCCGACGAAGGCCAGCGACGCGGCGGCAACGATCATCATCATCGAGACGGCAAGCGCCGCGCCGAGCGGCCAGTTGTTCGCCTTACCGAATTGCACCTGAATCATGTTCGAGATCATCAGGCCATCCTTGCCGCCGACCAGTCGCGGCGTGATGTAGTCGCCGACCGTCGGGATGAAGACGATCAGCGCGGCGGCGATGACGCCGGGCAGCGACAACGGCAGGGTGATGCGCAGGAAGCGCCGAAGGGCGCCGTCGCCGAGATCGGTCGCCGCCTCCAGCAGACTGCGGTCGATCTTTTCCAGCGAAACGAAGATCGGCAGGATCGCAAAGGGCGCCCAGGCATGGGCCAGGGTGATGACCACCGAGTTCACGTTGTAGAGCAGGAATTCCATCGGCTGGGCGATGATGCCCAGTTCCATCAGGCTGGCGTTGATGGCGCCGTTGTAGCCCAGGATGATCTTCCAGGCGAAGACCCGCAGCAGATAGCTGGTCCAGAACGGAATGGTGATGAGGAACAGCCACAGCGCCTTGCGCTGATCCACCTTGAAGGAGAGATAGTAGGCCATCGGGTAGGCCAGCAGCACGGTGAACAGCGTCACCACCGCCGACACGCCAAGGGAGCGGAACATCAGGATCCGATAGAGCGGATCGGTCCAGGCCTCGATGTAGTTGACGAAGGTCGCCGTGCGGTCGATTTCCAGGTAGCTCTGGGTCCAGAAGCTGAAGACGATGATGACCAGAATCGGCGCCAGCAACAGCAGCAGGGCATAGAGGAAGGTCGGGCTGATCAGCGCGAAGCCGCGCAGTGCCTCGCTGCGCCAAAGCCGCGCCCGCCAGCCACTGCTCGCACCCTCGCCTGTTCCGGCCTGGATCACCGCAGCCTCACTGAGCGGGATCCCAATGACCGGGACCCCACTGGCCGAGGTCATGGTTCGGAACGCCGCCTTCGTAAAGGCGATTGGAATCGCGCCTGACGGCGCGTGCCTGCCTCACTCCCTGAACCCCCTTTGCCCGGCCCTGCGGTCCGGCCCCCACGCTTGTTCTTCCTGACGCATCCCGTCTTTTTCCAGTTCAGGCCGCGCCGCGCGTCAGCTTCTCTTTGTTGAGCCGCTCCATGGTCCCCGGCGCCGGCGCGCTGGGATCGCCCATCACCGGCATCAGATCACGCAGGCGGTCGTGGAAGCATCTCACGCCGTATTCCAGATCCGAAAGCATGATTCCGTCATAGCCGCTCGATTTCGCCGCCTCGCAGGACCAGATGGTCAGCTGGACATCTTCCTCGCCGGTGTCCTTGTCGATGCGCGTACTGAGGTAGCGGGCCAGACGCATCTCACGCGTTTCGTTCTTATATTTGTAGGTCGCGCCGCGCTGCAGGGTCAGACCCTCGTGCACCGGGAACTCCTGATAGAACATCACGCTCTCGGGATAGAAGGCCATCACCGTATTGGGGAACATGCCGAGATAGACCCAGGCGCGCTTGTGGCTGTCGGGCAGGTTCGGCATGTCCGGCAGGATCTTCTTGTAGTTGCGCACGCTCCACAGCCGGCCCGGCCCCTCGTTGAACGGACCGAAGGAACGGTTGGCGCCGCCGCTCAGCGGTTCGTCGAAATAGCCGTGACCGTAGAGGTCCTGCAGGCCGGGATGCGCGATGGGGACGTGGTAGCCCTCGTTGTCGACGTCGCGCACGGCCTTCCAGTTGACCGCCGTCTCGGATTTCCAGAAACCGCCGTAGGCCGACTCCATGTCCGGAATGTTGTAGAGCGCCGCCTCGGCCTCGTAGGGCGCCATGATCTCCTTCACCGAAGGTTGCTCGCCGGACTTGAAGCGGATGAATACGAAACCCATCCAGATCTCGCACTCCAGCGGCTTCAGGCCGAACTCGACCGGGTCGAGTTTGGGCAGGGTCTTGGGCTTGGCGGCGCCGCGCAGGGTGCCGTCCAGATTGTAGCTCCAGCCGTGGAACGGGCAGACCAGCGCCGAGCGGCACTGGCCCTTCGACCCGGTGGCGACGCGCGAACCGCGGTGGCGGCAGACGTTGTGGAAGGCGCGGATGACGTTGTCCTCGCCCCGGATGATGACCGCGCGCTCGCCACACATGTCGAAGCAGACATAGCTGCCGGCCTCCGGCACATCGGCCTGGTGACAGGCCAGCTGCCAGTGGCGGCGGAACAGCACCTCGGTCTCGAGGTCCAGCAGTTCCTTGTTGAAATAGGTCCAGGCCGGCAACCCGGAACGATCCCACTCGTCCGGAACTTCCATTCTTTCCAATGAATTACGCACCGACCGTCTCCAGTTTTTATATGAGCGCTCAATTAAATTATCAGCTTGCCGCGGCTTTGTCACGCCCGCCGATGATCCGGCCCCGATCTGCCGGAATAATATTTTTAAACAACACCTTATCGTCACTCGGCACGGCCGAACAGTAACCCGCCGCCCCTTGCGGCTGGCCGAGCCCGCGTGGGCAAAACGATAATTGGACGTTTCAATAGGCGCCAGATGATCTAGGTTGCGGCCAGCGTCATAACCCGGCCTAAGATCCGGCCCCCCAAGACTCGGCCCAAAGATTCGGCCCAAAAACCCGGGCCTCCAAGATCTGGCGCCAAGAGCCCGGCCTAGACGGTGCGCCCCATCTCGTGAAGGGGCGCTGAAACCATCGCCGCCGGACGATCCGACAAGCTCAACAACGAGGAAAACGATGGCCAGAAAGCCCAACTACGATTTCGAACGCAAAGAACGCGACCGGCTGAAGGCCGAAAAGAAGGCCAAGCGCGCCGCCGAGAAGAAGGGCGCGCGCGAGGAGAAGTCACCGCAAAGCGAGTCTCCGGAACAGGGCGGCGGCCAAGCTCCCGGATCGACGCCGACGGAGTGACCCTCGCGGGCGGTCGTCCAGCGCCACAGCACCGCCCGCCGTTGCCCGCCCCCGGATTGTCCCCTGGATCGCCCCAGGGGGACGTCCCCGGGGAAAGCCCCACCCGGGAAAGCCCCGAGTCTTGAAAGCGTGGAGACTGAAACTATGGCTCGCAAAAAGGCCGAGAGCAAAGCCCCGGCGTTCACGATGTTCAACGTGACCTATGAAGACGGAACCATCACGTCCAACCGGCGTGTTCCGAACGAGCAGCTCGACCAGTCCTTCGGCGACAAACTGCTGGACCTGGCCCGCACCGCGATTCAGCAGCAGGACAACGATATTGCCGCCCGTTCCAACCAACGGCGCGCAAAGATCAAGGACATCACCGCCGTCTGAGATTCGGCAAAGCCGCGCCGCAAAATCTCAGCCGCTATCACTGCGGTTCTTGCGCCGGTAGGCACTGGGGCTGACCGCGAAGTGCTGGCGGAAGATGCGGGAAAAGGCCGAGTGCGAGCCGAAGCCGCAGCGCACCGCCACCACCTGCATGGAGAGCCGGGTGTCGAGCAGCAGCCGCCGTGCCGCCTGCAACCTCAGCCGCAGATAGTAGGTTCCCGGGCCGGTGCCCAGCGCCTGCTTGAACAGCAGTTCCAGGGTGCGCACGGAAACCTCCAGGCGCTTGGCGATGGCCGCGGTGGTCAGCGGGCTGTCCAGCCGCTGCTCCATCAGGCGGATGGCCGCGGCAACCCGCGGCTCGTGGCCGGGCAAGCGGCCGAGCGACACCAGCGGCTGGGCATCGGTCGCCGCGTGGGCCTCGTCGTAGACGAAGACGCTGGCAACCTCCAGGGCCAGGGGATAGCCGAAGCGGCTGCGGATCAGGTGCAGCATCAGATCGAAACTGGGCGAAGCGCCGCCGGTGGTGAAGATCCGCCCGTCGATGACGAAACGGTCGGGCAGCAGATTTACCTCCGGGAAGCGCGCGGCAAAATCCTCAAGGTCTTCCCAGTGGGTGGTCGCCGAGCGTCCGTCCAGCAGCCCGGCCCGGGCGAGCAGCCAGCTGCCCGCCTCCACTCCGCCGACGGCCCGGAACCGCCGGGCCGCCGCCCGCAACAGAGCCAGCGCCGGTCCGGCGACATGGCGTTCCTGGTTGAAACCGGCCACGACGATCAGCGCATCGCCCTCCAGGTCCCGGCTCAGGCGGCCCGCCGCCGGCACCGGCACCCCGCAGGTCAGCGTTGCCGGGGCGCCGTCGGGCGTGACGATGCGCCAGGAGAACAGCGGCCGCCGTGCCAGGCGGTTGGCGGCGCGCATCGGATCGAGTGTCGAGGCCAACGACATCATGGAAGAGTCAGGCAGCAGCAGCAGCGTCACCGCGAGCGGCCCTTCGGCAGCCGCGTCCGGGGGCGCAAAAATCGATATTTCGTTTTTCATCAAGTTTTCTTCGTAATCCGTCGAGCGGAAAACTGCAACCACGTCATCATCGGCCCGCCATAAGCCGGCGAAAAAACGGGAGATCACATCACCATGGCCCTTCAGCCAAGCCGCGACGTCTTCATCACCTGCGCCGTCACCGGTGCCGGCGCCACCACCGGGCGCTCCGACAAGGTGCCGGTCACCCCGCGCCAGATCGCCGATTCCTGCATTGAGGCCGCCGCCGCCGGCGCCGCCATCGCCCACATCCACGTGCGCAACCCGGAAACTGGCGATCCGGCGCGCGCGCCGGCGCTCTACGCCGAGGCCGTCGGCTACATCAAGGAGTCGGGCGTCGACGTGGTGCTGAACCTGACCGCCGGCATGGGCGGCGACCTGACCCTGGGCAGCGTCGAGGCGCCGCTGCCGCCGGCCCCCGGCGGCACCGACATGGCCGGCGCCACCGAGCGCCTGGCCCACGTCGCCCAGATCCTGCCGGAGATCTGCACCATCGACTGCGGCACGATGAACTTCGGCGAAGGCGACTACATCATGACCAACACGCCGGCCATGCTGAAGGAGATGGCCCGCCAGGTGCAGGCGCTGGGCGTGCGTCCGGAGATCGAGGCCTTCGACACCGGCCACGTGCTGCTGGCCAAGTGGCTGAAGGACCAGGGCCTGATCGACGACCCGGTGATGATCCAACTGTGCATGGGCATTCCCTGGGGCGCGCCGGACGACATGGCGACCCTGATGGCGATGACCGCCAACCTGCCCGACGACTGGGTCTTTTCGGCCTTCTCCATCGGCCGCAACCAACTGCCCTACGCGGCCATGGCGCTGCTGGCCGGCGGCAACATCCGCGTTGGCCTGGAAGACAACATCTGGCTCGATAAGGGCGTGCTGGCGACCAACGGCGATCTGGTCGAGCGTGCCGCCACCATCGCGCGAGCCATGGGCAGCCGGATCATGACCCCGGCCGAGGTGCGCGAGAAACTGAAGCTGAAGAAGCGCTGGTAATCCGATGGCACAAGTGAGCAAAGCGGCCGCCATCGGCGGCGGCGTCATCGGTGCCGGCTGGGTCGCCCGCCTGCTGGAAAACGGTATCGACGTCGCGGTCTACGACCCGGCGCCCGGCGCCGAACAGCGCATGCAGGCGGTACTCGACAACGCCGAGCACGCCTACGCCAAGCTGACCCTGGCGCCGCGCCGCAAGAAAGGTGCCCTGACCTTCCGCACCAGCATCGCCGAAGCGGTGACGGGCGCCGGGCTGATCGTCGAATCCGTGCCCGAACGCCTGGACGTGAAGCAGAAGGTCTATGCCGAAGTGGAAGCCGCCGCCGACCCGGCAGCACTCATCGCCTCCTCGACCTCCGGTATCCTGCCGAGCGACCTGCAGGCCGAGATGACGCACCCGGAGCGGCTGCTGGTTGCGCACCCGTTCAATCCGGTCTACCTGCTGCCGCTGGTCGAACTGGTCGGCGGCGGCAAGACCGCGCCGGAAACCATCGAGCGCGCCAAAGCGTTCTACGCGTCGATCGGCATGCACCCGCTGCATGTGCGCAAGGAGATCGAAGCCTTTATCGCCGACCGCCTGCTGGAGGCAGTGTGGCGCGAATGCCTGTGGCTGGTCAGTGACGGCATCGCCACCTCGGCGGAGATCGACGACGCCATCCGCTACGGCTTCGGCCTGCGCTGGGCCCAGATGGGCATTTTCGAGACCTACCGCATCGCCGGCGGCGAAGCCGGCATGCGCCACTTCATGGCCCAATTCGGCCCCTGCCTGAAGTGGCCCTGGACCAAGCTGATGGACGTGCCGGACTTCACCGAGGAGCTGGTCGACCTGGTCGCCGGCCAGTCCGACGAACAGTCGGGCGCCTATTCGATCCGCGAGCTGGAGCGTATCCGCGACGACAACCTGATCGCCATCCTGCAGGCGCTGAAGGTGAAGGACTGGGGAGCCGGCAAGACCCTGGCCGCCTACGAGCGCGGCCTGGTCGATTCCGCCGGCGCCGCAGTGGCCGGGGCGGCGGCCTTCGATCCGACACAGCCGATCCCCACCCTGGACATGCGGGTTCCGGCGGACTGGACCGACTACAACAACCACATGACCGAGAGCCGCTACCTGCAGTGCTTCGCCGATGCCAGCGATGCCCTGCTGCGCCTCATCGGCGTCGATGCCGACTACGTGGCGAACGGCGGTTCCTACTTCACCGTCGAGACCCACATCCGTCATCTGGACGAGGTGGCGGCGCTGGAGCCGGTGACGGCGACCACCCAGGTGCTGGACGCCAAGGGTAAGAAGCTGCACCTCTTCCACCGGCTTTACCACGCGGACGGCCGCCTGCTGGCGACCGGCGAGCACCTGCTGATCCACGTGAGCCTCAAGACCCGCAGCGCCGAAGAACCCGCCCCCGCCATCGCCGCCAAGGCATCGGCGCTGGCGAGCGGCCACGCCGGCCTGCCTCAGCCCGAAGGCGCCGGCCGCGCCATCGGGCAGGCGCGGTAGGGGTAGGACAGATCATGCGTACCCCGTCTTTCGCCACACCCAAAGCTGTCATCCCGGCACTTGTTGCCGGGATCCACTGCCCTCGCCGTTCCATCGACGTGAGCAGACTGGGGCAACGCCCTCCACCGCCGCTCATGGGTCCCGGGGTCAAGCCCCGGGACGACAGCGGTGCGGTTGCAGGAAGCATCATAAGAGGAACGGGAGACGCCGCATGAACTTCGGCCTCAGCGACGAGCAGCAGATGATCGTCGATACCGTGCGCAGCTTCGTCGAGAATGAGCTGTATCCGCACGAAGCGCTGGTCGAGCGCGAGCGCGCGGTCCCGCGCGAGATCGCCCAGGAGATCACCCGCAAGTGCCTCGATCTCGGCTTCTTCGCGGCGAACCTGCCCGAAGAGGTCGGCGGCGGCGGCCTCGGTCATCTCGACTTCACGCTGCTGGAGCGGGAACTCGGCCGCGCCTCCATGGCGCTCACCGTTTTCTTCGGGCGCCCTTCCGGTATCCTGCTGGCCTGCGAAGGCGAGCAGCGCGAGCGCTACCTGCTGCCGGCAGCGCGGGGTGAGAAGTTCGATGCGCTGGCGATGTCGGAGCCGGACGCCGGCTCCGACGTGCGCGGCATGAAGTGCATGGCCAAGCCCGACGGCGACGACTGGGTGGTCAACGGCAGCAAGCACTTCATCAGCCATGCCGACATCGCCGATTTCGTCATCGTCTTCGTCGCGTCGGGCGAGGAGGAAACCGCCGCCGGCCCCAAGAAGAAGATCACCTGCTTTCTCGTGGACCGCGGCACGCCGGGCTTTGAAATCCGCAAGGGCTACAACTCGGTCTCGCACCACGGCTACCACAACTGCATCCTGAACTTCGACAACTGCCGACTGCCCAAGACGCAAGTGCTGGGCGAGGCCCACCGCGGCTTCGAGCTGGCCAACGACTGGCTCTACGCCACGCGCATCACCGTCGCCGCCATGGCGGTCGGGCGCGCCCGCCGTGCCTTCGACTACGCCGTCGGCTATGCCGCCGAGCGCAAGCAGTTCGGACAGAAGATCGGCCGCTTCCAGGGCGTCTCCTTCAAGCTGGCCGACATGATCACCGAGATCGACGCCGCCGACTGGCTGACGCTTTCCGCCGCCTGGCGCCTGGACCAGGGCCTGCCGGCCAACCGCGAGATCGCCTCGGCCAAACTCTATGCGACGGAAATGCTGGCACGGGTCACCGACGAGGCGATCCAGATCCACGGCGGCATGGGCCTGATGGACGACCTGCCGCTGGAGCGCTTCTGGCGCGACGCCAGGGTGGAGCGCATCTGGGACGGCACCTCCGAGATCCAGCGCCACATCATCTCCCGCGAACTGCTGCGCCCGCTCGGATGCTGACACCGCCGCGCACCCTGGAACGCCTGCTGAGGCCCAGGACCATCGCCGCCATCGGCGGCAAGGAGGCCGCCGAGGTCATCCGACAGTGCGACCGCCTGGGCTATGACGGCGAAATCTGGCCGGTGCATCCGACGAGAGAAGAGATCGCCGGGCGCCGCGCCTATAAATCCGTCGCCGATTTGCCCGGCGCCCCGGACGCCGCCTTCATCGCGGTGAACCGTCACCTGACCATCGAGGTGGTGCGCGCTCTCGCCGCGCGGGGCGCCGGCGGCGCGGTCTGTTACGCCTCCGGCTTCCGCGAGGCCGGCAGCGAGGATGCCGAGGGCGACAGCCTGCAGGCGGCCCTGGTCGAGGCCGCCGGCGCCATGGCGATGCTCGGCCCCAACTGCTACGGCATGATCAACTATGGCGACGGCGCGCTGCTGTGGCCCGACCAGCACGGCGGCCAGCGCCTGCAGGCCGGCACCCGCGGCGTCGCCATCGTGACCCAATCGTCCAACATCGCCATTAACATGACCATGCAGCGCCGCGGCCTGCCTCTGGCCTACGTGATGACCGCCGGCAACCAGGCGCAGACAGGCCTTTCCGATCTCGCCCTCGGGCTGCTGGACGACCCGCGGGTCACCGCGCTGGGCCTTCACATCGAGGGTTTCGATTCCCTGGACGGGCTGGAAGCCGTCGCCGCCAAAGCGCGCGAGTTGAACAAGCCCGTTATCGCCATGAAGCTTGGGCGTTCGGCCGAGGCGCGCGCGGCGACCCTTTCGCACACCGCGTCCCTGGCCGGTTCCGACGCCGCCGCCGATGCCTTCCTCCGGCGCCTCGGCATCGCGCGGATGAACAGCATTCCGGCCTTTCTGGAGACCCTGAAGCTGCTCCACGTTACCGGGCCGCTCGCTGGTTATGCGCTATCGTCAATGAGTTGTTCGGGCGGCGAGGCCTCGGTAATGGCCGACGCCGCCGAGGGCCGCCGGGTGAGCTTCCGCGCGCTGACGCCCGCGCAGATCAAGCCGGTGAAGGCCACCCTCGGGCCGCTGGTGACCGTGGCCAATCCGCTCGACTACCACACCTTCATCTGGGGCTATGAGCCGGCGATGACCGCGACCTTCGCGGCCATGGTCGGGATCGGCTTCGATCTCAACCTGCTGGTGCTCGACTTCCCGCGCGGCGACCGCTGCTCCGACGCCGAGTGGTGGCCGACGCTGCGCGCCTTCGCCGCCGCCCTGAAAACCCACAACGCCAAGGGCGCGGTGGTCGCCAGCCTGCCGGAGAACCTCTCCGAGGACCAGGCCAGCGAGATCCTGAAACTCGGCATCGTCCCGCTCGGCGGCATCGACGACGCCCTGACGGCAGCGGAAGCCGCCGCCGACATCGGCGCTGCCTGGCGGCAGCCGCTGCCCCTTCCCGTACTGACGGCGCCCGAAAATGGGTCGGGTCCGACGCAAACCCTCGACGAAGCCGACGCCAAGGCGCTGCTTGCCCGCCACGGCGTGCCGGTGCCCGAGGGCCGCCGCGCCGACAGCATCGAGGCCGCCGTTGCCGCAGCCGAGGCCCTCGGCTTCCCGGTCGCGCTGAAGGCCCTCGGCATCGCCCACAAGACCGAGGCTGGCGCCGTGCGGCTGAACCTCGCCACGGCGAAGGCTGTGCGCAGCGCCGCCAGCGACCTGCTGCCGCTGGGCCGCGGCCTCTACGTCGAGGCGATGATCGGCAAGGGCAAGGATGGGGCCGCGGTGGGCGAATTGATCGTCGGCCTGACCCGCGAGCCGCCCTTCGGCCTGGTTATGACTCTGGGCAGTGGCGGTATCCTGGTGGAGATTCTGCGCGATTCGGTCATCCTGCCTTTGCCGGTGCGCCGGCAGGAGATCGAGGATGCTCTGGCCGGCTTGCGCGCGGCGCCGCTGCTGAACGGCTACCGCGGCCGGCCAAAGGGTGATCTGATCGCCACGGTCGATGCCATCGAAGCGGTGCAGCGCTTTGCGCTCGACCACAAGGGTTCTCTTCTGGAACTCGACATCAATCCCTTGATCGTCTGCGCCGAAGGCCACGGTGCCTTTGCCGCCGACGCCCTCATCGTCAGGAAGGAGGCATCCGATGCCTGAATCGAAGCAACCCGGGGCCGAGCAAAACGTGATCCGCTGCCGCCGCGAGGGCGGCATCCTGGAAGTCACGCTCGATCGGCCCAAGGCCAATGCCATCGACCTGGCCACCAGCCGGCTGATGGGGGAGACCTTCAAGGCGTTCCGCGACAATCCCGACCTGCGCGTCGCCATCCTGACCACCGCCGGCGACAAATTCTTCTCCGCCGGCTGGGACCTGAAAGCCGCGGCGGGCGGTGACGCGGTGGACGGCGACTACGGCGTCGGCGGCTTCGGCGGCTTGCAGGAACTGCGCGGCCTCAACAAGCCGGTGATCGCCGCGGTGAACGGCATGGCGGTCGGCGGCGGCTTCGTACTGGCGCTGTCCGCCGACATGATCCTGGCCAGCGAGGCAACCACCTTCGCCCTGCCGGAGATCCGCGCCGGCACCCTGGCCGACGCCGCCACGGTAAAACTGCCCAAGCGCATGCCCTATCACATCGCCATGGACCTGCTGCTGACCGGCCGCTGGATGGACGCCCAAGAAGCGCACCGCTGGGGCCTGGTGAACGAGGTTCTGCCACAGGACAAGCTGATGGACCGTGCCTGGGAGATCGCCCGCCTGCTGGCCAGCGGTCCGCCGCTGGTCTTCGCCGCCATCAAGGAAGTCGCCCGCGAGTCGGAAGCCCTCTCCTTCCAGGATGCGATGAACCGCAGCACCAAGCGCAAGTTTCCCACCGTCGACCGGCTCTACGACAGCGAGGACCAGATGGAGGGCTTCCGCGCCTTCGCCGAAAAGCGCGACCCGGTCTGGAAGGGCCGCTGAACCGGCTGGCGCAGCCGTTTCCATCCGGCTGAGCCCTTGGCTGAAACCGACGGTCAGAGGCGGGCGGCAACACTCTTGGTGCGGCAGTAGCTCAGCAGGCCTTCCAGGCCCTTTTCACGCCCGAAGCCGGATTTCTTGTTGCCGCCGAAGGGGACTTCGATGCCGCCGGCGAAATACTCGTTGATATAGACCTGCCCGGCATCGAGGCGCTGCGCCAGGCGATGCGCGGCGGCAAAGTCCGCCGTGTAGACTCCGGCGACCAGCGCATACTGGCTGTCGTTGGCCAGGGCCAGGGCGTGTTCGGCGTCCTCGGCGATCTGCACCGTCAGCACCGGTCCAAAGACCTCCTCGCGCACCAGTTCGTCTTCACGCGGACAATCGCCGACGATGGTGGGCCGATAGAACCAGCCCTTGCCGCTCTTCGGATCGACCGTTTCGCCGCCGCCGGTGGCAATCTCAACGCCACGCCCGCGAGCGCGCTCGATGAAGCCGGCGACACGGGCCAGCTGTTCGGCCGAGTTCACCGGCCCCAGCTGGGGATTGCGCAGGCCGTGCCCGAGGGTCAGCGCCTCGGCGCGCCGGCAAAGATCCTCCAGGAAGCCGTCGTGCAAGGACCGCTCGATGATCAGCCGGGAGCCCGCCGAACAGATCTGCCCGGCGTTTTCGAAGATGGCGCCCATTACGCCGTCCAGCGCGCTCTGCCGGTTGCAGTCGCGCAGCACGATAACCGGCGACTTGCCGCCCAGTTCCAGCACGACGCGCGTGATGTTGTCGGCGGCGGCCTTCATGACATTGGTCCCGGTCGCCACCGACCCGGTGAAGGTGATGTGGTCGATGCCGGGATGGGCGGCCAGCGGGGCGCCGACTTCCGCGCCGGTGCCGGTCAGCACGTTGCACACGCCGTCCGGCAGGCCGGCCAGGCTGAGGATCTCGGCCAGCAGCAGCGCGGTGAAAGGGGTCTGCTCGGCCGGCTTGGCGACCACCGTGCAGCCGGCGGCAAGCGCCGGGGCGATGCCGCGCGCCGCCGTCGAGATCGGAAAGTTCCAGGGAATGATCTGGGCGGTGACGCCGACCGGCTCGTGATGGCTGTAGCCGAGGTAGTCGGGGCCCAGCGGAAAGGTATCGCCCTGCAGCTTGTCGCAGGCGCCGGCATAGTATTCGAAGGCCCGCGCGGCGCCGCCGACGTCGCCTTCGGCCTCGGCCAGCGGCTTGCCGCTGTCGAGGCACTCGCCCACCGCCAGGCGCGCCGCGTTCTCGCGGATCAGGCCGGCGGCGCGATAGAGAATCCGTCCGCGCTCAGCGGCCGGCATGTCGCGCCAGGTCTGTTCGAAGGCGCGCCGGGCGCTGGCTACTGCCGCGTCGACGTCGGACGCATCGCCGCGGGCGAAGCGGGCAAAGGCCTCGCCGCGACCGGGATCGAAACTTTCCATCGACCGCCCGCTGGCCGCCGCCATGAAGCTGCCGTCCAGGAAGTGGCCACCGGGCAATTCCGGCAGCATGCCGGTCGCCAGCGCCGTGGCCACGAGATCGTGCTTTTCGGCCATCGGTTCAGCCCTCCAGTCGGCTGATGCGGTAATCGGATTTGTCGAGCCAGGCCGGATCGACCTCGACGCCCCAGCCGGGCCGGTCGGTGACTGTGGCCTGGCCGTCCACGATGGCATAGGGATCCTCGACGAACAGTCCGTCCTGCCAGGGGTAGTAATCCTCGCCCTCGATGGAGAATTCCAAGTACTTGCCGGCGTTGGGGATGGCGCGCAGCAGGTGCATGGTGAACAGCGTGACCATGGAGAGGTTGGCGCTGTGCGGTGTGCAGGGAATGCCGGCCGCCGCCGCCAGCTCGGCCACCCTGAGAGTGGTGGTGAGCCCACCGATATAACAGATGTCCGGCTGGATGACGTCTACCACGTGGCCGTCGATCATGCGGCGCCAGTCGACCGGCGAGCAGTCCTGCTCGCCGCCGGTGACGTCGATGTCCAGAGCGGCGGCCACCTGCTTGGTCTGCTCGTATTCCCAGTAGGGGCAGGGCTCCTCGAAATGCGTGACGCCGTTATCCTGCAGCATGTGTCCGACCTGGATGGCATGCGCCGGCGAGAAGCCGGAATTGGCGTCGACCAGCAGCGCTGCCGCATCCCCCAATTCCCGCCGCATGGTCGGCACGATTTCCTCGGTGCGGCCCGGCCATTCGTCGACGTCGTGGCCGCATTCCGCGCCGATGCGGAACTTGAAGGCATCGAAGCCGAAGCGGTCGCGCAGCCGTTTCAGCCGCTCGGCCTCCTCAACCGGCGTGATGTCCCGCTTCATGGAAGAGGCGTAGGCGCGCAGCCGGCCCGGCGTGCCGCCGATCAGTTCGCAGACCGGCTTGCCCTCGACCTTGCCGCGCAGGTCCCACAATGCGGTGTCCAACCCGCCGATGGCGCGGCGCAGGTAGGCGCCGGGAAATTTGTGCTCGCGCTCGGGAATGGTGTCGACAAGGGCATCGATGTCCAGCGCGCTCCTGCCCAGGGCGTAGGGTGCCACCTGACGGTGGACAACCTGGGCGGTGATGTCGGCGTTATAGGGGGCCACCTGGCCCCAGCCTTCTTTGCCGTCGTTGGTCCGCACCCGGACAAAGCACACGAACTCGGTCGCGAAGGTCTCGATACTGGCAATGTCCATGGCGTGTCCGGCGGGTCCTCATGAAAGCGTGACGGGGTGAAAGCGCAACTCGGGCGGGTTCGTATCAGGCGCCTCACGATAAACAGAATTGGACTTGATTTAAGGTCCATTATCGTTCGTTCTATAGTCCAATCCGAAAGGGCCAGGGGTGAACCAGGAATGAAGACCAACGCCGGGGCCCTGCTGTCATCCCTCAGGATCGACCGCGAGTCCGACCGCAAGATCAGCGCCCAGTTGTATATGGGGCTGAAGGAAATTCTGCTGTCCGGCGGCGTCACCCCGGGCGAGCGGCTGCCCGCCAGCCGCACCCTGGCGAAGGAGATCGGGGTGTCGCGCACGACGGTGATCGACGCCGTGGACCGGCTGACGGCGGAGGGCCTGCTGGAGGCGCGGGTCGGCGCCGGCACCTTCGTCTGCGAAGCGCTGTCCGGCCGCAGGAGCGTCGCGCCGTCGGCACTGCCGGCGGTGGCCGGTGCCGCCGCGCCAAGGCTGTCCCACGCCACGACCCACGCCCAGCGGCTGTTCGCGCCGCGGTCCTGGCTGCCCCACAAATCGCAGGCCTTCATCACCGCGCTGCCCGCCCTCGATCTCTTCCCGATGGCCCACTGGGCGCGGCTGTCTGCCCGCCACTGGCGGGCCGACCGCGACGCCGTCATGGGCTACGGCCATCCTTCCGGGTACCAGGATCTGCGCGAGGCCATCGCCACCCACCTGAACGCCGCCCGCGGCATCAAGTGCGATCCCGATCAGGTTTTCATCGTCGCCGGCGCCCAGCAGGCCTTCTTCCTGATCAGCGCCTTGCTGCTGAACCCGGGCGACCACGTGTGGTTCGAGAACCCCGGCGCCATCGGCGCGCGCAACGCCTTCGTCGCCGGCGGCGCCAGCGTCGTGCCGGTGGAGATCGACGCGGAGGGGCTCAGCGTCGAGGACGGCCTCAGCAAGGCGCCGCACTTCCGCATCGCCTTCGCCACGCCCTCGCATCAACAGCCGCTCGGCCAGGTGATGAGCCTGACCCGCCGCCTGGCTCTGCTGCGCGCGGCGGAAGACGCCGACGCCCTGATCGTCGAGGACGACTACGACGGCGAGTTCTACTACGGCCACCAGCCGCAGCCGCCGCTGAAAAGCATCGATACCCAGGAGCGGGTGATCTACGTCGGGACCTTTTCCAAGTCGCTGTTCCCTTCCCTGCGCCTCGGCTTCATTCTGGTGCCGCGCGGCCTGGTGGGCACTTTCGCCGAGGTCAGCGCCTCGTGGCTGAGCGGCGTACCGACGGCGACCCAGGCCATCGTCGCCGACTTCATGAACGAAGGCCTTTTCGCCACCCACATCCGCCTCATGCGGCGCGCCTACAAGGCCCGCCACGACGCCCTGATCGAGGCGGCAGAGGGGATCGCCTCGCGCATCGACCTGCAGCCGACCGCCAGCGGCTTCCACACCGTTGGCTTCCTGCCCGACGACGCCGACGAGGAGCGCATCGTTGCCGGCGCGCGGGAAAAGGGCATCGTCGTCGCCGCCCTGTCGCGTTACTGCATGACGCCGATCGGCCGCAAGGGGCTGGTGCTCGGCTTCGGCGGCGTGACGCCCGACGAGATCCGACGCGGCGTGAAAATCCTGAAGACGCTGCCCGACCTGGCCCCCTGAGTCGGCGGCCTGAATGGAGGCATTTTAAATTGGTCTGGCCTAATATCGGGAATGGATATATTTCACAGTCCAATAACCCCCTAGGCTTCGACCCTCAAATTGCCGGTCCGTCTGCCCGGACGACCGGTCAGAGCGGGAGGCTATAATGAAATTCGGGAAACTTTCGGCGGCCCTGATGGCCGCCACCATGCTGACCGCAGCGAGCACGGCCCAGGCCGAGACGCTGCGGCTGCTCACCTGGGGCTCCTACGCGCCCGAGGAAGTCGTCAAGAAATTCGAGGAGAAGTACCCCGACATCGACGTCGAGGTGACCTTCTCCAACAACGAGGAAATGATCGCCAAGCTGCGGGCGACCGGCGGGGCCGGCTTCGCCCTGGCACAGCCGAGCCATGACCGTATCTATGCGGCACAGATGGAATACGACATCTACAAGCCGATGGACCTGTCGAAGATCGACACCTCGGTGATGGAGCCCAAGCTGCTGGATGGCGTGAAGGCCAACACCACCATCAACGGTGAGGTCTATTCGGTGCCGCACCAGTGGGGCACCTCCGGGCTGATGGCCGACAAGTCGAAGGCACCCGACATCAAAGGCTGGGGCGATCTCTGCGATCCCAAGTACAAGGGCAAGACCTCGATGCGCCTGAAGCGCACCATCCTGCTCGGCACCGCCTTCTCGATGGGCGAAAATCCCTTCGAAGCCTACGCCGACCTCGACAAGTACCAGGCCATTCTGGACAAGGTTGTCGACAAGCTGATCGCCTGCAAAGACAACATCAAAGCCTATTGGAAGGGCGGCGACGATCTATCTGCCCTTATGCTGTCGGGTGAAGTGGTCGCCTCGGAAACCTGGGATTCAACCGCCTACAGGCTGTACGGCGAGAACCCGAACATCGTCTTCGTGCCGCCGGCGACCGGCGCGCTGGCCTGGATCGATACCTTCACCCTGCCCCGTAAGGGCAAGGCCGACGACGCCGCCTACAAGTGGATCAACTTCGTCCTGCAGCCGGAGATCGTGACGCTGATGTCTGCCAGCACCGGCAGCGCGGCCGCGGTCAAGGGCGGCAAGGACCTGTTGCCCGAGGATAAGAAAGCGGCCTTCGCGGCGGCCTTCAGCGATGCCGATATCGCCAACCTGCAGTTCTTCGCCAACATCCCCCCGGGTGTCGAAGACATGGAAGGCAAGGCCCTGGAGAAGATCAAAGCCGCGACCGGCGGCTGATTCCGGTGCTATGACAAGGGTCCTATGACCAGCGTACTATAAGTGCGGGATGCTGCCTCCGGCGGACGCCGGGGGCGGCATCTCTTCTTCTCCGGCCTGTGTTTTCTCCGGCCCCTTTTCCGTCGACGGGCGCTCGCATGACTTCCCAAGCTGACTACGACCTCGAATGCTGCAACGTCTCCAAGTCCTTCGGCCCGGTTCGGGCGGTCGATGACGTCTCCTTCGAGATTCCCAGCGGCTCCTTCTTTTCCATTCTGGGTCCCTCTGGCTGCGGCAAGACCACGCTGATGCGCATGATCGCCGGCTTCGAGAACCCTTCGGCCGGCGATATCCGGATCAAGGGCGCCTCCGTCCTGGGCACGCCGCCGAACCGGCGCAACGTGAAGATGGTGTTCCAGCACCTGGCGCTGTTTCCCATGATGAACGTGCAGGAGAACATCGCCTACGGCCTGCGCTGCATCGGCACCGGCAAGGCCGAGATCCAGCGCAAGGTGAAGGACGTGCTGGAGCGGATCGCCCTGCCGGATGTCGGCGAGCGTGAGATCCATCAGCTTTCGGGCGGCCAGAAACAGCGTATCGCCATTGCCCGCTGCATGGTGCTCGATCCCGACGTGCTGCTGCTCGACGAGCCGCTCGGCGCGCTGGATCTGAAGCTGCGCGAGGCGATGAAGATCGAACTGAAGCTCCTACAGCATCAGTTCAACACCACCTTCGTCTATATCACCCACGACCAGTCCGAAGCGCTGGTCATGTCCGACCACGTCGCCGTGATGAACAACGGCAAGTTCGAACAGGTCGGCGCACCCCAGCAGCTCTACCACCACCCGGCCAGCGCCTTCGTCGCCGGTTTCGTCGGCGACGCCAACCGCTGGAGCGGCAGCGTCCTGGAGACATCCGACGGGCGCGCCAGGGTGGAAACGGCCGCCGGCTTCAGCCTGGTCTGCAAGACCGGCGGCGGGCAGAGCCTGCGGCGGGGCGACAGCGTCGAGGTTTTCGTGCGCCCCGAGTTCATCCGCGCCGAACGCGGCGATGCGGCACCGGCCGCGGCTCAAACCGGTGACGACTCGCTGGAAGGCACCGTCGACAGCCTGCTGTTCAACGGCGCCAACAGCCGGGTCCTGGTGCGCAGCGGTACCGGCGAGTTGATCGAAGCCGACGCCACCCTGACCGGCGGCCCGGAAGATGCAAGGCCCGGCGATCGGGTGCGCCTGACCTGGTCAGCCGACCAGGCCCTGTGCTTTGCCACCCAGGGCGGCGGGCGATGAACCCGAGAGACTTCAAGCGGCTGTCGCTGATCCTGCTGTTCATGCCCTTCGCGCTGTGGATTCTGCTGCTCATCGTGCTGCCGCACATCGGCATGGGCGTACTGGCGCTGCGCGAGAAGGTCGCGCCGCGGGTCTATGAATTCGGCTTCGGCAACTTTATCGAGTTCCTGCACGAGCCGATCTACTGGAACACCCTTCTACGCACCGGCACCATGTCGATGCTGGTGACCGCCCTGGCGTTGATTGCCGGTTTTCCGATCGCCTACTACATCGCCAAGATCGCCGGTCGCCGCTCACGCGGCGCGCTGTTCCTGCTGTGCCTCATTCCGCTGTGGGTCAGCGACCTGATCCGTGCCTTCGGCTGGATCCTGCTGCTGCGAGAGACCGGCGTGATTTCCGGCGCGCTACAGGCGATCGGCCTGATCGACGGCCCGGTCGAGCTGCTCTACAACGACGTGACCGTGATCATCGGTCTGGTCTACACGGTCATTCTGTTCATGATCGTGCCGCTGGTCTCCACCCTGGACGGGATGGATAACGCGATGATCGAGGCGGGCTACAATCTGGGCGGCAACGGCTTTACCGTGCTGCGCCGGATCATCATCCCCTACGCCATGCCAGGCATCGTCTCCGGCTGCATCATCGTCTTCATGCTGACCGCCGGCAGCTACCTGACGCCGATCCTGCTGGGCGGCAAGAACTCGAGCTGGTTTACCGAAACCATCTACGAGCAGTTCATCACCCGCTACAATTGGGAATCCGGCGCCGCGTTCGGCTTCCTGCTGCTGGCGTTTACCTCCGGCGTCGTCTGGCTGGGCCTGAAGCTTTCGCGTCAGACCCTGGCCGGCACGGTCGCCAAGAGCTGAGCGGAGCCGTATCCATGCTGGACCGCAACACAAACTGGGGCTTTCTGCTCGGCTATCGCCTCTACGTGCTGGCCTTTTTCATCTTTCTTGCCGCGCCACTGACCGCCGCCGCCGTCTTCGCCTTTAACGACTCGCTGTTTCCGGCGCTGCCCTGGCAGGGCTTCACCCTGGACTGGTTCTTCAACGACACCGATCCGAAGCTGGGCATGTTCCACGCCCGGCGCCTGCTGCGCGGCCTTTACTACTCCTTCGTCATCGGCATCGCCGTGGCGGGCCTGTCGGTCGCCGTGGGCACGTGCAACGCCTTTCTCTTCGTGCGCCGCCAGTTCCCGGCCAAGAATTTCTTCTACATCGTGATGATCGTACCACTGGTCATTCCGGGTGTGATTCTGGGTATCTCCATCCTGGTCTTCGCCAGCACCGTCGCCAATGGGGTCGAAGACGGCTATGGCATCGACCTGGAGCTGCTGCGCCCCGGCATCCTGCTGGTGGTCCTGGGACAGTTCTCCTTCGTCACCACCATCACCTCCCTGGTCATCATCGCACGGCTTAAAAAGTTCGACGGGTCGATGGAGGAGGCCGCCTTCAACCTGGGCGCCAGCCGGGCCCGCGTGCTGGCAACCATCACCCTGCCGTTCCTGCGCCCGGCAATGATCGCCGCCGGCATCGTCGCCTTCCTCGTCTCCTTCGAAAACTTCAACACCACGCTATTCCTGGTCGGATCGGAATCGCCGCTGACCATCACCATGTTCGACCGCATGGCCAAGGTTGGTTCGACACCGGTGCTCAACGCCGTCTCCTTCTTCCTGATGGTCGGCTCGGGGCTGCTCGCCGTGGTGTCGATCCTGGTCCAGCGGGACCGCGCGAAGGAATAGATTCCGGCGATGGAAAGCTACGACTACGTCATCGTCGGTGCCGGATCGGCCGGCTGTGTGCTGGCCGCCCGGCTGAGCGAAAGCGGCCGGCACCGGGTACTGCTGCTGGAAGCAGGGCCGGACGACCGCCGCTTCTGGCTGCAGGTGCCGGTCGGCTACGGCAAGTCGTTCTACGACCGCCGCGTGAACTGGATGTACATGACCGAGCCGGTGGGCAGCCTGGCCGGACGGCCCAGCTACTGGCCGCGCGGCAAGGTTCTGGGCGGCTCCAGTTCGATCAACGCCATGGTCTATGTCCGCGGCCAGGCCGAGGACTACGACGACTGGCAGGCGGCCGGCAATCCCGGCTGGGGGTGGGACGCGGTGCTGCCGCTGTACAAGCGCATGGAAAGCCATGCGTGGGGCGAAAGCGACTTCCACGGCGGTGCCGGGCCGCTGCACATCAAGGCCCCCTCCAGCGAGCTGCATCCAACCTGCCGGCAGTTCCTGCGCGCCTGCGTGGAAGCCGGATTACCGCTCAACTCCGACTTCAACGGGGCCCAACAGGAAGGCGCCGGCACCTACCACATCACGGTTAAGGACGGCCTGCGCATGTCGGCGGCGCGCGCCAACCAGTGGCCGGCGCGCCAGCGTGCCCACCTGCACATCGCCCCCCGCGCCGCGGCGACACGGCATCTGTTCGACGGCAACCGCGCGGTCGGCATCGAGTACAACCGCAACGGCCGCCGCGAAACCGCCGAGGCCAAGGCCGAGGTCATCCTGGCCGCCGGGGCGGTGAACTCGCCGAAGCTGCTGCTGCTCTCCGGCATCGGCCCGGCCGCGGATCTCAAGGCGCTGGGTATCGATCCGCTGCTGGACAGCCCCGCCGTCGGGCGCCACCTGCAGGACCACCTGGACGTCGGTCTGATCTATCGCGCCACCGTCCCGACCCTGAACAACCAGCTGTATCCCTGGTGGGGCAAGCTCTGGGCAGGGATGAAATATGTCGCGGCGCGGCGCGGGCCGCTGGCGCTCAGCCTGAATCAGGCCGGCGGCTTTATCCGCAGCCGCCCCGGCCTCACCCGGCCCAACCTGCAGCTCTACTCCTCGCCGCTGCGCTACCTGAAGGCGCCGCCGGGCACCCGTCCGCTGATGAACCCGGACCCGTTCGCCGCCTTCAACATGAGCATCTCGCCCTGCCGGCCGACCAGCCGCGGTTTCCTGCGCCTGCGCTCGGCCGACGCCGCGGAAGTGCCGGAGATCCATCCCGGCGACCTCGACACCGACCATGACATCCAGGAAGTCCTGGAGGGACTGCGCTTCCTGCGCCGTCTCGCCGCAACGCCGGCCCTCAGCCGGCTGATCGCCGAGGAAGTGCAGCCCTGCCCCGCCGGCGACGACGACGCCAGCCTGCTGGCCTTCGCCCGGGCCCACGGCGTCACCGTGTTCCACCCCGTCGGCAGTTGCCGCATGGGGCCGGACGGCGCCGCCTGTGTCGTCGATCCCGCCCTGCGGGTGCATGGCATCGCAGGCCTGCGAGTCGCCGACGCCTCGATCTTCCCGGCCCTGCCGTCGGGCAACACCAACGCGCCGGCCATCATGGTCGGCGAAAAGGCCAGCGACCTGATCCTGAGCGGCGCCTAGAAGCCGAGCGCGTCGCGCCAGCGGTAGAAGGCGACCGAAGCGGGCAGGAACCAGGGCCGGCCGGTGTAGAGCGGTCGGGTCGGAAAGGCGATATCGTCGAAGGCCGTGTGCCCCTCGGCGCGGCCGAGGATCTGCTGTCCCGTCCGCGTGCCGAGGTAGGCCGCCATGGAGACGCCGGAGCCGCAATAACCCGTGGCATAGTGGATGCCGTCGCGGCAGCCCCGATGCGCCAGGCTGTCGAAGGTATAGGCGACGAAACCCATCCATGAGTGGCTGACCCGCACCGCGGACAGTTCCGGGAAGAGGCGCACCAGATCGCGGCGTAGCAGCATGGCGCTGTGGCGCGGATCGGTCTCGCCGCTGGTCACCCGTCCGCCGAACAGGATGCGGCTGCGGTCCGGCGACGGCCGGTAGTAGTAGACCACTTTTCGGCTGTCGCTGACGATGCGGTCGGTGGGCATGACCCGGTCCATCACGTCCTGGGGCAGCGCTTCGGTAGCGATCACGTAGCTGCCGATGGGAATCACCCGCCGGCGCAGCCAGGGCGTCAGCGAACCGGTGTAGCCGTTGGTGGCGACGACCACTTCGCGGGCACGCAGCTTACCCAGCCCCGTGGGCAGGCTGTGGCCCTGACCGTCGCTGTCGATCCCCGTTACCGCGCAGTGGGGTACGACGGTGGCACCGGCGGCCAGCACCCGATCGAGCAGCCCCTTATGAAAGCGACCGGGATCGAGGCTGGCGTGCTTTTCGTAGACCACGCCGCCGTGGTAGGCGTCGGTGCCGAGTTCGCGGCGCTGTTCGCTGCGCGGCACGACATGGACCGGTACCTCCAGGCCTTTCGGCTGGTTTGCCGCGGCGCGCGCCAGGCGTTCGTACTGGCGCGGCGAGTGCGCGGCGTGAAAGCGGCCGGGCACCCTGAAGTCGCAGTCGATGCCTTCTTCGGCGATGAAGTCGCCGATCCAGGCCAGCGACGCCTGGCCTTCCTTCACGATGGCGAAGGCGGCGTCCCGGCCGTAGCGGCCGGACAGGGTGGCGAAGTCCGGCTTGATCGAGGTGCTGATCTGGCCGCCGTTGCGGGAGCTGCAACCCCAGCCGGCGTCCTCCGCATCCAGGACCACGGTCGACCGGCCGCCGCGCGCCACCTGCAGGGCGGCGCAGAGACCGGTGTAGCCGGAGCCGATCACCGCCACATCGGCGGTTGCCGGCAGGTCCGGACGGCCCAGATCGGGCCGCGGAGAACGCTCCCACCAATAGGGCACGGCAGTGAAATCGGGGGTAAAGAGGTCTGTCATCGTCGCCAGTAAATCCGAACGCCATCGCGCGGCCAAGCCCACAGTTTTGGCAGGGCCGACCCATCAGGGTAAGAGCCATTCCCGCCAATTTCCCAGGCCATCACGCGACCACCGTCAACCGCTGGGAACTACACGGCAGCCAGGTGGCCCCCGCCATAGTCGTTCAAGCGCACGTAGTCGGGCGCGAAATCGAGCATCCGGACGGGGCTCGGCACCTCGCCGGTCAACAGCCGGCGGTCGTCGCGCCGGCGCGCCGGGTCGGCGATGGGCACCGCCGCCAGCAGCCGTTTGGTATAGTCGTGACGCGGGTTCTCGAAGACCGCTGCGCGCGGCCCCAGTTCGACGAGCTGGCCCAGGTACATGACGGCGACCCGGTGGCTGACCTGCTCGACCACCGACATGTCGTGGGAGATGAACAGGAACGAGAGCCCGAGATCGTCCTGCAACTCCTGCAGCAGGTCCAGCACCTGGGCCTGCACCGAGACGTCGAGGGCCGAGACGCTCTCGTCGGCGACGATGACCTTGGGATTGAGGGTCAGCGCGCGGGCGATGCAGATACGCTGGCGCTGGCCGCCGGAAAACTCGTGGGGATGGCGGCGCATGGCATCGGGGGCAAGCCCGACCCGGCGAAACAGTTCGGCGACGCGGTCCTCCAGATCCTGCCCCTTGGCCAGCCTGTGGATGACCAGCGGCTCGGCGACCAGCCGGCCGACGGTCATGCGCGGGTCCAGCGAGGCGAAGGGATCCTGGAAGATCATCTGGATGTCGCGGCGTACCGGCGCCATCTGTGGTGCCGAGAGGCCGGCGATGTTGCGCCCGGCAATATCGATCTCGCCTTCCCAGGGTACCAGGTTCAGCAGCGCCTTGCCGGTAGTCGACTTGCCGCAGCCGGACTCGCCGACCAGCGCCAGGGTCTCGCCCGCCGCTATGTCGAAGGAAATGCGCTCCACCGCGTGAACCCGGCGCTGCGGGCGCTGCAGCAGGCCACCGACGATGTCGAAGCGCACGGTGAGGTCACGCACCCTGACGACCGGCTCCGGTAATGCCTTGCGGTCCAGCTTGGCGCGCAGCGGCCGGTCACGCCCGGCCATGCTGCCCAGCTTCGGTACCGCCGCCAGCAGTTTTAGGGTGTAGGCGTCCTGGGGCGCCGCGAAGAGGCTGCGGGCGTCGTTCGCTTCGACGACGCGGCCCTGGTTCATCACCACGACCCGGTCGGCCATCTCGGCGACCACCCCCATGTCATGGGTAATCAGCAGGATCGCCGTGCCGAATTCCTTCTGCAGGTCCTCCATCAGCGCCAGGATCTGCGCCTGGATGGTGACGTCCAGCGCCGTGGTCGGCTCGTCGGCGATCAGCACCTTGGGATTGCCGCACAATGCCATGGCGATCATCACCCGCTGGCGCATGCCGCCGGACAGTTCGTGCGGGTACTGGCGGAATCGGCGGCCCGGATCGGAAATGCGCACCGCCCCCAGGATATCCACCGCCTCCTGCCGCGCCGCCGTGGCGGAAAGGTCGCGGTGGGCCCGCAGCGCCTCAACCAGCTGCGCGCCAATGGACATCACCGGGTTCAGCGAGGTCATCGGTTCCTGGAAGATCATGGCGATCTCACCACCACGCACCTTCAGCATCTCGCGCTCCGGCAGGGCGAGGAGGTTCCTGTCGCCCAGCCAGGCCTCGCCGGCGGTGACGGCCGCCCCCTCCGGCAACAGGCCCATGAGCGACAGCGCGGTGATCGACTTGCCCGAACCGGATTCACCGGCGATACACAGCGTCTCGCCCTCGTAGAGGTCGAAGCCCACCCGGTCGAGCACCGCACGCGTGCCGCCTTCGCCAGAGACGACGGTGACCAGATCGCGCACCGACAGCACTTTGCGCGCGGCGTCCTGGCTCATTGAGCGGTCCTGGGCATCAGTCGAGCACGATGCGCGGGAAGTAGAACGAAACGATCCAGTTCGGCTGGTCGACGATCTCGCTGATACGCAGGTCGCCGCAGGCCGAGCACAGCATGTAGGCATCGACCGGCACCATGCCGTGGCGCGCCGCCAGCAGGTCGACCATCTGGGCAACCGCCGCCTGCGCCCCCTCGAAGAGGTCGCTGCCGATGCCGGTGGTCACTTCGTAGCCCTTGGCGTCCAGGTGACGGGTCACCGGGCCCGGCGTGGTGAAGCGCGGCATCTGCAGGTTGGCGCCTTTCACCAGATCGAGGGTCAGCACCACGTTCATCGGGCTTTCGATAGCGGTGCCACAGACCTCGCCGTCGCCCTGGGCGGCGTGGGTATCGCCGATGGAAAACAACGCGCCGGCCACTTCGACCGGCAGGTAGAGCTCGGTCCCCGCCGCCAGATCGCGGATGTCCATGTTGCCACCGACGCGCCGGGGCGGCACCACCGAGTGCAGCCCGGGTTCGGCCGGCGCCAGGCCGATGGTCCCGGCGAAGGGCTTCAGCGGCACCTTGCCGCCGGGTCCGAACAGTGCCGGGGTCAGGCCCGCGGCATCGTATTTCCAAATGTGGAGGGCCGGATCGGTGAACTGGTCGGCCAGCAGGCCGAAACCGGGAATGTTCGCCGTCCAGCCGAAGCCGGAGGGCTTGAATTCATGAAGCGTCACCTTCACCGCGTCGCCCGGCTCGGCACCCTCCAGGAAGACCGGTCCCGTCACCGGGTTTACCTTGCCGAAGTCGAGCTTGCTCACATCGGCAAGGGTCGAATCCCTGGTGAGCTGGCCGCCGGAGGCGTCCAAACACTCGAACTCGATGGTCGTTCCCGGAGCGACGGTCAAAACGGGTGGGATCGACCGATCCCACCCGAGATGATGGTGCGCGCCATGAATGGTGTGGTCATGGGCTTTGCACATGCTTGCTTCGTTTCCTTTTTTACTGGGCGTCCTTGGCGTAGACGTAATCATAGTGCACCGGGATGTGCACCGGATCGACGAAGATGCCGTCCGGGCCGTCCAGCCGGGCGGAGCGGATGGTGAAGCGCTGCTCGTTGAAGACCGGCACCCAGGGGGCTTCGTCCTGAATCTCGGTGAAGATCTTCTTCCATTCCGCGATGCGTGCCTCGGCCTGGGAGGGGGCGGCCATGGAATCGGCCTTCACAGCGCGGGCATCCAGATCCTCGTTGCAGTACCACGACCAGTTCCAGCCGCCCGGCACCGCGCCGCCACAGCCCAGGATCGGGCCATAGAAGTTGGAGGGATCGGGGAAGTCGGCAATCCAGGCCATGCCGCCCGACCAGATCATCGGCGCCTGGTCCTCCTCGCCGCCGGCGGCGATGACGTTGGCCTGAGCCAGCGACTTGATCTCCGCCTTGATGCCGATCCCGGCCAGGTCCTGCTGGATCGCCTGGGCGATGCGCGGCTGTGGATCGGTGTTGGCAACGAACAGTTCGGTCTCGAAGCCGTCGGCGAAGCCCGCCTCGGCCAGCAGCGCCTTGGCTTTCTCCGGATCGTAGGAGAAACCCTTGTAGTCCTTGTCGTAGCCCGGCATCAGCGGCGGCAGCGGCTGGTTGGCCGGTACTGCGCGCCCGTTGATGATGCGCACAATGCGATCCTTGTTGATCGCCATGTTCACCGCCTGGCGCACCTTCAGGTTATCGAAGGGCTTCATCTTCACGTTCAGGGTGATATAGCCGGTGTGCAGCTGGCTGCCTTCGACGATCAGGTCCTTGAACTTGGGATCATTCTTGGTCTCCAGGAATTTCGCCGGCGGAATACCGTCGCCGGCAATGTCGACCTCGCCGCGCTCCAGGCGCAGCAGGGCGACGATCGGCTCCTGCCCGACCTCAAAGACGATCTGGTCGAGGCGCGGCAAGCCAGCCTGGTAATAGTCCGGATTACGCTCGAAGACCAGACGCTGGCCCAAGGTCCATTCGGTCAACTTGAAGGCGCCGGTGCCGACCGGATGCTTGCCGAAGTCGGCGCCGTACTTCTCGGCCTCCTCTGAGGGCACGACGGAAGCGAAGTTCAGCGCCATGACGTGCAGGAAGGTGGCGTCGGGACGGGACAGCACGATCTTCACGGTGGAGTCGTCGACCACCTGAACGCCTTCCAGGTCCTGGGCATCGCCCGCCGAGGCCGCATCGAAGCCCTCGATGGCCGCGAAGAAGCCCGCACCCGGGCTCTGGGTCGCCGGGTTTACCACCCGCTCCAGCGAGTACTTCACGTCCTTGGCCGTCATCGTGCGGCCATTGTGGAACGTCACCCCCGGCCGCAGCTTGAAGGTATAGGTCAGGCCGTCGTCCGAGATCGTGTAGCTTTCGGCCAGATCGGGGACCAGTTCAGTGGTGCCCGGCTTGTAGTCCATCAGCGCATCGAACAGGCTCTTGATCATCGACCAATTCTGCCAGTCATAACCGATGGCCGGATCCAGCGTCGACACGTCGTCCTTGTAGGTGACGGTCATCGAACCGCCCTGCTTCACCTGAGCCATCGCCGGCATCATTGCCGGGCCCGACAGCAGGAGCGCAGCCGCCCCCGCGAGCAACCATTTCTTCATTTTGATTCTCCCTGTTCTGGAATGTACCGAACGCTCAACGGCGTTCCTCCCCGTGTTTGACTCATCTCAGTTTGATTCTGGGATCGATAAAGAGGGCCAGGACGTCGGCAACGAGGTTGCCGAGCACAATGGCCCAGGCCGCCACCAGGGTGACGCCCATGATGATGGGAATATCGACACGCTGGATCGCCTGCCAGGCGAGCTGGCCGATCCCCGGCCAGCCGAACACCGATTCCACCACCACGATGCCGCTCATCAGGATACCGATGTCGATGCCCACCATGGCGACGACCGGCAGCAGCGCGTTGGGCACCGCATGGCGCAGGATGACCCGCGCCTTGCTGAGGCCTTTGGCCCGTGCGGTGCGTACGAAATCCTGCTGCAGCACGTCCAGCATCGCCGAGCGCATCATGCGCGCGTACCAGCCGGCCCCGAGGAAGCCGAGGGTGAGGGCCGGCAGCACCAGATGCTGCGGCGTGCCGTAGCCGCTCAAAGGGAACCAGCCGAGTCGGTAGGCGAAGACGTAAATCAACAGGATGCCGACGACGAACTGCGGCGCCGATACGCCGACGAAGGACAGCACCATCAGGCTCTGGTCCAGCTTCGTGCGCCGGCGCACCGCGGCAACGACGCCGATGGTCAGGCCGATCACGAGTTCGGCGGCGATGCCCGCCGCCATCAGCAGCAGGCTGGGCGGCAGGCGCGAGGCAATCAGCGTGTTCACCTCGGTCTTTTGGATGTAGGAGCGGCCGAGATCGCCCTGCAGCAGGCCGCCGAGGTAGCGCAGGTAGCGTTCGTAGAACGGCAGATTGAGGCCCAGCTGCTCGCGGATGCTCTCCACCGTCGCCGCCGTCGCGCTGCGCCCGGCGATCTGGCGCGCCGGGTCGGCCGGCAGCAGGTAGAGCAGCACGAAGGTCACCAGGCTGATGCCGAGCAGGATGAGGGCCGCGCCCAACAGGCGGCGGATCAGGTAAGCCGCCATCAGCCCTGCCCCTTCTGCTTGGGATCGAGGATGTCGCGCAGGGCGTCGCCCACCACGTTGAACGACAGCGCCAGCATCAGGATCGCCGCACCGGGGATGAACACCATCCAGGGCGCCGACGTGAAATAGGTCTGGTTCTCGAAGATGATGTTGCCCCAGCTGGGCGTCGGCGGCTGCACACCGATGCCGAGGAAGCTGAGGGTGGCCTCCAGCAGCACCGTGGTGGCGATGCCCAGCGTCGCCCAGACCACCATGGTGGAAACCAGATGCGGGGCGATGTGCTGCACGAGAATGCGCAGGCGCGAGGCGCCGAGGCTGCGCTCGGCCTCGATGAAGTCGCGCTCGGACAGGGAAATGGTCTCGGTGTAGATGACGCGAGCGACCTGCACCCAGTTCACCATGGCAATGACCAGCGCGACGATCCACAGGCTGGGCGTGAAGATCGCCGCCAGCACGATGGCCAGCAGCAGCGCCGGGAAGGCCATCATCAGGTCGGTGAAGCGCATAAGAACGGTACCGACGAAGCCGCGCAGGAAGCCGGCGGTGATGCCGATGGTGGCACCGATCAGCACGGCGACGCCGTTGGCGACGACACCGATGACCAGCGAGGTACGCGCGCCGTAGACGAGGCGGGAGAAAAGGTCTCGGCCCAGCAGATCGGTGCCCAGCAGGAAAGTGCCGCCGGGCGGCAGAGGCGCGCCTTCCAGCGTCAGGCCGTCGAAAATCTGGTCGTCGGGCGTATAGGGCGTGATCAACGGTGCCAGCAGCGCCATCGCCACGATTACCGCGATGACTGCCAGCCCGAAGACCGCGAGCTTACGCCGCAGCAGTTCCCGCAGGACCCTCATAGGCTGCTGAGGCCGCCGCCTTGATGGCGCCGATGCCCGCGCCGGGGCAGCAGCGCGCGCAGCACCACCTCGTCGGCATTGGCGCAGAAGGCCTCGACGCTGACCCGCCGTTCCATGGCGGCGCTGCGCAGGCAGGCGAAAGCCGCGTCCTCGTCCAGTTCGCCAAGGCGCATGACGATGAGCACCGCGCGCACCACCTCCGGACGCAGCCGCAGGCGCGACGTCAGGTCGTCGATGCGTGCCTGCTGCCGCCGGGTCTGCGCGAAGCTGTGGCTGGCCAGTACCAGCGCGCTGTAGACGCCGGTCGACTGCACGGGTTTGACGAGGTGGGAGGAGATACCCTGGGCCAGCACCCATTCCAGGCGGCCCGGTGCCTCGGATCGCATGAGAGCGATCAGGGGGACCGGCGGGTGGCCGGCCGGCCAGGGGAACAGGCCATCGTAACCGCTGTCGCCGTCGAAAAAGACGGCCTTCACGTCGGGGGCGAGGACTTCCAGCTTGGGCCAGGCAAATTCCGCGGTCACGCCGAAGCGTTCCAACTGGCGGGCCAACTTCTGGATTGCCGCGTCGTCGCGGTGCAGGACCGCCACGCGCCAGCCCCTGAAATTGGGGGTCGGGAAGCCCGTGGGGCGGCCACCGGTCATTTCACCACCCTCAACGTGCCCGTGCCCTGGTGGGCGCCGGCACGGCGGTTCACCTCGGCACCGAATTCGCGGGCGTCGAAGTCCACGAGATAGGGATCGGCGGCGATCGGCTCTGGCGCCGCCTCAATGACCTTGAAGCGGCCGTCGGCCTCGGCCCGGCCGATATAGGGCCTGAGCACCGCGTGGTTGGTGCGCCGGTCGATCCGCGTGGTGCCGAGCGGCGTTTCCAGGTCGAGTCCGAAGAGGGCGTCCTTCACCGCCTCGATCTCGTCGCTGCCGCAGGCAAGGATCGCCTCGGCCAGCAGTTTTACGGCGATATAGGTATTCACCATGTAGACCGAATTGCGCCGGTCGGGGCCGAAGCGTTCGGCAACCCGCTGGCGAAAGGCCTGACTCTCCGGTGTCTCCGGGCTGTCGAAGTAGATCGCCGTGGAAATCAGACCCTCGGCCGCCGGGCCGATGCTGTCCAGTTCGGCCTCGGTCAGGTTGCAGCTCACCACCGGG
Source organism: Kiloniellaceae bacterium (assembly GCA_050043265.1). Taxonomy (GTDB): domain Bacteria; phylum Pseudomonadota; class Alphaproteobacteria; order Kiloniellales; family Kiloniellaceae; genus Pelagibius. The sequence goes on from JBHJIR010000040.1 coordinate 121,836, forward strand.
CGGTTTTCCGGCGCGAAGGAGGCGTCGCCGCGGGCGGCGTCATGGTAAGCGGCGAGGAAGGCGTAGCTGGAGGTACCGACCAGATTGTTCAGCACGAAATCGGCGCGCTGGGCGCGGATGTCCTCGATCAGACGGTCAACGTCCAAGGCGTTGAAGGGCAGGTACTTCTCGCCCACCACCTCGCCACCGGAGGCCTGCACCAGCTCGCGCGCCGTGCGGTTGGTTTCCCAGCCCCAGATGTAGTTGGAGCCGACGAGATAGACCCGCTTGCCATAAAGCGGCAGCAGGTGGCGGAACAGCGGGACGATGTGCTGGTTCGGGCAGGCCCCGGTATAGATGACGTTCTCGCAGCACTCGAAGCCCTCGTAAGGGCACATGTACCACAGCAGCGCGTCGTGCTTCTCGATGATCGGGATCACTTCCTTGCGCCCGATCGAGGTGATGGTGCCGATGATGTGGCGGCAGCCGCGCTCGCGCAGCATCGCCTCGCTGAGCGCGTGGTAGCGGTCGATGTTGGCGCCCGGATCCTCGATTTCCGCCCGGAAGGTGAAGGGATAGCGCGGGTCGCCATTGACCTCCTCCAGGCCCAGGCGCGCGCCGTCCAGGCAGGCCTGACCGATCAGGCTGTAGGTCCCGGCGACCGAATAAAGGATCCCGAGGGGGATCTCCCTTGCCGACAAACGCCCTCTCCCAAAACGGAAAACGCCCCAAACCCGGCCCTGCAGTCAGGGCGGCTCTGGGGCGTCATTGCCTCGTGCGGTCTACCCGCGATGTTGTTTGACGCGCCGCCAAGCGGCACATGACAACCAAGTCTTGACCAATCTGCCGAAGCTGTCAAATGGCAAGCAACCAGCCGTTTGCAGACGAATGGAGCCAAAAGCCCGGGTACCCGGGAAGGGCGAAACCCTCCCGGGAATACCCGGAAGCGGGAGGGAAACCGCGTCTCAGTGTGAAAGCATCCAAGGGCTTTTAGAGGGAAAGACCTTGGCCGGGTCGGGGGCGCCGTCAGACGATTGCGCCTCCTTCTGCCGGTGGCCGGCACAGCAGGATCAGCCCGCACCGTTG
>JBHJIR010000041.1:0-120003 GCA_050043265.1 Kiloniellaceae bacterium
CGCAGCAGCGCCTTCGACAGGCCTTCGAGCACCACTTCCCGGCCTGGCGCCATGTCGAGACCGAGTTCTTCTGGCGCGGCCTCGTCTGCCTCACCAAGCCGCTGGTGCCCTTCGTCGGCCGGCTGGCGGACGAAGGGCTCTACGCGGCGCTGGCTTACCACGGCAACGGAGTAGCCTTATACGCCTGGGCCGGGCGTGCTGTCGCCGCGCAGGTTGCTGGGGTGCAGGGCGCCGAGGCCCTGCCGGCGGTGGTGCGCTCCGCCCTGCCACGGTTCCCGCTGCCGTTCCTGCGCAAGGTCTATCTGGCCGGCGCCTACGCCTACTACGGCCTGCAGGACGCGCGGTGATGAGGCCACTCGCCCCTCTGCTCCTGGGCTGCCTGGTGCTGTGGAGTGGCACGGCGGCCGCCCTGGTTGAAGGGGCGGGGAACGATGTGGCGGGCTGGGAGGCGACGCGCTGGGGCATGACCGAGAGCGAAGTCGAACAGGCCTTGGGTGACCGGGTCACGCGGCTGCCCGGGCGCTGGCTCTACGGCGGCGCCTACGCCGACCTGGCGGTAGAAGACGTCGAGATCGGCGACCTCGCGTTCACCGCCTACTTACAGATGAATGCGCAGACTCACCGCCTGCAGCAGGTGCTGCTGGAACGCCGCCGCCGCGGCGCGCTGCCCAGCGCCTTCGAGACCCTGATCGACACCCTGCAGAAAATCTACGGCCCGCCGGGCGAAGACTGCGCCCAGGCCAAGAGTGGCGGGCAGCCGCTCGACTACCAGCTCACCTGGCGTTTCTCGACGACGACGATCCACGCCAAGTTCCTCGACTTCTCGACCACGGCAGTGTTCTCGCGCGACCCGGAGGCCGAGATCGACCCGCTGGTCATCGAGCGCAAGGTGCGCCGCAATCTCCGCCGCTTCCTGCCGCGCCGCATCCTGCTGCGCTTTCATGACGCGCGTGTGAAAAGCCTCGATCCCGGCTGTCCCTAGATCAGATCACGGTTGGATGGAATCGCCTGTGGCGATCCATCAACCGTGTGAATCTGATCTATCTCTTTGAGGTAGAGCGGATTCACGCGATCGGACGAAACCGCAAAGCGGTTCCGTCTGATCACGATCCGCTCTAGAAATAGCTGCCCGTCAGGGTGAAGACCGCGCCGCCCAGGCCCAGCTTGAAACGGGCGAGGCCCTGCTGGCTTTCGGTGTTGAGACCGCCGAGGTCGAGCCATTCGATGCCCTCATCCCGCAGTGTCTCGATGCCGCGCCACAGCAGCATGTTGTGAGCCTGGGCGGTGTGGCCACCCGGGCTGCTCCAGGACGCGAGGTAGGTGGCGCTGAGCCCGTGGCGCACCAGGATCACCCCGGCGGCGAGTTGGCCGTCGTGGCGTGCGGTCAGCGACAGCACGGCCTGGGGATCGGCGGCGGCGATGGCGGCGATGAAGTCGCCGGGCGTGCCGACGAAGCGGCGCTTGCGGCGGAAGGTCTCGTAGAGGGCCAGGGCAGCCTGGCGCTGGCGGTCCTTGCGGTCGACCGCGGCCTCCATGCCCTTGCGTTGCGCCCGGCGCACGGCGTTGCGCCATTTGGCGTTCATGCCGGCCATCAGCGCCTCGGGGCTCTGCCGCAGGTCGAGCCAGATCGAGGAATAGCCGGTGACCACGCGGCGCAGGCCCTGGGCTTCGACCAGGGCGGCGCTCAGCGGATCGTCGGGCAGTTCCGGCAGCCACAGGAGAAAGTCGAGGCGGCGGCTGCGGTAGTGCGCGACGATGCTGCGGCAGAGGTCGGGCGTATGCGGGTCCTGCAGCGGATCGGTCAGCCACACCGGGCCGCGCACGATGCGCGTCACGCCAACGGCCCAGTAGCTTTTGCGGAAGCTCTGCAGCAATGCCAGCGGTCTGCCACCGGCAGACAGCAGGTGGCGTTCCACGGTCTGGCCGTGCTGGTCGGCCGCGGCCTCGCCGTAGGCCCAGGACTGCTCCAGGCTGGACTTTCCGGCGCCGCGGTACAGCGTTTCCCAGCGCGCTCTCGCGCAGGAAGACCAGGTGATAGATGTCGCAGAGGCGTCGGGGGATTCGGCCAGCATGGCCGCAGTTTCCCGGTTTTGCGCGCCGGCGGCAACGGCTAGTCTCTGTGCCATGACGCAGCGCGGCAACGACTCCGACGGCGACACCGCCAACACCGTTTTGGGCCATGTGATTCCAAAGCGCCGCTTCACGCGCTGGGCCGCCTGGTACTTCGTGCTGTATTTCGGCCTGCCGGTGCTGGCGCTGGGCCTGCTGGTCGACCTGCTGCTCTACACCGTCTTCGCCGGGCTGCTCGGCCGCTGCTACGCGATCTTCTGTCTGTTCACGTAGGGGGCCGTTCCCCGGCGTCCGCGGCGAGTCAGGCCGCGGCCGCTTGAATGCGGCGCCGGCCGGACTCTGTCAGGGCGACGGAATAGACTCCCGGACTGACTTCCGTGGTGGTGATCCAGCCCTTGGCGCGGCACTCCCGCAGGGTGCGCCACAGGATGGTTTCCCCGGGCTGCCCGGGGGGATGTTCGGGAACGCCGATTTCACCGGACATGCGCAGCAACTCAAGGACCAGTTGCTGCTGGGGGAGGAGAGCGGAGACGGGGGCCAAAAGAGTTCCTGCTGCGGGTGACGGTGGGAGGGCGCGCCTTAGCCGATGTCGCGCCGGAGTCGGGCCGACAGCTTAGCGCGTTGGCATCCTGTCGGCGAGGGTGGGGCCGCGGATGGCCGTGAAACCGTCACGGTCCCGTCCTTCCCGCCATCGGCCAGGGCCACCCTCGGCCAGGGCCGCCGTCAGTCACCACGCCGTCAGTCACCACGCCGTCAGTCACAGCCGCCGGTCGTCAACCGGGGCCGTTGCTGCCTCAATGACGAACACCGTCGGCCAGAACCCGGCAGAGCTGGCTCACCGCTTCCTGGTGCCGGTCGTTGCTGATGCGCGTGAAGTTGCGCGCCAGATCGAGGCACATGCGCTGGCGCTCGTTCAGGCGGCCGTCTTCGGTGTTCATCCCTTCGTAGAAGAAGCCGATGTCGACGCCGAGGACCTTGGCGATCTCGAACAGCCGGCCCGCCGATACGCGGTTGATGCCGCGCTCGTACTTATGGGCCTGCTGATAGGTCACCCCGATCATCTCCGCCAGCTGCTGCTGGGTCAGGCCCAGCATGGTGCGCCGCTCGCGGATGCGCTGACCGACATACTTCTCGATGCTTTGGATGTTTTCAGTCACGGTTTCCACTCGATCTCACCATTCAAGTTGGAGGTTTACCCACAGAGGAGCAGGGAAATCTAAACAAAATGATCGAATCAATAATCACTTCATCGAGTAAATAAGACAAGAGGTTTTTCGCCAACGCCCCTGATCGCTTTGCTGGGGCTGCGGCCCGAGGTTGCACCCGGACGCTGCGGCCGGCCCGGAAAGATTCTAAATAATAAAGCAAATTCAATAACATGATCGAGATTCGCGGCGGCGGCAGCCCACGCCAAAAAGCAGGGGTTTGGTTAATTTTCAATCGGGAGGCTTGCACGCCGCGCTGGCGGTGGTGCCGCAACTCGCGAGCGTCCCGCGCTATCGCGCTACAGGTGAATTGCATCCCTTCAATTACATGGTCTGCGGTCTCCCCACATCCAGGGGCAAATAAGGGGCGCGCGACCGCTGGCCGCCTCGAAAGTTGATCCGGTGCGACAGGGAAGGTCGCCTGGACGCGGGACAGGCGCGGGGCGGCCCGGCTGACTGGCCCGGTCGAAATGGCGCGCAGCGGGAGATCCGAATTGCCAGCATCCCCAATTTCCCCAGGGGCCAATCCACAGGCCAACGCGGCGGGTCGCACGCTGAAGGTCGCGATCGCCCAGATCGCTGCGCGCTATGGCGACGTGGCGGCGAACCTGCAAAAGCACCTGGAGATGATCGACGCGGCGCGGGCCGGCGGTGCCGACGTGCTGATCTTTCCGGAACTCTCGCTGACCGGCTATTGCGTCGGCGAGCGCAGCCTGGAACTGGCGATCCCGCGAGACCACGAGATTCTGGGGCGGCTTGTGGCGGCCAGCGGCGACCTCTGGACCGTCGTCGGGTTCATCGAGGAAGGCGTCGCGGCACAGATCCACAACTCTCTGGCCGTGCTGCACGGCGGCGGCATCGCCTTCCTGCACCGCAAGCTGAACCTGGCCACCTTCGGCAAACTGGAGGAGGGCAAGCACTTCGCCGGCGGGCGTTACCTGGAAACCTTCGACCTGGGCCCGCGCTGGCGGGCTTCCACGCTGATCTGCGCTGATAGCTGGAACCCGGCGCTGGTGCATCTGGCGGCGGTGCAGGGAGCGACCCTGCTGCTGCTGCCGGTCGCCTCGGCGCTTGGCGTGGTCGGCGGCGAATTCTCGAACCCGATCGGCTGGCAGCGCGCGCTCGACTTCTATGCCATGGTCTATGGTATGCCGCTGGCGATGGCCAATTTTGCCGGTGATCAGGACGGCGCGCTGTTTTGTGGCGGCAGCCGCGTGCTGGACCCCTACGGCAACACGCTGGCCCAGGCCGGCGAGGGTGAGGAACTCATCTTCGCGGACCTCGATTTCCAGGCTGTTCTGACAGCGCGCTATCACCTGCCGACCCTGCGCGATTCCAACCTCGACCTGATCTATCGCGAACTCGGCCGGCTGACCTGGCAGGTCGGTGTGCCGCCGGAAAGCCGCCGGGTATGAGGTTCCCGGGTAGGCGGCCTGGGGATCTAGAGGTGGCCGCGGCCAGACGTTAGACTGCGTCCATGCTGCTGCATCCTTGTATCCAGGTGACGGCCATTACCGAACAAGCGCTGCCCGCCGCGGCGGTCCTGCGTACGGCGGCTTTGATGGGTCCGGGGGGCGTGGTTTTCGCAAAGGGTCGGTGCGGCGCCATTGTCCTGGGGCGACTTCCGGCTATGCTGATACCGGCAGAGGACGCCGAAGGGAAGGGATCAGTGGGTAGTGTAGAGGGCCGGTTGTGACCGGTGCGGGCGGTCGCGAGGCGCGGCAGACCTTCGGGTTTTTGCTGCTGCCGCAGTTTTCCATGCTGGCGTTCAGCTCGGCGGTCGAGCCGCTGCGCGCGGCCAACCGACGGTGGGGCGGGGCGCTCTACGACTGGCGTATCCTGACCACGGACGGACGCCCGATCCATTCCTCCAGCCGCATGCACCTGCTGCCGGATGGCGGGCTGGAGGATTGCGGGCGGCTCGATTACCTGTTCGTCGTCGCCGGCCTGGCGGTGCAGCGCCTGCGCGAGCCGACGGTGATTGCCGCGCTGCGGCGCCTGGGGCGCAGCGGCTGCCGCCTCGGTGCGCTGTCGACCGGCAGCTACCTCCTGGCCTGGGCCGGGTTGCTCGACGGCTTCCGCTGCACCGTGCATTGGGAAAACCTCGATGCCTTCCGCGAGGACTTTCCCGACCTCGACGTGACCGGCGAACTGTTCGAGATCGACGGCCCGCGGCTGACCTGTTCCGGCGGCACGGCTTCGCTCGACATGATGCTGAGCCTGATCGCCACCTCGCATGGCCGCGACCTGGCCGCCCGGGTGGCCGAGCAGTTCATCCACGAACGCATTCGCGACACCCACGATCACCAGCGTATGAGTCTGCAGGGACGCCTCGGCATCAGCCATCCCAAGCTGCTTCAGGTAGTCACCATGATGGAGGCCCACCTGGAGGAGCCGCTGGCCCGGGCCGAACTGGCGCGCCGCGCCGGCCTGTCGACCCGCCAGTTGGAGCGGCTGTTCCGCCGTTACCTTGGGCGCACGCCGACGCGCTATTATCTGGAACTGCGCCTGCACCGGGCGCGCGCGCTCCTGACCCAGACGGCGATGTCGATCCTCAACGTGGCGCTGGCCTGCGGCTTCGTTTCCGCCTCTCACTTTTCCAAGTGCTACCGCGAGTTCTTCCACAAGATGCCGCGCGAGGAACGCCAGGAGGCCGGACGCAATCCCGCCCTGCCGGCGGCTGATCCTGGGCCGGCCGATCCCGAGCGGGCCCCGGCGGCCGCGCCGCAAGGCATCGGCAAAGCCGGTTAGGGGATTTCCGAGGAGGACAGGACCTAGACGGCGAGGCGGACGAAGGTCGCCGAGTCCGGCAGGAACTCGGGCTCGCCGCCGGCCCGGCGGTAGGAGTCGCTGCCCAGCAGCGCGGCGTCGCGGTGACCGCTCAGGCTGGTCTGCGGTGTTTCCGCCTGGACCCGGCTGCCGGCGGCCTGCTGGCCCAGCACCTGGACCATGAAGGGCAGCGACGACAGGCGGGAGAAATTGATCAGCTTGCCGCTGGCCGCGTCGCCGCTGCCTCGTTCGGCGCGCCGGGCCGCCTGACCCTGGCGGCTGCCCTCACCGACGGCAGTGCCGCCAAACGGCTCTGCACCGTGCTCCGGCCGGCGCCGCGCGTCGGCGGTTCCGTCCTGACGCTGCTGGTGACGCTGAGCCGCGGTGACCGGGGCCACAGCCTTTACCCGCGGGCCGCCTGTCTGGTCCGATGTGGCAACAGCCAGGGCCCCCGCCGAAGCGGCGGGTACCGGAAGATGCTGCAGCCTTGGAACACCGGTCATGCCAGGGAACCCACGGAATTCTAATTGCACTCCCTATAATAGATGCATCTTGTGAAAAATTTATCAAGCATTGAATCTATTACGGTTTAGATATTAACCATAGAAATTAAGCATAGTTTTCCGATTTTGAGATTATCGCGTGATTAACTAAAGACAAACCATAGATATTATTCACGCCTCAAGCTTCATCCTGCAGTATTTCACCGTTCATTAAGGGCCGGCTGCCACATTCGATTCCCACGTTCGATTCTTGTGGTGTTTCCAGTCGGGGCGGAAAGTATCGCCCCCGGTCGGCCGGAGCCCTCGCAGAGGGCTCGACTTCAGGTAGGAGAGCAGAGCCGTGTTCAAAGCCACCGCTGCCATGGCAAAGGAAGACTGCCTGCAGGCGCTGTCGCGCCTGGAGACCGCTCTTCGTGCGTCTGGCGATGTGGTTTACGAGTGGGACCTGGCGACCGACCAGATCGTGCTGACCGGCGATATCACCACCTTGTTCAATGCCGGCGACGCCGATCTGCCGCGGACCGGCGAGCAGCTTCAGGCGCGCATCAATCCGGAAGATGTGCCGCGCCGCCGCCGGGCGCTGTCCGACCACTTCGCCGGCACCTCCGCCTACGACTGCGAGTTCCGCCTGCGCACCAAGCAGGGTGAGTTTCAGTGGCTGCACGACCGCGGTGCCGTCGAATTCTCGTCGGCCGGCACGCCGTCGCGGATGTCCGGCGTCATCCGTCTGGTCACGCTGCGGAAGCAGCAGGAAGAGCGCCTCGAATACCTCGCCAACTTCGACGACCTGACCGGCCATTTCAACAAGGTGCGTCTGCGCGAAGCGCTGGAGCATGCTCTGGCGCAGGCGCAGCGCTTCGGCCAGAACGGCGTCTACATGGTGGTCGGTGTCGACCATCTGGACCGCATCAACACGGGCTACGGCTACGAGACCGGCAACGCGGTTCTGGTCGAACTCGGCCGGCGCCTGGATAACTACCTGCGCGCCGCCGATGTCATCGGGCGGCCGGGCGGCGACTTCTTCGGGGCGCTCCTCAGCGCCTGCAGCCACGCGGCCGCGCAGACCGCCGCCGAGCGCGTTCTGCAGTCGATGCGCGACAATCCGATCACCGTCGGCGCCGACAAGGTGCATGTCACGGTTTCCATCGGCGCCATCGCTTTCCCGGCCCAGAGCAAGACCGCGGTCGATGCCATGACCAAGGCCGAGAGCGCTATGCAGCAGGCCAAGACCGCCGGGCGCGACTGCCTGCGCTTCTTCGCGCTGTCCGAAGAACAGCGCCAGGGCTATCGCGCCAGCATGGATATCGGCGAAGAGGTGCAGTTGGCGCTGAAGGAAGACCGCATTGTCCTGGCCCACCAGCCGGTGGTCGACGCGGTTTCCCATGAGGTGCGCTATTACGAGTGCCTGGTGCGCATGTACGACGGTGACGGCAAGCTGGTATCGGCGGCGCAGTTCGTCCCGGCGATCGAGCAATTGGGCCTCATGCGGTCAATCGACAACCGCGTGCGCGATCTGGCGATCCGCGAGCTGGAGCAGAATCCCGACGTGTCGCTGGCGATCAACATCTCCGGCCTGACGGCGACCGAGCGCTCGTGGTTCCGCGGCCTGGTGGCACGCCTGAAGGAGCGCCGCGACATCGCCACCCGCCTGATCGTCGAGATCACCGAAACCGCGGCGCTGCAGGATATCGACGAGACCTCGCGGTTCGTCTCGGCGCTACGCGCCCTGGGCTGCAAGGTGGCGCTCGACGACTTCGGTTCCGGTTTCACCACCTTCCATCACCTGAAGGCGCTGACCGTCGACGTGGTGAAGATCGACGGCTCCTTCGTGCACAACATCATGACGGATACCGAAAACCAGATCTTCATCCACAATCTGCTGGCCCTGGCGCGCGCGATGGGCGTGTCGACCGTGGCCGAGTGCGTGGAAACCAGCAGCGAAGCGGAATACCTCACCGGCATCGGGATCGATCTGCTGCAGGGCTATTACTTCGGCCGCCCCGAAGTCGATGGCCACATCGGCGGTGCCTCAGCCACAGTGCTCGCCCTTCCGGCCGCCGCCGGCGGCGACTGAAGCGGATACGACGCCGCTGGCGACCAACGCGTCTGCCTTACGCCGCGCTGCTTGTCACTCGGCCGTCTTTATCTGACGGCCGGCTTTTTTATCGGTTAGGGCTTGTCTTTGTTGAGGGTATCGATCTGCTGCTGCAGTTGATCGATCTGCGCCTTCAGGGCATCCAGCGATTCCTTGGCGCCGCCGCTTCCTGCGGCCCCCCCGCCTGCGGCGCTGCCGGCCGTCGGGTCGGCCGGCTTCGCGGCCTGGCCTCCGGCCGCTTTGGCTTCGGCGGCCTTGGCTTCGGCGGCGGCGAAAGGCGAGAACATGCGCAGGGCGCTTTCGAACAGCGCCATGTTCTGCTTGCCGACCTCTTCCAGGTTGCCGAAGGGGAACATGCCGCCGAAGGTTTCCTGCATCGACTGGCGCATGCGATCCTGGTTCTGGGAGAAGGCCTCCATCATGTGTTCCAGGTAACTCGGTACCATCCACTGCATCGAATCGCCGTAGAAGGAAATCAGCTGCCGCAGGAAATTGATGGGCAGCAGGTTCTGTCCCTTGGATTCTTCTTCGACGATGATCTGGGTCAGCACCGAGCGGGTGATGTCATCGCCGCTCTTGGCATCGTAGACCACGAAGTCGACATCCTCCTGCACCATCTGGCACAGGTGGTCGAGGGTCACGTAGCTGCTGGTCGCAGTATTGTAGAGTCGCCGGTTGGCGTATTTCTTGATGATGACCGGCCCGCTGCCGTCACCCTGCTTCTTGCTGCTCTTTTCGGTGCCAGCCAAGTTCCAATGCCTTTCCCGTCGTTCGCCCTGTCGTGACGTCTGCCCCTGCAGTTCTGGAGTCTGGGCCCCTGGGGCGGGCGATGACGTGTTTCCCTGCCGTTTCGGCTGCGGTGCGTCCGGCGAACTGCGTGTGCCGGTTGCCCCTGCGCGTCTTGCGCCGCATAGCCGGATTTTTATACCGCATATGCTAATGGGATATTGCTGCGCCGCGTCAAGGACTGTCAACGCCTAGTCTGGACGCCCCTTTCCACGCGCCTTGTCGAGCCCCGGCCCGCCACCGTGTTGGGAGGCTCCCTGCGGTTGCGGCTGCCCTGGTCAGGCCGGGCCGCCAGCCGTTATACTGGGGCTCCAGGGGGCAGGGGACGGGTCGAGGGCCCGTCGAGGGACCCGTTGGGGGGGCCGTCGGGGGAAGGACCGGGACGATCGGATGCCGGATGACCAAATAAAAGATGGGCCGCAGGACGAGCCCCAGCATGAGTCCCAGGACATGGAAGCGCTGGCGCGGCGCTACGTGGACCTCTGGCAGGACCAGATGACCTCGCTGGCGGCCGATCCGGACTTTGCGGAATCGCTGCAGAAGGTGATGACCGCCATGGGCGTGGCGGCCAGCGGCCTGCCGGCGATGTGGACGGCCTGGCCGGCGGCCATGACCGCCGTGATGGCGGCGGCCCAGCCGAATTTCGGCCCCAACGGTGGCCCCGATCTTGAAAAGGCGCAGGAGAGCCATGGTGAGCCGTCAGGCGGAGCGCGATACGGCGACGGACAAGCAGGCGCCCGGGGATCCACCAAATCCCCCGGCACCAAGATTGGGCCCGCGCCCGCTGCCGCTGCACCTGATGGCGGCGGGCCTGGCCTGGGCGGCCTCGAAGAGCGCCTTGCCGCTCTGGAGCAGCGGCTCCTTTCCTTGGAGGGGGCCCTGGAAGGAGGACCTGGCCGAGCGCGCGGAAAGACTGCGAAACGAGCTGGGGCAAAGTCCAAGCGGGGCTGATCTCGCGGTCTTTGCCCGGGCGGTCGACGCCGAGGTGTCCCGGCGCCTGCGCGATCTGGCGGCGGGCATCGACGCCTACCGCCACCACCCCTACCGCCGCGACCTGGCCGACCCGCCGGCGATCTGGCAGGAGGGCTCCTGCCGGCTGCTCGACTACGGCGCGCTGCCGGAAGCCGTCGCCGGGGGGCCGACCGTGCTGGTGGTGCCCTCGCTGATCAACCGGGCCTACGTGCTGGACCTCACCGCCGAGCGTTCGCTGCTGCGCTGGCTGGCCCGCCAGGGCGTCCGCCCGCTGCTGCTCGACTGGGGCCACCCCGGCGCCGAGGAGCGCGGCTTCACCCTGACCGACTATATCGCCGGGCGGCTGGCGCGCGCCCTGGATGCCGTGCGCGCCGCGGACCGGACGCAAAAGCCGGTGGTGCTCGGCTACTGCATGGGCGGCCTTCTGGCCCTCGGCCTCGCGCTGCGCCGCCGGGACGACCTCGCCGGCCTCGTGGCGCTGGCGACGCCTTGGGATTTCCATGCGGAGAACGCCCCGCACAGCCGCATGGCCGCGGCCAGCCTGCCGCTGGTGGCACCGTTGCTGGAGGCTTCCGGCGAGATGCCGGTCGACCTGCTGCAGGCGCTCTTTGCCGGTCTCGACCCGCATCTGGTGGTGCGCAAGTTCCTCGCCTTCGGCCGGCTCGACCCGGCCAGCGCCAAGGCGCGCGATTTCGTCGCCCTGGAGGACTGGCTGAACGACGGGGTGCCACTGGCCGCGGCGGTGGCGCGCGAGTGCCTCGGGCGCTGGTACGGCGAAAACGCGACCGCCAGGGGCCAATGGCGGCTTGCCGGCGCTGCGGTCGATCCGCGCCGGCTCGACCTGCCGACGCTCTGCGTCATCCCGGCGCAGGACCGCATCGTGCCGCCGGCCTCGGCGGCCGCCCTGGCCGATGCCATTCCCGGCGCCGAGCGCGCCACGCCGCCGGCCGGCCATATCGGCATGGTGGTCAGCGCCCGGGCGGAAAATGCGGTCTGGCGGCCTTTGTTGAGCTGGATCACGGCGCACGCCGCGCCGGGCGCCTAGAACCCCGTCAAATACACGTTAAGGGAATGTCATGGGGCATTTCCCAGGCACGGCTTGCACCGGGGGAGCGTCTGTCCTTATATCAAGGCTGAGATTAACGAATGAGCGCGTAAGGCCGCCGTGAGGCGGGCGCGCGCCGAAATGCGGTTCGCCGCGCCCGTCTGCGGCGCTCGCGGGGCCGCCACAAGGGAGAACTCCGAAGATGACCGAAGTCGTAATCGCAGGTGCCGTCCGTACCCCCGTGGGCTCCTTCAGCGGAAGCCTCTCCTCCGTGCCCGCCTCCTACCTGGGTGCCATCGCCATCAAGGAGGCGATGAAGCGTGCGAAAGTCGAGGCGGCGGAAGTCGACGAGGCGATCCTCGGCCAGATCCTGACCGCTGGTGCCGGCCAGAACCCGGCCCGCCAGGCCGCCGTCGAGGCCGGCATTCCCTACGAGAAGACCGCTTATCAGATCAACCAGCTCTGCGGCTCCGGCCTGCGCGCCGTGGCGATCGGCTCCCAGGCCGTTCAGGTCGGCGACTCGCGCATCGTCGTCGCCGGCGGGCAGGAGAGCATGAGCATGTCGCCCCATGTCGCCCACCTGCGCAACGGCACCAAGATGGGCGACCTCAAGATGGTCGACACGATGATCAAGGACGGCCTGTGGGATGCCTTTAACGGCTACCACATGGGCAACACTGCCGAGAATGTCGCCAAGCAGTGGCAGATCACCCGCGAGGAGCAGGATGCCTTCGCCGCGGCCTCGCAGAACAAGGCCGAGGCGGCGCAGAAGGACGGCCGCTTCAACGAGGAGATTGTCCCCGTCACCATCAAGGGCCGTAAGGGTGACACCATCGTCGATACCGACGAGTATCCGCGCCACGGCGTTACCGCCGAAGCCCTCGCCGGCCTGCGTCCGGCCTTCGACAAGGAAGGCTCGGTGACCGCCGGCAACGCCAGTGGCATCAACGACGGTGCCGCCGCGGTGGTGCTGATGTCGGCCGAGGAAGCCGCCAAGCGCGGCGTCGCCCCGCTGGCGCGCATCGTGTCCTGGGCCACCTGCGGCGTCGATCCGGCGATCATGGGCACCGGCCCGATTCCGTCCAGCCGCAAGGCGTTGGAAAAGGCCGGCTGGTCGGTCGACGATCTCGACCTGGTCGAGGCCAACGAGGCCTTCGCCGCCCAGGCCCTGGCGGTCAACAAGGACATGGGCTGGGATCCGGCCAAGGTGAACGTGAACGGCGGCGCCATTGCCCTCGGCCACCCGATCGGCGCCTCGGGCGCCCGGGTGCTGGTCACCCTGCTGCACGAGATGGCCAAGCGCGACGCCAAGAAGGGCCTCGCCACCCTGTGCATCGGCGGCGGCATGGGTATCGCCATGTGCCTCCAGCGGGACTGAGGCGCCGATACGTCGCCCGGTTCGTCTCTGGGCCCGTCACCGGGTCCGTCTCTGGCGGCGATGGCGTGACGAACTGCCGCAACAAAAGCATCATGACGCTGCCACGGCCCGTCCCTAAAAAGGGGCGGGCCGTTGGCTTTTCCGCCGCTGGCCGCCGCCGGGCGGCGGTGGCATCCCTGTGCGAAGACGGATAATTCGCGCTGCGGGGGCCGGTGCGGCGGTTGGCGGACGGCGTGATCCATGTTTTTATGGGCTTTCAATTCAGACCGCCGGCTCAGGCGGCAGAGAACAGTTTAGCGGGGAGGACGATGATGGCGCGCGTGGCTCTGGTGACCGGGGGAACCCGGGGGATCGGCGCAGCGATCTCAATGGCTTTGAAGGACGCCGGCTACACGGTGGCGGCGACCTACGCCGGCAACGACGAGGCGGCCAACACCTTCAAGGCGGATACCGGCATCCATGTCTTCAAATGGGACGTCGGCGATTTCGAGGCCTGCAAGGCCGGCATCGCCAAGGTGGAGGCCGATCTGGGCCCGGTCGACGTGCTGGTCAACAACGCCGGCATCACCCGCGACGGCACCCTGCACCGTATGCCCCCGGAAGCCTGGCAGGCGGTGATCTCGCCCAACCTCGACTCGCTGTTCAACATGACGCGAAACGTCATCGACGGCATGCGCAACCGCAACTACGGCCGCATCATCTCGATTTCCTCGATCAACGGGCAGAAGGGCCAGTTCGGCCAGGCCAACTACGCCGCCGCCAAGGCCGGCGTGTTCGGCTTCACCAAGTCGGTGGCGCAGGAAAATGCCGCCAAGGGCATCACCGTGAACGCCATCGCGCCGGGCTACATTGCCACCGAGATGGTCAAGGCGGTGCCCGAAGAGGTGTTGAAGACCAAGCTCCTGCCGTTGATCCCCGTCGGCCGCCTCGGCGAGCCGGAAGAGATCGCGCGCTGCGTGGTCTTCCTGGCGGCCGAGGAGGCCGGCTTCATCACCGGCTCGACCCTGACCGCCAACGGCGGCCAGTACATGGCCTGACGCCGGCGGCGCCATGCACGACAAGGCCGGAGCGGTAAGCGGCTCATCCCTGCCGCCCGGCCTGTCGGTCCCTTCCCATCTGATGGTGTTCGACGGCGTCTGCGTGCTGTGCAGCGGCGCGGTTCAGTTCATCCTGCGCCACGAAAAGGCGCCCGACTTCGCCTTCACGCCGGTGCAGTCGGCCCTTGGCCAGCGGGTGCTGGCGGCGCTGGGCCAGCCGCTGGACGGCAACGACAGCGTCGTCGTCATCGACGATGGCCGTTACTTCCTGAAGTCCGACGCGACGGTCCGCCTTGCCCGCTGTCTGAAGGCGCCATGGTCGTGGTACGCGGCGATCCGCCTTCTGCCACGCCTGCTGCGCGACTGGCTCTATGACCGCCTAGCGCAGAACCGCTATAGCATCTTCGGGCGTTACGAGACCTGTATGGTCCCCGATGCGGCGCAGAAGCGGCGTTTTCCCTCGTGAGTGGGCTGCCACTGTACTGGTGTGTGCTCGGCGCCGACTTCGCGCGCCTCCCGGCGGTGGTGGGCGACGCGACCGAGGCAGAGGGCCTCTACCATTTTGAGGTTTCCATCGTGCTGCCGCTCATCGGCCTGGTGGCACGCTATCACGGCGATCTGGTGCCGGAGGCCTCGGCTGCATGAGCCGCGCACCGCAGACCGTCTACCCGCCGCTCGGCACCCTGAAGCCGGTCGCAGAGGACGTCTGGATCGTCGACGGCCCGGCCATCCGCTTCGGCCTTGGCTGGCCGAAGGTCGTCTTTCCCACCCGCATGACCGTGATCCGTCTGCACGGCGGCCTCTTCATCCATTCGCCGGTCGACCTGACGGCGGCGCTCGGCGCCGAGATCGCCCCCCTGGGCGTGCCGCGCTGGAGCGTCGCGCCCAACCGCATCCACTACTGGTGGGTGCCGGACTGGCGCGCGGCCTATCCCGACGCCGCCGTCTATCTGGCGCCGAGGGTGCGCGAGCAGGCGGGCGCGCGCATCGACTTTGCCGCCGAAGACCTGGACCGTGATGCCGGCTACCCCTGGGACGACTGGATCGCGACCCTGCCGGTGGAAGGCGGCTACATGACCGAGGTGGTGTTCTTTCATCGCTTCACCCGCACGCTGATCCTGACCGACCTCATCGAGAATTTCGAGCCGAAGAAGCTCGGCTTCGTCATGCGCCGGCTCACGCGCCTGGCCGGCATTCAGGACCCCGACGGCCAGATGCCGCGCGACATGCGGTTCACGTTCAGAAGGCAGCGCGACGGCTTGCGCCGCGCCGTCGAGACCATGCTCGCCTGGCAGCCGGAACGTATCATCCTGGCACACGGGCGGTGGTATGATCGCGGCGGCACGGCCGAGTTGCGGCGTGCCTTTCGCTGGCTGATGGATTGAGAAACGCGCGGGAGGACCCATGCTGAAAGGCTCCTGTCACTGCGGCGCCGTCACCTTCGAGGTGACGCGGCCGCCGGAATGGCGCAACGACTGCAACTGCTCGGTCTGCCGGCGCCTCGGCACGCTGTGGGGCTACTACGACGAGTCCGAGGTGCGCTTCACCGGCGAGCCGGGCGCGACCCAACCTTACGTCTGGGGCGACAAGATGCTGGCCTTCCACCGGTGCGGCACCTGCGGCTGCACCACCCACTGGATCGGTCTGGACCCGAAGCCCGACACCCGCATGGCGGTGAACACCCGCCTGATGGACCCGCGGGACATGGCCGGCATCCGCATCCGTCACTTCGACGGGGCGGACAGCTTCCAGTATCTGGACTAGTCTCGGCGCCTCAAAAAGAGATTCGGAGGAATACCCATGCCACTCGGCCGCCTGATCGAATACGAAGAAGCCTCGCCGGAAGTGCGCGCGGTCTACGACGACATCATGGCCACCCGCAAGAGCGACTGGGTGAACAATTTCTGGAAGGCGCTGGCGCAGAACCCGGAGACGCTGAAGCGCACCTGGGAGAGCGTGAAGCAGGTGATGGCGCCGGGCGCCCTCGACCCGCTGACCAAGGAGATGCTCTACATCGCGGTCAGCGTCACCAACAACTGCGAGTACTGCATCACCTCGCACACCGCCGGCGCCATCGGCAAGGGCATGACCGATGCCATGCTGCACGAACTGCTGGCGGTGGTCGGGATGGCCAACGAGACCAATGCGCTGGTCAACGGCTACCGCGTGCCGGTCGACCCGCAGCTGCGCGCCGTCGCCCATGGCGAGGCCGGTTAATCTCCATGAACGATTATCCCAACCGTCCGCTGATCGGCGTCGGCGTCGTGGTGTTCAAGGACGACAAGGTGCTGCTGATCCGCCGCGGCAAGCCGCCGCGCGAGGGCCAGTGGTCGCTGCCCGGCGGACGCCAGCGCCTGGGCGAGCGTGTCGACGAGACTGCGCGGCGCGAGGTGGCGGAGGAAGCGGGCCTCGTCGTCGACGTCGGCCCCCTGATCGATGTGGTCGACTCCATCACCCGCGACGATACCGGCACCGTGCAATACCACTACACCCTGGTCGATGTGCTGGCGGAGTGGCGCTCGGGCGAGGCGGTGGCCGGTCACGATGCGGCAGAGGTTGCCTGGGCCGATCCCGCCGACCTCGCGCCCTACGATCTGTGGGACGAGACGCGCCGGATCATCGGGCTCGCGGCGGCGAAGCGTAGCAACAGCTAAGGCGCGCGGCTTCGCGCCGCCTGTTCATTGGCTTCACTGTCGTCCCGGCGTTTGACCCCGGGACCCATTGCCTCCTCTGCCTCATCATCGGTTCCAAGAAGAATCGTCACCCGCCGACGCCAATGGATCCCGGGAACAAGTCCCGGGATGACAGCGGGGTGTGGAAACGACTGTGGTGCCGGCAAGACGCCCGGTTAGAGCACGATCTTCGCCCAGGGGTGGGCGCGTTCCTCGTAGACGGCTTTCTCCGGCTTCGGAAAGGACGGATCGGCAAAGGCGCCGACGGCCACTGCGATGGAGTCCGGCCGGAAGTCCGGTTCCCAGAACACGGTGCCGCCGCAGTCCGGGCAGAAGTGGAAGGTGAGTCCCCGCCCGCTATCGGCGAGGCGCCGGCAGGTGGCCTCGCGGCCTTCCGCCTGCACGGCGTCACGCGGATAGAAGGCGGCGACGCCGAAGGCGCTGCCGGTGCGCCGCTGGCAGTCCAGGCAGTGACAGACCGAGATCCTCTGGGGGTCTCCCGCGCAGGTGATACGAAGCTGGCCGCAGGCACAGGCGGCGGTTCGGGTGGCCGGGGGTTCATCGTTGGACATTTCTGGGAGACTAACCAAACGGGGCCTCCCCTGCCACACACACGGTTATCGTTACCGGATCGAAACACCTGTCGGCTTGCCAGCGTGCCGCCGGGCGGCTATCAGCCATGCCATGACCTGTGTGGCTCCAGATGCGGCGCTGGCGGCGCGGCGCGTGAAGGCGACTCTCATCGGCGGCATCGCGGTGCTGCTGTGGGCGTTGCTGGCGCTGTTCACCACCGGTGCTGCCGGTATTCCGCCGTTTCAGCTTCTCGCCATGACCTTTGCCGTAGCGTTCGGGATGAGTCTCGCGGTGCTGGCGACGCGGGGTGCCCGTGCCTTCGCCGCCTGGCGCCAGGCCCCGGCGGTCTGGCTGCTCGGTGTCGGCGGCCTGTTCGGCTACCACTTTTTCTATTTCGTGGCGCTGGGCAACGCGCCGCCGGTGGATGCCGGCCTCATCGCGTATCTATGGCCGCTGCTCATCGTGGTGTTCTCGGCGCTGCTACCGGGCGAGCGGCTGCGCTGGTTCCATCTTGCCGGCGCGCTCCTGGGCCTCATCGGCGCCGGGTTGCTGGTCACCAAGGGCGGCGCGCTGGAATTCGATACGCGTTACACCCTCGGCTATCTGGCGGCCTGCGCCTGTGCGCTCACCTGGTCCGGATATTCGGTCGCCAACCGCCGCTTCGGGGCGGTGCCGACCGAGGTGGTCGGCGGCTTCTGCGGTGCCGTCGCGCTGCTCGGTCTTCTCTGGCACCTGGCGCTGGAAACCACCGTTACGCCCCAGGGCCTGCAGTGGCTGGCGATCGTCGGCCTCGGTCTGGGGCCGGTGGGCGCCGCCTTCTTCGTGTGGGATTACGGCACCAAGCACGGCAACATCCAGGTGCTGGGTGCGCTCAGCTATGCGGCGCCGCTGCTCTCGACCGTCATCCTCATCGTCTTCGGGCAGGCCGAGGCGAGCTGGCAGGTCGGTCTCGCCTGCCTGCTGATCGTCGCCGGCGCCGTGCTGGCGTCGAAGGAGATGATCAGGCGGCGCCGTTAGCGGCCCCGTTGCGGCCCGCCGCCCGCCGGTCGATGCCCTGCCACGATCCCTTGCCCGCGCTTTTCTTGACTGCGCCTCTATTGTTGGCCCCGATTTCGTGGTCGTGGGCGCGGATGAACCGCTTCACCGCGGGGGCGATCTTCTCGCGCCACTTGCCGCCGTTGAACAGGCCATAGTGCCCGACGCCCTTGGCCAGCATGTAGGCCTTCTTGTCGTCCGCCAGGTTGGGCGTGATCTCCAGGGCCGCCTTGGTCTGTCCGACGCCCGAGATGTCGTCGAGCTCGCCTTCGATGCACATCAGGGCCGTGCGGGTGATCTGTTCGGGCAGCACGGGATGCCAGCGGGCGATCATCTCGCCCTTCGGCAGGGAATGCTTCTGGAACACGGTCTCGACGGTTTGCAGATAGAACTCCGCCGGCAGGTCCATCACGGCGCGGTATTCTTCGTAGAAGGCACGCTTCTTGTCGGCCGCTTCGTCGTCGCCCTCCACCAGATGGTCGAACAGCTGGCCGTAGGATTCCAGATGGCGGTCGAAGTTCATGGCGATGAAGTTGGTGAGCTGAATGAAGCCCGGGTAGACCCGGCGGAATACGCCCGGATAGGGCGGCGGCACCTGGACGACGACGTTGTTTTCGAACCACTCGATCGGATGGTCCATCGCCAGCTTGTTGACCTGGGTCGGCGATTTCCGCGTGTCGATGGGGCCGCCGATCATGGTGAGGCTCGCCGGCAGGCAGTTGTCGCCCCAGGCGGACATCACCGAGACGGCGGCCAGCGCCGGCACCGAGGGCTGGCACACCGCGATCATGTGGGTGTTGGGTCCCAGCACGTGCAGGAAGTCGATCAGGTAGTCGATGTAGGCGTTCAGGTTGAAGCGGTCTTCGGTCACCGGGATCATCCGGCAGTCGCGCCAGTCGGTGACGAAGACGTCGTGGTCCGGCAGCATCGCCTCGACCGTGCCGCGCACCAGGGTCGCGTAGTGGCCGGACAGCGGCGCGACGATCAGCAGCTTGGGATCGTTCCGCTCCCGCGCCCGCTTGAAGTGCAGCAGATCGCAGTAGGTCCGCTTGATCACGACCTCCTCCTCGACGGCGACCTCGGCCCCGTCGATGGTGGTGGTGTCGAGCCCCCAGTGGGGCTTGCCGTAGCTGCGCGTCAGGTGTTCGAAGATATCGGCGGTGGACGCGAAAGCGCGCGCCAGCGGCGTTTCGCCCAGCGGATTGAAAGGGCTGTTGAGGGCGAACCGCAGCCCCTCGCTCATGGCGCGCATCGGCGCCATGGAGAGGCGGGACATCTCGTGCAGGTAATAGAGCATGGACGCGGCATTCCCTCGTCCGGCTGTCCCAGGGGGTCGTTTCGATCCTTACCGCCGGCTGGTTCTCGGATCGCGGCAGGGGACAGAGTAGGCATAGTCGACTTGACGAGGGCTTAATGGCCGCAAAGCCGGGTCGGGTCTTCGATACAGGCTATATTAGGCATTAATTCCGATTCTATCGCGACCGGGGCGGCGGGCGGCCGGGGCGCCAGTCCGGCGGCGCCATCTCGAAGCCCTCGAACTGAAAGCCAGGCGCCACGGAGCAGCCGACCAGGGTCAAGGCGCCCAGGCTGCGCGCGCCCTGCCAGGCATGGGCCGGCACCACGCCCTGCGGGCGCTGGCCGGCGGCAAGGTCGCTGCCCAGCACCAGGGTCTCGGCCGTCTTGCCGTCAGGGGAGACCGGCAGTTCCAGCGGCGCGCCGCCGTGCCAGTGCCAGATCTCCGCGGCGTCGACCCGGTGCCAGTGGGAGACCTCGCCGGCCTGCAGCAGGTAGTAGATCGCCGTCGAGGCCGCGCGGCCGCTCTCCAGCGTCACCGGGTCGCGGAAGGTCTCGCGGTAGTGGCCGCCTTCCGGGTGCGGCAGCAGGCCCAGGGCGCGGATGATGGTGGCCGCGTCGTTGTCGGCATCGGTCATGACTTCTCCCAGGTCGGGGGGCGCTCTCATTAACCCCCTGTTTACCATAACAGATCAGCCTGTCGCTGGTTTAGGGACCCTATGCTAGGCTAACCCTCCCATGTGGCATGACGTTGTCGATCTGCGGGAATTCTACGAAACCCGCCGCGGCCAGGTGGCGCGCCATATGGTGCGCCGCGCGGTGCGCTCCGTGTGGCCGGATGTGACCGGCCAGCGCCTGCTGGGCCTCGGCTTCGCCACGCCCTACCTGCGCCAGTTCCGCAGCGAGGCCGAACGGGTGCTCGCCTTCATGCCGGCCTCCCAGGGCGTCATGCACTGGCCGGCGGAAGGCCTCGGCCTGGTCAGCCTGGTGGAGGAGACCGATCTGCCGCTGCCCGACTACTCGATCGACCGCGTCCTCTTGGTCCACGGCCTGGAAAATGCCGATTCCCTGCGCGGGCAATTACGCGAGATCTGGCGCGTGCTGACCGGCGATGGCCGCCTGCTGGTGGTGGTGCCGAACCGCCGCGGCATCTGGGCGCGTTCCGACCGCACGCCGCTGGGCTGGGGTCATCCCTACAGCGCCGCGCAGCTGTCCCGCGTGCTGCGCGACAACATGTTCATTCCGACGCGGACCCAGCGGGCGCTCTACGTGCCGCCGATGGCCAATTACACCTTCCTGCGTTCCGCCCCGGCGTGGGAGCGCATAGGCGCGCGCTTCTTCCCGACCTTCTCCGGCGTGGTGATGATCGAGGCCGGCAAGCAGCTCTATGCCGGCACCCTGAAGCCCGCCAAGCAGCAGCGCCGGCTCGCCCGCCCGGTGGTGATCTCCCTGCCCCAGGCAGCGGGACGGCTGCAGAGAAATCCCACTTCTGACGACGACTGACCGCTGTGCTCAGGTGCTGACGACGTTGCGCGGCTGGCCGGCGACGTAGGCTTCGATGTTGTCGATCAACTGGTCGGCCAGGATCTGGATCGACTCGCGGCCGGCCCAGGCGACGTGGGGCGTCAGGATGAAGTCGGGCCGCGCCATCAGCGCCATGAAGGGATGGTCGGCGGCAATCGGCTCCTTGGTCACCACGTCGAAGCCGGCCCCGGCGATCTGTCCGGCCTGCAACGCTTCGGCGAGGGCGGCTTCGTCCACCAGGCCGCCGCGCGCGGTGTTGATGATCAGCGGGCGCTTCTTCATGGCGGCGAATTCCGCCGCGCCGATCAGATTGCGGGTCTGCGGCGTCAGCGGGCAGTGCAGGGTGATGACGTCGCTGTCGCTCAGGATGGTTTCGAAGGGCGTGTAGAGCGGCCCCATGCCGGCGACGCCCTTGTACGAGGAGAAGCGCACGTCCATGCCGAAGGCCTCGCCGATCTTCGCGACCGCCTTGCCCAGCACGCCGTCGCCGATGATGCCCAGCACCTTGCCCTTCAGATTGAAGACCGGATAGTCGAAGTAGCAGAACTGCGCCGCCTCGGCCCAGCGCCCCTTCGCGACGGACTGGTGGAAGGGCGCCACCGAACGCATCAGCGACAGGATGAGGGCGAAGGTATGTTCCGGCACCGTCGCCTCGGCATAGCCGCGGATGTTGCTGACCGTGATGCCGCGCTCCTTGCAGGCGGCCAGGTCGATGACGTCGGTGCCGGTAGCGGCGACGGCGATCAGCTTCAGGTCCGGCAGCTGCGCCAGGGTCTCGGCGCGCAGCGGCACCTTGTTGGTGACGACGATCCCGGCCCCTTTGGCGCGGGCGACGACCTCGCCGGGCGCGCTGCGCGGGTGTTCCTGCCAGACGTGGGGAAAATCCGGCCGCCGCACGGTCACCGCGTCGGGCAGGGTTTCGCGGTCCAGGAACACGACGCGCCGGGGTGGGTTTTCGCTCGACATGAACAGCCTCTCTTCGTCGCGGTCTTCCGCCGCGTGGTCGTCAGGTCTGGAGGACGCCTGACTAGTCTTTTTTCAGCCGGAATATCGCCTGCTGGCCGAACAGGTTGGCCAGGGTCGGCGTGTGCAGGCCGGCGCGGCGCTGGCGGTCGTTCAGCACCACGGCCTCTTCGATCTGGATGCCGCAGTCGCGGGTCAGCGCGATGAAGTCCTTGACCGTGCAGAGATGGATGTTGGGCGTTTCGTACCACGGTTCGGGCAGCACGTCGGTCACCGGCATGCGGCCGTGGAGCAGCAGGTGCAGGCGCACCCGCCAATGGCCGAAGTTGGGAAAGGAGACGATGGCATGGCGCCCGATGCGCACCATCTGTTCCAGCACCGCGCGCGGCTCGCGCGTCGCCTGCAGGGTCAGCGACAGGATCGCATAGTCGAAGGCGTCGGAAGGATACTTCACCAGGTCGGTGTCGGCGTCGCCCTGGATGACCGACAGGCCGCGCGCCACGCTGGCGTTCACGTTGCGCTGGACCAGCTCCATGCCGCGGGCGGTCGCGCCGCGCTCCTGGGCCAGGTATTCCAGCAGAGCGCCGTCGCTGCAGCCGATGTCCAGCACGCGCGTGCCGGGTTCGACCATCTCGGCGATCAAGGCCAGGTCGGGGCGCAGCGGCGCGCGTTGCGGGCGGGCGCGCGCGGGCTGGTTGTCGAGCGGGCTCATCGGGCTTTCGGGCTCCCGTTCGGGCCCCCATTCAGGCCCCCATTCAGGCCCCGGTGTTCGGCGCAGCCGGCGATGAAGCCGGACAGGGTGGCATGAAACTCCGGCTCGTCGAGCAGGAAGGCGTCATGGCCGGCGTCGCTGTCGATCTCGACGAAGCTGACGTCGGCGGCAACGGCGTTCAGCGCGTGCACGATGTCGCGGTTGCCCGAGGTCGGGAACAGCCAGTCGCTGGTGAAGGACACCACGCAAAAGCGCACCGGGGTATTGCGGAAGGCGTTGGCCAGCTTGCCGCCGTGCTCCTGGGCCAGGTCGAAGTAGTCCATCGCCCGGGTGATGTAGAGGTAGGAATTGGCGTCGAAGCGCTGCACGAAGCTGGCGCCCTGGTGGCGCAGGTAGCTTTCCACCTGGAAATCGGCCTCGAAGCCGAAGGTCAGGGAGTGGCGGTCCTGCAGGCGGCGGCCGAACTTGCGGTGCAGCGCCGGCTCCGACAGGTAGGTGATGTGCGCGGTCATGCGCGCCACGGCCAGGCCGCGGTCGGGGTTCTTGTCTTCGGCGAGATAGCGCCCGCCGCACCAGTCCAGGTCGGCCATGATGGCCTGGCGCCCGACTTCGTGGAAGGCGATGTTCTGGGCACTGTGGTGCGCGGCCGTGGCGAGCGGCACCGCGGCAAAGACCTTCTCCGGGTATTTGACCGCCCACTCCAGCACCTGCATGCCGCCCATCGAGCCGCCGATGACGCAGAACAGCTTGTCGATGCCCAGGTGGTCGACCAGCAGCTTCTGGGCGCGCACCATGTCGGCGATGGTGATGACCGGAAAGTCGAGCGCCCAGGGCTCGCCGCTGGCCGGGTTCACCGACTTCGGACCGGTCGAGCCCATGCAGCCGCCCAGCACGTTCACGCAGATCAGGAAATAGCGGTCGGTATCCAGCGGCAGGCCGGGTCCCACCAGCTGGCTCCACCAGCCGGGCTTGCCGGTCACCGGATGGGTGCCGGCCATGAACTGATCGCCGGTCAGCGCGTGGCAGGCCAGGATGGCGTTGGACTTGTCGGCGTTCAGCGTGCCGTAGGTCTGGTAGGCCAGGGTAAAGGGCCCCAGGCCGGTGCCGCAGTCGAGCATAAGCGGGGTGTCGCGGCCGAACTCAATGGTCAGGCCACGCTGCGCCTCCGCCGGTTGCGGGTTGCCTGCCACCGTCTTCGGGTGGTCCATCACCATCGCCAAAATCCTTAAAATCCTGAGGCCCGCCCGTGCGCCTGATGGACCGGCTTCCGGGGGGCGTCTCAAGGGCCCCATAGCTAGGGAGCCGGGGCCGCGCCTGTCAACGCTTTCTTGGCGCTTTCTTGGTGGCTTCCTGGCCGGATCCTGGCGGCGCCGGGCCGTCTTTCGCTCCCCAGGCAGGGCCCCGCCGGGGCCGGCCCGGCAGGCGCCGGAGGGTAAGGTTTTCTTTGATTTTCGCCGGTCCAGCGACTATCAGTAGCTCCGCCTTGCCTGTAGGTATCGGGGCCAAATGTCCGACAAAATGCCATCCCTCGACGATTTGCGTCGCGAAATCGACGAAATCGATAATTCGATCCACGATCTGCTCATGCGCCGCACCGAGCTGGCGCGTCAGATCGGCCTTGCCAAGGGCCAGGGCGCCGTCTTCATGCGCCCGGGCCGCGAGGCCCGGATGCTGCGCCGCCTGGTGGCACGCCACCAGGGGGCTTTCCCCAAGCCGGTCGTCGCGCGGATCTGGCGGGAGATCGTTTCGGTCTTCACCCGCCTGCAGGGTCCTTTCGCCGCGGCCGCCTACGCTCCGGAGGAAGGGCCCGATCTTTATGGGCTGACCCGCGATCACTTCGGCTCGCTGACCCCGATCACCCGCTTCGGCTCCGAAATGGGCGTGCTGCGCGCCGTCTCCAGCGGCAAGTCCAACATCGGCGTGCTGCCGCTACCGGAATCCGACCGCGGCACCCCCTGGTGGCCCAAGCTGGCCCGTCACGGCAAGGCGACGCCCAAGATCATCGCCAAGCTGCCCTTCGCGGCATTGGATGGCGGGCGCGGCGACAACCCGCAGGCCGTGGTGGTCTCCCTGGCCGAGCCGGAGGAAAGCGGCGACGACCATGGCTATCTGATCGTCGAGCTGGACGAGGCGGTCTCGCGCGGGGCGTTGAAGACCCTGCTGTCCGATGCCGGCTTCCAGGTTTGCGACATCCAGGCCTGGGTCGATTCACCCGACCGCACCGTGCACCTGGTCGAGATCGAAGGCTTCCTGCCGGCCGACGATGCGCGTATCGCCGCCCTGCTGGAGGCGGCCGACGCGGGCAAGCACGCCTGGTCGGTCGGCTGCTTCGCCGTGCCGCTGGCCGCGGAGGATCTCGCCACCAAATCGCGAGCGCTGTCATGACCCTGGAACCGCGTCCCGGCATCATGGGGATCGCGCCCTACGTCGGCGGCGAATCGAAGGCCGCCGGGGTGAACCGCATCATCCGCCTGGCCTCCAACGAGAACCCGCTGGGGCCGAGCCCGCTGGCCATCGCCGCCTACGAGGCGGAGAAGAGCCAGCTGCACCGCTATCCCGACGGCGGCGCCACCGAGCTGCGCCAGGCCCTCGCCGAGGCGGAATCGCTCGATGCCGCCAACATCGTCTGCGGCGCCGGCTCCGACGAGCTGATCAGCCTGCTGGTGCGCGCCTATGCCGGGCCCGGTGACGAGGTGCTGTACAGCGAGCACGGCTTCCTGATGTACGCGATCTCGGCGAAGACGGTCGGGGCGACGCCGGTGGCCGCGCCGGAGGCGAACCTCACCGCCGACGTCGACGGCCTGCTGGCGCGGGTGACCGATCGCACGCGCCTGCTGTTCCTCGCCAACCCCAACAACCCGACCGGCAGCTACATCTCCGAGAGCGCGCTGCGCCGCCTGCACAAGGGCCTGCCGGACCACGTGCTGCTGGTGATCGACGCGGCCTATGCCGAATACGCCACCATGCCCGACTATCCGCAGTCCGCGCCCCTGGTGGAGGCGAGCGACAACGTCGTCATGCTGCGCACCTTTTCCAAGATCCACGGCCTCGCGGCGCTGCGCCTCGGCTGGGGCTACATGCCGCCGGCGGTGGCCGACGTGCTGAACCGCGTGCGCGGGCCCTTCAACGTCAGCCTGCCCGCCCAGGCGGCCGGCATTGCCGCGGTGCGCGACCGCGATCATGTCGCGCGTTCCGTCGCCCACAATGCCGAATGGCTGGCGTGGTTCACGGCGGCGGTGTCCAAGGTGGGTATCGAGGCGCTGCCCAGCGCCGGCAACTTCGTGCTGCTGCGTTTTGCCGGCGGCGCGGACCAGGCCGCCGCGGTGCTGGCCGCCGCCAAGCGCCAGGGCATCCTGCTGCGCGCCATGGGCGGCTACGGCCTGCCCGACTGTCTGCGCGTCACCATCGGTACCGAAGAAGACATGCGCGCCACTGCAGAGGCCCTCGCGGAGGCGGTTGCGGGAGCGGTCCCGTGAGCGACGCACTTCCCGGCACCGCTCTCAGCAAGGCGAACGGCGCACCGCTGTTCAAGAAGGTGGCGCTGCTCGGCGCCGGCCTCATCGGCTCCTCGCTGGCCTGGGCGATTCGCGAGCGCGGTCTCGCGGAACACGTCGCCGCCTACTCGCGGCGCGCCGAAACCCGCGAGGTGATCGACATCCTGGGCTTCGCCGACTCGCTCCATGCCGAGCCGGGCGGGGCGGTCGCGGAGGCCGATCTGGTGATCTTCTGCGTGCCGGTCGGTGCCAATCCGGCCCTGGCAGAGGCTGCCGGCCCGCACATCGCCAAGGGCGCGATCGTCACCGACGGCGGCTCGGTGAAGCAGGCGGTGATCCGCGACATCGGACCCTATCTGCCCGACGGCGTCGACTTCATCCCCGGCCACCCCATCGCCGGCACCGAGCACTCCGGTCCCGAGGCCGGCTTCGGCGACCTCTTCGAACAGCGCTGGAGCATCCAGACGCCGGAACCGGGCACGCCGGAGGCGGCGACCGAGAAGCTGACGGCGTTCTGGCAGCGTTGCGGTTCGACCGTGCAGATCATGGATGCCGGCCACCACGACAAGGTGCTGGCCATCACCTCGCACCTGCCGCACCTCATCGCCTACACCATCGTCGGCACCGCCGTCGATCTGGAGGAGAGCACGCGGGCCGAGGTGGTGAAGTTCTCCGCCGGCGGTTTCCGCGATTTCACCCGCATCGCCGGGTCCGATCCGGTCATGTGGCGCGGCGTCTTCCTGAACAATCGCGAGGCGGTACTGGAGATGCTGCAGCGCTTCTCCGAGGACCTGACACTGCTGCAGCGGGCGATCCGCTGGGGCGAGGGCGACGTTCTGGAGAGCCTGTTCAGCCGCACGCGGGAAATCCGCCGCGGCGTCATCGAGGCCCACCAGGCCGGTTCCTTCGACGCTAGAGAACCGGAGCTATCGGGACTAAAGGGATCGGTCCCAGGTACAGCATCCCCTGACGAAGACTGATCGGCGCCGCCAGCACCGATTCCCCCGTCTGAGCGTCCGTCCGGCCCATGGCCGCAACCGCCAGCCTGGCCGCGAAGGCCGCGCCTGGCTTCATCTGGCCCGCCTCGATGAGGCGGTCGATGATCGCCTCGGCGCCTTTCAGCTCCGTCTGGAAGTCGCCCGCCGGGCGCATTTTCTCGTCCAGCCCCAGCTTGCCTTTCGCCTGCAGGTCCAGCGGGCCCCAAAGGGCGACCAGGCGGTGAAAGCGCCACTGCCCGCCGCGGTCGCGCCAGGCCGGCAGGGCGGTCTTCGGCTTGCCCGGCGGAATGCCGCCGAACAGGGTGGTATCGAACGACAGCTTGCCGATCTGGTCGCCCAGCAGGCCGCCGCGGCCCGGCGGCAGCCGGATCGCCAGCGCCTCACCGACCAGGTCGAGCTCCTCCAGGGTCCCCGCTTTGGCCACGGTTCCGGCGTCACCACCACCGTCACTGGCGGTCTCGAGGGTTCCCGGGCGCTGCGGACCGAGCCGCGCGGTGAGGCGCTGCAGGGCAACAGTTTCGATCTGGGGGCCGCGCACCACCAGATTGCCCAGGTCGACGGTGGCGCTCTCCACCTTGCCATCACTGCGCAGCACCACACGCCCGCTGGCCGCCTCCGCCGCGATGTCGGCCTCGCGTGGCGCTTTCACGCCTTTCAGGGGGGTGTCGCCCTTCAGGGGGGTGTCGAGAGCGTTTTCCAGGGTGTCTTGCAGGGCGCCCTCCGGCGCCTTCAGGCGGTGCAGGCCGGGGAAGCGCAGGTCGATGGTGAAGGGGTCCCACAGCCGGGCGGTGCCTTCGATGGGTGGGCCCTGCCAGATGAGGCCCTGGGGGGTCACCACCTTCGGATCGCGGAAGCTGACGGTCAGCGCGAAGGGAAAGCCGCCGAAATCCGGGCCCTGGTAGTCCACGGCATAGCCGCGCTCGATCTGCTCCACGCGCCAGCGGGCGATGCCGTCGTCCAGCGCCGCGCGGGCCCAGAACCAGCAGATCACCAGCGTGGCGGAGAGCAACAGCAGAAGAAGGGTGGCGGCAACGGCCAGGCGGTATCGGGGCATGGCCGGCATGATAGGCGCCGCGGCCGGTGCCCGCAGCCCCTGAATTCGGTGCCTTCCGGCCGGGCGCCGGCGGACGGGCCGGGGGATAGCCGGGGGAGGGTGGCTTGCATCGCCGGGCTCGGCCCCTAACATGAGAGCGATATCACCACAGACCCGGACTTTATGGCCCCCCCGACTCCGCCGAACCTGGAAGACCTGCAGCACCTCTCGGAGGAAGAGCGGGCATCACGCCGGCTCACCCTGACGCCGGGCGAGGATTTCTGGGTTTTCGGCTACGGCTCGCTGATGTGGCACCCGGGGTTTCCCCATGTCGAGGTGCGCATTGCCCGGGTGCGGGGCCTGCACCGCAGCTTCTGCATCTATTCGCACCGCTACCGCGGCACGCCGCAGGTCCCCGGCCTGGTGCTGGGCCTGGACCGCGGCGGCTCGTGCCAGGGCATGGTGTTCCGAGTCCCGGCGGCCGAGGCCGAGGCGGTGCTGGACTACCTCGACGAGCGCGAGATGGTGACCGGCGTCTACCATCCGACCTGGCGCCGGGCGGAGACCGAGGCGGGTGCCGTCACGGCGATGACCTTCGTGGTCGACCGCCATCACCGCCAGTATGCCGGCGGCCTGGACCACGACGCCATGGTGGCGCTGATCCTGCAGGGCCGCGGCAACCGCGGGCTCTGCCTCGACTACCTGCAGAACACCGTCCATCATCTGCAGGCCCTGGGGTTGCGGGACCGCGCCCTGGAGCGTTTGCTGAAAGAAGCGCGCCGCCTTCGCGAGGCGCGATTGTGTAACAAGGAAGAAGATCAGTGAGTTCGATCGAGACCGCTATCACCGGCGCGCGTATCGCCGAAACCGAAAAGCTGATCCGCCCCTATATCCGGCGCACCCCGGTGCTGGCGGTGGACCTCGCCGATTTTGGCCCGGCTTTCCAGGGGGCGGCGCAGCCGATCGACCTGAAGCTGGAATTTCTGCAGCACTCGGGCTCCTTCAAGGTGCGTGGGGCGTTCGCCAATCTGCTGACCCGCGCGGTGCCGGCGGCCGGCATCGCCGCCGCGTCCGGTGGCAATCACGGCGCTGCGGTCGCCTATGCCGCCATGAAGCTGAACCTCCCGGCGACCATCTTTCTGCCGTCGATCACTTCGCCGGCCAAGGCCGCGCGCATCGAAAGCTACGGTGCCAGGCTGGTGGTCGGCGGCGATCGCTACGCCGACGCCCTGGCGGCCAGCGAGGCCTTCGTCGCCGAGACCGGGGCCCTGCCGCTGCACGCCTTCGACCAGCCGGAAACTCTGCTGGGCCAGGGCACCGTCGGCCTGGAGATCGAGTCCCAACTGCCGGAGATCGATACCCTGCTGGTGGCGACCGGCGGCGGCGGCCTGATCGGCGGCATTGCCGCCTGGTTCGCCGGGCGCGTGAAGATCGTTGCGGTGGAGCCCGAAGGCGCGCCGACCCTGCATGACGCCCTGGCCGCCGGCCATCCGGTCGATGCGCCGACCGAGGGCATTGCCGCGGACTCGCTGGCGCCCAAACAGGTCGGCCGGCTGATGTTTCCCTTCGCCAAGGCCTATGTCGACCGCTCGGTGCTGGTGACCGACGATGCCATCCGCGCCGCCCAGCAGGCGCTGTGGGATACCATCCGGGTGGTCGCCGAGCCGGGCGGCGCCGCGGCCCTGGCCGCACTGCTGTCGGGCCGCTATCGGCCGGCGGCAGGCGAGAAGGTCGTCGTGCTGCTGTGCGGCGCCAACACCACGGCGGTCGATTTCGGCTGAAATCCGCGCTCTGGGCCCCGCTCTCCCAGCGTCACATAGGGGCGTCACATATTAGTGACGTGACGTGATTTGATCGCACCGGGGGTCGCCAAATATCTCTAGCTCAAGCAGGCAGCGTCCTGCGGCCCCGATCAGGGGACATGTGCAACAGGAGATATGAGGTTTCCCCCATGATGCGCAAACTGCTCTTGGCCTCGGCCCTGGCTTTCTCCACCTCCGTGCTCAGCGTCGGCGCCGCCCAGGCCGGCGACCAGTACGTCGACGAAAGCGGCTTCGCCCTTAGCGGCTACGACCCCGTCGCCTATTTCGAGATGAAGCAGGTGCCGGTCGGCCAGCAACAGGCGGAAGCGGTGCCCGGCAAGGCCGACATCACCGCCGAGTACAATGGCGCCGAATGGGCCTTCGCCTCTGAGGCCCATCGCGACAAGTTCCTTGCCGATCCCGCGAAATACGCCCCGGCCTATGACGGCCACTGCGCTTACGGCATTGCCCAGGGCGGCAAGGTGCCGGGCAACCCGAACCTGTGGCGCATCGTCGACGGCAAGCTCTACCTCAACATCACCCCGACGGTCGTCGGCTTCTGGGAAAGCGACATCGACGGCAACCTGACCAAGGCGGAGAACAACTGGACCGCCAAGGAATCGGCGCCGGCCTCGTCGAAGAGCTGGAAGGCGATCGACGACAACAAGGGGACCTACACGGTCTCCGCGCCGATCAAGAACTGAACGTCCTCCCCTTCGTGACAACAGAGAGAAATGAGAAGGAGCCTTCGACCATGGCGGAGAATACCAAACTCGTGAGTGCGGCGATGATCGCCGGTGCGGTGGCCCTGGCGGTTTCGGCCACAGCGAACGTCACCCCGGCGGCGGCCCAGGCCAAGGAAAAGTGCTACGGCATTGCGCTGGCCGGCCAGAACGACTGTGCCGCCGGGCCCGGCACCACCTGCGCCGGCACCTCGAAGGTCGACTACCAGGGCAACGCCTGGAAGCTGGTGCCTGCCGGTGACTGCATGAAGTACGGCGTCGAGGAATCGATGGCCGATTTCGAGCTGCCGGGCGACCGCAAGGGCGCACTGGAAGCCCTCGACCGCGACCTGCCGGCGTAACGGCCTGCAGAACGGGACACCGGCCCCTCAACGCCCCCTCTGACTCGCGGGGGCCGGTGTTCTTCCTCCTCCCCGTTTCGTTGACTGGTGCGTTAGGATGGCCCGCATGGCGGTTGCAGCAGACATCCCGGCCCGTGCCGGCGTCGGCCTGAAGGCGCAGCACTACGAGGATATCCTCGGCCAGCGTCCGGATCTCGGCTGGTTCGAGGTCCATGCCGAGAACTACATGGGGGCCGGCGGCCCGCCGCATCATTACCTGGAGGCGATCCGCCGCGACTATCCGATCTCGTTGCATGGCGTCGGCCTGTCGATCGGTGCCGACCACCCGCTCGACGAGGCGCATCTGGCGCGCCTGAAGACCCTGGCCGATCGCTATCAGCCGGGCCTGGTCAGCGAACACCTCGCCTGGTCGACCCACAACGACGTCTTCTTCAACGACCTGCTGCCGCTGCCCTATACCGGCGAAGCCGTGGCGCGGGTCAGCGATCACATCGACCGCGTGCAGGAGGTGCTGGGCCGCCGCATCCTGCTGGAGAACCCGGCGACCTACGTCACCTTCGACAGCAGCGAGATGAGCGAGATCGACTTCCTCCAGGCGGTGTCGCTCAGGACCGGCTGCCACCTGCTGCTCGACGTGAATAACGTGGTGGTCTCGGCCACCAATCACGGCACCAGCGCCGAGGCCTACATCGACGCTTTTCCGATGGCGGCGGTGAAGGAGATTCATCTGGCCGGCCACGCGCGTGACCGTGACGATGCCGGCGCCCCGCTGCTGATCGATGCCCACGACCGCGCGGTGGACGACACGGTGTGGTCGCTCTACGCGCGCACCATTTCACACGCGGGCCTGATGCCGACTCTGATCGAATGGGACAACGACGTGCCGGCCTGGGAGGCGCTCTTCGCCGAGGCGCGCACCGCCGAGCGCGTCATGGCCGTGCAGGCCATGGGAAAGACCAGGCATGCCGCGGCTCGCTGATCTCCAGGCCGGTTTCGCGGCGGCCTTGGCCGACCCGGGCCTGCCCGCTCCGGCGGGCGTGGGGCGTCATGGCCCGCTGGCGCAATCGCGCCGCTTCGATGTCTACCGCAACAACCGCATGGTCGGCTTGATCGAGGCCTTGGAGACCACCTTTCCGGTGGTGCGTCGCCTGGTCGGTGCCGACTTCTTCAAGGCCGCGGCCCGTATCTACATCCATCGCGCTCCGCCGCGCTCTCCGGTGCTGCTGCTCTACGGGCAGGGCTTCGGCGGTTTCCTCGATGCCTTCGCGCCGGCTGACGGCGTGCCCTATCTGGGCGACGTGGCGCGGCTGGAGTGGGCGCGGCTGAACGCCTATCACGCCGCCGATGCCGAGCCGCTTTCCATCGCATGCCTCGCCGGGCTGCCGCAGGATCTGTTGCCGGGTCTGCGCTTCACCCTGCATCCTTCTTTGCAGCTGCTGCGCTCGCGCTATCCCGCCGCCTCGTTGTGGGCGGTGACCAGCGGCGGCGGTCCTGACGTCGATGTCGACATGACCCGGGCCGAGGATGTCGCGGTACTGCGCCCGATGCTGAGCGTCGAGGTGCGCGTGCTGCCGCCGG
Source organism: Kiloniellaceae bacterium (assembly GCA_050043265.1). Lineage (GTDB taxonomy): Bacteria > Pseudomonadota > Alphaproteobacteria > Kiloniellales > Kiloniellaceae > Pelagibius. Next base: position 32,622 of record JBHJIR010000041.1, read on the forward strand.
CCGGTTACGGTTTCCTCGCGGCTCTCGCTGCCGGCGAAAGCCTCGGCGCCGCTGCCGAGGCGGCCTTGGCCGAGTGTGCGGACTTCGATCTGGCCAGTCACCTTCAAGGCCTGTTCCAACTCGGCGCCGTCGCGGCGATCCGGTTTCCTGCTTCACCGAAAGAATAGAGTGCCAAAATGATTGCTCGCATCGTCGCTCTGTACCGCTGCGCCATCGGTATTGTCGAAGCGTGGCTCGACGGCTGGTTTCTCGGCCTCTTCGCGCGTGTCGTCTTCGCCGCCGTGCTGCTGGTCTACTACCTGAACTCCTTCTCGACAAAAGTCGGCGACGGCGTTGCCGGCTTCTTCAGCATCGGCGACAACGCCTACTTCCAGATTCTGCCGAGCGTGGTGGAGGCCTACGGTTATGACGCCTCCCAGGTGCCGTTCTTTCCTTACGACCTCATCGTCATTGCCGGCACCTATGCCGAGTTCCTGTTGCCGATCCTCATCGTGCTGGGCCTGTTCACGCGCCTCGCCGCGCTCGGCATGATCGGCTTCATTGTCGTGCAGAGCTTCGTCGACATCGTCTTTCACGGCGCCGACGCCGCGACCGTCGGCGTCTGGTTCGACCGCGCGCCCGACGCCGTCATCCTCGACCAGCGCGCGCTCTGGGTCTTCCTGCTGGTCACCCTGGCGGTGAAGGGCGCGGGGGCCGTGTCGCTCGATTGGGTGCTGGGGAAGATTTTGCCAACAAAACCGACGCGTCACCACGCAACGACCTGAACGTTTTTCCATCTGTCGCCCCGGGGCTCGACCCCGGGGCCCATTGCCCTGTCCAGTTACTCGATCATAAGGCGTCGTGCGAGGGCTGATGCCATTGGGTCTCGGCAACAAGTGCCGGGACGACAGCGGAATGATGTCACCCCCGGACTTGATCCGAGGGTCCATGGTGCAACAACCGAGCGCTTGCCCTGGATGCTCGGGACAAGCCCGAGCATGACTCCCTAGCTAGGTTTTGATGCTTCGCTGTCTTGTCTGGCTGTTTCTCTCTCAAACCAAACTTCGAGTTGGCAAGCGAATGCGTAGGCGGCGCTTGGATTGCCTGGCAGTCCGATTTCATCGCGGACCACGCGGTTCACATGGTCGGCGATAGCCAGTGTTCCCGCGCCGTCCGTCAACAGGCGCAGCGTATGGGGCAGATAGCGGTCGTATTCATCGCGTGGCCACTCGGGATCGTCCATCACCCCGATGGGGTCGAAGGTGTTCCAAAGGTCACGCAGCGCTGCTTCGTGCCTCATGAACTGCGCTTTGAGTCGTTTGTCGCTCACCCGCACTTGGAATAGCCGCAGCTCGTGCAGAGGTCGCAGCCTTCCTGGCGGATCAGGCCGGCGCTGCCGCACTTGGGGCATTGGGCAAAGCGGGTGCCGCTCTCCGGGCCGCCGAGATTGACCACGGCCTTCTGTTCCTCGCCGGGCATGGGTCCCTTCGCCTGCAGGAAGCCGATGGCGATCATGTGGCGCTCGATGACGCCGCCGATGGCGGCCAGCAGCGAGGGCACGTAGCGGCCTTCCATCCAGGCGCCGCCGCGCGGGTCGAACACCGCCTTCAACTCATCGACCACGAAGGAGACGTCGCCGCCGCGGCGGAACACCGCGGAGATCATCCGCGTCAGCGCCACGGTCCAGGCGTAGTGCTCCATGTTCTTGGAGTTGATGAAGATCTCGAAGGGCCGGCGGCGCGGCTCCTTGCCGCCCCCTTCCTGCACGACGTCGTTGAGGGTGATGTAGATGGCGTGGTCGCTCTCCGGCCAGCGCAGCTTGCAGGAGCGCCCGGGCAGCACCTCGGGGCGGTCCAGCGGCTCGCTCATGTAGACCACGTCGCCCCCGGAGGGTGCGGGGGTGGCCGCGGGCGCGAGGTTCGGGACCCCCGCAGACGGTGTCGCCACCCGTTCGCTGGTCGCCGTATCGCTCGGCATCACGCCGCTGTCGACCGACAGCACCGCGCCGGTGATCGCGTTGGGCCGGTAGGTGGTGCAGCCCTTGCAGCCCAGGTCGTAGGCCTGCTGGTAGACGTCCTTGAAGGCGTCGAAGGCAATGCTGGCCGGCAGGTTGATGGTCTTGGAGACCGAGCTGTCGATGTAGCGCTGCACCGCGGCCTGCATCACCACGTGGGCGGCGGGCTCCAGGGTCTGGGCGTTCACGAAGGCGGGCGGCAGCGGCGCGTCCTCGCCCTTCAGACGGCGGAACAGGCGGTAGGCGTGGTCGCTGACCTCCTCCTCGCGGCGGCTGCCGTCGGGCTGCAGGATGCGGCGCTTGTAGACGAAGCTGAACACCGGCTCCAGGCCGGAGGAGATGTTGTCGGCCAGCAGCGAGATGGTGCCGGTCGGCGCGACGGAGGTGACCAGCGCGTTGCGGATGCCGTGGGCGGCGATGGCCTCGCGCACGTCGGCATCCAGTTCCTTGATGGTCTCGCCGGCCAGGTAGGCGTCGCGGTCGTACAGCGGGAAGGGGCCTTTCTCCTTGGCCAGCGCGACCGAGGCGAGATAGGCGTGGCGTCGGAAGGCGGCCAGCCAGCGCTCGGTCGCCTTTACCGCTTCCGCGCTGCCGTAGCGCAGGCCGCAGGCGATCAGCGCGTCGGCCAGGCCGGTAATACCCAGGCCGATGCGGCGTTTGGCCATCGCCTCCTGATGCTGCGCCGCCAGGGGAAAACGCGACACCTCGATGGCGTCGTCGAGCATACGCACCGCCGTCGGCACCAGCTCGGCCAGCGCATCGAGGTCGACATCGGCGCCGTCCTCGAAGGGGCGCTTCACCAGCGCCATCAGGTTCACCGAACCCAGCAGGCAGGCGCCGTAGGGCGGCAGCGGCTGCTCGCCGCAGGGATTGGTGGCGCGGATGGATTCGCAGTAGTGCAGGTTGTTGCGCTGGTTGATGCGGTCGATGAAGATCACGCCCGGTTCGGCGGCGGCGTAGGTCGCCCGCATGATCTTGTCCCACAGGTCGCGCGCCGGGACGGTGCGGTAGACGGTGCCGGCGAAGGTCAGGTCCCAGGGCTGGTCCTCGCGTACCGCCTGCATGAAGGCGTCGCTGACCAGCACCGACAGATTGAACATGCTGAGCCGTCCCGGCTCCTGCTTGGCGGTGACGAAGGCCTCGATGTCCGGGTGGTCGCAGGCCAGCGTCGCCATCATGGCGCCGCGGCGCGATCCGGCGGACATGATGGTGCGGCACATGGCATCCCACACGTCCATGAAGCTCAAGGGGCCGGAGGCGTCGGCACCGATGCCGTGCACCACCGCGCCCTTGGGCCGGAGGGTGGAGAAGTCGTAGCCGATGCCACCGCCCTGCTGCATGGTCAGGGCGGCTTCCTTCAGGTGCTCGAAAATGCCGCCCATGTCGTCGGGGATGGCCCCCATGACGAAGCAGTTGAACAGGGTGACGTTGCGCGCGGTTCCGGCGCCGGCCTGGATGCGTCCGGCGGGCAGGAAACGGAAATCCTCCAGCGCTTCGAAGAATCTTGATTCAATTGAGTTTTTGACCGTTTGGTCAGATTCCGCCGCGGCCAGGGCGCGGGCGATGCGCCGCCAGGAGTCCGCGACGGTTTTGTCCACAGGCTCGCCCGCCGCCGTCTTCAGGCGGTACTTCAGGTCCCAGATTTCCTGCGACAGAGCCGTCAGTTTGGTCATTTCACAGCCTCTCGCGGGCCGTCGATCGCGGCTAACGCGTCAATATTTGGCAGAAATGCTCGCGTGACGATAGGACTGTCCGGCAAGCTGGTCAAGCGAGTGTTCCTGCTTCGTTTCAATCTGGCCGAGTCGTCTTAAGATTCCACTTTGGCAAGCGCGAATCTGTGGCGGCGGCGTCGGCGCTAAAAGCTATCCACAACTCTGCGCACAGCTAATTTTCGGTCAAGGGCTTGCGTTCGCGAGTGAGTTCTGCCCCGGCCGTCTGGGCGAGGGCGCGGCTGCGCCCCGCGATGGCCTGCTCCAGCCGGGCCAGGAAGGTCTTGCGCTGCAGGCCCGGCGGGATCGCCGGCAGGAACTCCAGGGTGATGGTGCCGGGCCGTTTCCAGAAGCTGTTGCGGCGCCAGAACACCCCGGAGTTGAGCGCCACCGGCACCACCGGCACCTGCAACTGGCCATAGAGCGCCGCGACGCCCGACTGGTAGGGCTGCTGCTGCTCCGGGGCCACCCGGGTACCCTCCGGGAAGATCACGATGGGCCGTCCCTGTGCGGCGACCCGCTTGGCGGCGGCGACCATCTTGCGCAGGGCCTTGGCGCCGCCCTTGCGGTCGACCGGGATGAGGCCCGCGCGGATCAGGTAAAAGCCGAACAGCGGAATGCGGGTCAGTTCCTGCTTCAGAACGAAGCTGTGATCCCATAGCAGAACGGAAAAGATGATGGTATCCCAGGCGGACTGGTGCTTGGCGGCGACCAGCACGGCACCCTCCGGCAGGTTTTCCTGTCCGCGGACCTGGTAGCGCAGGCCGCAGAGGACGGCGAGGGCGGCCAGGATCGGCCGCGCCCAGACACGGCCGAGATGGTAGATTCCGGCGCGCGGGCCGAACAGCAGCGGCAGTCCGGCGACCACGCACAGCGCCGTCCAGCCATAGAAGAATGCGTTGAACAGCAGCGAGCGCAGCACCTTCATGGTGCGGCCCCTGTGTTGGCCCCTGTGTTGGCCCGTGTATTGGCCTCTGGGTCGGCGCCCCTCATTTCAGAGCCGCTTCCAGGTAGCCGAGGGCGGGATCGAAGAGGCCGCGTACCAGGGCGACCAGGTACTTGGTGTATTCGGTGATCAGCAGGGTGCTGCTGCCCGGCCACATCCACCAGTTATCGCGCTTGAAGTGCTCCGGAAACACCGGATGGGCGACAATCAGGATATCCGGCATGTGGCGGCGGAATTCCAGCAGCGAGCGCGGCATGTGATAGGTCGCCGTCACCAGGCGCAGCGAGGTGAAGCCTTGCTCCTTCATCCAGGCCGCCGTTTCGATGGCGTTGCCGCGGGTGTTGTCGGCCTCGTAGCCCAGCACCACGCAGCAGGACAGATCCTCCGGCGAGTGCTGCGAGAGGTCGAGCAGTTGGCGCACGTCGACGCCGTGGTAGACGCCGGAGACGAACAGCTTTTGGCCCTTGTCGGCACTCAGCAGGTCGAGGGCGACGGCCAGGCGGTCGCTGCCGCCGGTCAGCACCACGATGGCAGCGGTGACGCGCGTGTCGTTGTCGACCCCGGTCGGCAGCAGGGTGGTGAACCACAGGAAGCCGACGCCGTAGGCCACGACGATCGCCACGGCGAGGGCGCTCAGCCGCTTCACGCGGCGCCAGCCGCGTGCGGCGGCTTTGCCTCTTTCCTGTCTCAGCATTCGCGACTGCATGACGTCTCGGTTTTCATCTTTCCGTTCGGGGCTCCACCCGCGCTGTCGCCCGGCACAGGCACTAGGGCAGCCGCGTCAGGGTGCGCAGCACGGTGACGCGGGCGGTCACCATGGTCACCAGGGCGGCGGCGACCGGCAACAGAATGAACAGCGACCACTCGTAGGGCCGCCAGCCCAATTCGGGCAGCAGGCCGCTGCCGACGCGCTCCAGCAGCAGGCGGGCGAGGTAGAGCGTCGGCAGGGCACAGAGCAGGCCGATCAGGCCGCCGCGCAGGCCGAAGCTGAGGGCATGGCTCTGGAACTGCCGGGCGACGTAGGAATCCTGGGCGCCGATCAGGTGCAGCAGTTCGATGGCCTGTTCGTGGGCGGCCAGGCCCATGCGCGTCACGAAGGCGACCATGATGCTGGCGGCCAGCACCACCAGCACCACGACAACCAGGGCCATCACCTCGACCGCCTGGGCCAGGTCCAGCAGCCGCGACAGCCAGCGCTGGTGGTCGTCCACCAGGGCGCCCGGCGCCAGTTCCTGGACCTTGGCGTTCAGCGCGGCAAGGTCCGGCGGGGCGGCGGTGTCGACGGTGACGGCGATCAGGTGCGGCAGCGGCAGGTCGCCGGCCAGCACCGCATCGCCCAGCCAGGGCTCCAGCAGGGCGTTCATGGCGCGGTTGTCCATGGCCTCGACCGTCAGCACGCCGGGCGTCGCACTCAGCGCCGCGACCACCGCGGCCAGCCGGGGTTCGCCTTGCGTGCCTCCCGCTGCCGATTCGGCCGGCAGCTGCACGGTCAGGGCTCCGGCCAGGCCGGTGTCCCAGCGCTCGGCCAGCTTGTGCATGGCCAGGGCGCCGGCCAGCGCCAGGGCGGCCAGGTAGACCATGATGGCGACCAGCAGCGGCAGGTAGCGCCCGGAGGCATCACGGTCCAGGGGGACGGCCTGACTGCGTCTACGGGCCATTCTGCGGGCCATGATCAGCGCCCGTCCTGCGGCGGTACAGCGGCCGCAGGGGCCTCGCCGCTGGTGTCGACCGCGCCGTCGCGCAGCCGGGTGATCGGGTGCGGGAAGCGCCGCACCAGCGATTCGTTATGGGTGGCGATGACCACCGTGGTGCCGATCTTGTTCAATTCCTCGAAAAGATAGAGCAGGCGCACCGCCATGCGGTCGTCCAGGTTGCCGGTCGGCTCGTCGGCCAGCAGCAGGCTGGGCCGCCCGATGACCGCCCGGGCGATGGCGACCCGCTGTTTCTGGCCGCCCGACAGGGTCGGCGGCAAAGCGTCCATGTGGTCGGCCAGGCCGACCCAGGTCAGCAGTTCGTCGACATCCTTATTGCTGCGTCCCTTGTCGGCCCGCTTGGCGGCCTGGCCGCTGACGCGCAGCGGCAGGGCGACGTTTTCCCGCGCCGTCAGGTGGTCGAGCAGGCGGAAATCCTGGAACACGACTCCGATTCGCCGCCGCATCAGCGCGGTTTCGCGGCGGGTGAGACCGGCCACGTCGCGCCCGAACAGGGCGACTCGGCCGTCGCTTGGATGCTGAGCCAGATACATCATGCGCAGCAGCGACGATTTGCCTGCACCGCTCGGTCCGACCAGGAAATGGTAGGATCCCGGGTCGAACTGCAGGGAGACTCGCTTCAGGATTTCCGGCCCGTTTCCGTAGCGCAGCACGACGTCCTCGAAGCGAACCAAGGTGCTCTGTTCCTTTTCCCGGAGGTAGGAATCGAAAATGGCATAGCCAAGTCAGTCCCGTAAAGGCCCCTGCTGATGCCTTGCTTTGCGTATACCTCCTCCATATAAGGTTATCGTGACAGCTCCCCGGAGGGTCGAAGTCGTTCATGATCGTTTCCTGTCCCGCTTGCGAGATCCGCTTCCAGGTCGACGAGTCGCAACTCGGCCCCGACGGCCGTATCGTCCGTTGCGGCAAATGCGGCAATTGCTGGCACCTGATGCCGGAAGACGACCCGCGTGCCGGACTGGCCGCGGCGGCGGCCGCGCCGCCGCGTCCGCGCCCCGGGCCGCCGGTGAAGAAAAAACGCCGCGGAGTCCTGGTCGGCTGGGTTCTCCTGCTGCTGCTCGTCGGCGGAGTCGCAGCCGGCGGCTGGTTCGAGCGTGAGCGAATCGTCACTCAATTCCCCCAGTTGGCCGATGTCTACGCGCTGATCGGCGTGCCCATTACCAAGCCCGGGCCGACGCTGCAGTTGAGCAACGTGACCCTCGAATCGGAGGTGGTCGGGGGTGATACCGTGATCACCGTGCGCGGAATGGTGGCCAATATCTCCGACCACAAGCAGCCGGTGCCGGTGTTGCGCGCCCAGTTGACCAACGCGGCCGGCGAGGCAGTGGCGGAGTGGACCTTCGAGTCGCCGCGCAACGAACTCGACGCCGGCGGTTCCGTCACCTTCCAGACGGAGACCCGGAACCCGCCGCAGGGCGCGCAGAACCTCTCCATCACTTTTGCCGGGGCGCAGGCGCCGGCCGCGCACTGATCCGCGCGCCGTCCGGCTTTTCCTTCCCGTCTGGCCTCCGTTCTATCCACGGTTCTTGGGGCCGCCATTAAGCGTTGCTTAACCACGCCGGTGGCAGTTTGGTGGGAGAGGAAAGGGCCGGGTTGCGGCAGTTTTACCCGCCTTCCGCCTCTTCCGAGAGTCCTCAGGAGACGGAGATCCCATGGCGCGAATCCTGGTCGCCGAAGACGACATGGCCGTGAAAAGCTTTGTCAGCCGTGCCCTGGCCCACCGGGGTCACAAGGTCACTTCCGTCGAAGACGGCGTGCAGGCGCTGGAGGCGCTGGACCGCGACAGCTTCGATCTGCTGATCACCGACATCGTGATGCCCAGCCTGGACGGCATCGGCCTGGCGCTGAAGGTGGCGAAGGACTTTCCGGCCCTGCCGGTGCTGCTGATGACCGGCTATTCGGCCGAGCGCCAGCGTGCCCATAACATCGAGGTCCTGATCTGCGAGGTCATCACCAAGCCCTTCACCCTGCAGGAAATCTGCGAGGCGGCCGAGGCGGCTCTGACCGCCGAGGAAATGACCTGCCACTAGAATGACCTGCCACTAGGCTGCCCGGGCTTTGAACTTCCAATCGTAGTCGGCCTGTTACCCTCAGACTCGAATCCGCTGCCCGGCCCCAACTTGAACCGGACGCCAGTGGAACGGGCTTGAGCGTGACGGTCTAAAGCAGACCGCCGTCATTCCGCTTTTTCCTCAGAACTGGTCCAGCAGGCGGTCGAGATAGTCGAGCTCGAGCGGCGGGCGTTCACGCTCGCCGCGGCGGCGGCGCAGCTCGTCGACGCTCTCGCGGGTGCGGCGCAGTTCCATCTGGTCGGGGATCTGCACGTTGTTGCGGCCCAGTTCGTTGCCGCTGCCTTCCTGGGTATCGCGGCCCAGGGGGTCGCGCTGGTTGTCGCCCGGGCGGGCGCCGACCTGGCCGTTGCCCTCACCCTGGCCGGGGCTGAACTTCTCCATGAACTGTTCCAGGGTCGCCTGCATGCCCTGCTGCAGCTGGTCCAGCGAGCGGGTCTGCGAGGGCACCGCCTGGCCCGGCTGTTCGTTCCCGAGGGCATCGCGGGCATCGCGCATCTCCCGCTCGGCGCGGCCCAGCGGGCGCGGGATCTCGCCCAGCGCGTCGCCCAGCTGGCGCATCAGCTCGCCGAGGCCGCGGCGCAGTTCTTCCTGGCGCTGCGCGTCGCCCTGGTTGTCGCTCGGTTGCTGCTGCTGGCCTTCGCCGTGCTGGCCGTTCTGCTGCGAACGCTCGAAGCTGCGGTCGAGCAGTTCCTGTTGTTCGCGCATCATGTTCTCCAGGTCGCGCATCATTTCCGATGCTTCCTGCATGTCCTGGTTCATCTGCTGGGCGTAGGGATTGGCGCGCAGGTTTTCCAGCATGTCGCGCAGTTGCGCCAGCATCTCGCGGGCGGCGTCCTTGGCGCCGGCCTTGGCCAGTTCGCGCGCCTTTTCCAGCATGTCCATCAGGTCCTGGCGGTTCAGCAGCTGGCTGTCCGGCGGCAGCTCCTGGTTCTGCATCGGCTGGCTGTCCTGCGCCATCTGGTCGCGCATCTGCTGGATCATCTCGTCGAGGAAATCGTTGAGCGCCTGCTGCAGTTCGTCGATCAGGCGTTCGATCTCCTCGTCGTCGGCGTCGCGCGCCAGCGCTTCCATCAGCGCTTCCTGTGCCCTGCGCAGTTCGCGTTCGGCGATCGCCATTTCGCCTTCTTCGATGCGCAAGGCGGCATCCCACAGCAGTTCCTGCACCTCGCCGATCGCCGCTTCGGAGTCGTCGTAGATCAGCCGCCGCTCGGCCGAGCGGATAGCCAGGGCGACGACGATGTCGTGGAAGAAGTGCTCGGGGTGCTCGTAGATGGCGCTCAGGGTCTGCACCACCGGCAGGCGGCGCTCCGGGTTCAGGGTCAGCTGCTTGCGCAGCTCGACCAGGGCGCGGGCCACCGGATGGTTGAAGATGCGCTCCGGGATCACCGTGCGCAGCGCCTCGCTGCGGCCCTCCTGGCCCGCCTGGTCGCGGGCCACCAGCTGGATCTCCACCGCCAGGCCGGCCCAGGGGTGCGGTGTCAGGTCGTGATAGCTGGTCGCTTCGCCGGTATCGGCGGTGGCGGCGGGCACCACCATGTCGAGCACCAGCGGCGCCAGTTCGGGCTGGTCGAGACGGCGGACCTCCGCCTTCACCGTGGCCAGGCCGTAGTCGTCCTTGGCCTCGTAGGTCATGCGCAGGGCGGCGCGTTCGGTGCGCGACGGGGCGGACTGGAAGACGATCTCCGGCGGGTTGTCGGGCACCAGTTCCAGCGGCCAGGACGCCAGGGTCTCGCCGTTCTGCACGATGGCCAGGCGGTCGCCCTCGGTCAGGCTGTGCTCCAGGCGGTAGGCCTCGTGGGCGAAGTTCTCGAAGGGCCGGGTGGCGGTGCCGACCTGCAGGCTGGGCTCGCCTTCGCCGCCCTGGACCTGGGCCAGCAGCACGCTGCCGACCGGGATGCGCAGCAGGTTTTCGGGGGAACTCTGGGGAGCATTCTGGGCGGCCGGAGGTATCTCGGCGTTATCCTGGGCCTCGGCCGGGACCTCGCCGGCGGCGGCTGTTTGGGGGGTGGCCTCCAGGTAGACCGGCGCCATGCCGGTGTAGGCCGGCGGATTGATCCAGGCATCCAGGCTGGGTGGCAACTGGGCGATTCGGTTGAAGCTGGGCGCCACCGCAGCGGCCAGGCGCCCGCCGACGTTGCCGTCGCTGGCGGCGAAGCCGACCGCGACCAGCAGCACGACGAGGCCGCGCAAGGCCCAGGGGTCGACGGCGGCCATCCCGGGGCGCGGCAGGCTGACGCGCAGGCCCTTCAGGCGGGCGATGACGCGGCGCTGGTGGGCCCGCCACAGCGCCTGCGCCTGAACATCGCCGCTGCCGGTCGCCATGGCGTCGTCGAGGGCGGTGAGCGGGCGGTGGTCGAGGCCGCTGTCGCGTTCCAGCCGGCGTTTGCCGGCCTGCAGGTCGGGCAGGGTGATGCGGCGGGCGGCGTGCGCCAGGGCGCCCAGGAACGCCAGCACGAAGCCGGCCAGGGCCAGGCTGTGCAGCCAGCCGTTCAGGGCCGGCAGCAGGCCGTACAGCGCCACGGCAAGGAACACGCCGATGACGCCGAACACCGGCCACAGGGCGGGCCACAGGGTTTCCCAGGCGACGGCGCCGCGCGCCAGGGCCAGCAGCAGGCCGAAGCGCGCCAGGGCCTTGGGGGAGTCGTCACGGGGGGAGTCGCCACGTTGGGGGTCGGCGGAGGGGCGCCTGCGCTCGGTATCGCTCATGCGTGCATCCTGTCCTTCGTCCAGGCGCCTGCGGTGACGCCCCCGAACAAGCCGCAGGCTATGTCTTCTGCGCCGCAGCGGCCCTTTCTAACATTAGGGCGCTGCGGGGCGGATCCTAGGCCGCGCCGCGCGTCTCCCCTGTTTTTCGGGCAAGATTCTTTTGCGCGCGGGCCTCTTGCGCCTGCCGGTCATTCTGCTGGTCCAGCCAGTCCGGCAAACGGTCCTGTCCGATCATTGTGTCATAGTCCATGCGCGCGCGCACTAGGGCATGACGGTCGCCGCGCACCAGGATTTCCGGGGCCAAGAGCCGCGAATTGTAGGTGGACGCCATCACAAAGCTGTACGCGCCAGCCGAGGAGAAGGAAAGCAGGTCGCCTTCGGCGACCGGCGGCAGCGGCCGCTGCTTGGCGAAGGTGTCGGTCGATTCGCAGATCGGGCCGACCACGTCGACCGGCCGCAGGGCGGCCCCCGGGGCCGGGGCGTTCAGCGGCACGATCTCGTGCCAGGCATCGTACAGCGACGGGCGCAGCAGGTCGTTCATCGCCGCGTCGATGATGACGAAGCGGCGCGGCCCGTTGTCCTTCACGAACAGCACGCGGGTCACCAGCACGCCGGCGTTGCCGACCAGCAGGCGGCCCGGCTCGAAGACGAATTCGGCGTCGAGTCCTTCAACGAGGCCGCGCACCATCTCGGCGTAAGCGCTGACCCGGGCGTCGGCGGCGCGGACCTCTTCGCCATCGCCCTCTTCGGTCAGGGGCCCATGCTGGTAGCTGATGCCGCTGCCGCCGCCGAAATCCAGGCGTTTCAGCGGCAGCCCGGCGGCGCGCAGTTCCTTGTACAGCGCGATCAGGCGCTCGAAGGCGAGGCGGTAGGGCGCGATGTCGGTCAACTGCGAGCCGATGTGCACCGCCAGGCTTTCGACCCGGATACCCGGGATGTCCCGGTTGGCGAGCAGGAACGCGCGTGCCTCGGCGGCATCGATGCCGAACTTGGAATCGGCGCGCCCGGTGGTGATCTTGGCGTGGGTGCCGGCGTCGACGTCAGGGTTCACCCGCAGGGCGACCGGTGCGGTGACGCCGCGGGCGACCGCCACTTCGGACAGCAGCTTCAGTTCCGACAGCGATTCCACGTTGAACTGCATGATGCCGGCGTCCAGCCCGGCGGCCAGTTCGCGCGCGGTCTTGCCGACCCCGGCGAAGACGATCTTGTGCGGCGGCACGCCGGCGGCCAGGGCGCGGCGCAGTTCGCCTTCCGAGACCACGTCGGCGCCGGCGCCCAGCGCCGCGAAGGTGGCGATCACCGCCTGGTTGGAATTGGCCTTCAGGGCATAGCAGATGGTCGCCGGCAGGCCGGCCAGGGCTTGGGCGAAGTGCTTGTAGCTGTGCTCCAGCGCGTCGGCGGAATAGCAGTAGAACGGCGTGCCGACTTCCGTCGCCAGGGTCTCCAGGGCGACCCCGGAGGCGTGCAGCCGCCCGTCGCGGTAGCTGAAATAACGATTGCTCATCGGCTGTCTCAGTAATTCTTTGTCTTGGTGCGGTTACCGTCGGTGAAGATCGACAGCGGGCCGGCGTCCGGCGCCTCGCCGCCCTTGGGCTCCACGGTTTCCGGTGCCGGATAGGCGTTCGGATAGGTGTAGAGCTTTTCCTCGCCGGCCGGCGGTTTGGGCGAGCCCTTCTTGCCGCAGGCGGCGATGCCGAAGGCCAGCCCCGCCGCGAGGGCAACGGTCAGCAGCAGGCGCGGGAAGCTTGCGGTCATAGAAAACGCTCCTTGGCGGCGGCGACGGCCTCGCGCACCCGCTCGGGCGCGGTGCCGCCGGCGCTCATCCGGCTGGCGGCCGCGTTCTCGACGGAGAGCACGGTGAAGATGTCCTCGGTGATGCCCGGCTCAACGGCTTGCATGTCGGCCAGTGCCAGGGCCTCGATGCCGCAGTCGCGGTCCTCGGCCAGCTTTACGATGCTGCCGGTCACATGGTGGGCCTGGCGGAACGGCATGCCCAGCACGCGGACCAGCCAGTCGGCCAAGTCGGTCGCGGTCAGGAATCCGTGGGCCGTGGCCGCCTTCAGGTTGGCCCGGTTGGCCTTCATGTCGGCGATCATGCCGGTCATCGCGGCGACGCAGAGCTCCAGGGTGTCGGCGGCGTCGAACAGCGGCTCCTTGTCCTCCTGCATGTCCTTGCCGTAGGACAGCGGCAGCCCCTTCATGACGATCAGCAGGCTGTTGAGGGCGCCGATCACCCGGCCGGCCTTGCCGCGGATCAGCTCGGCGGCGTCGGGGTTGCGCTTCTGCGGCATGATCGAGCTGCCGGTGGTGTAGGCGTCCGACAGGGTGACGAAGCGGAAGCCGGCCGAACACCACAGCACGATCTCCTCCGACAGGCGCGACAGGTGCAGCGCCAGGATCGACCCGGCGGCGAGGTACTCCAGCACGTAGTCGCGGTCGGACACGGCGTCGATGGAATTGGCCATCGGGTGGTCGAAGTCCAGCGCCGCCGCCGTCGCGTGGCGGTCGATGTCGAAGGAGGTGCCGGCCAGGGCGGCGGCACCCAGGGGGCATTCGTTCATCCGCTTGCGGCAGTCCCGCAGGCGGCCGCGGTCGCGCCCCAGCATCTCCACGTAGGCCAGCATGTGGTGGCCGAAGGTCACCGGCTGGGCGGCCTGCAGGTGGGTATAGCCGGGCATCACGCTGTCGGCCTCGGCCTCGGCCTGGGCGATCAGTACGGCCTGCAGTTCGCGCAGGGCGGCTTCCAGGCGGTCGCCGGCGTCGCGCGTCCACAGGCGCACGTCGGTCGCCACCTGGTCGTTGCGCGAGCGCGCGGTGTGCAGGCGGCCGGCGGCCTCGCCGATCAGCGCGCTGAGGCGCGCCTCCACGTTCATGTGGATGTCTTCCAGGCTGGCCTTGAATTCGAACTGCCCGGCTTCGATCTCTTCCAGGACACGGTCGAGGCCGGCGAGGATCGCCGCGCCGTCTTCCTGGCCGATGATGCGCTGGTGGACCAGCATGGCGCAGTGCGCCTTGGACCCGGCGATGTCCTGGGCGTAGAGTCGCTGGTCGAAGCCGATGGAGGCGTTGATCCGCTCCATCACCGCGGCCGGGCCGGCGGCGAAGCGCCCGCCCCACATGCTGTTGGCTCCGGGCGTTTTGGTTTCGGCCGCCGGGTTGTCGGTTACTCGCTGTTCGGTCTTTGCGTTCATCAGGCCCTTAGGAGGCTCTCGCGTCCATGCTCAACACAGTTGGGTCCACCACAGGTGGGGTCATAAGAAAGACCCTTGCGGCCGTCGGGCTTGCCGCGCTGGTTGCGACTGTCCCCGCACCGCTCTGGGCGCAGGGGCAGCCGGCGGCGTCCGGCGGCACGCCCTCGGCCCCAGAGGGCCCGTTCGCCCGGAACTTTACCTTCTCGAACCCGCCGGTGCCAGCGCCGAGCGCGGCCTTTCAGACGCTGCACGGCGATGGCACCAGCCTGGCCGATTTCCGCGGCCAGGTGGTCCTGGTCAACTTCTGGGCCACATGGTGTGTGCCCTGCGTGGCGGAGATGCCGGATCTGGAGCGCCTGCACACGGCCCTGGCGGACGAGGGCTTCGCCGTGCTGGCGATCTCCCAGGACCGCGGCGGCTCCAGCGTCGTCGCCCCCTTCCTGGCCCGCCTCGACCTGCAGCGGCTGCCGGTGTTCCTCGACCCCAAGGGCGTGATGGGCCGTCAGTTCGCCCTCAAGGGCCTGCCCACCAGCTTCCTGATCGGCCGTGACGGGCGGGTGCTGGCCGGCCTGGTCGGCCCGGCCCCGTGGGATTCGCCTGAATCCATCGCCTTCATGCGCCATTATCTGGGGGAGGGTGGCCCCGAGGGCGCGCCCGAGAACGCCCCCGAGAACGCCCCCGACCGGAATGATGGTGGCGGCCAGGACGGCGCGCCGGATGGCGTGACGAACACTTCAGGTTGAAAAACGTTAATACGACCGCCTGAATGCACGGCAGGCTTGTAGCTTGAGGCCGCTGCCGCCAAAATAGCCGTTCGTAGGCGTCTGGTTTGTCTCTGTCCCGCGAGGGAGGACCTGACCATGGGTGTTGCCGCTTCGCTTGCCAGTCTCCGCCGCCAGGCGCTGCCGGTCGCGGTCTTGTTCTCGATCTGTGTGGCGGGCCTCGCCGGCCCGGCGGCGGCGGAGGAGCCGATGGTCTTCGACGTGCTGCGCGACGGCAGCAAGGTCGGCGAGCACCGCCTGGCCTTCGAAACCCAGGACGACGACACCCTGAAGGTCTCGGTGGAGACCGCCATGACGGTGAAGTTCGCCTTCGTCACCCTGTTCCGCTACGAGCACAAGCGCGTCGAGCGCTGGCGTGACGGCGAACTGGAATCCCTGGCCGGTATGACCAATGACGACGGCCAGGAATACGAGATCTCCATCGTGCGCAAGGAAGGCCATTACAGCCGCACCGTGAACGGCATCCAGGAAGAACTCGACGGCCCGGTCTCGGTCGACAGCCTGTGGAGCCGGGACCGGCTGACCGCCGGCAAGCTGTTCTCGGCGGCCAGCGACGACGTCTATCGTGTGCGCAGCGACGCGCTGGGCTGGGAAACCATCCAGGCCAAGGGTGGCGAGCTGCAGGCCGAACACGTCAAGCTGACCGGCGGGATCGACCGCGACCTCTGGTACGGCCCCTCCGGCGAACTCTTGAAGGTGAGATACGAAAACGCCGAGGGTAAGACGTTTGAATACGTTCGCCGCTAGCGCGGCCGGTGAATACGTCCACCGCTAGCGCGGCCGGCCAATACCTGAGGCCTAAGGCTGGCGGCGCCAAGGCCGACGACTTACGGCCGCGTGTTCGTGCGACGGGCTGCCTGCAGCTTTTCCGTCGCTTCGGCAATTCTATCCAGATACAGCGCGTGGCCCTGGACGACGGGGAGAGAAGGCTCGGCCCGGCCCAGCATGCCGCGCAACGCCAGCTGATGGCAGAACCAGTTGAGCACCGCGCCCCGGGGGAGTTCTTCGGCCGGCGGGAAGCGGCGTTCGGGGGCCGGGGCGGCGTCGATCTCTCCGGCCAGCAGCTTCGCAGGGAAGGCCGGGTCCATGATGAAGGGGCGGCCCATGCCGATCAGGTCGGTGGCGCCTTCGGCCAGGGCGCTGTTCATTGCCGCGGCGGTGCGAAAACCGCCGGTGACCATGACCGGAATTCCCAGGGCGCTCTTGATATCGCGCGCATAGTCCAGGAAGTAGGCCTCCCGCGCGATGGTGCTCTGTTTCCGGGCGCTATGCTGATAGGCGACCGGAGTCTCGAAGTTGCCGCCGGAGATTTCCAGCAAATCGATGCCTTCGCGCTCCAGCATGCGGGCGACTTCCAGGCTCTCCGCGTGGCTGAAGCCGCCCTTCTGGAAGTCGGAGGAGTTGAGCTTGGTGGCGACCACGAAGTCCGGGCCCGTCGCGGCACGCACCGCGCGCACGACCTCGCGCAACAGGCGGCTGCGGTTTTCCAAGGAGCCTCCCCAGCGGTCCCGACGCGTGTTGATGCGGGGCGAGAGCGACGATCTCAGGAGGTAGCCGTGGGCGGCATGAATCTCGACGCCATCGAAACCGGCTTGCCACGCCAGTTCGGCGGCACGGGCAAAGCGCGCGACGACTGTGTGCAGTTCGGCCTCTTCGGCGGCTCTGGGCGGTCCGTAGCCCGGCAGGTCCAAAGCCTCGTCGGAGAGCGACAGAGGCCGCGGGTTGATCGCTTCGGGGGTCTGCCGGCCACTGTGGGAGATCTGCACCAGGGCCAGCGCACCGCCGCTCCTGGCCGCCGCGGCCAGGCGTTTCGTCCGCGCCGGATCGGAGGTCTCGTCCAGCACCACGTTGGCGGCGTGTTCCAGGTGCCCGCGGTCGACCGGCGTATTGCCGGTGATCAGGAGGGCGGCGCCGCTGCGACTCCATTCTTCATAGAGCGCGATCAGCCCCTCCGTCGGATCGTTGTGCGCGTCGGCCAACGCTTCCGACATGGCGGACTTCACGATGCGGTTCTTCAGAACCCTCCCGTTCGGAAGTTTCAACGGATCCTGGATCATGCTTTCTCCATCGAGATATTGCGATTTATCGCTTCTTTGCAGCGCCAGGGCGCCCTTGGAGGGAGGTTTCCCGGTCAGCGGCCGCTAGGTGCCGCTAGGTCTTGGCGAGGTCTTCCTTGAAGGCCTTCAGGAAGGCCGTTATGGCGGCTTCGTTGCGGCGGTAGAAGGTCCACTGTCCGTGGCGTTCGGAAACCACCAGCCCTGCCTGTTTCAGGAGGCCCATGTAGCTCGATACGGTCGACTGGGAGAGGCCGGCCTTTTCCTGGATGTAGCCGACACAGACACCATCGACCCCGGCGTGCTCCGGCAGGGCCGGGGGGAAATTCGAGCGGTCCTTCAACCAGGCGAGAATTTGTCGGCGGACCGGGTTGTTCAGGGCGGCAAGGATGGTTGGTATGTCCATATATCGAAATATATCGATTTATCGTAGAGCTTCAAGGGCGAAGTGGATCGCCGGCGATCTTGCCCGACGACGGGCGGCCAGGACTCATCGGCAGAACGGCGAGGGAAGGGCGGGGAACCCGCCGCTCCGATCAGCGCGTCGGGACGGGGGTATCCGTGGAGTAGTCGTAGAAGCCGCGGCCGGCCTTCTTGCCGACCCAGCCGGCCTCGACGTACTTCACCAGCAGCGGGCAGGGCCGGTACTTGCTGTCGGCCAGGCCGTCGTAGAGCACGTGCATGATCGACAGGCAGGTGTCCAGGCCGATGAAGTCGGCCAGTTCCAGCGGGCCCATGGGGTGGTTGGCGCCCAGCTTCATGGCGGTGTCGATGGAGGCCACCGAGCCGACGCCCTCGTAGAGGGTGTAGACCGCCTCGTTGATCATCGGCAGCAGGATGCGGTTCACGATGAAGGCCGGGAAGTCCTCGGCCGTGGCGGTGGTCTTGCCGAGCCGTTCGGAGAGTTTGCGCACCGCTTCGAATGTCGGCTCGTCGGTGGCGATGCCGCGGATCAGTTCGACCAGCTGCATCAGCGGCACCGGGTTCATGAAGTGCATGCCCATGAACTTGGCCGGACGGTCGGTCACCGACGCGAGGCGGGTGATCGAGATCGACGAGGTGTTGGAGCAGATCAGCGCCGCCGGCTTCAGCACCGGGCAGAGCGCCTTGAAGATCTCGCGCTTGATCTCCTCGTTCTCGCTGGCCGCCTCGATGACGATGTCACTGTCGGCGAACATCTCCAGGCCGGTGCCGGAAGTGATGCGGCCCAGGGCGGCGGTCTTGTCGTCGGCGGTGATGATCTTGCGCTTGACCTGGCGGTCCATGTTGCGGGCGATGGTGCCCAACGCCTTTTCCGCCGCTTCCGCGGAAACGTCGGAGAGCTTTACCTGATATCCGGCCAAGGCGGAAACGTGCGCGATGCCGCTGCCCATCTGCCCGGCGCCGATGACGCCGACGGACTTGATCTCGCCCAGATTGCTTTGCGGGCCCCCGGCGGGCGCGTCCTGTTGTGCCATGTGGTCCAAGATACCTTTAGCTTGTCAGCCGGATACGGCCGCCGTCCCCACGACGCGCGGCCCGGACCCGGGCGGTCCCTAACCCAGTTCTTTTTCCAGTTCCGGCACGGCCTCGAAGAGGTCCGCCACCAGGCCGTAGTCGGCGACCTGGAAGATCGGCGCCTCTTCGTCCTTGTTGATGGCGACGATGACCTTGGAGTCCTTCATGCCGGCGAGGTGCTGGATGGCGCCGGAGATACCGACGGCGATGTAGAGGTCGGGCGCGACCACCTTGCCGGTCTGGCCGACCTGGTAGTCGTTGGGCACGTAACCGGCATCGACCGCGGCGCGGCTGGCGCCCACGGCGGCGACCAGCTTGTCGGCGACGCGCTCCAGCATGGCGAAGTTCTCGCCGTTCTGCATGCCGCGGCCGCCGGAGATGACAACACCGGCGGTGGTCAGTTCCGGGCGCTCCGACTTGGTCAGTTCCTGGCTCTTGAAGGTGGTGAGGCCGACATCGCCGGTGCTCTCGACCGCCTCGACGGCGGCGCTGCCGCCCTCGGCCGCGGCGGCATCGAAGGCCGTGGCGCGGATGGTCAGCACCTTGATGGCGTCGCCCGACTTCACCGTGGCCAGCGCGTTGCCGGCGTAGATCGGCCGCACGAAGGTGTCTTCGCCCTCGATGGCGGAAATGTCCGAGATCTGCTGCACGTCCAGCAGGGCGGCGGCGCGCGGCAGGATGTTCTTGCCGGCCGTGGTGGCGGCGGCGATGACGTGGCTGTAACCGGCGGCCAGCTTGGCTACCAGCGGGGCGACGTTCTCGGCCAGGCCGTGGGCATAGGCCGCGTCGTCGGCCTTCAGCACCTTGGTCACGCCGGCGATCTTGGCGGCGGCCTGAGCGGCGGCGTCGCAGCCGGCCCCGGCGATCAGGATATGGATGTCGCCGGGCAGTTGGCCGGCGGCGGTGACGGCGTTGAGCGTGGCGGGCTTGACGTCCGCGTTGTCGTGCTCGGCGACGATCAGCGTGGACATCAGATCACCTTCGCTTCGTTACGCAGTTTATCGACCAGCTCGGCGACGGAGGCGACCTTCACGCCGGCCTGACGGGCCGGCGGCTCGTTCACCGCCACGATGGTGACGCGCGCGCTGACGTCGACGCCCAGGTCGCCCGGGGTCATCGTGTCGATCGGCTTCTTCTTTGCCTTCATGATATTGGGCAGCGAGGCATAGCGCGGCTCGTTCAGGCGCAGGTCGGTGGTGACCACGGCGGGCAGCTTCAGTTCCAGCTTCTCCAGGCCGCCATCCACCTCGCGGGTGATGTTCAGCGTGCCGTCGGTCTTTTCGACCTTGGAGATGAAGGTGCCCTGCGGCCAGCCCAGCAGCGCGGCCAGCATCTGGCCGGTCTGGTTGTTGTCGTTGTCGACGGCCTGCTTGCCCAGGATGACCAGCTCGGGGCCTTCCTTCTCGACGACGGCCTTCAGCAGCTTGGCGACGGCCAGCGGCTCCGGGTCGCTGTCGCACTGGATCAGGATGCCGCGGTCGGCGCCCATGGCCAGGCCGGTGCGCAGGGTCTCCTGCGCCTGGGCCGCGCCGGCGGAGACGACGATGACCTCGGTCGCGACGCCGGCCTCTTTCAGGCGGACGGCCTCTTCGACGGCGATTTCACAGAAGGGATTCATGGCCATCTTCACGTTGGCCGTTTCCACCCCGGTCTTGTCCGCCTTCACGCGGACCTTAACGTTGGCGTCGATGACGCGCTTGATCGGAACGAGAACCTTCATCGCAACCTTGCGACCACCCTTTGTCTTGATGCTGTCAACGAGTCCGGCGCCGGGGACCGCGCAAGTTTATTGCGCCAGGGCCGGGGCGGCGGACATACGGAAACTCTTTCTGCCTATCTCGCAGCCGCACAATAGGAGCAAGGCTGTATACTGTCAACGCCACCCGACCCGCCGCAGGGCCAGGATTTCCGCCGGTTTGCGCCGCCCTTCGCTCACCCCTTGCCCCCCCGGGTGGCGCCGGGTTCCCACAGCACATCGCCGGCACCCTTGTCGTTCACAAAGCGGCTCATGACGAAGAACAGGTCGGACACCCGGTTGATGTAGCGCACGGCCTGCGGGTTGATCGTCTCGCTCTCGGCCAGCGCGGTGATCTCGCGCTCGGCCCGGCGCGACACCGTGCGGGCCAGGTGCAGATACGCCGCGGCCGGGCTGCCGCCGGGCAGCACGAAGGAATTCAGCGGCGCCAGGTCCGCGTTCAGGCGGTCGATCTCGCCCTCCAGGCGCTCGACCTGCTCGGCCACGATGCGCAGCGGCGGGAATTCCGGGTTTTCGACCTGGGGGGTCGCCAGATCGGCGCCCAGGTCGAAGAGGTCGTTCTGGATACGGCCCAGAATCTCATCGATCATGGCGTCGATATTCGGGTCGGCGTTCGGGCCGGAACCTAGGGCCTGCGGGGCGGCGGTATGGAGGCGGACCAGGCCGACCACGGCGTTGGTTTCATCGACGGTGCCGTAGGCGGCCACGCGGGGATGGTGTTTGACCACACGCTGGCCGCTGCCCAGCGCCGTCTTTCCCTTGTCGCCGCCCCGGGTGTAGATGCGGGTCAGTTTCACCATGAGGCGCGGCTTTCGCGGGTCAGTCCTGGGTGCCGAACAGCACGGCAAGGGCGAAGATCGCCAGGGCGACGCCTTGGGCGATAACGCGCGCGCGCATCAGCTTGTTGCCGTATTTGGCGTTGAACTCGCCGCCGCGGGCCATCCCGATGATCCCGGTGGCCAGCACGGCCAGCGTGATGAACATGGCGATCAGCAGGGCTACGAAGAAGAAGGTTTTCATGACGGCGACCTTAACCCTGCGGATCGGGGGGAGGCCAGCAAATTTGCCGCCCGTCTGTATGGGCCGCCCAGCGGCCGGGAACTTGGCGCCGACTCAACCGTTAGTTAAATTCACCCGCTGGGGTGATGGCATGGTTCCGGTGCCGGGATACGACATGATGGGTGGATGTGACCGAACTGCACCTTCCTTTTATCCGCAATCAGCGGAAAATGGCCTTGGCAAGCTTCGAGCTTGATCTGGCGAAGGCGTGCGGGTTGGTGCGTCCGCGCTATTTACCCATTGAGGAGTCGGTAGCGCTGTATGACCTCATTGGCGCCGGCGCGCGGCCCAGTCATGCCACGGGCCGCGTCAACCAGGCGGAGGTGGCAGCGATGCTGGCGTCGGCGCAGGAACGCTTTCCCGACCAGGATTGCCTCGTCTTTCTCAGACGCTATTGGTTCGTGGGCGGCCTGCAGTTGCGGCTGGCGGCCTTTTGGAACAAGGCGCTGGAGCTGGTGCATTTCGACGGCGACACCGTCTTCGCGGCCAGCCCCGGCGGTGACCAGGGTATCATGCTGGATCTCGACAGCTCGCCCGGTGAAGACGGTGGCTACGAACTCTTCGTCTGGGGCGAGAGCTGGCCGGTCTACGCGCCGCCGCCCACAGTGGCGGACTAACGCCGCGCCAGTGCCAGGCCCAGGCCGGTGCCCAGCAGCAGGGTGCCGGTGATGCCGTGGCGGACCTTGTTGGCCCGGGCCGAGGCAAAGAGGTTGCGCGCCCGCCCGGCCAGGACCGCATAGAGGCTGTCCAGCGAGGTGGCGATGATCACCATGGCGATCGACATGGCGACCAGCTGCGGGCCCACGGCCAACTGCGGGTCGACGAACTGCGGAAAGAAGGCGGCGTAAAAGAAGATCGTCTTGGGATTGGTGAGGGCGACCACCACGCCCTGCCAGAATACGCCTTTCTTAGAGCGCATCGGCGGCATCATCGGCACCCCGCCGGCGGTGAAGACCTGGCGCCACTGCTTGATACCCAGATAGACCAGATAGGCGACGCCGCCCCAGCGCAGCACCTCGAAGAGGTCGGCGGCGATGGCCAGTACCGTGGTGAGGCCCAGGGCGCCCGCGGCGACCAGCATGGCATTGCCGCTGCTCGCGCCGGCCACGGTCGCCAGGCCCGTACGCTGCCCGTAGGCCAGGGAGTTGGCGATCACCAGGGTGACGATCGGACCCGGCATGAGGATCAGCACGATGACGGCCAGGATGTAGCCGGCGAAGAGTTCCGGGTTCACGGCGAGCATGGTTTCAACTCCTGGCTTTCAGCGGTGTGCTCTTCCAGCAAAGACAGGGCCTGTGCCGAAAGTACAGCCGAATTGTCCTACACGAAGAGGCCTTATCAAGTTGATTATATATCTGCTAGTCTGGCGGGACTGTCGGGGGGCATTGCCGGAGGATACAGCCGATGTCCATGTTGGTGTGTTCCCTGTTTTGCCGGCGGCTTTGCGCGCCGCTGAGCGGGCTCTCGTTCGTCCGCGCCCTGCTGGTAACGGGGCTGGCAACGGGGCTGGCAGCCGGTCCGGCGCCGGCGGTCGCGCAGGACCAGGCCACACCTCCGCCCGCGCCGGTGTTCCAGCTGAAATCCTGGACCGGCGATCTCGACGGCATGGCCGAGCGCCGCGTGATCCGCCTGCTGGTGCCCTACAGCAAGACATTTTACTTCCTGGACGGGCCGAACCAGCGCGGCATCACCTATGAACTGTCGCGCGCCTTCGAAGACCAGATCAATAAGAAGCTGAAGACGAAGTCGCTGCGGGTCGAGGTGGTGATCATCCCGACTCCTTTCGACCGCCTGGTCTCCGGCGTCGCCGAAGGCTATGGCGACATCGCTGCCGGCAACCTCACGGTCTCAGAGGGGCGGCAGGCCGCTGTCGATTTCAGCGATCCGCTGTACAGCGATGTCAGCGAGGTGGTGGTGACGCCAAAGTCGGCGGCGCCGCTCCTGCAAGAGGAGGATCTGGAAGGGCTGGAGATCTATGTCCGCAGGTCGAGCAGCTATTACGAAAGCCTAAAGGCGCTGAACCAGCGGCTGGAAGCCGCCGGCAAGGCACCGGTTGCCATCGTAGAGGCCAACGAACTGCTCGACGACGAGGATCTGCTGGAGATGGTCAATGCGGAGATGATCCCGGCGGTGCTCATCGACCGTCACCAGGTCGGTTTCTGGGCGGGGGTGTTCGACAATCTGCAGATCCACGACGCGGTGCCGCTGCGCCAGGGCGGACAGATTGCCTGGGCTTTTCGCAAGGACTCGCCGCAGCTCGCCGCCGCGGTGAACGACTTCGTTCGGGCCTCGAAGAAAGGCACCCAACTCGGCAACATTCTCATCAAGCGCTATTTCGGCAGCACCAAGTGGGTAGATAAGGCGCTGTCGGGCGACGACCTCGACCGCTTCCACGACACCGCGCCGGTCTTCCAGGAGTATGCCGAAGACTACAATTTCGACTGGCTGCTGCTGATCGCCCAAGGCTACCAGGAATCGGGTCTGGACCAGACTGTGAAGTCTAATGCCGGCGCCGTGGGCATTATGCAGGTGCTGCCCTCCACGGCGGCCGATCCCAATGTAGGGATCAAGGACATCAGCAGCCTTGAGAACAACATCCATGCCGGCACAAAGTACATGCGCTTCATGCTCGACCACTACATGCATCCCGAAGAGCTCGACGCGCTGAACCGCGGTCTCTTCGCCTTGGCCTCTTACAACGCCGGTCCCAACCGCATCGCCAAGCTACGCGAGAAGGCGGCGGCCCAGGGGCTGGATCCCAACCGTTGGTTCCACAACGTCGAATACGTGGTGGCGCAGGAGGTCGGTCGCGAGCCCGTGCGCTACGTCAGTAACATCTTCAAGTACTACATCGCCTACCAGGGCAGCATGAAGAGCCTGGCTGCGCGCCGGGCGGCGCAGGAAGAAGGCGCGGTACCGGCACCAGAGTAGGCTTGCCGCGGCGGCTTACAGCTCCAGGGTCACCAGGATCAGTTCGTGGTCGGACAGGTTGCCGCGGCTGCGGTCGACGGCCGGAACGACCCGGGCGCTGCTGCAGGTCAGGCCGCGGGAGAAGAACCAGTCGAGCTTCTTGCGGGGGTTGGCCTGATCCTGCCAGGAATGGCGGCGGGTGGTGACGCCGGGGCTGTTGCAGGTCCACCAGTCGAAGCCGGCCTCGGCCATGCGGGTGAACATCGGCTCGCCGTCGTGCGGCGTCTTCAGGACCTCTTCGCCGAACAGGCCGGCTTCCTGGATCGATTTGCAGTTGAAGTCGCCGCCGATCAGCACCGGCTCCTCGCCGCACAGGGTGCCGACGTGGGCCAGCAGGACGCGCATTTCGCGGTCGCGGTCCAGCGCATCGAGGCGGCTTTCGAAGTGTGCGGCGATGACCCACAGCGGCTCGGGCAGCAGGTGGCGCACGGCGACGGCCATGCGCCCGCCGACGCGGCGCTGCTTGCCGGCGTCGTCGCCGGCGAACCACAGGCCGCCGCCGTCCAGCGGCAGCATCGCCGTGCGGTCGATGGCAAAGCGGGTGGCGACGGCGTTGCCGTGCAGGCCGGCCTGGTTCGGGGTGTCGGCGTGTGCGGCTTCTTCGCGCGGGTCGCCGTGGCCCAGTTCGATGAACTCGACGCCATAGGCGTGGCCGAGGCCCAGTTCGCCCGCCAGGTCGGCGGTGGTGTCGCGGTTGCCCGAGCGTGCCATGCCCAGGTCCATTTCGCTCAGCAGGCAGATGTCGGCGCCGGCGCGGCGCAGCAGGCGGGCGGATTCCTCGACATGCTTGCAGCGTTCCAGGTTCCAGGCGGCGATGCGCAGCTGGCGCGGCGCTTCCGTTTCAGGCGCTGCCGGGGGCTGTACCACCCGCAGGGCGTTCAGGCAGGCCGCCTCGTCCTTCAGCGCGTCATGGCTTTCGGCGCTCGGCGCCCCGGCGGCGGCGTTCCGGCGCCACTCTGCCGAGGGCGGATCCAGACGGTCGACCGTTTGGGTAATGGCGTCGCGCGGACTGAGGTCAAGCATGCACAAAGGCTCCTTCCTTGCGCCGCGGTCCGCGGCGGGCAATCAGAAGGGCAAGATCCTCTTGGACGTGATTTTTATCGTTTTGCGCCGCCCGTCGTTGCGGGAAGCGGTGCTGCTGTATCGGCAATGCGGCAAGAGCGGAGAAGTTTCCACGTCGGCGCCTTTCTCGCAAGCGCCCAGAGGGCCCTTCTCCCCTCGCCACCGAGATCTCATCATACTACACGCAGCGCGTCCGGTGTTTGGGTTATTTCTGTAGTATCATGGTGTTAACGGGCTGCACGCGGACCACTATACGGCAGACGCATGGCAAACCGATGACGGCGGCATGGCGGAATCGGTGCGGCTTGACAAAACTATAAATCTAGTTTTATGGTTAGGTCATGACACAGAACGCCGCCATCGCCCGTGCCCTGGCCGCCCTCGGCCACGAGGCGCGCCTCGCCATCTACCGCCTGCTGGTGCGCGCGGGGGACGCGGGGCTGAACGTGGGGGAGATCGCCGCGCATCTGGAGATGCCGGCCTCGACCCTGGCCCATCACCTCTCGACCCTGGTCGCCGCCGGCCTGGTGCTCCAGGACCGCCAGGGCCGCGAGGTGGTCAACCGCGCCGACTACGACGTCATGAACCGCACCGTCGGCTTCCTCACCGACCAATGCTGTGCCGGCGTCAGCCTGTCGTCGGAGGATGCTGCGTGAAATTTCAGCGGATTTTTTCACGGACTGAAATAACTAAAAATCTAGGGGTATCGCGATGACCGACCTGGCCCTGCGTGCACGTAATTTCGGACTCGAAGCGGTCCGCTTCGCCTGGGGCGACGCCCGCGTCTGGCTTGCCTGTGCCGTGATCCTGGCGCTCACCTTTGCTGCCGATCCGGTCCAGGGCGCCGACAGTACCGTCTTCGCGCTGGACGCGCTGCTGCACACCGCGCCCTACCTGCTGCTGTCCATCGGTATCGCCGCCTATGCCGGCGCGACCGGCGCCGACAACCTGGTCGCCCGCGCCTTCACCGGATCGCCGGCGCTGATGATCCTGCTGGCCGCGCTGGCCGGCGGCCTCTCGCCGTTCTGCTCCTGCGGCGTCATCCCGCTGATCGCCGCGTTGCTGGCCATGGGCGTACCGCTCTCGGCGGTGATGGCGTTCTGGCTCGCCTCGCCGGTGATGGACCCCTCGATGTTCGTGCTGACCACCGGCGTGCTGGGCAGCGAGTTCGCCATTGCCAAGACCCTGGCCGCCGTCGGCCTGGGCCTGTTCGGCGGCTTCGTCACCCTGGGCCTGCTCAGCGCCGGCGGGCTCAGCGATCCCCTGCGCGACGGCGTCGGCAACGGCGGCTGCGGCGGCGCCAAGGTGCGCACCGCCAAGCCGGTGGTCTGGCGCTTCTGGCAGGACGACGCCCGGGTCGCCAAGTTCGCCCGCGAGGGCTGGAAGACGACGCTGTTCCTGGCCAAGTGGCTGACCCTGGCCTTCCTCATCGAGAGCCTGATGCTGGCCTACGTGCCGGCCGAGTGGGTCGCCGGCGCACTGGGCGGCGAGGGGCTGCTGCCCATCGTCTCCGCCACCCTGGTCGGCGTGCCGGCCTACCTGAACGGCTACGCCGCGCTGCCGCTGGTCGGCGGCCTCGTTGCCCAGGGCATGGCGCCAGGCGCGGGCCTGGCCTTCCTGGTCGCCGGCGGCGTCACCTCGCTGCCCGCCGCCATCGCCGTCTTCGCCCTGGTGAAGTTCCGCGTCTTCCTGCTGTACCTCGCCCTGGCGCTGACGGGTTCCTTCATCGCCGGCCTGCTGTTCCAGGCGTGGGCGGGATAAGGGGGCGGGATAACGGGGGCGGGATGAGCGAGCGCTACTTCACCAGCAGCACCCAGTTCTCGCCGGGGTTCTGCCACCCCTCCTTCACCATCGGCCGTTCGGCGACGAAGCGATAGCCCTGGCGCTCGTAGAGGCGCCGGGCGCCGTCGTTGGCGGCGGAGACGATGATGCTCATGCCGGCCTTGCCCTCGGCGCGCCCGATTGTCTCGGCCAGCGCCAGGAGCTGGCTTCCCAGCCCCAGACCGCGGAACGCCGGCAGGACCGCCAGCACGTTCACGTACCAGGTATCGGGGGCTAGGTTTTCCAGCTCCAGCAGCGGGCGGAACATCGCCGGCAGGTCGTCGGGCAGCGGCGCCGGGTCGGCGGCGATGCCGTAGCCGATGAGGCTGCCGGCGGCCTGGCCGTCGCGCTCGACGATCACGGCGTTACGATAGGAGAACGAGCCTTCGTCGCGCGCCGCGCGGCGCCGGCCGACGTCCCAGGCGGTCTCGCCGGGCTCCTTGATCTTGTCCCACAGATAAAGCGGCAGGCCCTCGCCGGCATGGTTCACCAGTTCGGCGAGGACAGCGGCATCCGCGGGCGTCGCCCGGCGGAAGGGGGGCAGAAGTGAAATCACGTGACGCTCCTGAAGTCGGGTGCGGCGACCTCGGCGGCCGGTTGTGGCCCATGAGGCCTGCGGATGCAAGACCGGCCGTGGCTCTGCTCCAGCAACATGGCGCAAAGCCTCCGTTCGCGCCCCGCCGACCGCCACTGCGCCGGCTTCACCCTGTTTGACGCGGCGTTTGACGCGGCACGAGGTCGATGGCGCGATGGCCCGGTTCGACGCCGTCGATCAGGATGACGTCGCCGGCGCTGTTATCGGTGCGGAACGCGAGAATTTCCTGGTAGGCCGGCGAGGCGTACCAGGCCTCGGCAGCGGCACGGTCGGGGAAGGCGAGGATCACGATGTCGCCGGGCCAGGTGCCTTCCAGCACTGTCTTGGTGCCGCCGTGGACGATGTAGTGCCCTCCAAATGGCGCCAGGGTGGCGTCGATCCTTTCCAGGTACGCGATGATGGCGGCGCCGAAATCGATCTCACGCAGGTGAGCAACGGCATAGGTGGTCATGGTTCGGGTCCTCTTCCGGGGTGGCGCCGCGGGAAGCGGCGTCTGCGGCGGAGCATCGGGCCGGGCGCGCCACCGGTCGATTACCTCGCAGGTAATGGACCGGCGGAATTACGGCCTGCTAGTGTTGGCCCATGACAACCACGGCTGTTTCCTCCGAGACGTCGAAAAAGATTTCCGCGGCGGGCGAACTGCTGCGCGGCTGGCGTCGCCGCCGGCGCCTCAGCCAGCTCGATCTCGCCCTTGGCGCGGAGGTGTCGCAGCGTCACCTGAGCTTCGTCGAGTCCGGCCGCGCGGCGCCCAGCCGCGACATGGTGCTGCGCCTTGCCGAACAGCTGGAGATTCCCCTGCGCGAGCGCAACGCCCTGCTGGCCGCCGCCGGCTTCGCGGCGGTCTATCCGGAACGGGCGCTCGACGCCCCCGGCCTGGCGGCGGCGCGCGAGGCCGTCGAGCTGATCCTGACGGGCCACGAGCCGCATCCCGCCCTCGCTGTCGACCGCCACTGGCAGATGGTCTTTGCCAACCGCGCGGTGGCACCGCTGCTGGCCGGGGCCGATGCGCGGCTGCTGCAGCCGCCGGTCAACGTGCTGCGCCTCAGCCTGCACCCGGCCGGGCTGGCGCCGCGCATCGTCAACCTGCGTCAATGGCGCGCCCATATCCTGGAGCGCCTGGCCCGCCAGATCGAGACGTCGGGCGATGGCGGGCTCATCGCCCTGCGGGATGAACTGAAGGACTATCCTGTGCCGGTGGACGCCATGCCATACCGGGCCGTCGCGGTGGATCCGCAGGGCGGTGTTGCCGTGCCGCTCGACCTGCGCAGCGCGTCCGGTCTGCTGCGCTTCCTCAGTACGACCACGGTCTTTGGTACCGCGCTGGACATCAGCCTCGCCGAACTCACCATCGAAAGTTTTTTCCCGGCGGACGCCGAGACGGCTGCGGCAATGCGCAGTCTGATAGAAACCTGAGGGTTTGAAATCCTGATGGCGGCAGGCTGGCATCCTGCACAACGGTGCCGTTTGTTGGTGCCGCGCGTGGCCTCTTCAGCGTGCTGGAAAGCTTCCGGGCGATTTCTGCGAGGCCCGTTTCCCTACAGCGTTTGTAGGCAGGCGAGATTCTTGTGGATAACTCGCCGGTCATATCGGCGCTGACCGCCCGGCGCGGTGACTTTGCTTTGTGCTTCAGCGGCTTGCCACGGCGCCGCGACGGTTCGGCGGCAACGGCGGTTGTTCACGAATTCGCAAGGCTGTGGCGCCCATCCTGTAGGTCGAAGCGACAAGAGGTGCGCGAACAAATTTGCGGGCCGTCAGAGGTCGCCGACAGTCACAGTATTTTTGGTGAGAAACCGGCGGGCGAAGCCCGGAAGCAACCGCCTTTCGCGGTGCCGAAGGCCTTCACGCAAAACCGAGGGAACTTTTGCCCGACGGTGGCGTTTAATCCTCAAGTTCCGAAAAGCCAAGTACCCGAAAAGCCACAAATACGTTGATAAGCCACGCGGAGGGGGCGGTCGAAAGACCGCCCCCGACGTGTTTGTGGGCGGGTGATTGTCGAAGGCGCTTTGGCTTTCGGTTATTCGCCGGCCCGCTCGCAGGCCTCCAGCGCTTCGGCGGCGAGCTCGTCAGCCAGCGTGTGATCCGAAGGCTGAGCCCATATTCGCAGGTCTGCAATCGGCGACGGGTGCGCGCAAAGGGCCGCGGCTTCAAGCATGGGGACTGTCACGATGTCGGCGCGAAGCCCTTGCTGCACGAAGGGCAGGGCAAGGGTTGGATCAAGTTTGGCCAAGCCAAGTGCCGCCTCGGCACGGACAGCACGATCATCGTCCTGCGCGGCGCGGAGCAGCGCATCGCGAACGCTGGGCGTGTCTACTTCCTCTGAGGACAAGATGAACGTCGCCCAGTCGCGGTTCGCCCGATCTTCATCGCGGGTCATTTCGATCAGCCGGCGGAGATTGGCTTCGCCAAACTCGCCACCCGAAAGGGGCGCCTCCTCATCGAGGATGGACTGGAGGAAGGCAGAAGGACGGGTGTAGAGTTTGCCCATGTTCTGACGTTGCTCGGGGATGGACAGTCACTGCAATGTGCCAACCATCCCTGGATAAGCACCGTTGTCGTCCCGGGGCTTGACCCCGGGACCCATGGGCGGCGGCCGCGGACGACACCCTATCCGACTGAAATCAGCAAAGCGGTCAGGTCATTGGATCCCGGCATCAAGTGCCGGGATGACAGTGTTTCAGTAGGTGGGGTCGCCGCAGGCTAATTCCGCCCTGACAGCAGGCCCCGCGCAATCACCTGGGCCTGAATTTCCGCGGCGCCTTCGAAAATGTTGAGGATGCGCGCGTCGCACAGCACGCGGGAGATTTTGTACTCCTCGGCGTAGCCGTTGCCGCCGTGCACCTGCAGGGCGTTGTCGGCGTTGGCCCAGGCGACGCGCGCGCCGAGCAGCTTGGCCATGCCGGCCTCGATGTCGCAGCGGCGCTCCGAATCCTTTTCGCGCGCGGCGAAGTAGGTGAGCTGACGCGCGACCATGGTCTCCACCGCCATCCAGGCCAGCTTGCCGGCGACGCGCGGGAAGGCGACGATGGCCTTGCCGAACTGCTTGCGGTCTTTGGCGTAGTCGAGGCCCAGTTCCAGCGCGCACTGCGCGACGCCGACGGCGCGGGCGGCGGGCTGGATGCGCGCGGATTCAAACGTCGCCATCAGCTGCTTGAAGCCCTGGCCCTCGACGCCACCCAAGAGGTTCTCGGCCTTCACTTCGAAGCCGTCGAAGCCCAGTTCGTATTCCTTCATGCCGCGATAGCCGAGCACCTTGATCTCGCCGCCGGTCATGCCGGCGGCGGGGAAGGGATCGGCGTCGCTGCCGCGCGGCTTTTCGGCGAGAAACATGGAAAGCCCGCGGTAGCCGGCTTCGTCCGGGTCGGTACGCACCAGCAGGGTCATCAGGTCGCTGCGGGACGCGTGGGTGATCCAGGTCTTGTTGCCGGTGACCTTGTAGGTGTCGCCGTCTTTCACCGCGCGGGTGCGCAAGGACCCGAGATCGGAGCCGGTGTTGGGCTCGGTGAACACGGCGGTCGGCAGGATCTCGCCGGAGGCGATGAGCGGCAGCCACTTTTCCTGCTGCGCCGGGGTACCGCCCAGGCGGATCAGCTCGGCGGCGATCTCCGAACGGGTACCGAGCGAGCCGAGGCCGATGTAGCCGCGTGAGAGTTCCTCGGTGACCACGCACATGGCGAGCTTGCCGAGGCCCGAGCCGCCGAAGTCCTCGGGCACCGTCAGGCCGAAGACGCCGAGGCCGGCCAGCTGCTCGACCACCTCCAGCGGGATCAGCTCGTCCTTCAGGTGCCAGTCGTGGGCGGCTTCCTTGTGATCGTCGGCGACCTTGCGGAACTGGTCGCGGATCATCTCCAGCATTTCGTCGGCCAGACCGGCCTCGCCGAAATTGCCCTCGGCGAGATAGCCGGCGATGGCCATGCGCAGGGCGTTGCCGTTGCCGCCGGACAGCGCCTTGACGGCCGAATATGTCTGCAGGGTGGCGACGGCGTCGCCGCCGAGGCCGAGGGCGCCCGGCCGCAGCACCTCTACCTGACTGAGCGCGATACCGCCGGCCATCTGATTCAGATACTCGCCGTAGGTGGCCTGCAGCATGAGCTGCTCCAACTCACCGAACTGCCCCGCGGCGTCCAGGCGCTCGGCCCAGTGCAGCATCTCGCGCAGGGCGGCGACATAGGTCGCCAGCCACGCATAGCCGTGGGCGGCGAACTGCTCGCGCTCCAAGAGGGCCGGGTCCACCCTACCGTTGTTGGAGGGGCCGCCGGGGGCGACCAATTGGGTGACGGCACGCCGCGCCGCCTCGCCATAGCTCTCGGCGGCGGCTAGCGCCTCGGCACAGGTCGCCAGCAGGTCGGGAAGGATCAGGCTTTCGGAACGGGCCTCGGCGTGCACGGCGGGCATCTCTCTACCTTTTACGTCTCTTGATTTTAGCACGTCTCGATTTCAGCGCGGGGCCGTCAGGCGGCGGGTTGGGATACCCGGGGCGCCAGCTCGACCTGCAGGATACGGCGGTGGCCGCGGGTGGTGCGGCGGCGGGCGCCCTGGATCAGGAAGGGGCGCAGGGCCAGCACGGTGCCGGCGGAGACCGCCAATTCGACCGCCGGAATTTCCGCGGCGAGGCGGTCGACGTCCTCGGCGGGGAGCCGGCCACGGAGGTGGCTGCCGGGCAGCACGCGCAGGCCGCCGTCGGCCGGGCCGATGAGGTCCAGGTGCCAGCGCAGGATCAGGCGCTGCGCCGCCTCGGCGTCGCGGCCCGCCTGGTGCCAGGGCACGAACCAACTGGCGTGGCCCTGCTGGTCGTAAGCCACGCCGCGCACCACCCTGGCCCCGGGGGCTCCGGGGCCGCCAGGGCCGCCAGGGCCGCCAGGGCCGACCGCCTCGCGCAGCAGGTCGGCGACGGCGGGCTGGTCCAGCAGCGCCGCGATCAGCGGGTGCCCCGGTGAAATGTTCAGGGGCTCGCCGGAGTTGCCCTGCAGTTTGTCGAAGGCGGCGACGGCCTGCTGCAGGTCCACCGCGGAGCCGTCGATCAGGGCGTAGCCGCGCCGGGCGAGCTTGTCGCCGGCGTGGTCCGCCTCGGCTGCCAGACAGGCCAGTGCCATCGGGGTTCTCCTCGCGTCTCTCTGGTCCCGGCTCTTTAGTCGTCGGCCGCGGCGTCTTCCAGGGTACGCAGCCCCGGACGCTTGGCCTGCACCAGCACGGCCATGTTGCCGGGGCGGTGCTGGTTCTTCATCATCTTGGTATGGGCGCGCGGGATGTCGCGCCAGGCGAAGACCTCCGACATGCAGGGGTCGATGCGGCGCTCCACCATCAGGTTGTTGGCCTGGCTGGCCTGCATCAGGTTGGCGAAGTGGCTGCCCTGGATACGCTTTTGACGCATCCACACGAAGCGCGCGTCGAAGGTCAGGTTGTAGCCGGTGGTGCCGGCGCAGAACACCACCATGCCGCCCCGCTTCACCACCATGCAGCTGACCGGAAAGGTCTGCTCGCCGGGGTGTTCGAAGACGAAGTCGACGTCGTTGCCCTTGCCGGTGACCTGCCAGATCGCCTTGCCGAACTCGCGCACCTTTTTCATGTAGTCGCCGAAGCCCTCGCCGTTGACCGGCGGCAGCTGGCCCCAGCAGTCGAAGTCCTTGCGGTTGATGACGCCCTTGGCGCCCAGCGACATGACGAAGTCGCGCTTGTCCTCGTCGGAGATCACGCCGATGGCGTTGGCGCCGGCGGTGGCAATGAGCTGGATCGCCATCGAGCCGAGGCCGCCGGAGGCACCCCAGACCAGCACGTTGTGGCCGGGCCTGAGGATGTGCGGGCGGTGGCCGAACAGCATGCGGTAGGCGGTGGCCAGCGTCAGGGTGTAGCAGCCGCTCTCCTCCCAGGTCAGGTGGCGCGGGCGCGTCATCAGCTGGCGGTCCTGCACGCGGGCGAACTGGGCGAACGAGCCGTCGGGGGTTTCGTAGCCCCAGATGCGCTGCGAGGTGGAGAACATCGGGTCGCCGCCGTTGCACTCCTCGTCGTCGCCGTCGTCCTGGTTACAGTGGACGACGACCTCGTCGCCGACCTTCCAGCGTTTCACCTGGGAACCGACGGCCCAGACCACGCCGGTCGCATCGGACCCGGCGATATGATAGGGCGCCTTGTGCACGTCGAAGGGCGAGATCGGCACGCCGAGGCCGGCCCATACGCCGTTGTAGTTCACGCCGGCGGCCATCACCATGACCAGCACGTCGTGGCTGTCCAGGGCCGGGGTGTCGACCACCTCCACCTGCATGGCCTGCTCGGGCTCGCCGTGGCGCTCGCGCCGGATCACCCAGGCGTGCATCTTGGCCGGGACATGGCCCAGCGGCGGAATCTCGCCGACCTCGTAGAGATCCTTCAGCGGCTGTTTCGGCGCCTCGGTCTCAGCGCCCTTGCCCGACCCCCCGGGGGCACCCGCTAGCACTTTGGCCATCACTCAAACCCTCCAATTATCGCCGGCCCCGCCGTTTCGTTTCGGGGGCCGCCCTGCCAATCCTTCGCATCTGCGGTGGCTGTGGCCGCAAAGGCGCGGAAAACTGCGCCTGACGACCGGGAATAGCCATATACAGTGCCGTATTTTTCTTGACTCATAGACGTTCGATCGGTTTTTTGCAACGCACAACGGTACTGTTTTTTGCGTTATAGGCGATTTTTTTGGAACTTTCTGTCATTTTTGGCTTTCAGGCGAAATATGATAACCTAGAATTGGTTGGCTCCGGCGTCTTTGGTGCGCTGCAGCAAAGCCGGGGACGACGGGAAAAGACAGTGTAACCGACAGCAGGGCGGTGTGAGGATGACGAGCGACAAGACTGAGACCGAGACTGGCGGGGCGGCGGACCAGGCCAGGCGCGACCCCCTTCTGGCGCGGGAGCGCGATAGGCCCTGGCTGATCCGCACCTATGCCGGTCATTCCACCGCCGAGGCTTCCAACGCCCTCTACCGAAAGAACCTGGCGCGCGGGCAGACCGGCCTGTCGGTGGCCTTCGACCTGCCGACCCAGACCGGCTACGACTCCGACCACCCGCTGGCCAAGGGCGAGGTCGGCAAGGTCGGTGTGCCGATCAGCCACCTGGGCGACATGGAGAAGCTGTTCGACGGCATCCCGCTGGACCGCATGAACACCTCGATGACGATCAACGCGACGGCGCCCTGGCTGCTGGCGCTCTACATCGCCTGCGCGGAAAAGCAGGGCGCGGCGCGCGGCGACCTGACCGGCACGGTGCAGAACGACATCATCAAGGAGTACCTGTCGCGCGGGACCTACATCTTCCCGCCGGAACCCTCGCTGAAGCTGATCACCGACGTGATCGCCTTCACCTACGGCGAAGTGCCGAAGTGGAACCCGACCAACGTCTGCTCCTATCACCTGCAGGAGGCCGGGGCGACACCGGTGCAGGAACTGGCCTTCGCGCTGGCCACGGCGGTCGCCGTGCTCGACGCGCTGAAGACGTCGGGCCAGGTGCCGGACGCCGACTTCCCGCGGGTCGTCGGGCGTATTTCCTTCTTCGTTAACGCCGGCCTGCGCTTCGTCACCGAGTTGTGCAAGATGCGGGCCTTCACCGAACTGTGGGACGAGATCTGCCGCGAGCGCTACGGCATCGAGGAGGAGAAATACCGCCGCTTCCGCTACGGCGTGCAGGTGCACTCCCTGGGCCTGACAGAGCAGCAGCCGGAAAACAACGTCTACCGAATCCTGCTGGAGATGCTGGCGGTCACCCTGTCGAAGAACGCGCGGGCCCGCGCCGTGCAACTGCCGGCCTGGAACGCGGCGCTGGGCCTGCCGCGGCCTTGGGACCAGCAGTGGTCGCTGCGCCTGCAGCAGATCCTCGCCTTCGAGACCGACCTGCTGGAATACGAGGACATCTTCGACGGCTCGACGGTGATCGCCGCCAAGGTCGACGAACTGAAGGGCCAGGCGCGGGCCGAGCTGGCCCGTATCGACGCCATGGGCGGCGCCATCGCCGGGGTCGAGAACGCCTACATGAAGGAACAGCTGGTCGAGAGCGCCGCCAAGCGGCTGGAGGCCATCGAAAGCGGTGCGCAGACCGTGATCGGCGTGAACGCCTACAAGGACAGCGAGCCCTCGCCGCTGGTGGCCGGGGCCGACGGCGGCTTCCTGGCGCCGGACCTGGAGGCCGAGGCCGGTCAACTGGCGAACCTGGAAGCCTGGCGTCATGCGCGTGACGGCAAGGCCGTCGAGGCGGCGCTGGCCGCCCTGGAGACCGCCGCGCGCGACGGCACCAACATCATGGAGCCTTCTATCGCCTGCGCCCATGCCGGGGTCACCACCGGCGAGTGGGGCGCGGTGCTGCGCAAGGTCTTCGGCGAGTTCCGCGCGCCGACCGGGGTCGGCGGCGCCGTCAGCCAGCCGGAGGAGGCCGACGCCCTGGCGCCGGTGCGTGCCCGGGTCGAGACGGTGTCGCGCCGGCTTGGCCGCCGCCTGAAGATGCTGGTCGGCAAGCCCGGCCTGGACGGCCATTCCAACGGCGCCGAGCAGATCGCCGTGCGCGCCCGCGACGCCGGCTTCGAGGTGGTCTACGAGGGTATCCGGCTGACCCCGGCCCAGATCGTCGGCGCGGCGCTGGAGGAGGGCGTCCACGTGGTCGGCCTGTCGATCCTCTCCGGCTCCCACGTCGCCCTGGTGATG
Organism: Kiloniellaceae bacterium; assembly: GCA_050043265.1. Lineage (GTDB taxonomy): Bacteria > Pseudomonadota > Alphaproteobacteria > Kiloniellales > Kiloniellaceae > Pelagibius. The sequence continues at coordinate 69,197 of JBHJIR010000041.1, forward strand.
GAAGTGCTGGAGCGCATGGAAAAGGCCGGGATCGGCCGCGTGCCGCTGGTGGTCGGTGGCATCATCCCGCCGGAGGATGCCGCTGCCCTGAAGAAAGCCGGTGTCGCCGCCGTCTACACCCCCAAGGACTATGACCTGACCGCCAGCCTGGCCGACATCGTCGAGAGCGTCGACCGGACGACCCAGGAGGCGGCTTAGCGGCCACGGGGAGTCCGGACCTTGGCGTCGCATCCTTCGAGACGCGCCGCGGCGCGGCGCTCCTCAGGATGAGGCAGTGTCTCGGACCTCATCCTGAGGAGCCGCCGTCAGGTGGCGTCTCGAAGGATGGGCCAAGGGCGCGGTGGGCCATGGCATTCCGCCCATGGCAATCCAGGGGGAAGCCCGCTAATCTCCCGCGCAAATGAAACGCTCCCGGGAGGAGACAAGATGAAACGCCGTGAATTCGTGAAGGGCGCGGGCCTGGCAGTGACCGGTGCCGCGGCCGCCGCTTCCACTACCCTGGCCGCGCCGGCCATCGCGCAGGAGCGCATCGAGTGGGCCATGGTGATGCCCTGGCCCAAGGGCGCGCCGGGCGTCGGCGTGAACGCCGAGCGCTTCACCCAGCGGGTGAACGAGATGAGCGGCGGGCGCCTGACCATCAAGCTCTATGCCGCCGGCGAACTGGTGCCGCCCTTCGAGAGCTTCGATGCGGTGCAGAGCGGCACGGCGGACCTGCTGCACGGCACACCGTACTACTGGGTCGGCAAGTCCAAGGCCTTCAACTATTTCACCACCATCCCCTTCGGCCTCAACGTGATCGAGCTGCCGGCGTGGCTGACCTACGGCGGCGGCCAGCAGCTGTGGGAGGAAGCCTATGACGACTTCGGCATTCAGCCGTTCTTCGCCGGATCGAGCTGCGTGCAGGCGGGCGGCTGGTTCGCCCGCGAGATCAACACCTGGGAAGACCTGCAGGGCCTGAAGATCCGCATGGCCGGCCTGGGCGGCGAGGTGCTGCGCCGCGCCGGCTCGACCGTGCTGCTGCTGCCGCCGGGCGAGATCCTGCCGGCCATGCAGTCCGGTGCCATCGACGCGGCGGAGTGGATCGGGCCGTGGAACGACATTGCCTTCGGCCTGCAGAAGGTCGCCAAGTATTACTACGTCCCGGCCTTCCACGAGCCGGGGCCGAGCCTGGAGATTTCCGTCAACAAGGCGAAGTTCCAGGCCCTGCCGGCGGACCTGCAGGCCATCGTGCGCTATGCCGCGGCGGCCACGGCGCAGGACACCTCGACCGACTTCACCTACCACAACATCGAGGCCTTCGGCCCGCTGCTGGCTGACTATGGTGTCGAGCTGCGCAGCTTCTCCGACGAGATCGTCCAGCGCCTCGGCAAGCTGACCATGGAGGTGGTCGGCGAGATCGGCCAGACCGACGACCTGACCGGCCGGATCCACGCCTCCTTCATGGCCTTCACCAAGAAGGCGGCGCGCTACCAGGGCTCCTTCGAAGAAGCCATGCTGCGCCAGCGCCGCCTGGTGTGGGAAGAATAGAGATCGGCAACACGCTACCGCCGTCCCGGCACTCGATGCCGGGGCGGCGGCCTATAGGGGGCGCAGGGGCCTGCGTGGTTAACGCCTGATCCGCCACGCTTTTTCATGCGTCACGATTGACATTTCCCCTGCCAGGGCGTTTTATCCGCGGACTATGAGCACAAACCGACTGTTCGGCATCACCATTCGAATTACGGACCCGGCGCCCAAAGGGTAGTCGGGAGTTTGTGATTCGTTTTCTGGTGTGACCGTACAGGAGGGCCGATCCATGGCCGCTCAGAGTTCCCTTTCCGACTTAACTTCACAGTCTCCCGCTTCAGCGCCGCTGGCGGTGGTCGAGACAGTCTACTGCTTTTCCATCCTCGCCGAGGCCGAACCGGGCGTCATGCCGCGGGTGCTGCAGCTCTTCGCCAAGCGCGGCCTGGTGCCGACCCGCTGGCACAGCGATGTCACCGGAAAGGACGGCGGCGACCTCTCCATCGACGTGCAGGTGAACGGCCTGGACGTCGAGACCGGCGACTACATCGCCCGCTGCCTGCGCCAGGTCTTCCAGGTCGAGACGGTGCTGACGTCGCAAAAGCACGTGGGACAGCGCTAGGGGGCGGATGGCCGCTGGAACCCGTCGCGTTCTCGGGCGTTGAAGACTCCGACACAAGATTGCAGCCCCAAGATCACAGCCGTTGGAGAGTACGATGCGCACCCTGAAGATTGCCGCCTGTATGGCGGCGCTGGCCTTGTTGCCGGCCGCCTGTGCCAGCCCCCGGAACGATGGCGAGCCGCCGCCGCAGAACGAGCCGGCGATCAGCTATAGCTATATCGACTCCGCGGACCGCGCCCTGGTTGCCGAGTACGCCGACAACTATTGCGAGGAGGCCTACGGCAAGGACGCCGTCGAACTCAGCAAAGATCGCACCCAGAACGGCTACCAGATTTCCTTCGCCTGCCGCTGACGCGCGGGGCGCCGCTGATTTTTATCGCGGCGCCTTTGCGGCGTCCTTGCGGCGGTAGTGGTAGCGGTAAAGTTCCCTGTCGAAACCGAGAGACCGATAAAGCTTCAGGGCCGGGGGGTTGTCGGCGACCACTTGCAGGCAGGCGCCCCGGGCTCCGCAAGCGCGCGCCCAGTCCAGCAGCGTGCCGACGCTGCGCCGGGCGAGGCCGCGCTGGCGCAATGCGGGATCGGTGATCACCGACTCGATGACCGCCAGGCCGTCCAAGACCACAGCGTAGGCGACAGAGGCGATCTGTCCGTCGTCCCTTGCTGCCGCGAAGACCCTCGGCAACAGGATGCTGTCCAGCATGGCTTCGTAGCTCTGACGCTCGGCCGCGTCGATACCGCTCATCCGCGCGCGGGCGTCCAGCCATGCACCACTGGCCTGCGGCAACAGCTCGACGTCGCCGCCGGCAGCAGCCGCGCCCCGCGTGAGCTCGGCAAAGAGCGTCAGGGTGTGGCCTTCGGCGGTATAGCCCGCGCTCTCCAAAGTGCCTTCCATTCTCTCAAGCGGCGGGCTTCCGACGAGCGAGGGGATGCGGAACAGGGGCGTTTGCCCCAGGGCCCCATAGAGCGCCTCGGCGACGGGGATCACCGCCTGCGCGTCGCCGTTGCAGCCGCGCAGCGGATTCACCGAATTGGCGCGCCGGATCGCCCCGCCCGCGGCGCGCAGCAGCCAGCCGCCGAAGACGGCCTGCCGCGGCGACGGCCAGGCGTTCATGCAGGCTTCCTCGGCCCGCCAGGCGAGATCGTTGTCGGTCACACCCCTTGTCTCCTGCATCGGCCAGCCGCCACAAGCCGGTTTTCCCCTTTGTGGGAGAGGTCATGGGTATACAGCAATCGTTCCTCATACAAGAAGGGATGGTCAGCGAAAATTCTCGCCCGCCGGGAACTCTTGCCGGGGATCCGCATTAGTCCGCGACTCCCATCTCGCATCTGCGTAAGCGCACATGCGACCAGCAAGGGGAAACTTCATGCGCGCACTAACAGCCTTCGCACCGATTGCAGGCCTTGGTCTCCTGGCGATCAGCACCGCCGCGGCGACCTGGATCCAGGAACCCCTCCACGTGACCCTGCGCTATCAGGACGCTCAGGCTCTGCCGCAGATGACCAAGATTGCCCAGGTCTACTGCGCGCGGGAGTACGGCCGCTCGGCCCACCTGAACGAGCACCGCACCGCCGGCGAAGGCTATCTGGTGAATTTTGTCTGCAACTGAGCGCCGTCTGCATCTTGTGGGCGGCTGCCTTTAGCCCGGGTCTATATCCAGCCAGCGTCTGCGCCTGACCGGGCCGCTGCGGCGGGGCCGCACCGCGACGCAATAGCCCGTGGCCTTTGCCGGCCGAAGGGCCTACTTTCCGCGCCATGAGCTACCTCGACCGCATCAGGACCTGCCACACGTGGCAGCCGGAGAAGTATCGCCCCTTCGTGCTGGAGGGCGAGTCCTCCCAAGCTGGACGGGGACCGCTGGGCTGGGTGACGCACGATTTCGCGCGGCGACTGAAGGATTTCCCCAAGACCTTTACGGTAACCGATGCCGCCGTCCTGCTGCCCGCGCGCTACGGCGATTTCGAGTCGCGCTCGGCGGTGCTGGAGGAAGCCCTCGGAGAACTCCACGCCGCCGGCGAGATCCCCAAGTGGCGTGGCGAGGACTACGGCATTTCCCGGCGCTGGGGCGAGGCGCCGTTGTTCCGCATGGAGCGCGGCGCGGTGCCGCTATTCGGCGTGCTGGCCTACGGCGTGCACGTGAACGGCTACGTCGAGACGCCGGACGGTGTCGGGATCTGGGTCGCCAAGCGGGCGCGGAACAAGTCGGTGGCGCCGGGCAAGCTGGACCACCTGACCGCCGGCGGCCAGCCGATCGGTCTGGGCCTGATGGAGAACGTGGTGAAGGAATGCGGCGAGGAGGCCAGCGTGCCGGCCGAAATGGCCTGCCGCGCCAAGCCGGTCGGCGCGCTGCGCTACGTCTGCGAACGGGCCGAGGGTCTGCGCAACGACGTGGCGTTCTGCTTCGACCTGGAACTGCCGGCGGACTTCGTGCCGCGGCCCAACGACAATGAAGTCGAGTCCTTCTCACTGTGGACCATGGACGAGGTGCTGGCGCGTTTGAAGGATACGGACGACTTCAAGTTCAACGTCGCGATGGTGAACCTGCACTTCGCGCTGCGCCACGGGGTGCTCGACCCGGACAGCGAGCCGGCCTACCAGCAGGTCGTCGACGGCCTCGCCGGGCATTTCGCAGACTGAGTTCCCGTAACGCTTTTTGTCACCCTCGGGCTTGTCCCGAGGGTCCAGGGCCACGCGGGAACCCTTTGCCCTGGATGCTCGGAACAAGTCCGAGCATGACGGACTGAGTTGTGACGACCGGCCGGCCATTTTCTCCCAGAAAATCGCCCCCGTCTCCGCGAAGGAGGCGAGGGCGAGGCACAGGGAAGCGATTGCGCTAAAGCTTTCGGTCGTCAGCCTCTCGCGTCGGCCAGAATCATGTCGCTGGCCTTTTCGGCGATCATGATGGTGGGCGCGTTGGTATTGCCGGAGACCAGGGTCGGCATGATCGAGGCATCGACCACGCGCAGGCCCTCCAGCCCACGCACGCGCAGGCGTTCGTCGACCACGGCGGTGTCGTCGGCGCCCATCTTGCAGGTGCCGACCGGGTGGTAGATGGTCTGGCTGATGTTGCGCGCGGCCTCCAGCAGTTGCTCGTCGCTGGCCGCCGCGATGCCCGGCGACAGCTCGCTTTCGATCAGCGGCGCCAGGGTGTCGGTGGCGGCGAAGGCGCGCGACATCTTCATGCCGGCCACGGTCACCTGCTGGTCCTTCACCGTCGCCAGATAGTTCGGGTGGATCGCCGGATAGTCGCTGGCGTGGGGGCTGCGCAGCGCGATGGTGCCGCGGCTTTCCGGGCGCAGCTGGCAGGTCGATGACGTGAAGGCGGAGAACTTGTGCAGGCCCTCGCCCGGCTTGTCGGCGCTGAGCGGCTGCAGGTGGAACTGGATGTCCGGCGTCTGCGTGTGCGGGCCCGTGCGCGCGAAGACGCAGACCTGGCTGGCGCCCATGCTGAGCGGGCCGCGGCGGAAGAAGATGTAGTCCAGCCCCATCAGCATCTTCTTGACCGGATTGTGGACCTGGTCGTTCATGGTGATCGGCACCTTGGTCTTGAACACCATGCGCACCTGCAGGTGGTCCTGCAGGTTGCGGCCGACGCCGGACAGGTCGTGGACCACCGGAATTTCGAGATCCTGCAGATGCGCGCCGGGGCCGACGCCCGACAGCATGAGGATCTGCGGCGAGCCGATGGCGCCGGCGGAGAGGATCACCTCGCCGCGGCATCGTGCCTCGCAGGCTTCGCCCTTGCGGCGGTAGGCGACACCGACGGCGCGGCGTCCTTCGAAGAGCACCCGCTCGGGCTGGGCGTGGGTGACGATTTCCAGGTTGGGCCGCTTGCGCGCCGGGTTCAGGTAGCCGACGGCGGTGCTGCAGCGCCGGCCGTTCTTCGCGGTCAGCTGAAAGTAGCCGGCACCTTCCTGCGCGGCGCCGTTGAAGTCGTCGCTCGGCGGAATGCCCAGTTCGCCGGCCGCTTCGATGAACTTGTCGCAGAGTTCGCGGCGGATGCGCATGTTGGAGACCGCCAGAGGACCGCCCGAGCCGTGATAGTCGTCGGCGCCGCGCTCCTGGTCTTCCGAGCGCTTGAAGTAGGGCAGTACGTCGTCGAAGGACCAGCCGGTGTTGCCGAGCTGGCGCCACTGGGCGTAGTCCTCCTTCTGACCGCGGATGTAGAGCAGGCCGTTGATCGACGAGGATCCGCCCAGCACCTTGCCGCGCGGCCAGTCGAGCCGCCGCCCGTTCAGGCCCTCGTCCGGCTCGGTCTTGTAGCACCAGTCGGTGCGCGGATCGTGCATGGTCTTGAAGTAGCCGACGGGGACGTGGATCCAGGGATTCCAGTCGCGTCCCCCCGCCTCCAGCAACAGTACCCGCTTGGCGGGATCGGCCGACAGCCGGTTGGCCAGGACGCAGCCGGCGGCCCCGCCGCCGACGACGATGTAGTCGTAGCCGTGGGCGCTGGCTGACGCATGCTCCGCCGCGTCGCGCGGCGCTGCGGTCGCCTGCTGCTGAGCGATCACCTGCCGAAGTCCTCCCCTTTTGCCTCGCGGGCTTGGTGCCTCGCGGGCCTTGGTGCCTCGGGGGCGCTTGCGTCCCGCCGGCGATTCTTTTTCGAAAACAACTTTTGATCGTTGGGGCCTCCTGTGAGGCACGAATATTACATATCGCTTGCGTTCTGTCGGCGCAATCGCAATAATGAAACTTCAAGTCTCGTCTAATGAGAAATCCGCATCAACAAGCGGCCCTGGGTTAAAGCCCAAGGGAAATGGGAGGAACCATGCTTAGCGACAAACTGACGCACGTATCGCGCCGTGACCTGCTGCGCCTGACCAAGCAGTACGGCATCACCTCGACCTTGCTGGCGGCCGGCTCCTTAACCGGCACCATTTCGCTCGCGCGCCTTGCCGAGGCTGCGAACTCGACCTACGAAAAACGTTTCAAGACCGAAGCCAAACACACCCTGAAGTTCGGCGCCTCCGGCTTCAACGAACGTAACCTGCTGATCGAACGGGCGGGCTGCCTGCAGTTCGCCGCCGACCTGGAGGAGCGCACCGACGGCGCCATCCGCATCGAATTCATCGGCTCCAACCAGATCTGCGGCCAGTTGGATTGCGTGAAGAAGACGCAGCAGGGCATCGTCGATATCTTCGCTGCTTCGACCCAGAACTCCGCTGGCGGCGCGCCCTACCTGAACGTGCTCGACTACGCCTACATGTTCCCGAGCCGGGCGGCGCAGTACTACTTCCTCTACCATCCGGGCAGCGAGAAGGTGCTGCGCGAACCCCTGCGCAAGCGCCATAACCTGCACTTCCTGTTCAGCCATGCCGAACTGCGCGGCATCCAGCTGGGCCTGAAGTGGGCGGACAAGCCGTTGGTCACCAGCGTCAGCCAGCTGGCCGGTACCAAGAACCGTGTCACCGGCACGCAGCTCGGCCGTATCGCCATGGAAAAGATGCAGCTGAACCCGACGCCGATCGCCTGGGAGGAAACCCTCGACGGCCTGAAGCAGGGCCTCATCGACGGGGCCGAGACCTGGGCCTCCGCGGTGGCCTACGCGAATATGTCGCCGGTTGTCTCCCAGTGTATCAACCTGGAATTCTTCTGCGGCACCGAGCACACGGCGATGAACGCCGACGTCTTCGATAAGCTGGAAGGCGATCTGCAGGACGCGGTGATGGAGTCGGCCTACCTGACCCAGGTACAGGTGCAGGCGGCCAACGAAGCGGCCCTGGTCAAGACCGTCGGCTTCTCCGACCCGCAGATGCCGGGCACCATCTTCGCCAACAACAATACGCGGGTTTCCATGCTGAGCGACGAAGCCAAGCGGGAAGCCGAGGAGATGTGTTCGCCGGAATTCCATCCGGCCGACTGGGAGCAGTGGCGCGAGCGTCTGAACGGCTGGGCCGGCGGGATGGACACCTACCAGTTCATCTACGACATCGCCCGCGAGATCCCCAAGGACACGCTGCCGGAGAACGTCGAACCGCGGCGTTGGTGGAAGTCCCAGGCGTAAGCACACGGGCTATGGCGAGACCGGCGGGGAAAGAACAGCTTTCCCTTTTCCCGCCGGATCTCTTCCGCAGGTTTCAAAACGACCTATCACAAGGCCGCTTGGGATAAGCCCGGGCCGGCGGATTTCCGACCGGAACCGGAAGCGACAGGCGCAAACTGGGCAGGCTGGCGAGAACGAGATGGCGGCTTTACGGTGGCTCGACGCGAACGTCGAGAAGATAGTGATCCTGGTCTGCTACGTGGCCATGGCGGGCATCATCTTCGTGGAGGTGATCCGCCGCTTCCTGTTCAACCAGCAGGAGCCCTGGAGCACGACGGTCCCCGTCTATCTGTTCCTGTGGATCGTCTGGCTGGGCTGTACCTACAACGTGAAGATCCGCGCCCACCTGCGGTTCGACGAGATGCGCCTGCGTATGCCCTACGCCGGGCAGTTCGCCTGTCTGTGTCTGGATGCGGTGCTGTGGATCACCTTCGCCGCCATCGTCATCTTCTACACCAGCGAGCAGGTCTGGTTGTCCTACGACAACTTCGCGATCGTGTCGGGCACCAACGACGTCATGCAGTGGTGGTTCTACATGGCGACGCCATTTGCCTGGAGCCTGCTGATCATCCGCGTGCTGCAGAACTTCACGCGCGATCTGAGCTGCTTCCGGGCCGGTCGTCCTTTCGACCTCAAAGCCAATATTTTCGGGGACTGAGGACAAGCAGATGGACGGCTTCTGGATCATTCTCATTTCGCTCGGCGTCACCGCCCTGTTCGTGCTCGGCGTGCCGATCTTCCTGGTCATCGGCTTCTGGGTCATCGGCGGCAGCATCGTCATCGACTTCACCCTCGCCAACATCGGCGTCACGCTGTACGAGGGCCTGAACTTCTTCGGCCTGCTGGCGCTGCCGCTGTTCATCCTGACCGGCGACCTCATCAAGTCGGCCGGCATCGCCAAGCGGCTGTCGGATTTCGCCTATTCGATCCTCGGCAGGCTGCGCGGCGGTCTCGCCATGGCCTCGCTGGGCGCCTGCGGCCTCTTCGCGGCGATCTCCGGTTCCAATTCCGCGACCACCGCCACCATCGGATCGATCATGCATCCGGAGATGACGAAGAACGGCTACGAGGAAACCTTCGCGGCCGCGACGGCGGCGGCCGGCGGCACGGTGGGCATCATCATCCCGCCCTCGATCATCTTCATCGTCTACGGGTTCCTGATGAACCTGTCGATCAGCGACCTCTTCGTCGGAGGCCTGATCCCGGGCTGCCTGATGGTGATCGCCATGCAGCTGGCCTGCTGGATCGTCTGCCAGTACAACGGCTGGGGCCACCTGATCAAGTTCCGCTGGCTGCGCACCCTGAAGACCGGGCTCGGCGCCTGGCTCGGCTTCTTCGCCATCCTGCTGGTCATCTGGGGCATCTATTCGGGCGCCTTCTCGCCGACCGAGGCGGCGGGCGTTACTGCCGGCGTCTGCATGCTGGCCGGCCTCATCATGTATCCCTTCGCCCAGCGCCTGCTGCCGCCCAGCGTCGACTCGCCCGGCGCCCTGCCGGACGAGGCCGGGTTCATGCAGCGCTTGATCGTGCCGGGCTTCAGTTTCGCCGAGCTGCCGTCGATCATCATGCGCTCCGGCCAGATCACCGGCCTGCTGGCGCCGCTCATCGCCGTCTCGGTGGTGATGCAGCAGTTGCTCTCGCTGCTCGGCGCCGACGCTTTCGTGACCAGCGCGCTGAGCGAACTGGGCGGCTACTACCCGGTGCTGCTGGCCTGCATGGCGATCGTGCTGGCCGCCGGCACCGTGCTGGAATCGCTGCCGAACACCATCATCCTGGCGCCGATCCTGGCGCCGATTGCCGCCAGCATCGGGGTCGATCCGATCCACTTCGCGGTGATCTTCCTGGTCGGCGATGCCATTGGCTTCATCACCCCGCCCTACGGCCTGAACCTCTACGTGGCCAGCGGCATCACCGGCATCCCCTATTTCCGGCTGCTCAAGTATACCATGCCCTATCTCGGGGCCCTGCTGGTCGCCTGGCTGTTCATCGCCTTCATCCCGGAGCTCTCGACGATGCTCCTGGTGAACAAGGGTGCCGGTGTCTATCAGCTGCAGTAGCGGCCCCGTTGCGGTGGCCGGCGCGGCGGGGATTTGTTGCCTCGCCGCCGCCGGGCGTGTAGCAGGAAGCCTATGAGGGAGGCGTACTAACCTTGGCAAAGCCGACCGCGGCAAAATCGCGCTCAGCGCGGGTGCTCGAACTGCTCGAGCTGGTGGCACGCATGGACCGTCCGGCCTCGGTGCAGGAGATTACCGAGCTGAGCGGCCTGCCCAAGGCGACGGCCTACCGCATCTGCTCGACGCTGGAGTCCGACGGCTACCTGCGCAAGGAGCTGGGCGGCCGCGGGCTGGTGGCGGGGCCGCGCCTGCTGGCCCTGGCCCAAAGCCTGATCGGCGGCTCCAGCCTGGCGACCGCACGCCACGCGATCCTGGCCTCGGCCGCCCGGCGCATCGGCGAGACCTGCAACCTGTCGATCCCCAAGGACGGCGAGATGATCTATCTCGACCGTGTGGAATCGGAATGGCCGCTGCGCCTCCAGTTGCCGATCGGCACCAAGGTGCCGCTGCACTGCACGGCCAGCGGCAAGCTGTTCCTCGCCACCCTGTCGCCGGCACCGCGCTCGGCGGTGCTGCGCAGCCTGACATTGGAGGCACGGGCGGCGAAGTCGATCACCGATCCGGCGGCGTTGAACGCGGCCCTGGATGTCATCCGCAAGACCCAGGTCGGTACCGACGACGAGGAATTCCTGGAAGGCATGATCGCCATCGCGGTGCCGGTCACCGATGCCGCCGGACGCTTCTACGCCGCGCTCGCGGTGCACGCCCCGGTCCTGCGCATGTCCCTGGAACAGGCCATGGCCCACGTTCCCATCCTGCGCGAAGCCGCCGCGCAGCTGGCCGAACTGGGCGCCAGCGACCCGGCTGAGGTCGACGTCTAGTCCGGTTGCGGCGGCGGTTAAGCTGGAAGCTCTTTCTCGATACCCGTCATTGCGATGACGTCGGCCGGGCTGCGGCCGGCCTCACGCAGGGCGCGCAGTGCCAGGGCGTCGCTGCGCTTGGCCAGGCGCTGCCCGCTTTCGTCGGCGATCAGGCGGTGGTGGTGATAGTCGGGCACCGGCAGGCCGAGCAGGGCCTGCAGCAGGCGGTGGACGTGGCTGGCCTCGAAGAGGTCGGCGCCGCGGGTCACCAGGGTGACGCCCTGGGCCGCGTCGTCGACCACCACGCTCAGGTGATAGCTGGCGGGCACATCCTTGCGGGTCAGCACGATGTCGCCTTGCGGGCGCGGGTCGCAGGTCTGGGTGCCGCGGCCGAGATCGTGCCAGCTGAGCGCTCCGCCATGAGAAGCCTCGGCTTCGCCGAGCGCCCGTGTCATGTCGAGGCGCAGGGCGAAGGGTTCTGCAGCGCAGCGCACGTCGCGCTCGGCCCGGCTCAAATGGCGACAGGTGCCGGGATAGACCGAGTCGGCGGGTCCGTGCGGTGCCGCGCCGGCGCGGGCGATCTCGGCGGCGATTTCCTTGCGGGTGCAAAAACACGGATAGACCAGGCCACGGGCCTGCAGCGTCTTCAGGGCCGCCGCGTAGTCGGCCAGGTGGTCGGACTGGCGGCGCACCGGCTGCTCCCAGCTCAGCCCCAGCCAGGCGAGATCCTCGAAGATTGCCGCCTCGTATTCGGGCCGTGCGCGGTCGCCGTCGATATCCTCGATGCGCAGCAGGAAACGGCCAACCGGGCCTTCCGGGCCGCTGGCGGCGCGGGCAGCGAAGAGCGCCGCGTAGGCATGCCCCAGGTGCAGATAGCCGCTGGGGGAGGGGGCGAAGCGGGTGACGTGGGGGGGCGACATGCGATTGGCCGTACGGCAGTTGGGCGTTAAAGTCCAGTGATGATGGCTGAACCGATTCCTGCCCCCCCTCCCGACTTGCGGCTGCGCCCGGCCATGGAGGCGCTCGCCGCCCGCGATCCCGCCATCGCCGAGGCCTACGGGCGCTGCGGCCTGCCGCCGGAGCGCAGCAGCGAGCCGGGCTTCGCCGGCCTGATCCGCATGATCGCCGGCCAGCAGGTTTCGGTCCAGTCGGCCGCCGCGATCATCGGGCGCCTGGAGGCCAGGGTCGCCCCGCTGACGGCGGCGGAGTTCCTGAAGGCCAGCGACGAGGACCTGAAGGCGGTGGGGCTCAGCCGCCCGAAACTGCGCTACGGCCGCATCCTGGCCCAGGAGATTGATAGCGGGACCCTGGATATCGACGGCCTGCATGCCCTCGACGACGAGGCGGCGATCGCCGCGCTGACCCGGGTGACCGGCATCGGGCGCTGGACGGCGGAGATCTACCTGCTGTTCGCCATGGGGCGCCCCGACGTCATGCCCGCCGGCGACCTTGCGCTCTGTGCCGCCGCGCAGCATCTGAAGAACCTGGCAGCGCGGCCGGCGCCCAAGGCGATGAGCGCGCTGGCCGAGGCGTGGCGGCCGCACCGCAGCGCGGCGGCGCGGTTCCTCTGGCACCTTTACCGCCATCCCGGCGTGGCGCTTGCGCCGGGCATGAAAAAAACCGTCTAGGACACATTACGAATCGGAAGGATTGGTCGGCAGTGAGCGAAACGATGGAACTGGACGGCCCGCGTCACGGCCCGGCGCCCGGCAGCAAGGCCCGCGCCCTGGTGGTCTTCCTGCACGGCCTGGGTGCCGACGGCGACGACCTCATTTCGTTGGCGCCGATGCTGGCGCCGCTGCTGCCGGATACCGCCTTTGCGTCGCCGCACGCGCCCTATCCTTGCGACATGGCGCCGATGGGCAAGCAGTGGTTCAGCCTGCAGGACCGCGATCCGGACCTGCTGCTGGCCGGTGTCGCCGGCGTGGCGCCCAGCCTGAACGCCTTCCTGGATGCGGAGCTGGCAAAGCACGGCCTCACCGACGACCGCCTGGCGCTGGTCGGCTTCTCCCAGGGCACCATGACGGCGCTGCACACGGCGCTGCGCCGGCCCCGGCCCTGTGCCGTGGTGGTCGGCTTCTCGGGCGCGCTGATCAGGCCTGAAGTGCTGGGCGAAGAGATCGTCAGCCGCCCGCCGGTGCTGCTGGTCCACGGCGAGGCCGACCCGGTGGTGCCCTTCGAGGCCATGCCGATGGCCGAAGAGGCGATGCAGTTGAACGGCGTGCCGGTGGCCGCCTACGCCCGCCCCGGCCTGCAGCACGGCATCGACCAGGAGGGCTTGCAGCTCTGCGCCGCAGCGCTGGTTCAGCACCTGTTTCCGGAGAGCCTGCCCGACGGCTCAGCTCCAACATCCCCTGAGTGAGGCGGGAGCCCGGGCTGGAACCGATAAGGCGGCCTGAACGTTCCTGACCCAAGGAGCGCTTCGACCGCGATGCAGAAACCAAACCCTCTCTATAGCTGGGCCTTGCAGGCCCCGGCGCCGCTGCGCTGGAGCACGGGCGTGGTGCTGATCGTGGGCGGCAGCTTCGGGTTCCTGCCGGTGCTGGGGTTCTGGATGCTTCCGCTGGGCGTGCTGTTTCTGGCGGGCGGCTCGCCGCGGGTGCGTGCCGTCGCCAAGGCGGCGATCCGCCGATCCAGCGACTGGGCCGGCCGTTTGGCCGGGCGCTGGCGTCACCGCGGCACCCCCGGCGGCCGGTCCCATAGGGGCCGTTAACGTCCTGTTTTGCCTTCCGACCTAACCTTCTGCAGTGGCGTCTTGGTGACGCTTCCATGAAGTTTGCCCGCCGGCGAATCCCAACATCTTGTATGGGGCGGCGGCATTTAGTATTTATAGCGGGTCTCTGGGCTTGGCACCCCGGTTTGAGACGCGACGCAGAGGAAGGATGGACCGGACATGACCGGTGCTGCGCAAGCTTATCCGGCTCTCGTCCTCAACGCCGATTTCCGGCCGTTGAGCTACTTCCCTTTGTCCCTATGGTCCTGGCAGGACTCCATCAAGGCGGTTTTCCTGGACCGGGTGAACATCGTCTCGGAATACGACACTGTGGTCCGCTCGCCCAGTTTCGAGATGAAGCTGCCCAGCGTTATCTCGCTGAAGCAGTACGTCAGCCTGGACCGCCGGCCCGCCTTCACCCGTTTCAACGTGTTCCTGCGCGACAGCTTCGAATGCCAGTACTGCGGCGACGACCTGCCCGCCGAGGACCTGACTTTCGACCACATCATCCCGCGCTCGCGCGGCGGCCGCACCTCGTGGGAGAACGTCGTGACAGCCTGCCAGGCGTGCAACCTGGCCAAGGGCAACCGTATGCTGAGGGAAAGCGGTATGAGTCTCTTGAGGCCGGTGGAAGAACCATCGACCTACCAGCTGCAAGAGAACGGCCGCTGTTTCCCGCCAAATTTCCTCCACGAAAGTTGGCGGGATTTTCTTTACTGGGACAGCGAACTGGAGTCCTGAGGCTCCGCTTCCCCGCTTCCCCGCTTCCCCAGAGCTATTTCAGAACCGTTCCGACAGCCAGATGGCCAGGCGCGAGCCGGCCTTCACCGCGCCGGTGAGCAGCTCGTAGCCGGGGGTCTCCTCGGCGCCGTGCTGCAGGCCGATGTCGCGGTGCTCCAGCTCCTCCTGGCGGAAGGTCTCGATGGTGTCCTTCAGGGCCGCCTGGTCGTCGGCCAGTTGCTCGTGCTGGCCGGCATAGTGTTCGTCGATGACCTCTTCCACCGCGACCGTGCAGGCCATGGCGGCCTTCTCACCCATCAGCGCCGTGGCGGCACCCAGCGCGAAGCCGGCGACGTGCCAGAACGGCTGCAGGGCGGTCGGCCGCACGCGGTTCTTCACCATCAGCCCCTCGAAGGTCTTCAGGTGGTGCAGTTCCTGCTCGTGCATGTGCTTGATGGTGGGCGCGCAGGCGCTTTTGCCGAGGACCGCCAGTTGGCCTTCGTAGATGCGCCGGGCGCCGTATTCGCCGGCGTGGTCGACGCGGATCATCCGGGCCAGGCGTTCTTCGGCGTCCAAGTCTCCCGGCAGGTTGCGGGACAGATCGCCGGGCTGGGCGCCGCGCGGCGGCGCGCCGGTGTCGCGGCTGTCGGTCATGCCTGACCTCCCTTGGTGGCGGAAAAAGCGGCCCATAAGGATAGCGCGGCCAGCAGGGCGCAGGCCAGGGCGTTGAAGCCGGCCATGGAGATGCCGAAGATCTCCCAAGGGATCTGGTCGCAGGGCGCGAAGGCCTGGTTCAGCAGGATCTCGCGCAGCTGCTCGACGGTGGCGTTGTCGGGCAGCGCCGGGGCGTGGCATTCGGCGGTGCCCTGCCACCACTTCTGCTCGACGCCGACGTGAAAGGCGGCGATGGCGCTGCCGGCGGCGAAGGCGACAGCGCTGCCGATGAGGGCCCAGAAGCGAGCGGGGCGCCGGCCCGCCGCCTTGCCGGCCAGCAGGAAGGCCAGGATGGCGAAGGCCAGGGCGACACCGTAGGCATAGCGCTGGTACATGCACAGCACACAAGGATTGAGGCCGCCCCAGTATTGCGCGGCCAGCGCGGTCGCCAGCGCGCCGACGCAGGCGGCAGCCAGCAGAGCCGGCAGGGTGCGGGGGTTGCGGAGCAGAGCGTCCATGGTGGCGCGGCCTTTCGTTGCGGAAGGGCTACAGAAGATAACGCAGGGCGACGAAGCCGCCGAACAGCAGCACGAAGAAGGCGATGGTCAGCTGCGGCAGGTAGCGTTCGATGAAGCTGCGGATCGGCGGGCCGAAGTGCCACAGCAGCGCCGCCAGCAGGAAGAAGCGCGCGCCGCGCGAGATTACCGAGGCGCTCATGAAGATCCCGAAGTCCAGGTGCATCAGCCCGGAGGTGATGGTGATCACCTTGTAGGGGAAGGGCGTGAAGCCCGCGCCGGCGACGATCCAGGCTCCCCATTCCTCGTAGCGGGCCTGGAATTCCTGGAAGCGGTCGAGGTAGCCGTAGAATTCGACGATCGGCCGTCCGACGGTGTCGAACAGCAGGGCGCCGATGGCATAGCCGGCGACCCCACCGACCACCGAGGCCAGAGTGCAGACCGCGGCGATCATCCAGGCGCGCTGGCGCGCCGCCAGGATCATCGGGATCAGCAGGACGTCCGGGGGGATCGGAAAGATCGAAGATTCGATAAAGGAGATCAGCGCCAGCGCCAGCAGCGCATGGCGGTGGCCGGCCAGGTCCATGGTCCAATCATAGAGTCGCCGCAGCACGCCCGATCAGACCCTTTTCCAGTTCACGCCGGTTTCCTGTTCACGCCGGCTTCGTTTGCCCTGGTGTCGGCCGCTGCCGGCGCCGTCTGGCTGCCGTCCGTTTAGCAGGGCCAGTTGAAGCGGGCAACCGCGCAGCCATCATGTTAGGCTTGGCGGGCGCAGCGGCAATGGCCGTAACCGGGAGCCCATGCAGGAACACGCCGATATCCTCTTTGCCAATGACGCCTTCTATATCGCCTTCCAGATGAAAGACATGGGGGCGATGGAGGGGCTTTGGGCACAGCAGGTGCCGGTGGCCTGCACCCATCCGGGCTGGCCGTCCCTGAGCGGACGCGACCAGGTCATGCAGAGCTGGGCGGCGATCCTCGCCAATCCCGATACTGAGGGGGTCGCGATGCGCGGCGCCAAGGCCCGGCGCTATGGCGAGGTTGCCTTCGTCACCTGCTACGAGGTCATGGGGGAGAGCCTGCTGGCGGCGACCAACGTCTTCGTGCGCGAAGACGGCGCCTGGAAGCTGGTGCATCACCACGCCGGGCCGTGCAACCTGCCGCCGACCGACCTGCCCGAGGAAGAGGAAAGCCGCCTGCAGTAGCAGGCCGAGAGGAACCCCCACAGCAGGTGTCGGCGCCGCCCCGGCATCGCCCGCTGCAGCGTTTACAGCACCCCGACCTGTTCGGCCATCGGCCCTTTCTGGCCCATGCGGCAGTGCAGCCGCACGCGCTGGTTCGGCTGCAGCGCCGGCAGGCCGAAGCGGTCGAGGGTGCGCCCGGAGACGAAGATGTCCTTGCCGCCATTATCCGGGATCACGAAGCCGAAGCCCTTCTCGGTGTTGAAGAACTTCACGGTGCCTTCGATCACCTCGGTGGCGCCGGACAGGCTGTCGCCGCCGCGGCCGGCACCGCCGCCGTAGCTGTCGCCGCCGCCCATGGGCGGCGCCGCGCCGGCCTCGATGCTGTGGATCTCGGCGACCTGCAGGCCTTTGCGCCCCTGCATCAGGTCGCAGACGATGGCCGCGCCTTCCTGCAGGTCGCGGTTACCGGTCCGCTCCACCACGGAGATGTGCAGGAAGGCGTCGGGGGCGCCCTCGCTCAACTGTACGAAGCCGAAGCCTTTGGTCACGTTGAACCACTTGACCACGGCCTTCACGCTACGGTGGGTGACTTCGTCCCTGTCGAAATCATGATTATTCGTCATCACAACGGCCACTCCAAGACAAGCAAGGGAATCCCTTTCCTACGTCCTGCAGCCATCGCAATGCGGAGAGAAAATCGGCGGCGGCTTCCCGCCCTGTCCGCAATCTCCGAACCCGTTTCCGTGAGAAACCACTTACATGTCCGGTACCGTACTACCCCGGTGACTCACATGCCGCGTGACTCACATGCCCGGTGAAGGCAAACCGGCGGGACCTGCCGTCCGTCCCGCTGTCGCGATGCCAGGTTCTTCCCTTTTTTGGGTGCGGAGGACGATACCCCGGCACCCATCCACGATTAAAACTCCCGCTCCCGTGCTTTACCTAGCTTGCGTGCTTTGGTCCGCCGTACCCGCCAGGGGCGTAATCTTCGCGCTACGTCAACACCTGAGCGTGGCATACGGACGTTACATTTAAACGTGTCTGCCAAGTCAGTGCTATAGAAAAGCGTGTGAGCGGCCGGCAGGCCCCGGGGCGGTGGTGGCGAAAACCCCGCCGGGGCGCGGTTTTTGGCAGATGCGCTGCAGTCCCCGGTTGCCAAGCGCGCGGCCCCGGCTATGATGCGCTCCGATCGACGGGTGGCGTTTTACCGCTGCCCGCGGCGTTCCCCGCGCATCCTCGCGCGCCGGGGCCCCTGTGGCGGAATTGGTAGACGCGACAGACTCAAAATCTGTTTCCCGCAAGGGAGTGCCTGTTCGAGTCAGGCCAGGGGCACCAATCAAGTTCTGGCGCTGGGCGCCTTCCCGACAGCACCAAGACAGCATCTGGCCCGGTTTTCCGGGCCAATTGCATGAGCTGGCGCTTCAATTTACGTGTAGATGCAAGACCTGACCCTAAAAGCCCGTCTTTAAGGGTGCGGATCGGTTGTTGGTATGGTTCCGGTACGGCACATTGCGCCTGGAATCACATTGCGCTTGGAATCCCGGATCGGCGGTCTAATTGTCGGGCGGGCCGGGTCTGTTGCCCGGGGCATGGGGAGAACAGCGATGACGAGGATTACGGTCGGGGCCGGCAAGCGCCTGACGGTCAGCGAGACGGCTGCTGTCGCGGCGACGGGGGAAGGCGCCGGTCAGCCGCGGCCGAGCCGCGACGAGGCGGAGGCGGCGGTGCGCACGCTGCTGCGCGGGGCCGGCGACGATCCGGCGCGCGAAGGCCTGTTGGGTACGCCCGGGCGAGTGGCGCGCGCCTATGAGGAATTCTTCGCCGGCTACGCCCAGGACCCGGTGGAGATCCTGCAGCGCACCTTCGCGGAGACCGAGGGCTACGACGAGATGGTGCTGCTGCGCGATATCCGCTTCGAAAGCCACTGCGAGCATCACCTGGCGCCGATCATCGGCGTCGCCCATGTCGCCTACATGCCCAAGCGCCGCGTCGTCGGCATCTCCAAGCTGGCGCGGATCGTCGAGGTCTACGCCAAACGCCTGCAGATCCAGGAGAAGATGACGGCGCAGATCGCCAATACCATCGACGAGGTGCTGCAGCCGCACGGCGTTGCCGTGGTGATCGACGCGGCGCACCAGTGCATGACCACCCGCGGCGTGCACAAGCCGGGTGTCTCGATGGTGACCAGCCGCATGCTCGGGGTGTTCCGCAGCGACCCCAAGACCCGGCGCGAGTTTCTCGGCATGATCGGCCGCTAGTCCCGCTTTCCGTTCTCTTCCCGGATTCACTGATGACCGCCCCTGAAGACGCCTTTTCGACGCCGTCTCCTATGAGGTCCCCCATGACGCCAGGGGGGCCGCGTGCCGCGCTGGTCACCGGCGCGGCCAAGCGCATCGGTGCCGCCCTGGCTCACGATCTTGCCGCCCAGGGCTGGGCCGTGGCGGTGCACTATCACGGCTCGCAGGCGGCGGCCGAGGCCCAGGTGGCGGAGATCGCCGATGCGGGCGGCCGTGCCGTGGCGCTGCAGGCCGACCTGCAGGACGAGACGGCGCTGTCCGATCTGGTGGCGCGGGCGGCGCAGGCCCTCGGCCCGCTCGGCCTGCTGGTCAACAACGCCGCGATCTTCGAATTCGACGACCATGAGAGTTGCGACCGGGCGAGCTGGGACGCCCACCTGGATATCAACCTGCGCGCCCCCTTCGTGCTGACCCAGCGGTTTGCCGCCGCCCTACCGGCCGACGCCAGGGGGCTGGTGGTCAACCTGCTCGACACCCGCGTGTGGAACCTGGCGCCGGGCTACCTCAGCTACACCCTGTCCAAGGCCGGCCTGTGGACGCTGACCCAGACGCTGGCCCAGGCGCTGGCGCCGCGGATCGGGGTGGACGCCATCGGCCCGGGCCGGGCGCTGCCTTCGCGCGGGCAGAGCGCCGCCGACTTTGCGGCGCGGCGTGCCGGCCTGCCGTTGGGCGACGGGGCCAGTCTGGCGGAAATCGCCGCGGCGCTGCGCTTCCTCATCGCCACGCCGTCGGTGACCGGCCAGATGATCGGCCTGGACGGTGGCGATCACCTGAGCCACGATCGCCCGCCCGCCGGTACAACACGGCCGGAAAGCGCCGGCTAGCCGGCCGGATTTTCGGCGCGGGTAAACTTCTTAGGCGTTCATTCCTGCTGCCATTCGGCCTAAAGTGGCGGCTGTGCCGGAGGACTTTCCGTTGACGGAAGCTGCCGGCGGACACGGGGAATTGACGGTAAAGGGGCGGCGATTTGCAGGAGCCGAGGAAGCGGCGGTCCCAGGGACTGTTCCTGGCGGCGCAGCATCAGCTGCGCCAGCCGCTGAATGCTCTCAGCCTGCTGATCGGCGAGCTGCGCCAGCAGCCGGGCCCAGACGATCTGGCGGTCATCGCCGAGGACATGCGCTATGCGGTGACGCTGTCCAACGCCTGGCTGGAATCGCTGGCCGATGTCGAGCGGGCGCAACAGGGGCTGCTTGACCTGCAGGTCGAGGATGTTCCGCTGCAGCCGCTGTTCAATCGTCTGCGCGACGATTTCGCCCCGCATTTCGACCAGCTGGGCCTGACCTTCCGGGTGGTGCCGACGCGGGCGGTGGCGCGCGGCGATCCCGCCTTCCTGCGCCGTCTGATGGCCATCCTGCTGGACAACGCAGCGAAATTCACGCGCGAAGGCAAGGTGCTGCTGGGCTGCCGCAACGACGTCAGCCGCTTGCGCATCGAAGTGTGGGACAGCGGCCTCGGCATCGCGGAGGACCAGCTGCAGCACCTGTTCGAGCCCTTCTTCCGGCTGGAAAACGAAGTCCGTCCGCGCGAGCGCGGCCTGGGCCTGGGCCTGACCTACGCGCGCCAACTGGCGGAACTCGCCGGCGACCCGCTGACGGTGACCTCCCGGCTCGGCAAGGGGTCCTGCTTTGCCCTGTCGCTGCCGCGCGGCGACGGCAGCGCCAAGGCGGCGGCCGGCCCATCGGCGGGTAGGCGGGCGGCGGGCAGGCAGGCGGTGGCGCCCATGGAAGAATCCGTGACCAACCCGCTGCAGAATGCCGAGGTGACCGTGCTGGATGGTCCGGATGCCGCGGTGCTGCAGCAGATCCTCGGCGCCTGGGGCGCCGGCGTGCATGTGGTGACGCCAGCCGGCCTGGCTGCGGCCCTCGAACGGCAACACGGCCTGGTGATCGCCGACCATGCCGCCTTCGCTGCGGCGGGCGTCTGGGCAAAGCCGGAGGACGGCGGGCCAGCGGTCATCCTGCTGGCTGATCGCCAGCCGGACCCGCCGGATCCGTTCGCCGCCGCCCATATATTGCTGAGGCCGGTGAAGCCGGCGCGCCTGCGCGCGCTCTGCCACTTCGCGCTCGGAAAACAGTGAGCCGCGAGACGGCCTCAGCGAAGTATTACGGGACCACTGAATTTGAGGCCAGACAGCTTTAGGGCCGCAACACTGGCGTGCGCGGCCCTCTAAGGCTGGAGCCGGTCCCGCGCCGGCGGAAGGGAGATCAGAAGTTGGCCGCTTCGGCCTCTTCCAGCGCGCGTACCTGCGCCGCGGCGCTGATGGCGGCCTGGGTGCGGCTGTCGAGGTTCAGTCGCTTCACGATCGCCGAAACGTGCACCCGCACGGTGTGCTCGGAAAGCCCAAGGGATTCGGCGACCTGAGCGTTCGACATGCCTTGGCCCAGGTACTTGTAGACCTGCAGCTGGCGCTTGGTCAGGGCGTTGGACACGTCTTCCAGCGATTTCTCGCTGCCGAAGCCATAGACCGGCGCCTTCTTGGCCGGGTTGCGCTGCTCCAGCAGGCGCCGCGGGAAGGCGACGCCGCCCGACAACACGGTCTGCAGGGCGGATTCAATCTCGTCGGCCTGGGCCGACTTCGGAATGTAGCCCATCGCACCGGCCTCGATGCAGCGCAGGATCTCGTCGCGGTCTTCGATGGCGGACATGACGACCACGGGCACCTGCGGCAGGCACTCACGCATGGCGCGAAGGCCTTCGAAGCGCTTCATACCGGGCATCAGAAGGTCCAAAAGGATCAGATCCAGATCGGGATTGCCGGACGCGATCTCCAAAGCCTGCCGAAAGTCCGCCGCTTCGAGCAACTCGCTGGCCGGTTCCAGCCGGTCAATCAGATGCTTGGCGGCGCTGCGGGTAATCCAGTGATCGTCAGCGTAGAGGACCTTCATAATTTAGCGAACCCTGAAATTCGTTGCACGTTCCGATCCTCGTCGGGGCCGGATTTGATTGGCACCGGGCGCCAGATTTTCCCCCGAATCGATCTTGTGCAAACTCATTGGCCGCCGATGGACCGGCCGGCACGACTGAATAAGCAGATCTACTGACGCCCCTGTACGACTGGTATATTCCGAATTTTCGCTGGCATTTCAACTACAAAACGAGTGTCGCCGGTGTACCGGGCTCGTCCAGACGCGCCGGAATTGGTCCCTCGGCCACTGCGGCTTCCATTTCCCGTACGAATTCAATCCCAGGCTACTACAGCTAAAGATTGTATTATAGCGAAAATCGGGTAGGCGAGGCCGGATTGATGAACGCTTTGATTAGTCCGTGCTGGTGAGGGCGTCTAGAAATTTATCCACGTTTACCGGTTTGAGAAGCAGAAGAAATCCGGCGCGGATCACATTGTCGGCGACTTCCTTGGAAAGATCGCCGGTCAGGATGACTCCGCGCAAGGGCTGCCGGGCGGCGTCGCGGATCGCCGTGGCGGCGCTCAGTCCGTCTTCCTGCCGGCTCAGCCAGTAGTCGGCGATGACACAACTCGGAGTTAAATTTCTTGCTGCGATGACCTTGAGCGCCTCGCCGCTGCTGGTGCCGGTCACGACCTCCGCGCCGAAACGCCGCAGCATGCGCTCGGTGGCCCGGCGGATCAGTTCGTCGTCTTCCAGCAAGACGATGACCTGCCCGGCAAGGGAGCCTTTACGGCTGGGGTCGGCTTGGGCTGGCGAGGCTTCCATGCAATCAAGAGAAGGCGTCCCTAACCCTTCTGTCAACCGTCCTAAGGACGGATCGGCGCTGCGCCGGCAATGGAGGCCGGCCGGCGGCACGCCGGCAATGGGGGCCGGCCGGCGGCACGCCGGCAATGGGGGCTCGACCCGGGGCGGCCGGCTCCGCTATAGGGGCGTTCTGGCGGTTGCGGCCGGTAGACCCGGTAGACCCGGTAGACTGGGATCGTTTGGGGTGCGGAGCGTCTGGAGAGGAGGCCGGAAAATGATCGTTCTCTATGGTTTGAAGAACTGCGACAGCTGCCGCAAGGCGCTGAAGCTGCTGCAGGACGGCGGGCGGCCGCATCGCTTCCATGACCTGCGCGCCGACGGCCTGCCGGCCGACCGCCACGCTCACTGGCTGGCGGCGGCCGGCTGGGAGGCCCTGCTGAACCGGCGCAGCACCACCTGGCGCGAACTGCCGGAGGCGGAGAAGGCGGGCCCCGACGGGACGCTCGAAGGGAGGCTGGACGCCGCGCACGCGGCGGCGCTGCTGGCGCGCCATCCGACCCTGATCAAGCGGCCGGTGGTCGAGATCCCCGACGCGGGGGGTGACGACCGCCTGGTAATCGGCTTTTCGCCGGCCGAGCAGGCCATTCTGAAGGCGTTGCAATAGGGCTGGCGGCGCAACAGGGCTGACGGCGGCCTAGGGGCGATTTTCGGTCTTTCTTCAACGCGTTATGTCCGTCTGCGCCGGTTGGCGGCGCAAATCCGCTAGCGAGGTCGGATCGACCGTTGCATAAGCGGGACAGCCGTCCGTTTTCGCAGCCCAGAACAGGCTTTTCATGTTTGTTGCCGTCAAATCCGCTTGGGCTCTCTTCGTCGGGCTCGGCATGCTGATGATGGGCAACGGCCTGCAGGGCTCGCTGCTCGGCATCCGCGCCGGCGAGGCCTTCGCCACCGAGGTAACCGGCCTGGTCATGGCCTGCTACTACGTCGGCCTGCTGACCGGCGCTCTGGTGACCCCCAAGGTGGTGGGTAAGGTCGGCCACGTGCGCGTCTTCGCCGCCCTGGCCTCCACCGCCTCGACGGCGGCGCTGATCCATGCCGTGTTCGTCGATCCCTGGACCTGGGGCGCCATGCGCATGGTCACCGGATTTTGCTATGCCGGCCTCTACATCGTGGCCGAATCCTGGCTCAACGACCGCGCCACCAATGAGACCCGCGGCACGCTGCTGTCGATCTACATGGTGGTGGTGCTGGGCGGCCTGGCGGCCAGCCAGTTCCTGCTGAACCTTGCCGATCCCAACAGCTTCGTCCTGTTCGTGCTGGCCTCGGTGCTGGTGTCCATGGCGCTGGTGCCGATCTCCATCTCCGTGGCGCCGACGCCGGACTTCACGGCGCCGGAGCCGCTCGGCCTCCGCGCCCTCTACCGCACCTCGCCGCTCGGCATGATCGGCGCCATCGGCACCGGCATGGCCAATGCGGCGATCTATGCCATGTCGGCGGTCTATGCCGGCAGCGTCGGCCTCAGCGTGCCGCAGATCGCCCTCTTCGTCAGTGCCAGCATCGTGGGCGGCATGGCCTTCCAATGGCCGATCGGACGCCTCTCCGACAAGCTCGACCGGCGCCGCGTGCTTACCGCCGTCACCTTCGCCGCGGCCCTGGCGGCGGTGGCCGCCGCCTTCGCCGCCCGGACCGACGCGACGGCCCTCTATGCCATGATGTTCCTGCTCGGCGGCATGAGCTTCCCGATGTATTCCCTCTGCATTGCCCACACCAACGACTACCTGACGCCCAAGCAAATGGTCTCCGCCAGCGGAACCTTGATGATGGTGGGCGGCGCCGGCGCCGTCTTCGGGCCGATCGCGGTGGCCCAGCTGACCGGCGCGGTGGGCAGCGATGGTTTTTTCATCTGTATCGGGACGGTGCACGCCGCCCTCGGCGTCTTCGCGCTATACCGCATGCTGCGCCGGGCCCCGCTGCCACTGGATGAGCAGGGCGCCAACGTGCCGGTCGCCAGCACCGTCAGCGCGCCCACCGCGACGCTGCCCGTCGAGGCGATCCGCGACCAGATGGACCGCGACCTGGCGGCCATGGCCGGGCCGCTGCGCCGCCGTTAGGTGCCGCCGCTCCGCGGCCGGATGTCTGGGCCGAAACACTCAGGGCCGGAACACCGCCGAGGCCGAGGCGCCAGGGGGCTGACGCCGGCTAAAACTTACCGGAAAGTGCCATGCTTTGGCTCTTCGCAACTGCAAAATCGCACTTGCGAAAGGAATCGTGTTCCTCTATTGTTTGCAAACAATATTACTCGATTAGATATCTAATCGTAAGATAATTACAATGGCAGAGAGAGCGAGTCCGATGAAGGAAAAGCACGGCTACTTCATCGAGGATCTGTCGGTCGGCATGACGGCGGTCTTCGCGAAGACGGTGACGGAGGCCGATATCACGATGTTCGCCGGCATTTCCGGCGACACCAATCCGGTCCATCTGGACGAGAGCTTCGCGGAAAAGACCATGTTCAAGGGCCGTATCGCCCACGGCATGCTCTCGGCCAGCTTCATCTCGACGGTGTTCGGCACCCGCCTGCCGGGGCCGGGCTGCATCTACCTGCGCCAGGATCTGCGCTTCAAGGCGCCGGTGAAGATCGGCGATACGGTGGAGGCGCGGGTCACGGTGAAGGAGATCCAGGCGGAAAAGAAGCGGGTGGTTTTCGACACCGTCTGTACCGTGCGCGGCACCGCGGTGCTGGAGGGCGAGGCGACCCTGATGGTGGCCAGCCGCCAGGATCTGGCCGATGCCCCCGGCGCCAACGACACAGGTGCCAAAGGCAAGGCGCCCCAGGCCGCCGAATAGCGGGCCCGACAGAGCCGGCGTAACCGCCGGCCGGGCGCCGCCGGGGCGCCCCCTGTTCTTTCGTTGACAGACCCAGCCGACGGCGTCAGACCAGCCGGTCTTATGGCTATTTTCCGGCATACCAGCGACCTGCCCGCCTCCGCCCGAGGGGCCGTGGTGGTGATCGGCAACTTTGACGGCGTGCACCGCGGCCACCAGCTGCTGCTGGCCGATGCGCGCCGCCTGGCCGAGGGGTTGGGGGTGTCGCTGGCGGTGCTGACCTTCGAGCCGCACCCGCGGTCGGTCTTCCTGCCGGACCAGCCGCCCTTTCGCCTGACCTCGCTGCGCGCCAAGGCCCATGCCTTGCACGAAGCCGGCGTCGACGACCTCTTCGTGCTGCATTTCGACCGCGCCTTCTCGCTGAAGCCGGCGGCGGCCTTCGTGCAGGACATCCTGGTCGGCGACCTCGCGGCCTGCCACGTGGTGGTCGGCTGGGATTTCTGTTTCGGCCACAAGCGGGCCGGCAACGCCGCCCTGCTGAAGTCGATGGGCGCCCAGCACGGCTTCGGCGTCACCGCCGTCGACCCGGTGATGACCGGCGATGGCGAGATCTATTCCTCCTCCATCATCCGCAGCCACCTGCGCGAGGGCCGGCCGGCCAAGGCAGCCGAGCTGCTGGGGCGCCCCTGGGAGAGCGAGGGCCGGGTCGAGCACGGTGAGCAGCGCGGCCGCACCATCGGCTTTCCTACCGCCAATCTGGCCCTGGGCGAGTTCCTCTGTCCGGCGCTGGGGGTCTATGCGGTGCTGGCCGGGCGCGATCCGGGGGTCGAGCACGGCGGCGAGACCCGCTGGCACGCCGGGGTGGCCAATCTGGGCCGCCGCCCGACGGTGGCCGGCGAGGATATCCGCCTGGAGGTTCATTTCTTCGATTTCGACGGCGACCTCTACGGCGAGATGCTGAGGGTGCGGCTGATCGACTTCCTGCGGCCGGAAAAGAAGTTTGACGGCCTTGAGGCTTTAAAGGCACAAATCGCCCTCGATTGCGGCCAGGCCCGCGAAATCCTGGCGCAAACCGGAATCAGTTGAGAAGAGCCACGGCATGACCGTCGACTACCGATCCACCGTCTTCCTGCCGAAGACCGACTTCCCGATGCGCGCGGGGCTGGCCGAGAACGAGCCGAAGACCCTGAAGCGCTGGGAAGAGATGGACCTGTTCGGCCGGCTGCGCGAGGCCTCGGCGGGCCGCGAGAAGTTCATCCTCCACGACGGCCCGCCCTACGCCAACGGTCATCTGCACATCGGCCATGCCCTCAACAAGATCCTCAAGGACCTGATCAACCGCGCCCACCAGATGCTGGGCAAGGATGCCCACTACGTGCCGGGCTGGGACTGCCACGGCCTGCCCATCGAGTGGAAGATCGAGGAGCAGTACCGCGCCGCCGGCAAGGACAAGGACAACGTGCCGGTCCTGGAGTTCCGCAAGGAATGCCGCGACTTCGCCGAAAAGTGGGTGAAAATCCAGACCGAGGAATTCAAGCGCCTGGGCGTGGTCGGCAACTGGCAGCGCCCCTACACCACCATGTCGTTCGACGCCGAGGCGCAGATTGTGCGCGAGATCGGCAAGTTCCTGATGAACGGCGGCATCTACAAGGGATCGCGTCCCGTGTTGTGGTCGGTGGTCGAGAAGACCGCCCTGGCCGATGCCGAGGTCGAGTATCACGACCACACCTCGACGACCATCTGGGTACGCTTCCCGGTGGTGAAGGCGGCCAACCCGCTGCTGGAGGGCGCTTCGGTGGTGATCTGGACCACGACGCCCTGGACCATCCCCGGCAACCGTGCCGTCGCCTTCGGCGAAGAGATCGCCTACGGCGTCTGGCGGGTCGACGCGGTGGCCGAGGGCAGCGCGGCGGTGGTCGGTGAGACGCTGGTGCTGGCCGAGGAGATGGCCGAGCAGGTGAAGGCCGACGCCGGCATCGAGGCGTGGACCGCGCTGGGCGCAGCGGGCGACCTCAGCGGCACGGTAGTGGCGCATCCCTGGCGCGGCGTGGCCGCGGCCGAGGGCGGCTACGACTTCGACGTGCCGGTGCTGGCCGGCGATTTCGTCACCACCGAGCAGGGCACCGGTTTCGTCCACATCGCCCCGGGCCACGGCGCCGACGACTGGGCGCTGGGCCGCCAGTACGGCATCGAGATCCCGCAGACCGTCGATGGCGCGGGCCATTTCTACGATCACGTGCCGCTGCTGGCCGGCGCGGTGGTCTACGACGCCGACGGCAAGCCGGGCGACGCCAACGGCAAGGTCATCAAGGCCCTGGTCGAGGCCGGCCGGCTGCTGAACAAGGGCCGGCTGAAGCACAGCTATCCGCATTCCTGGCGTTCCAAGGCGCCGCTGATCTTCCGCAATACCTCGCAGTGGTTCATCTCCATGGAGACGAACGACCTGCGCAAGAAGGCGCTGAAGGCCATCGACGACACCCGCTTCGTGCCCGGCACGGGGCGCAACCGCCTGCGCTCGATGATCGAGCAGCGTCCCGACTGGTGCATCTCGCGCCAGCGCCTGTGGGGCGTGCCGCTGTCGATCTTCGTCGACAAGAAGACCGGCGAGCCGCTGCGCGACCCCAAGGTCATCGACCGCATCGCCGCGGCCTTCGCGGAGGAGGGCGGCGATGCCTGGTTCTCGCGCGACCCGCAGCACTTCCTCGGCAACGATTACAGCGCCGACGACTACGAGCAGGTCTCCGACGTGGTCGAGGTGTGGTTCGACTCCGGCTCGACCCACGCCTTCGTGCTGGAGGCGCGGCCGGAGCTGAAGTGGCCGGCCGACCTCTACCTGGAAGGCTCCGACCCGCACCGCGGCTGGTTCCACTCCTCGCTGCTGGAATCCTCGGGCACGCGCGGGCGCGCGCCCTATGACGCCGTCCTGACCCACGGCTTCATCCTGGAGGAGCAGGGCAAGGAGAAGATGTCGAAGTCGAAGGG
Source organism: Kiloniellaceae bacterium (assembly GCA_050043265.1). GTDB lineage: Bacteria > Pseudomonadota > Alphaproteobacteria > Kiloniellales > Kiloniellaceae > Pelagibius. The sequence goes on from JBHJIR010000041.1 coordinate 97,818, forward strand.
CAACGCCCTCTCGCCGCAGCAGGTGGTCGACAGCCAGGGCGCCGATATCCTGCGCCTCTGGGTGGTCGCCTCGAATTACGAGGAAGACCTTCGCTTCGGCCCGGAGATCCTGAAGTACCAGAGCGACGCCTACCGCCGTCTGCGCAACACCCTGCGCTATCTGCTCGGCAATCTCGACGGCTTCGACGAGAGCGAGCGCGTTGCCGCCGCGGACATGCCGGAGCTGGAGCGCTGGGTGCTGCACCGCCTGGCCGAGATCGACGCCCAGGTGCGGCAGAACGTCGAAGACTTCGATTTCCATGCTCTCTACCAGGCGGTCTACACCTTCTGCGCCGTCGACCTCTCGGCCTTCTATTTCGATGTGCGCAAGGACACGCTGTACTGCGACCGCCCGGACTCGATCCAGCGGCGCGCCTGCCGTACCGTGCTGGACGAGCTGTTTTCCTGCCTCACCGCCTGGCTGGCACCGATCCTCTGCTTCACGACGGAGGAGGCCTGGTGGCTGCGCGGCAGCGGCCCGGAGGCCTCGGTCCACCTGCGCACTTTCCCGCAAGTGCCGGCCGGCTGGCGCGACGACGCTCTGGCGGCCAAGTGGGCCAAGGTGCGCGACGTACGCCGCGTGGTAACCGGTGCCCTGGAAGTCGAGCGGGCCGCCAAGCGCATCCGCTCCAGCCTGGAGGCCAGCCCGGTGGTGCACATCGGGCAGCCGGAACTGATGGAGGCCGTCGCTTCGGTGGACTTCGCCGATGTCGCGATCACCTCCGGTATCGTCCTCAGCGACGTGCCGGCCCCGGCCGAGGCGTTCCGCCTGGCCGATGTGGCCGGCGTGGCGGTGGTCGCCGCCCCGGCCACGGGCGACAAGTGCGAGCGCTGCTGGAAGGTGCTGCCCGAGGTTGGCCAGGTGGCCGCGGCGCCGCAGACCTGCACGCGCTGCGCTGATGCGGTGCAGCATCTGGGGGCCGCAGCGCAGTAGCGCGGCGCCGTCACCCCACACCGATCCGGATCGCCCGATGCAACGCACGCTCTTCCTCGCCACCGCCGTGCTGCTGGCCGATCAGCTGACCAAGTGGCTGATCCTGAACGCCGTCATGCAGCCGCCGCAGGTCATCGAGATCACCGGCTTTTTCAATCTGGTGCTGACCTACAACACCGGCGTCAGCTTCGGGCTGTTTCAGGGCGGCGCCGCCTGGAAGCCCTACCTGCTGATCGCGGTGAACCTCGCGGTCTCGGTCGGCCTGCTGATCTGGCTGCGCAAAGAGATCGCAAAAGAGGGGAGCGGGGGCCTGATGCCGCTGGCCGTCGGTCTGGTCGTCGGCGGGGCGCTGGGCAATGCCGTCGACCGCCTGTACCTGCCGGGGGTGGTGGATTTCCTGGATTTCCACCTGGCCGGCTGGCACTGGCCCGCCTTCAACCTGGCGGACAGCGCCATCGTCTGCGGGGTTGTCCTGATTGTCGCGGATGGCTTGTTCCAGCCGGGCAGGAAGGGTAATAAGGGGCGGGGATAGGGAGGACGTCGATAATGGAAAGCAGCATGAAACTCAGGCTTCTCATGATTGCCGGTCTGGCGCTGACCGTGTCCGCCTGTGGCGGCTTCCGGGACCAGCTCGGCCTGACCAAGCAGTCGCCCGACGAATTCCGCGTCGTCTCGCGTGCGCCGCTGACGCTGCCGCCGGATTACAGCCTGCGTCCGCCGGAGCCGGGGGCACCGCGCCCGCAGGTCGGCACCGCCGCCCAGCAGGCCGAACGCGCGGTCTTCGCCAACAGCCAGAACCCGGCCCTGGACCTCACGGGGCAGCAGCAGGCCGCGGTGCCGCGTACCGCCGGCGAGCAGGCCCTGTTGAACGCTGCCGGGGTAGCCGATGCCGATCCCAACATCCGCCTGATCGTCGACCGCGAAACCAAGCAGATCAACGACGAGTCGGATTACTTCATCGACCGTCTGGTGTTCTGGATCGACTCCGCGCCGTGCGGCACCATCGTCGATCCGGTGGCTGAAACGCGCCGCCTGCAGGAAAACGCCGCCCTGGGCCAGCCGGCCACCACGGGGCCGACTCCGCAGATCGAACGCCGCCGTAAGGCGCCGCTGGAAGGCCTCTTCTGAGCCGACTTTCCGGCCTTATTTTGGGCCCGGCGTGGCCGGTCTGCTGACCGGACGTTAACGATTGTTCATCATAATACGGCCGGACGTCCGCTTGCGGGCGCCCGGTTTCGTGCCATATAGATGATCAATCGACTCATTTAAGTTGAGCGGCACCCAGGCCCTGCAACGACCGCCTGCCGCGCTCTTCTGAATGCCGTCTGAACGCCCGCGTAGAATGCCCGAGGGAGGCCAAGGAATGACCGTTTTCCGCCGCACGGCTCAGCTTTTCACCCCCCTGTTGGCGATGCTGGCCGTCTTCCTGGCCGTTTTCGGGGCCGCCGCCCTGGGGCAGCCGGGCCCGGCGCAGGCCAAGGTCTTCGATCCGGTCAGCTTCACCCTGGAAAATGGTCTGCAGGTGGTGGTGGCGGAGAATCACCGCGCACCGATCTTCTATCATTCGGTGTGGTACCGGGGCGGTGCCGCCGACGAGCAGGCCGGCGAGGCGGGCCGCGCCCACTTCCTCGAGCATCTCATGTTCAAGGGCACCGAGACCCTGGCCCCCGGCGAGTTCTCGGACATCATCGCCGCTAACGGCGGTCAGCAGAACGCTTTTACTTCCTGGGACTACACCGCCTACTACCAGACGGTCGCCGCCGACCGCCTGGAAATCATGATGAAGAACGAGGCCGACCGCATGGTCAACCTGCAGCTCACCGACGACGTGGTGCTGCCGGAGCGCGAGGTCGTCCGCGAGGAGCGCCGCAGCCGCATCGACAACGAGCCGGGCAGCCAGCTCGGCGAACTGAGCCGCGCTATCCAGTTCCTCAACCATCCTTACCGCATTCCGATCATCGGTTGGGACCACGAGATCGAGCAGCTCAGCACCCAGGCGGCGATTGCCTTCTACGAGAAGTGGTACGCGCCCAACAACGCGATCCTCGTCGTCGCCGGCGATGTCGATCCCGAGCAGGTGCACCAACTGGCTGAGAAATACTATGGCGTCATCCCGGCGAAGGCCGTGCCCGAGCGCAACCGCGTCGTCGAGCCGCCGCAGAACGCGCCGCGTGAAGTGCGCCTGACCTCTGCGCGCGTGCGCCAGCCCCAGGTCTCGATCAGCTACCTGGCGCCGAGCTATCGCCAGGTGGCCCAGGACGCCGGCGACAACACGGCCTACGCCCTGCAGGTCGCCTCGGAAATCGTCGGCGGTGGCGCCCCCGCGCGTCTCAACAGCCGCCTGGTGGGGGAGCAGGGCATCGCCGGCAGCGCCGGGGCCGGCTACAATCCGACCAACTACGACTACTCGACCTTCTCGTTCTATATCGCACCGCGTCCCGGCCAGGAGGGCGCGCCCGCCGAGGCGGCGCTGCGCCAGGAGATCGCCAAGCTGCTGGATGAAGGCGTCAGCGCCGACGAAGTCGCCGCCGCGAAGAAGCGGCTGGTGGCCGGGGCGGTCTTCGCCCGCGACAACCTCAGCACTGCGCCGCGGGTGATCGGCGCCGCCCTGACCACGGGCGGCAGCCTGGAGCAGGTCGAGGCCTGGCCGGACCGCATTGCCACGGTGACGGCGGAAGAGGTCAACACGGCCCTGAAGCAGGTGCTGCGCGACGAGCAGTCGGTGACCAGCTATCTGCTGCCGGATCCGACGAGTTAGGGTCCGACGGGCTCATAAGCGCCAGTTAGGCTGACCCGACAGGCTGAAGCGTTTCAACGAAGAGGAAATCCGTCGATGGGAATCCCGAACCGCCGGGTAGCGGCGCCGCTCACGGCCCTGCTCGTCGCCTTTACCGTTACCTTCGCCGCCTTCCAGGCGCGCGCCGTCGAGGTGCAGCGCGTGGTCAGCCCCGGCGGCATCGAGGCCTGGCTGGTGGAGGACCACACCAACCCGATCATTGCACTGGAGCTCGCCTTCCGCGGCGGCGCGGCGCTGGATCCCGAGGGCAAGGCGGGCCTGGCGGACATGGTGGCCAGCACCAGCGATGAAGGCGCCGGGCCGCTCGACTCCCAGGCCTTCCAGGGCGAACTCGACAACCTCTCCATTTCGCTGCACTTCAACGCCGGGCTCGACAGCTTCAGCGGCTCGCTGGAGACCCTGACGGCGAACCGCGACCGCGCTTTCGAACTGCTGCGCCTGGCGCTGACCGAGCCGCGTTTCGATGCCGAACCGGTCGAGCGCATCCGCAGCCAGCTCGCCGCCAGCCTGTCGCGTGAGTCGGAAGACCCGAACTATATCGCCAGCCGCGTGCTGCGCCGCATGATGTACGGCGACCATCCCTACGCGCGGCCGTCGCGGGGCACCGAGGCCTCGATCTCGAAGCTCAGCGCCGAGGACCTGCGCGGGTTCGTGGCCGACCGCTTCGGGCGCGACCGGATCTTCGTCGGCGTGGTCGGCGACATCACACCGGATGAACTGGCCAAGGCGCTGGACGACACCTTTGGCGCCCTGCCGGCCAAGGCGAAGCCTTTCGCCGTGCCGGAAGCCACCGTCGGCAACAGCGGCGAGACGGTGGTGATCGCCAAGCCGATCCCGCAGTCGGTGGTCGCCCTGGGCCAGCAGGGCATCCGCCGCGACGACCCGGACTACTACGCCGCCTATGTGGTGAACTACGTCCTGGGCGGCGGCGGGTTTTCCTCGCGGCTGGTCGAGGAGGTGCGTGAGAAGCGCGGCCTTGCCTATTCGGTCTACTCCTACCTGGCGCCCTACGACCACGGTTCGATGATCTACGGCGGGACGGCGACCCAGAACGCCCGCGTCGGCGAATCCCTCGACCTCATCCGCCAGGAATGGCGCCGCATGGCCGAGGCCGGGCCGACGGCCGAGGAACTGGACGCCGCCAAGCGCTACCTCACCGGCTCCTTCCCGCTGCGCTTCAACAGCTCCGACAATATCGCCGGCATGCTGGTCGGCATGCAGACCGAAGACCTGGGCATCGACTACCTGGACAAACGCAACAGCTACATCGAGGCGGTGACCCTGGACGACGCCAAGCGGGTGGCCAAGCGGCTCTACGACGCCGACGCCCTCACCGTCGTGGTGGTCGGCACGCCCGAGGGCGTCACCCCCACCCGCGAGGCCCCCGGCGACGGGAGCTGAGGGGCGCTTTTTCGGCGCTCCGCAACCTGGAGATGGGGTAGCCTGAGGGCTGTTCGCCATCTTCGGGGATTTGCGTCCATGCCGTCCGTCAAAGATATCGCCTTCGTCGGCTGCCGCCTGCTGGCGCTTTTTCTTCTGTTCAATGCCGTGCTGGGTATTGCTTTCAACACCCGTTTTTTCTTCATGAACCAAGGCATGTCGCACTGGAGCTTGAGCGACAGGGTGATGGAGTTCGGGTTCTATGCCATTCCGCTGGCCTTTCTTATCGCCATGTTTGCCTTTCTGTGGTGGGGGGCAGGTTGGATCGCTGGCAAGGCGACGGCAGACATGCCGGCCGCATCGGCATCGACTGCGGAAAGCTGGTCGCGTCACAGCCTTCTGTCGTTGGTGGTGACGGCAGCCGGACTGTGGGCTCTGATCCAACACCTCCCGGTCGCCGTTTCGTATTTCATGTTTTTCGTTTGGGCCGACTCACGGGGGAGGGACAGCACCGGGCTCATCGCGGAGCTCTTGATCATCGGCCTCGGGCTTGTTTGTGTCCTCGGTCCTGGGCGTATCGCTGGGACCATCGTGCGATTGCGGCGCTGGTCGGCGGAACGCCACCAGGGTTAGTCCGGATAGCTCGAGACCTCGACGAGGTTGCCGTCGGGGTCGTTGAAGTAGACCGAGACAATGGGGCCGAGGGCGCCGGACTTCTCGACCGGGCCCTCGACGATCTCCACTTTCTCCGCCTGCAGTTGAGCGACCACCTTCTCCGGCGGCCATTCGGTGATCAGGCAGATGTCGCCGGAGCCGATGCCCGCGTAGTTGCGGGTCTCCATGCCCAGGGTCTGCAGATTGATCTTCTGCTGGCCGAATTTCAGCGCCCGCCGCCCGCCGGCAAAGGTCACCGCCTTCATCTTCAGCACCCGGGTGTAAAAGGCCACCGCGCGCTCGATGTCGCGCACGGTGAGGACGATGTGGTCGATGCGGGAGATCATGGCCGGCAGTTTAGCTGATTTTACCGGATTCCTGCGGCTTTTCGCGACTCCGCCGGGTCTGCTAGTCTGCCGGACGCTTTCAGCCGGAGATCCCCCGACCAATGTCCATCCGCCGCCTGCCGGAAACCCTGGTGAACCAAATCGCCGCCGGCGAGGTGGTGGAGCGCCCGGCGGCCGCCGTGAAGGAACTGGTGGAAAACGCCCTCGATGCCGGGGCGCGCCACATCGACGTGGTGCTGCGCGACGGCGGGCGGGCGCTGCTCGCCGTCACCGACGACGGCTGCGGTATGACACCGGCCGACCTTATCCTGGCGGTCGAGCGCCACGCCACCTCCAAGCTGCCCGACGACGATCTGGTGCATATTGCCTCGCTGGGCTTCCGGGGCGAGGCGCTGCCCTCCATCGGTGCGGTGGCGCGCCTCACCGTCACCAGCCGTCCGGCCGATGCCGAGGAAGCCTGGGCATTGAGCGTCGAGGGCGGCAAGCTGTCGCCGCCGGTGCCGGCGGCGCACCCCAAGGGCACCCGGGTCGAGGTGCGCGACCTGTTCTACGCGACGCCGGCGCGGCTGAAATTCCTCAAGGCCGCCCGCACCGAGGTCTCCCACGCCCAGGACACGGTGAACCGCCTCGCCATGGCCCACCCGGCGGTCGGCTTCACGCTATCCGACGGGGAGCGGAAGCTGATCGGCCTCGCCCCCGCCGAGGGCGAGCTGTTCGAGGGCCGCCTGAAGCGGCTCTCGTCCCTCATGGGCCGCGACTTCGCCGACAACGCGCTGCCCATTGAGGCGACGCGCGAGGGCATTCGCCTGACCGGCTACATCGGCCTGCCGACTCTCAACCGCGGCAACGCGCAGCACCAGTACCTCTTCGTGAACGGCCGCCCGGTGCGCGACAAGCTGCTGTACGGCGCCATCCGCGGCGCCTACCAGGACTTCCTGGCGCGCGACCGTCATCCTCTGGTGGCGCTGTTCGTCGAACTTTCCTCCGAGGAGGTCGACGTGAATGTCCATCCGGCGAAAGCGGAAGTGCGCTTCCGCGATCCGGGACTGGTGCGCGGGCTCATCGTCTCGGCCTGCAAGCACGCCCTGGCCCAGGCCGGCCACCGCGCCTCGACCACGGTATCGGACTCGGCGCTGGGCGCCTTGCGCCCGCAAGGCAACTGGAACCAGACGAACTGGGGCGAGGGCCGCACGTCCCTGCCGCGCGGCCTTGCCGAGGCAACGGCCAGCTATGCCGCCCCGCTGGACCACACCTGGGGTCAGCAAGTCGGGGGCCAGCAGTTTGGGGGCCAAACCCTGCCGGGGCTCGACGCGGCGCCGGCGGCGATGGCGGCCGCGGTACAGGCGGCGGCGCGCGAGGCGAGCGATCCAGACAGCGCGCAGTATCCCCTCGGCGCCGCGCGCGCCCAGGTGCACGGCACCTACGTGGTGGCGCAGACGTCGGACGGCATCGTCATCGTCGACCAGCATGCCGCCCACGAACGCCTGGTCTACGAGCGCATGAAGCAGCAACTGGGCGAGCGCGGCGTGCAGCGCCAGATGCTGCTGCTGCCCGAGGTGGTCGAACTCGACGAGACGGCGGCCCACCGTGTTGCCGAACGCGCCGAAGAACTGGCGGAGCTGGGCCTGGTGGTGGAAGCCTTCGGCCCCGGCGCCATCGTGGTGCGCGAGGTGCCGGCGCTGCTGGGCGAGGTCGACGTCCATGGCCTGATCCGCGATCTCGCCGACGAACTGGCCGAACTGGGCGAGGCGCTGGCACTCAAAGAAAGGCTGGAGCATGTCTGCGGCACCATGGCCTGCCACGGCTCGGTGCGCGCCGGGCGCATCCTCAACACGACCGAGATGAACGCCCTGCTGCGCCAGATGGAAGCCACGCCCCACAGCGGCCAGTGCAACCATGGCCGACCGACCTACGTCGAACTGAAGCTCGCCGACATCGAACGACTGTTCGGGCGGCGATGAGCGCGTGACCATCCCCGTCAAGAAAACCGAGAACCGTTACGTCAACGACCTTCGGCGCTACGGTTATGGACAGTCGCTGTTCTTCGACCTGCGCCGGGTCGTGGTGCCCCTGGGGCTTTCCGTTGTCTTCCTGGCGATCGTCGGCAGCGCCGTCGCCGGGTACCAGAGCACGATCAGCGAAGACTGGCTGATTGTCGCCGTCGCCGCCGTCGTCGGCGGCTACATGGCGCTGAACATCGGTGCCAACGATGTTGCCAACAACATGGGCCCCGCGGTCGGCGGCAAAGTGCTGACGGTGCTGGCGGCGGTCGTGATCGCCGCGGTCTGCGAGGCCGCCGGGGCGCTGCTTGCCGGCGGCGAGGTGGTCAACACCGTCTCCAAGGGCATTATCTCGCCGGGGCCGGAGATCGGCGTCACGGCGTTTCGCGACCTGATGCTCAGCGCCCTGTTCGCCGCGGCCCTGTGGATCAATCTCGCGACCATCCTCAGCGCGCCGGTCTCGACGACCCATTCGATCGTCGGCGGAGTCCTCGGCGCCGGCATCGCCGTGGCGGGCTTCGGACTGGTCAACTGGGGCACCGTGGCGGCGATTGCCGCCAGTTGGGTCATTTCGCCGGTCTTCGGCGCGGCCTTTGCGGCGCTGATCCTGCATTTCATCAAGGTGCACATTCTCTATGCCGAGGACCGCATCGCGGCGGCGGAAAAATGGGTGCCGGTGTTGATCGCGGTGATGGCCGGTGCCTTTACCGCCTACATGCTGCTGAAAGGCCTGAACAAGATCTGGCATCCCGGCGTGGTGGAGATCATGTTGCTGTCGGGCCTGGCTTTTGCCGCCGCTTATGCCGCCGCGCGCCCCTACATTGCCCGGCGCGTTCGCACGCTGGGAAACCGGCGCTCCGACGTCAACAAGCTGTTCAACCTGCCCTTGATTGCCGGGGCCGCGCTGTTGTCCTTTGCCCATGGCGCCAACGATGTCGCCAAAGCGGTCGGGCCGCTGGCCGCGATCGTCTCCACGGCCCAGCAGCAGTCGGGAATCGCCGAGGAGGTTTCCCTGCCGCTCTGGGTAATGGCGGTCGGCGCCTTCGGTATCGCGTTGGGACTTGGACTCTTCGGACCGAAGCTGATCGCCGTCGTCGGCGAGAAGATTACCCGCCTGAATTCGCCTCGGGCCTACTGCGTCGCCTTGTCGGCGGCGGTGACGGTGCTGATTGCCACGACGCTGGGGCTGCCGGTCAGCTCCACGCACATCGCCGTCGGCGCGGTCTTCGGCGTCGGCTTCCTGCGCGAGTTCATGGAGAATCCCAACAAGCGAAAGCTGCGGCCCGGGCACAAGCTGAACGCCACGGCCGAAGACGCTTTTAAGAGCCGGGGATTTCGGTCGGTACGGCGGCTGGTGCGGCGGCGGTTCGTGTTCTCGATCGCCTCGGCCTGGGTGATTACGGTGCCGGCGTCAGCGCTTCTGGCAGGCTTGATTTATAGCGGTTTGCAGCTTCTATGATCCACGGCCTCAAGTCCGCGAACTGCTTGATCAGCGGCAGCAGGTCCTCTCGGTAGGCAACGCGTGGTGCGTCCTCCATCAAGGCCCAATGGCGCTGGCGGCGATCTTTTTCCGGCCAGTCATCGGTCTGCCCGGTAACCAGAAGCGGGTAGTAGGTGACGGGCAGTTCCCGCTTGCCGGTCTGGATCTGCTTGGTGATCAGTACGGTCATCGGGAAGTCTTCCAGCACCAGACCGGTCACGCCGGCCTCTTCGAAGCCTTCGCGCAGGCAGGCCTGCACGTGGGTTTCATTCGACTCGATCTTTCCCTTGGGCAGAATCCAGCGCCCGCGGGTCTGCGACGTGACGAAGAGAATCGCCACGTCGGTTTCCTTGGTGTCGAATGGAATGATACCGACGCGATGCATCCGGAGCCCTTTGCTGTCCGGCCTTTGGGGCCTTCAGCCTACCCCTCGTATTTCAGGAAGACCAGCTTGGCCTTGCCGTAGGTACGGGCGTCGAGTTCGTCGAAACCCTCCGGCGTTTCGAAGGGCTCGGTCTTCATCAGCTCGACCGACAGCAGGGTGCCCGGGGCGATCCAGCCGGCTTTCAGCAGGCTGGCCACCGCCTTCTCGGCAAAGCCCTGGTTGTAGGGCGGATCGAGGAAGACGAGGTCGCAAGGGGCCGGCGCCCCGCGCGGGTGCAGCACGTCGCAGGCGATGAGCTTCGCCCGCTCGCCTTCGCCGAGGGTGGCGATGTTGGCACGGCAGATTTCGATGGCCGGCGCGTAGTTCTCCATGAAGACCGCCTCGGCGGCACCGCGCGAGAGGGCTTCCAGGCCCAGCGCCCCGGTGCCGGCGAAGGCGTCGAGCACGCGGGCGCCGGGCAGGCGGCCGCCCTCGCTGCTCAGCTTGCCGCTGACCAGGATGTTGAACAGCGCCTCGCGGGTGCGGTCCGCGGTCGGCCGCACGGCGAGGTCGTCGGGTGTCTTGAGGCTGCGGCCCCTATGACGGCCGGCGACGATTCGCATGTTTCTTGCTTATGCCAGAGGGCGCCTTGCCGGAGGTGGACTTGGCCGCAGCAGGCTTCCCCGCGGGGCGTGTGCCCGGCTTCTTCGGCGTCGCCTTGGTGAAAGCGGCCTTCTTGGCCGCGGGCTTTCGGGTCGTGGGCGTCTTGGCCGCGGGCTTTTGCGCCGCGGCGGTCGTCGGGGCGGCCTTCTTCGGGGCCGGCTTTTTCGCGGCCTTCGCGGCGGCTCTTTTCTCGGCTGCCGCGGCCAGCTTCTGCGCGGCTTCCGCCTTGGGGCTGCGGCGTTGGCGCTTCTCGCGTTTCTCGCCTTTTTCGTCCGCCTCGCGCTGGTGCTTGAGGCCGCGCTTGGAGCCCGGGCGGTTCGGCTTCGGCTTGGCCCTGGCAAAGCCCTTGCCCAGCTTCTTCTTTGCCTTGTCTTCCAGGCCCAGCGCCTGGCGCAGGCGCGGTGTGTCGACCTCGTCCAGCGCCCGCTTGGGCAGCTTGCCCAGGGTGAAGGGGCCGTAAGCGACGCGGATCAGCCGGTTCACGTAGAGGCCCAGGTGGGCGCAGATCTTGCGCACCTCGCGATTCTTGCCTTCGCGCAGGCCGATGGTCAGCCAGGCGTTGGTGCCGGCCTGGCGGTCCAGCGTGGCCTCGACCGGGCCGTAGTCGACGCCGTCGACGGTGATGCCCTTGGCCAGGGCGGCGAGGCGTTCAGGCACGGCGTGGCCGTGGGCGCGCACCCGGTACTTGCGCAGCCAGCCGCTGGACGGCAGCTCGAGCTGGCGCTTGGTCCCGCCGTCGTTGGTCAGCAGCAGCAGGCCCTCGGAATTGATATCCAGGCGGCCGACCGCCTGCAGGCGCGGCAGGCCCGGGGGCAGGTGGTCGAACACCGTGGTGCGGCCCTGGGGGTCACGCTCGGTGGTGATCTCGCCGCGCGGCTTGTGGTAGCGGAACAGGCGCGGGGCCTCCGCTGCCGGCAGCGGCTGGCCGTCGACCTCAATGCGGCTGCTGTCGGTCACTGCGGCGGCCGGGCTGGCCAGCACCTTGCCGTCGACCTTCACCCGTCCGGCGAGGATCCAGGCCTCGGCGTCGCGCCGCGAGCACAGCCCGGCGCGGGCGATGACCTTGGCGACGCGTTCGCCCTTTTCGATTTCAGCCATTGTTTTCTACTCTCAGGCCGCGGCGGCGACGAAGGCGCGGAAGATGGCGCTGTCGGCGGGGCTGACGGCATATTCGGGATGCCACTGCACGCCCAGGCAGAAGCGGTAGCCGCTGGCCTCGATGCCCTCGACGACGCCGTCGGGCGCCACCGCGTTCACCGTTACGCCAGGGCCGACGTCCTTCACCGCCTGGTGATGCGCCGAATTCACCGGCAGTTCGCCGGTGCGGCAGATCGATTTCAGCAGGCCGTCGGCGGTGATCGCCACCGCGTGGCCGGCTTCGTGGCGCGGGTTGGGCTGCTCGTGGGCGAGGGCGTTTTCGACCTCGTCGGGGATGTGCTGGATCAGGGTGCCGCCCAGCACCACGTTCAGCAGCTGTTGGCCGCCGCAGATGCCCAGGATCGGGAGGTCGCGTCCCAGGGCGCCGCGGACGATGGCGGCCTCGAAGGCGGTACGGCGGTCCTTGGTGCGCACGGTCTCGTGGCGGGTATTGGCGCCGAACAGCGCCGGGTCCAGGTCGAAGGCGCCGCCGGTGATCAGCACCGCGTCGAGGCGCTCCAGGTAGGCCTCGGCCTTGTCCGGCTCGTGCGGCAGCAGGATGGGCAGGCCGCCGGCCTCGACCACCGCCGTGCAGTAGTTCTCGCGCACCGCATACCAGGGGTATTTCGACCAGCCGCCGGCCGGCTCGGAATCGAGCGTAATGCCGACGAGGGGCATTCCCAGGCGGGGGGCGGCGTTGGAGGATTTCGTCATGGCGGCAATCTAGGGCCGCCGCTGGCGGCCCACAACCGCGAATACGCGGCGGAAAACCGGGAGGCCGGACGCCTGCGTGGCAGGCGGCCTAAACGGGGACCTCGTAGTCCTCCAGGGAATAGCCCAGCGCCACGAAGCCCTCCTCCAGCATATCGCCCAGCAGGGGCATGCCCAGCAGGTACTTGGAGGTCTTGCCTAATCGGCGCTCGCCGGCGGCTTCCAGGGCTTCGTCCCATTCGTCGACCGAGAAATCGCCGCGTCCGACCCAGGTCATCGCCACCAGTTCAATCTGCTCGTCCACGTTCAGGTCGTCGACGACTTCGCGGATCTCCTGGGCTACCGGGTCGTCGCCGTAGTCCTCCAGGGCGTCGTGATCTTCGTCCTCGCCGGGCTGGGCGATCTCGTCACGGTCGGCCGGGGCCACCTTGGCGTCGAAGGCGCGCGCCTTGGCAATCAGGAAGGCGACCGTCGTCGGTTCGATTTCCAGGCTGATTTCCGGATCGGCCTCTTGGGTGCTTGCCATGGGTGGGGCTCCTTGTTCTCACGCTGTTTCAGTAAAAGCATAGGAAGCAATCCGCCGCCGGACAATGACCTAAAGCAATCTCCCAGGCGGTCCCCAGACGGGCTCCCGGACCTCCGGCCGGACGCTCCCGAGGTGGGGCCGGGCCTGGCGGCGCAGCGGCCTTGACCGGTTCCGCCGCTGCGGGCAGGCTCGCGCGCCATGGAAACACCGGAAAAGACCCCCAGGCCCGACCATTCCCGGCCCGCCCACCCCCGGCCCGCCCATATGGGCGCCGCCCTGGCCGCGGCCCGCCTGGCCGCCGGGGCCGGCGAGGTGCCGGTCGGCGCGGTGCTGGTCGATGCCGCCAGCTGTGAAATCCTGGCCCGGGCGCACAACCGGGTGGAGCGCGACAGCGATCCCACCGCCCATGCCGAGCTGCTGGCGATCCGCGCCGCGGCGGCGGCCAGCGGACTGAAGCGGCTGACCGGGGCCGATCTCTACGTGACCCTGGAGCCCTGTCCCATGTGCGCCCAGGCGATTGCCTTCGCCCGGCTGCGCCGCGTCGTGTTCGGCGCCTACGATCCCAAGGGCGGTGGCGTCGACCACGGCGCGCGCATCTTCCAGCAGCCGACCTGCCACCACCGGCCCGACGTCGTTGGCGGCGTGCAGGAACAGGCCTGCGCCGCGCTGCTGCGCGATTTCTTCCAGGCCCGCCGTAGAGGAACGCGACGATGAAAGACATCCACTCGATCACCGGTTATCACGCCCACATCTACTACGACGCGCAGACCAAGCCCGCCGCAGCCGCCCTGCGCGAGGCCATCGAGGCGCGCTTCGACGTGCGCCTGGGCCGCTGGCACGACCGTCCGGTCGGCCCGCATCCCCACTGGAGCTACCAGATCGCTTTCGGCCCGGAACTCTTCGCCGAGATCCTGCCCTGGCTGGCGCTCAATCGCGGCGGCCTGACGATCTTCGCCCATCCGGAAACCGGCGACGACCTGCCCGACCACCGCGACTACGCGATCTGGCTCGGCGACAAGGCCGAACTGAACCTCGATGCCCTGAAATAGCGGTCAGGCGGTTGGGGCCGCGCTCAGGTGGTCCCAGATGGTCCACAGGCCGAGGACAACGAAACCGGTGCCGGCGATGAGCTTCAGCGGCAGCACCGCGAGATAGCGCTCGGCGGCGATGCCGAGGACGACAGCCAGGGCGGTCGACAGCACCAGGGCGGCGGCGGCGGCAAGGAAGACCATGGTCGGCGGCGTCTCTTTGCCGGCGGCGAAGAGCACGGTGGCCAGCTGGGTCTTGTCGCCCAGTTCCGCCAGGAAGACGGTCGCGAAAATGGCAAGGATTTGGGACATTTTTTTGATCTCTCCGGAGCCGGCAACACGCTATGACGCACCGCGCGGGCCGGCTCCTTGTTGCCCCGCGGAACGTCATAGGTCTCGCCAAATCCAAAAGATCTCCCCGCACCATGTCCCGGCGCAGCGCGCGCCGGTCCAAGTCTGTTGATGCGGGGCCTCGTAGATCACAGCGTCAGTCACGGCTGTGAAATCGAGGCGGCTACTCCCCTACGATCCGGTGATCTGATAGGCGATCCGCTGCGGGAATGCAAGATAGGGCGTGCCTCCGGCGGAACCATCTCAGGGTTAACGATGGCGCTTCGTGTTGATTCCTCTACAGGAAAACCAAATTTTTCCTTGCATTGAGAGGCCGAAAAACGCGACAACGCGCCCCTCAGTTTTTTTGCTGGGTCAATCTGCTGGTTGCGTTGGAGGACCGATGGCACGCACACGCGCCCTCTTCCAACTGGGGATCGACTTGGACGAGAACCCAAGCGCCTCCAAAACGGAAGATCAGAACACACCCGCTCAGCCGGCCTTCGAGGACGAGGAGCGTAAGGATTTCTTTATCGAGCGTGACGGCGAACGCTTTGCCGGCACGCATCTGATCGTCGATCTTTGGGGCGCTGAGGGGATCAACGATCTCGCTTACGTCGAAGAGACCTTGCGTGACTGCGTCGAGGCTGCCGAGGCGACGCTGCTGCACATCCACCTGCATCACTTCACGCCGAACGACGGGATCTCCGGCGTCGCGGTGCTGGCGGAATCACACATCTCGATCCATTCCTGGCCTGAATCCGGCTATGCCGCGCTCGACATCTTCATGTGCGGCGCGGCCAAGCCGCATCGCGCCGTGGAGGTGCTGCGCCAGCGTTTCACGCCGTCCCACGTTGGTGTCGAGGAGCACCGGCGGGGCCGCGGCCTGTGAGCCGCTGGATCGACGAGACGCTGCACGCCGATTTCCGGACGGGGCTCAAGGCCGATAAGGTTCTCTACGACAGCGAGACGGACCATCAGCGGCTCGTGCTGTTCGAGAACGCCATCTTCGGCCGCGTGCTGACGCTGGACGGCGTGGTGCAGGTGACGGAGGGTGACGAGTTCATCTATCACGAGATGCTCGCCCACCTGCCGATCCTCGCTCACGGCGCGGCCCGGAAGGTGCTGATCGTCGGCGGCGGTGACGGCGGCATGCTGGAAGAGGTGCTGAAGCACCCCGACATCGAGAAGGTGACCCAGGTCGAGATCGACGCCGGCGTGATCGACTTTTCCAAACAGTACCTGTCGTCGATCTGCAAGAACGCCTACGACGATCCGCGCCTGGACCTGGTGATCGCCGACGGCGTCGACTTCGTCGCCGATTGTGCGGCCAAGGGCGAGGAACGCTACGACGTCGTCATCGTCGACTCGACCGATCCGGTCGGCCCCGGCGAGGTGCTGTTCACCGACACCTTCTACGGCAAGGCAAAGGCCTGTCTTGCGCCGGGCGGCCTTCTCGTCACCCAGAACGGCGTGCCCTTCCTGCAGGGCAACGAACTCCAGAACACAATGCGCGCTTTCAAGGCGCTGTTCGCCGATGCCACCTGCTACCTGGCGACGGTGCCCAGCTATACCGGCGGTCCCATGGCCTTCGGCTGGGGCAGCGACGATGCGGCGAAGCGGCAGGTGAGTGTCGAAACGCTGGAGCGGCGGTACAAAGAGTCGGGCGTCGCCACGCGCTACTACAATCCAGCCGTCCACCAGGCCGCCTTCGCGCTGCCCAACTACGTTGCGGAATTGGTGGGCTAGGGGGCTATTTCAGCCGTTCCAGCAAAACCACCGGCGATTCCTTGAACGTCGTCTCGGCAAAGGGTGTGAAGCCGCATTTCTCGGCGACGCGCAGCGAGGCGGCGTGGACGGGATCGATCATGCAGACGCAGCGTGTCATGGCGAGGCTCTGTTCGCCCCAGGCCAGCGCCGCTTTGACCGCTTCGGTGGCATAGCCCTTGCCGTGACTCCAGGGCGCCAGCACCCAGCCGGCTTCCGGCGCGCCGTCGAAGCCCGGTTCGATGTCGCGTTTGAAGTCGCCCAGGCCGCCCTCGCCGACGAAGCGCCCGCTGGCGCGTTCCTCCACCGCCCAGAACCCGAAGCCGAGCAGGGCCCAATGGCCGGCGCTGCTTTGCAGGCGCGACCAACTCTCCGACGGCGTCGAGGGTTTGCCGGTGATGTAGCGGACCACCTCGGGGTCGGCGCGCAGGGCGGCATAGTCGGTGAAGTCGTCGGCGGTGTGGCCGCGCAGCACCAAGCGCTCGGTGGTCAGGACGGGGACGTCGTGGCGTGTGGTCACGGGGGATCTAGCCGCGTTCGACCGCGCGCCAGCCGATGTCGCGGCGGCAGAAGCCTTCGGGCCAGTCGATGCGGTCGATGGCCGCGTAGGCGCGTTGCTGCGCTTCCTTGATGGTCGGCGCCATGGCGGTGACGTTCAGGACGCGGCCGCCCACCGCCAGGACCTCGCCGTCCGGGCCGGTCTTGGTGCCGGCGTGAAACACCTTCACATCGTCGGAGTTGCCGCCGGCGTGCTCCAGGTTGCGGATGACCGTGCCCTTGTCGTAGGTCCCGGGATAGCCCCTGGCGGCCATCACCACGGTCAGCGCCGCCTCGTCGTACCAGCGCAGGTCGAAGCTGGCGAGAACGCCGTCGGCGCAGGCGATCAGCGCCGGCAGCAGGTCGGACATCAGGCGCATGAGGATCACCTGGCATTCGGGATCGCCGAAGCGCGTGTTGTATTCGATCAGCTCCGGGCCCTTGTCGGTGATCATCAGCCCGGCAAAGAGCACGCCCTTAAAGGGGATGCCTTCGGCCTTCATCGCCGCGACGGTCGGCCTGACGATCGTCTCCATGGTCCGGTCGATCATCGCCTGGGTCATCACCGGTGCCGGGGAGTAGGCGCCCATGCCGCCGGTGTTGGGGCCTTCGTCGCCGTCATAGGCGCGCTTATGGTCCTGCGCGGTCACCAGGGGCAGGGCGGTCTCGCCGTCGACCAGGGCGAAGAAGCTCGCCTCCTCGCCTTCCAGGAAGGCCTCGATAACCAGTTCGGCCCCGGCTTCGCCGAAGGCGCCGCCGTCCATGGCCTCGTCGATGGCGGCCAGTGCCTCGGCCTCTGTCATGGCGACGGTGACGCCCTTGCCGGCGGCGAGGCCGTCTGCCTTCACCACGATGGGCGCGCCTTGGCTGCGCACGTAGGCCTTGGCGGCCTCGGCGTCGGTGAAGCGCGCGTAGGCGGCGGTCGGGATGTCGTATTTGGCGCAGAGATCCTTGGTGAAGCCTTTGGAGCCCTCCAACTGCGCGGCGGCGGCGCTGGGGCCGAAGGCCTTCACGCCGACTTCGGCCAGGCGGTCGACCAGGCCCAGCACCAGCGGCCCCTCGGGTCCGACCACCACGAAGTCGATGGCCTGCTTCCGCACGAAGGCGAGGATGCCCTCGATGTCGTCGGCGGCCAGCGGCACGCACTCGGCCTCCTTGGCGATACCGGCATTGCCGGGCGCGCAGTACAGCTTGTGGCAGAGGGGAGAGGCGGCGATGGTCCAGCACAGGGCGTGCTCGCGCCCGCCACCACCAACGACCAGGACCTTCATGCTGCCTCCAGATTCTTCGTCAAACGGCTGTCTCCGCCATGGCCTGCACGGCGGCGCTCTTGTAGCATAGCGCACAGCAGCCATGACCGATTTTTATCCAGATTCTGCCGCCGGCGGCGGCGCCTCTTCCGGAAACGCGCCGGGGAACGTGCCTGAGTTCTCGGTCTCCGAGATCTCCATGGCCGTGAAGCGTACCCTCGAGGGCACCTTCGAGCGGGTGCGCGTGCGCGGCGAAATCTCCGGTTTCAAGCGCGCCGCCTCCGGCCACCTCTACATGGCCCTGAAGGACGCCGACGCAGTGCTCGACGCCGTCTGCTGGCGCGGCAACGCCGGCAAGCTGTCGATCAAGCCGGAAGACGGCATGGAGGTGATCGCCGTCGGGCGGGTCACCAGTTATCCGGGCCGCTCCAAGTACCAGATCGTCGTCGAATCGCTGGAACTGGCCGGCGAGGGTGCTCTCCTGAAGCTGCTGGAGGACCGCCGCCGCAAGCTGGCCGAAGAGGGCCTCTTCGACGCGGACCGCAAACGGGCGCTGCCCTTCCTGCCGCGGGTCATCGGCGTGGTCACCTCGCCAACCGGCGCGGTCATCCGCGACATCCTGCATCGCCTGGCCGCCCGCTTCCCGCGCCATGTGCTGGTGTGGCCGGTGCTGGTGCAGGGCGAAGGGGCGGCCGAGCAGGTCGCCGCCGCCATCCGCGGCTTCAATGCTTTCCCGGAAACCGGCGGCAAGCTGCCGCGCCCGGACCTGCTGATCGTGGCGCGCGGCGGCGGCTCCCTGGAGGATCTCTGGGCCTTCAATGAGGAGGTCGTGGTACGCGCCGCCGCCGAATCGGCGATCCCGCTGATCTCCGCCGTCGGCCACGAGACCGATACCACCCTCATCGACTATGCCGCCGACCGCCGGGCGCCGACGCCGAGCGCCGCCGCCGAGATGGCGGTGCCGGTGCGCCGCGAGTTGCTGATCCAGACCGGCGAATTGGAACGCCGCCTGCTGGGTGCCGCCACGCGCATGGTGGCGGAGCGGCGCGAGCGGCTGGAAGGCCTCGGGCGCGGCCTGATCGACCCGAAGCGCCTGTTGGAGGATATGAGCCAGCGTCTCGACGAACGCGCCGAGCGTCTGAAGGGCGCCTGGAGTGCGCTGGTGAAGGACCGCCAGGCACGGGTCGACCGCCTGCACGCCGGGCTGCCGCATCCGCGCCAGATGCTGGCGGTGAAGGCGGAGCAGCTCTCGGGGCCGGCCGGGCGGCTGGAGATGGTGCGCCCGCGCCTGCTCGGCGACCGCCGGCGCGATCTCGACGGCCTTAACCGGGTGTTGGAGAGCGTGTCCTACAAGAAGGTGCTGCAGCGCGGCTATGCCGTGGTGCGTGGCCCCGAGGGCGCCATCACCAATCCCGACGGCGTGACGCCCGGTCTGGCGCTGGAGCTTGAGTTTGCCAGCGGCCGTGCGGCGGCGACCGGCGGCGCCGATCAGCCGGTGCCGGCCACCACGCCGCAGCCCGTACCGCCGAAACCGGCGGCCAGGCCCGCCGCGGCGAAGAAGACTCCCAGGTCCGACGATCCCCAGGGTTCCCTCTTGTAAAGGTCGCTCACTGCTATGATTCGCCCGTTCTTCATCGCGCTGCTTTGTTTTGCCGCCGTGCAGGCCGCGGGGCCGGTCCGGGCGGCGGAGGTGACGCTGAAGGGCGCCTTCACCCAGGGCGGCCTCGTCTTCGGCCAGAGCGTGCCGGGGGCCGCGGCAACGCTGGACGGCAAGCCGCTGCGCATGACCTCCGACGGCCGCTTCATTTTCGGCTTCGGCCGCGACGCGGCGGCGACGGCGACGCTGGCGGTGACCGCGCCTGACGGCACGGTGGAGACGCGCGAACTGGCGGTGGCGCAGCGCGATTACGACATCCAGCGCATCGACGGCATCAAAAAGGACTACGTCAGCCCGCCCAAGGAGGTGCTCGACCGCATCCACGCCGATGCGGCGGCGGCAGCCAAAGCGCGCGAGGCCGACCGGCCGGAGACCGACTTCGACAGCGGTTTCGCCTGGCCGGTGCTGGGCCCGATCTCCGGTGTCTACGGCTCTCAGCGGATCCTGAACGGCGAACCGCGCCAGCCGCACTACGGCGTCGACGTGGCGGGCCCGGTCGGCACCCCGGTGAAGGCGCCGGCGGACGCGGTGGTGACGCTCGCCCATCCCGATATGTACTTTTCCGGTGCGACGCTGATCATGGACCACGGCCATGGCCTCAGTTCCACCTTCCTGCACCTGTCGAAGATCCTGGTGAAGCAGGGTCAGCACGTGAAGCAGGGCGAGGTGGTGGCCTTGATGGGCAAGTCCGGCCGGGTCACCGGCCCGCATCTCGACTGGCGCATGAACTGGCACGACGAGCGCATCGACCCGACGCTGCTGGTTCCGCCGATGCCGAAAACCGAGTAAGCGGCGCGAACCCCTCAGCCTCCCGCTTCGCTTAGCTACTGCAAAAATCACCGCCGTCATCCCGGGGCTTGACCCCGGGATCCATTGGCGTCGGCGGAAAGCTGCTCCCTATCCTTTGAGGCGGGCTGATCGGCCCGGGCAATGGGTCCCGGTATCAAGTGCCGGGACGACAGTTGTGGATGTGGGAGGGGAGTGAGGTCAGTCTAAGGCCGGTCCCACCGTCTGTGCAGCCACAGCCAGTCTTCCGGGCGGTGGCGGGCCCAACGTTCGATGGTGCGGTTCACCTCGGTCATCATCGCCTTGGCTTCTTCCTGGCGGTCGCCCAGGTCGGGGTGGCCGACCGGCTCCTCCAGGGTGATGCGGAAGCGGGCGCCGCCCAGGCGTTCCAGGTGCACCGGCACGATCGGCAGGTTCTTGTCGATGGCCAGTTTGGCGATGCCCAGGGTGGTGCGCGCCGGGTGGCCGAACAGCGGCAGGGCGAC
Source organism: Kiloniellaceae bacterium (assembly GCA_050043265.1). GTDB lineage: Bacteria > Pseudomonadota > Alphaproteobacteria > Kiloniellales > Kiloniellaceae > Pelagibius. The sequence goes on from JBHJIR010000041.1 coordinate 118,690, forward strand.
GCCCTGGCTGGTGCGCTGATCGACCAGGACGCCGAGGTTGAGGCCCTGGTCCAGCAGCTTCACGGTCTGCCGGCCGCCTTCGATGCCCTTGGGGACCTTGCCCCAGTTGCCGGTGGGCCGTTCGCGGAAATACAGCAGGATGCGCTGGATGAAGGGGTTGTTCACCGGGCGCGAGACGACGGTGAGGTTGAGGCCGTGGTTGTAGGCGACGATCGGCATCAGCTCGAAGTTCGCCATGTGGGCGGAAAAGCCGATGAAGGGACGTCCACCCTGCTGCACGCCGACCATGCGTTCGGCATGCAGCACCTCGACGCGGCCCGACTTGGGATCGGCGATGGCGCCGAGGTGCGGATACTCGGCGATCATGCGGCCAAGGTTGTCCCACATGCCGGCGACGATGCGTTTGCGCTCGGCCTCCGCCATGTCGGGGAAGGCGAGGCGCAGGTGTTTCAGGGCCCGCTTGCTGATCGAAAGGCGCGTGCCGATCTGGCGCGTGATCCAGCCACCCAGGTAGGAGGCGAGGTCGACCGGCAGCAGCCAGAAAAAACCCATGACGAGGAACTGCAGCAGTGCCTCGGCGGCGTGGCGGATGCTGCGCAGGGCCTTGCGCCAGGGGCGGTGCTTGTGGGCCCAGCCGGTCATGAGGCGTCGTTCCTTGCACTTGGTTTTGCAGGAGGCCTTGCAGGCGGCCCGGCAGATGGCCCGCCTGAGGGCAGGTGTTGCTCCAGCAGGCGAAGCAGGGCGCCCTTGTCCTCCCAGTCCAGCACGACGTCAAGCACGGCGATGTCCGGCGTGCGCAGGGCGCCGAGCCGGGCGGCGTCCTTGGCGGTGGTGACCAGCCGGGCGCCGGTCGCCTGGGCGGCAGCACGCAGGCGGTCCAGCGTGGCCGCGTTGTAGGGCTGGTGATCGGCAAAGGCCTCGCGCCCGGCGACCTGGGCGCCGAGGGCGTTCAGCGTATCGAAGAACTTTCCGGGCCGGCCGATGCCGGCGAAGGCATAGACCTTTTGTCCCGCGAGGGCGGTGTCGCGTGGCTGAAGGCGCGCGCGCAGCACCGGCAGGCCGCCGAAGAGACCGTTCCCGGCCTCGCCGATATCCTCTTCGCCGATCAGCACCACGGCATCGGCCCGGGCCAGGCCGCTGGCCACGGTTTCGCGCAGCGGGCCGGCGGGCATCACCCGGCCGTTGCCGAAACCTGTGGCGGCATCGATCACCAGCAGCGACAGGTCCTTCTTCAGGCCGGGGTTCTGAAAACCGTCGTCCATGACGATGATCTCGGCGCCTTCTTCGACGGCCTCCTTGGCGCCGTCGACGCGG
>JBHJIR010000042.1:0-22578 GCA_050043265.1 Kiloniellaceae bacterium
ACCCCCCGTCCCCCCTTTTTAATCTGGGCCCCCCTTTTTTTTCTTATTCTCCCTCCCCTCCTCCCTTCTTCACCAATCCCACCCCCGCGCCCCCCCCCCCCCCCCAAAAAAAAATCCGGGGCCCCCCCGCCCCCCCCCAAGACGGAGAGAGACGGAGAAACACGATGACCACCCATGCAACAGGCACCCGTGAAGAATGGCTGGCGGCCCGGCTGGCGCTGCTGGAAGCGGAAAAGGACATGACCCGGCGCAGCGATGCCCTGGCCCGGCAGCGCCAGGACCTGCCGTGGGTCAGGGTCGACAAGGCCTACCGCTTCGAGACCGAGGCGGGCAGCGTGCCCCTGGAGAGCCTTTTTGCCGGGCGCTCGCAGCTGCTGGTCTATCACTTCATGTTCGGGCCCGACTACACGGCGGGCTGCCCGTCCTGCTCGGCGATCGCGGACGGCTTCGACGGCATCGCCGTCCACCTGGCCAACCACGACGTCACGCTGATGGCGGTCTCCCAGGCCCCGCTCGCCAAGCTGCTGAGCTACAAGCGGCGGATGGGATGGCACTTCCCCTGGGCCTCCGCCGGCGGCAGCGACTTCAACTTCGACTTCAACGTCTCTTTCACCGAAGCACAGCAGCGTGCCGGGGACATCGAGTACAACTTTCAGCGCGGCGGGCATGCGATGGACATCTCGCCCGCACCGGGGCCTGTCGTCGAGTTCGCGGCGACCTGCGGCACCGACGCGCCGACCTACGTGCGCGACCGGCCGGGCCTCAGCAGCTTCGTGCGCGAGGACGGCGTGGTCTATCACAGCTATTCCACCTATGCCCGCGGGCTGGACGGCCTGTGGGGCATGTACCCGTGGCTCGACCGCGCGCCCAAGGGGCGCAACGAGACAGGGCCCTGGTGGCGCCGCCACGACGAATACGACCGGCAGAGCGTCGCGTAGGGCGATGCCCCGCGAGGCGCAAAGCGATGCACGCCTGCCGGCCTGAGGCCGGACAGCGCGGCGCGGCGGCCTGGCTCGGCTACGCCGCCGCGCCGGCCTTCGCCGCCATGGCGCTGCTGACGGCCCTGCGCGGCGATGCCGGGGCGGACACGCTGTGCCTCACGTCGCGCGACGCCTGGCCGCTGAACGGCATGACCACGATGTACCTGCTGATGAGCCTCTTCCACGCCGCCCCCTGGCTGACGCTGCTGTCCGGGCGGCGTCCCGAATCACGCCGCCGCTAGCCTTTCCACAGCACCAGGTCGATCTCCACCAGGGCGTCGCGGGCCAGCCCCGTGACGCCCACGGTGGTGCGGCCGGGCAGTTTGGCGTCGTCGGGGAAGTAGCCCTGGTAGACCGTGTTGAAGCCGGGATAGTCGCGCTGGAACGCGGTGAGGTAGACCCGCACGAAGGCGGTGTCGGCCAGGCCGTAGCCACCGTGGGCGACGATGCGGGTGAGGTTCTTGAACACCAGATGGGTCTGCGCCGCGATGCCCTCGGGCAGCGGCTGCTGCAAGTCGTCCGGGTCGATGGGCAACTGGCCGGTGACGTAGAGGAAGGGTCCCGCCTGGACCGCGTGGCTGTACTTGGCGCCGGGCGGCGCCGGCGCGGCATCGGGGGCGTTCAAGTGCTGCAGGGGCATGGCTTGGACCTTTCCGTTTGGACGGGTTCATGAACAGCTTGCGGCCCTACCGACCCGGCCGCGGAGTCGATGGTCGGAGCCTAGCCTTCAAAATCGCTCCCCGCGACGCCCATGGGTCCCGGGGTCAAGCCCCGGGACGACAGTGGTGTGGGGAGAGGCATTGCACGCTCGTTACCGACCTCGTCACCTGCGATGTGCGAAGGCCGCAGTTCGGCACTCCCGTGTCACCCCGCCGTGTCTGCGGCGGTGTGCTTTGCCGCGCTGCGCAGGTTGGTGAGAACGAGGTCCAGCACTTCCGCATCGCCGGCGGTCGGGTAGACCACGTAGGCCGGGTAGTGAAAGACCGGCGCCTGGGGCACCAGCGTCAGGCGGCCCTCGGCCAGCGGGCGGCGCACCAGGCGGCGCGGCAGGTAGGCCGAGGCGCGGTTTTCCAGCAGGTATTTCAGGCCCAGGGAGCCGACCTCCATGTAGAGGCCCGGGGTCACCAGGTCGGGGAAGTTCAGGCTGTGGTCGACCTGAAACTCGGGGCCCCAGTCGATGTAGATGTAGCCGGGACCGAGCGTGCGCGCCGACTTGGCAGCGGGCCTGGCAGCAGACTTGGCCGCGGATTTGGAATCCGGGCGGGCCTCGCTGGAGACCAGCACCAGTTCCTCCTCGAACAGCATTTCCAGCTCGAAGCCGGGGCGGCTCTGGGGCGTGTACATGACGCCGATGTCGAGGGTGCCCTCGACGAGGCGCTGCATCAGGGTGGCGGAGATGCCCGAGAAAGTACGGATGGCGATCTCCGGCAGCTTGGCCCGCATCTGCGCCAGCCAGTCCATCAGGAAGCCGTCCCACAGGCTGTACTGGCCGCCGACGGTCAGCGCCGCCTGGTAGCCCGCCGGCAGCGAGACCTCCAGGCGCGCCTGCTCCCACACCCGCACCAGGGCGACGGCGTGCTTGTGGAACTGGGCGCCGGCCTGGGTCAGTCCGGCGCCGGCCTTGCTACGCTCGAACAGCGGCTTGCCGAGCTGCTCCTCCAGGGTGCGGATGCGGGTGCTGACCGTCGACTGGGTGACGTGGACCCGCCGGGCCGCCTCGACGAAGCTGCCGCCGTCGACCACGGCGAGGAAGGTACGGGCAAGATCGATATCCATGAGGGACGTCCGGAAAAGGGGACGGGTGTCTGGTTAAGCACGAATCGCCGGCTCAGCCAGATCATCCCTTACTATTCGATATGCCGATATTAACATGCAATAAAATTCGTTTGTTAAATAGATCGAGCCGGCTCATGTTTTCCCCATCGGCGTATCGTCGCCGCTCCAAGGAGACACGCAAATGCCAATGGGCAAACCCAACAAGCCCGCCACCAACGCGCAACCCGCCGCGCCCGCCACGGGCGCAACAGGCAAGCCGAGCAGCATCGGCAAGTCGGCCACCCCCAAGAAGTAGGCACTTAGCAGGCTAGACGGGTCCCCCCGACCCAAGCCGGAAGGATGAAGCCCCCGTGACGATCACCCCCCTGTTGATCCACTGCTTCGCTCTCGCCCTTGCCGCGTCGGTCCTGGTCCAGGCCGCCGCCCGCCCCGGGCTCCCCCGCCCGGCCAAAAGCCAGGCGCGAGACTTCCCAGGCTAGACAGCCGACACCCCGGCGGCGGCCAGCCGCCGGGCCTTCCGGACAGCCGCAAACGGCGACTGGAAAAGGACGACAACGACCACGGGGGCGCCCGGCGAAAACCGGACGCCCCCGTCCCTTTTTTTCACGACGGCATTCTTGTTGCGCCGACATTGTTGTTGCGGCGGGGCGCCCGCCGCGCGGCTACATCCAGCGGGCGATCATCTTGTGCTGCACGTTGGCCTGGGCGGCGACGCGGTAGTAGGCGATGAGCTCGCGCAGCGGCGCCGAGAGACGGTCGAAACCGGAGATGAAGGCGACGACCACGCCGATAGTGGTCTGGCCCTCGATCACCATCATGCCGCCGACCAGCAGCACGCTGAGCGGCGTCAGGGCATTCAGCAGGTTGACGGCGGCCTTGAGACCGAACTTCAGCAGGAAGGTCCTGATGCGGTTGTCGTAGATGTGGTCGAGCCGTTTCCCCAGATCGCCCGTCCCGGACCCGTCGGCAGGCTCGCCCCGCGACGGCGCGGGCTCGCCCGGCAAGTCGGTCAGCTGATCGCCGAAGGCGCGCATCATCTTCACGCGCCGCTCCAGCAGGCGGTTCACGTAGCGCTGCACCAGCGGCACCAGCACGGCCTGGGGCAGGATGAAGGCCAGGCTGATCAGCGCGACGACCGGCTGCACCACCAGCATGTAGCCGCCCAGCGCGATCAGCATGGCGATGTTCACGCAGGGCTGCGACAGCCCTTCGCCGACGAAGCCGCCGAGGCGATCGATCTCGGGACCGATGACCGACACCGCCTCGCCACTGTGGGCCCCGCCGCCGTGGGCATCCTCGCCGTTGCCGTTGCGCGCGGCATAGAGCCGCGACAGGTGGGCGCGGTTGTAGCGGATGGCGCTCTCACTCAGCCAGCCCTGGTACATTCTGAGCACGAACTTGGTGCCGCCCTGGACCAGGAGGACACCGAGGTAGATCGCGGCAAAGGTCCACAGCAGGTTCAGGTCGCGGTCCTTCACCACCTCGTCGACGATGCGGCGCTGCAGTTCCAGCGGGATTGCCGGCAGCCCGGCGATCGCCACCGCCAGCAGGCAGATCCAGACCTGGTGCCAGCCGCTCATGCGCCAGACGTAGCCGAGCAGCGAGCCCGCCGGGGTGTCGTCGCCGCTGCGCGCAATGTGGCGCGGGCGCATCAGGAAATCGGGCTTCGGCGGACCTTTGCTATGCAATCAAGGGGGCTGGGGAACCAAGGGGGCAGGCAATCGGGGGCGGCGACCGGGGGTGGCGATCGGGGGTGGCGACCGGGGGTGGATGATGGGAGAACGCCGCCCGAGGCGCCCCGTTCCCCGTGCCGCGCCGCCACCAGCGGGCATTACAAGTATTGGCCGCCGCCGCGAGACGGCAAGCCCCCTCCGTTCGGCCGTGACGCAAGGGCGGCGCAAATCATTCAATAGTATGCAACACCCCCCGTCGGGCGGAGCGGCTCCCACCGCCGGCCGCGGGATAATTCCCCGTTTTCCTGCCGTTTTGCGCCGCCGGACCAGGGCAAACGCCATGCCCGCCCCGGCGGCGCTTTGTATGCTCGAATTCCGTCGGCGCGTAATTTTCAACATAAAACACATAAGATCGCCGGCGCCGGGCGGGAGAGCAAAGGACCACCTTATGCAGGATTTCGGGGCGGCCTTCAGCCAGGCCTTCGCCCTCATTCTGTCGGGCGACGCCGATCTGCTGGAGATCATCGGGCTGTCGCTGCGCGTCACCTTCTCGGCGGTGGTGCTGGCCTGCGCCATCGGCCTGCCGCTGGGCGCCGTGCTGGCCGTCGGGCGTTTTCCCGGCCGCCTGGCCGTGGTCACCGTCGTCAACGCGCTGATGGGTCTGCAGCCGGAGGTCGTCGGCCTGGGCGTCTACCTGCTGCTGTCCGGCGCCGGGCCGCTGGGCGTGCTGCAGCTGCTCTACACCCCCACCGCGATGATCGTCGCCCAGACCATCCTGGTCGCGCCGATCAGCGCCGCGCTGACCCGCCAGGTGGTCGAGGACCTGCACGGCGAGTACGACGAACTGCTGCGCTCCATGGGCGCGCGGCGCGGCGCGGTGATCGCCACCCTGCTGTGGGACGCGCGCTATTCGCTGATGACCGCGGCGCTGGCCGGCCTGGGCCGCGCGCTGGGCGAGGTCGGCGCCATCATCGTGGTGGGCGGCAACATCAACCACGTGACCCGGGTGATGACCACCACCATCGCGCTGGAGACCTCCAAGGGGAACCTCTCCCTGGCGCTCGGCCTCGGCATCATCCTGGTCGGCCTTTCCATCCTGGTGAACGGCCTGGTCATGGGACTGCGCAGCAGCGCGGCGCGCCTGGCCTATGCCTGACGCCGTGAGCGGAAGCGCGGCGCCGCGTGAGGACGCGGCGGCGGTGGACCCGGCGGGCATCTGGCCCGTGGCGCTGCGCGACGTCCGCTTCGCCGTGGGCGGCAAGACGCTGCTCGACCGCCTGTCGCTGCAGCTGCCGCCGGGCGTGCGCTCCGTGGTCATGGGACCCAACGGCGCCGGGAAAAGCCTGCTGCTGCGCCTCATCGCCGGCCTCATCGAACCGACCTCCGGTGCCATCACCTATGCCGGACGCAGCGGCGACGCCGCGGCCCGCCGCCGCATCGCCGTGGTGTTCCAGCGCCCGGTGCTGCTGCGCCGCTCGGTCGCCGCCAACCTGCGCCATGCGCTGGCGACTTATGGCGTGCCACGCGGCGAGCGCGCCCGGCGGCTGGACGACCTGCTGGCGCTGGGCCGGCTGGAAGACATCGCCGAGCGCCCGGCCCGGGTGCTGTCGGGCGGCGAACAACAGCGCCTGTCCATGGTCCGCGCCCTGGCCGCCGAGCCGGAGATGCTGCTGCTCGACGAGCCGACGGCCAGCCTCGACCCCCAGGCGACCGCCGCCATCGAGACGCTGGTCGGCCAGGCCGCCGCCGCCGGCGTGAAGATCGTGCTGGTCACCCACGACCGCGGCCAGGCCCAGCGCCTGGCCGACGAGATCCTGTTCCTGCATCGCGGCAGCCTGGCCGAGCGCAGCGACGCCGATGCCTTCTTCAGCCGACCGAATTCAGCCGCGGCCCAGGCCTACCTGGAAGGCCGGCTGCTGCTGTGAACCGCAAACCAACCATCACGTAAAGCCAACCGTCACGTAAAGGGAGACGCTTATGTTCAGACGCTCGTTCCTCACGCTCGCGGCCGCCGCGACCGTCGCGGCCGTCAGTTTCGGCAACCCGGCCCAGGCCGAGGACCCGTTCATCGTCGTGCAGTCCACCACCTCGACGCAGAACTCCGGCCTCTACGACTACCTGCTGCCGATCTACAAGGAAAAGACCGGCGTCGATGTGCGCGTGGTCGCCGTCGGCACCGGCCAGGCGATCAAGAACGCGCAGAACTGCGACGGCGATGTGCTGTTCGTGCACGCCAAGCCGTCGGAGGAGAAGTTCGTCGCCGCAGGCTACGGCGTCAGCCGTGCCGACGTGATGTACAACGACTTCGTCATCGTCGGCCCGGCATCCGACCCGGCCGGCGTCGCCGGCAGCCACGACGTCGGCGCCTCGCTGACCAAGATCAAGGATGCCAAGGCGCCCTTCGCCTCGCGTGGCGATGACTCCGGCACCCACAAGGCCGAGCGGCGCCTGTGGCAGGCCGCCGGCATCGATCCCTCGAAGGACAGCGGCGGCTGGTACCGCGAGACCGGATCGGGCATGGGCGCCACGCTGAACACCGCCGTCGGCATGCAGGCCTACGCGATGACCGACCGCGCCACCTGGATCGCCTTCGGCAACAAGGCCGACTTCAAGGTCGCCGTCGAGGGCGACGAGCGCATGTTCAACCAGTACGGCATCATCCTGGTGAACCAGGAAAAGTGCCCGGCGGTGAAGGCCGACCTGGGCCAGCAGTTCATCGACTGGGTGCTGTCCGACGACGGCCAGTCCGCCATCGCCGACTACAAGAAGAACGGCCAGCAACTGTTCTTCCCCAACGCCAAGACGAGCTGAGGCCTACCCACGCCACCCCACACCTGTCGCCCCGGGGCTTGGCCCCGGGGCCCAGGGGCGTGGGAGCGGGCACTGCCCCTGAGGGATAGCGCCCATATGGCGTCTCACATAAAGACGCAGAATCTCACATGGAGCCGATCACGCTGCGGGGTTGAGCTCGGGGGCAGCGGCCTGTAAGGGGCGCAGGAGGTCTGCTATCCGGCGCGCAGCGGACATCTGCTGATGCCCAACGTGACAGCGGCTTTTGGCCCTTAGCGGACATGTTGCAGGTTGCATCTATGTGATTGGCAATCCAGTCAGGTCAGGCAGCCGTTTGGACTTCTGCATTGCGTTCCAGATCCAGCACCTCCAAGGCCCAGTGGCGCGCCATCGTCGCGTGGTGCGTAACCAGGATGACGGCGGCCTCGGCTTCCTCGGCGGCCTCGGCGATGACCGCCATGACCCGGCGCTGGGTGACGGGATCGAGCCGGGAGGTCGGTTCGTCGGCCAGGATCACCGCCGGCGCCAGCGCCAGCACGCGAGCCAGGGCCAGCCGCTGCAGTTCTCCGCCGGAGACGGCGCGGGGCCGGCGCGCCAGCAGGTCGGGGGCGAGCCCCAGTCGCTGCAGCAGGGACGGCAGGCGGTCGGGGGGCAGACCGTGGCGCCGTTCCAGGTCGTCGAGACTGGTGGCCAAGCTGACCTGCGGGGCGAAGGCGGCCGGCGGATCCTGGTACAGCTTCTGCAGGCCGACCGGCGCGCGCGCCCGGCCCAGGCGTTCTACGCGGCCCGCCGACGGCGGGATCAGTCCGGCGAGGGTATCCAGCAGCGAGGTCTTGCCGAGGCCGCTGGGACCGGTGATCGCCAGGCGGCCGCCTGCCGGCAGGTCGAAACCGATGCCGGCGCACAGCAGGCGCTGGCCGCGCGCCACCGACAGGGCCTCGGCGCGCAGCACGCTGTCGCCTGTCGCCGGCCTGCTTTCGGGCAGCGGCCAGGTCGCCGGATCGGCGGCGACGAGTTCGCGGCCATAGGCGCTTTGAGGTGCCGAAAGTACCCGCTCGGCCACGCCGCTTTCAACAACCTCACCCTCGCGCAGGATCATCGCCTGTCCGCCCAGCGCGCGTGCCACGGCGATGTCGTGGGTGATGGTGATCAGAATGCCGCCCTCAGCCACGAAATCCGCCAGCAGCCGCACCACCTCGTCGCGCCGCATCTCGTCCAGTCCCTTGGTCGGCTCGTCGGCGAGCAAGACCCCGGCACCGCCGGCCGTCGCCGCGGCAAAGGCAACGCGCTGGGCCATGCCGCCTGACAGCGTACCGGGCAGGGCGGCACCCGCACGTCGGTCCAGCTTCAGACGCGTGAGCGTTTGCTCTGCCAGGCTGCGTGCCTTCTGCCACGGCGTTCTGCCAATCAGGGCATGCACCTCGGCCACCTGGCTCCCGGCGGCCATCAGCGGGTCCAGGGCACGCCAGGGCTCCTGAGGCAGCATCGCCAGGCGGCGGCCCCACAGCGCCTGGCGGGCGCGCTCCGGCAGGCTGTCCAGGCGCTGGCCGTCCAGCAGCACGGCACCGGTGGCATTCAGGCCCCGCGGCAGCGCCCCCATAATCGCCTGAGCCAGCAGGCTCTTGCCGGCGCCGGTCTCGCCCAGGATGGTCAAGGGCTCGCCCCGTGCGACCGAGACGCCCAAGGGGCCGACCAGGCGCCGGTCGCCGATGCAGACTGTCAGGTCTTCGACTTTCAGGGTCATGCTTCTTCCTCCCGCCCGGCGCAAAGGCGCAGGCATGCGACGGTGAAGGCCAGGCAGATGACTGGAGCCATCACTGTCCAGGGGGCTTCGCGCCAGTTGGGCAGCAGTTCGGCCATCATGACACCCCATTCCGGCGTCGGCGGCCTGAGGCCGACGGAGATGAAGCCCAGGGTCGCCAGCGCGGTGACCACCGTCGCCGCGCCGAAGGCGGCGAGGGTCAGCACCTGCGTCGCCACCGCGGGCCAGAGGTGCCGGCGCACGATGTGCCAGCGGCCGAGGCCGAGCATCTGCGCGGCTTCCACTGCCGGCCCGGCGACGACGATGCGGGTCCGCGCCCGGGACATGCGGAAGAACTCGACCCACAGCGTGAGCGCCAGGCCTGCATAGAGAGTCCACCAGCTGTTTGGGTGGATGGCGGCCAGCAGCAGGACGAGCAGCAGGCCCGGCAGGGCCAGGACACCGTCGGCGAAGGCGCCCAGCAGGCGGTCCGTGATACCGCCGGCCCAGCCGGCGAGGATACCGAGGCCGGTGCCGAAGCAGGCGGCGCTGAGGACGGCGAAGGCGGCCAGCGAAAGCGTGATCCGCGCCCCTGCCAGCAGGCGCGCCGCCATGTCGCGGCCCAGGTGGTCGGTGCCCAGAAGATGGCCTTCGCTCAGCGGCGGCGGCAGCGACGCCATGAGATTCTGGCGAGCCGGATCGTGGCCCACCAGCAGCGGCCCGGCCAGCGCCAAGGCCGCCATCGCGGCGATGCCGGCAAGGCCGATGAAACGCGCAATGCCGCCGGTCATGCGCGCATCCTCGGATCCAGCGCCCGGCAGGCGAGATCGACCAGGAAACTCAGAACGACGAAGGCCAGTCCCAGGGTCAGTGCCGTGCCCTGCAGCATCGGCACGTCGCGCTGGAAGATCGCGTGCGTCAGCGCATGGCCGATGCCGGGCCAGGCAAAGAGGCTCTCGACGACCACCACGCCCTCCAGGATCAGCGCCGCCTGGACACCGAGATAAGCGACGACGGGAACGCTGGCATTGCGCAGGCCGTGCCGCCAGAAGGCGACCGGCAGCGGCAGGCCCTTCAGGCGGGCGAACTGAAAGCTCTCACTGGCGACGGTCTCGGCAACGGCGTTGCGCACGACGCGGGTCAACACGGCGGTCAGGAACAGTCCCAGGGTGAGGCTCGGCAGGATCAGATGGCTTGCACGGCCGTGACCGGCGGCGGGCAGAGCGCGCAGTTCGACAGCCAGCAGCAGCATCAGCACCACGCCGAGCAGGAAGGCCGGTGTCGCCCGCAGGCCGATCGAGAGCACGGCGCTCACCCGGTCGAGCACTCCCCCGGGGGCCAGGCCGGCAAGGCATCCAACGGGCAGCGATATCGCCAGCGCGACCAGCATCGCGGCGACAGCAAGACTGACGGTGTTGGCGAGCTGGGAGGCGATGGCGGCGGCGACCCGCTCGCCGGTGACGACCGAGCGGCCGAGGTCCAGCACCAGGGTATGGCCGAGCCACTCGGCCAGGCGTGCCGGCGCCGGGCGGTCGAGGCCCAGTTCCGCGCGCACCAGATCGGCGGCCGCCGCCGAGACGGCATCGTAACCGTAGCGTCCGGCGGCGATGCGGAAGGCCGCGTCGCCCGGCAGGGCCTCCATCATGGCAAAGCCGACGACGCCGACGACCAGCGCGACGATCACCGCCTGGACGCAGCGCCCGGCGACGATCCGCAGCATCCCGCCGCCGGCAAGGCGGCGGGAGGCGGCACCCATAGCGAGCGGCATTACTCTGCCCAGCGCAGATCGGAGAGGCCGTAGGTGCGCTCCAGCGGGTCGACGGCAACGCCTTTCAGGGCGGCGGGATGGGCCACGGTTTGCTGATACCAGGCAATCGGGATCAGCGGCAGTTCGACTTGCAGGGCCTCGGTCACGGTGGCGATGGCCGGTACGCGCTGCGCCATGTCGCTGACACCGCTCGCCGTTTCCAGGGCCGCGGCCACGGCGGGAGCGTCCCAATTCATCGCGCCCCAGTCACCGCCGCCGGAGCCGAAATCGTCCATCGCATTGACCACCGGATCGGGCGTCAGGCCGTAGTTGCGGGCATAGAGCCCCATGTCCAGCGAGCCGTCCTGGTGGCCGGCGGGAATTTCAGAGGAGTTGCCGACGGATACGTCCAACGCGACGCCGATCTGGCGCCACTGGTCCTGCAGGGCGGCAGCGATCAGCGGCAGTTCGGGCCGGTTGGGAAAGGTGCGCAGGGTCAGGGCGAAGCGCACGCCGTCCCGCTCCAGGATGCCGTCGGAGCCGGGCTTCCAGCCGAGGTCGGCGAGGATGCGCCTGGCTGCCTCGGGATCGTGAGTGAGGGGGGCAAGGTCCGGGTTGTGCCAGCCGGCGACCGCCGGGGGAAACAGCTGGCTCGCGGCCGCCTCGGGAAAGCGCAGGATGCCCGCCGCGATGCCGGCCCGGTCGATGGCCAGGCTGAGGGCGCGGCGCGCTTCGCTGTCGGCCAGGGGCGCACGGGCGATGTTCAGCTTCACGACGATGACGCGCGGGATCGGCTTCACCTGGACGTCGACATCGTCCAGTGCCTTGAGCCGCGAATAGCCCGCCGGGTCGAGTGTGAAGGCAAGGTCGGCATCGCCGCTCTCGACCATCAGGGCGCGCGTCTCAGCGCGGTGGGACGAGAGGTAGGACGCGGTTTCGATCGCCGGCGCTGCGCCCCAGTAGCCGTCGAAGCGGCGCACCGTCATCGACTGCGGCGCGTTCAACTCGGCCACTTCGAAGGGGCCGGTGGCGATGAACTGTGTCACCTCGCCGGCGGCGTCGAATGAGGCCGGGGCCAGGATCATGGCCGTGTAGTTGGCGAGGACCGCCGGCAGCGCCGCGTAGGGGCGCTTCAGCCGGATGACGACGGCATTGTCCGCGGCCTCGATCCGCTCGATGGGGGCCATGCCGAAGACGCCAGGTTTGCCGCTGGCGCGCTGCAGGCTGGCAACCGCGGCCGCGACGGTCAGCGGCGTGCCGTCGTGAAAGCTGACGCCCTGGCGCAGGGTGAAGGTCCAGGTCAGGCCGTCGTCGCTGACACCCCACTGCGTGGCCAGGACCGGCACCAGCTTGCCGTCCAGGTCGGCACCCACCAGCGTCTCGCCGGTCTGCATGCGGAGATAGGTGTAGCCGTCCTGCGAAGGCTCCATGCCCGACACGTGCCAGGGCGCCACCACGGCCACGGACGTACGCTGCTGCGCCTCTGCGGCGGGAACGACAGTTGCAAAAGAGCAGGAAACAACCGCGGCCGCAGCAAGCAGCGACCGCAGGGCAAAGTGGATCATCAACGCCATCCCGTAGGTTTAATGTTATGCTATATCATCACATCTAAGGAAAATTCTGCCGCCGCGCAAGCGATTCAAATCGTCGCTGCCGGAACTTGTGGCGAAAGTTCCGGTTGGCGGGGGGGCAGGCGGCCGCGCCGCCGGCGGCGATGCAGTTGGGGCAGAGGCCTGCGGCCTCGATGACGGTCTGCTCGATCCTGAAGCCCGCTTCCCGCGCCGCCTTGCCAAGCGGGCTGCGGGCGGGAAGCGACGCCGCTTCGGCGACGCAGTTGCAGCCTCTGCAGATCATGAAGGCCGGCGTGTGCGTCTCGCGCGGCTGCGTGCAGGCGATGAAAGCGTTCAGGCGCTCGACCTTGTGCGCGAAACCCTGGGCGATCAGGAAATCCAGGGCACGATAGGCGATGGAGGGCTGGGCCCCGCGTCCCTCTTCGGTCAGGCGCTGCAGAATGTCGTAGGCCCCGAGCGGCCGGTGCTCTTCCAGCAGAAGCTCCAGCACCCGGCGCCGAGTCGGCGTGAGCTGCAGCTTGTTGGCACGGCAGTGCGCCTCGGCGAACTCGATCGCCTTCCTGGCGCAGGCGGCATGGTTGTGTTTCTTGAACCCGATCGCAGCCATTCGTCGCAGTCTCCTTCCGGGCCGGATGCTGTCACCCATCATACAGGCGCGGCTTCATTCTACAAAACGCGATCAGGGGCACGATCCGGCGCGATTCCGGAGGGCGCCGGGCCCTGTTGACATTGCGATGTTATTACATAACATTCCTACTCTTCTCTGTCCAACCCCTGTGGGAGCATTTCGGTGATACGGCTGCCCGTCACGGTCCTGTCCGGCTTTCTCGGTGCCGGCAAGACGACCCTGCTGAACCATGTCCTGAACAAACGCGAGGGCCGGCGCGTCGCGGTCATCGTCAACGACATGAGCGAGGTGAACATCGACGCGGATCTGGTGCGTAACGGGGGCGGGTCCCTGTCGCGCAGCGATGAAAAGCTGGTTGAAATGACCAACGGCTGCATCTGCTGCACCCTGCGAGACGACCTGTTGCAGGAAGTGCGCCGGCTCGCCGCGGAGCAGCGTTTCGACTACCTGCTGATCGAGTCCACGGGCATCTCGGAACCCCTGCCCGTGGCCACCACATTCGACTTCCGCGACGAGGCCGGCGAAAGCCTCTCCGATCTCGCGCGCCTCGACACCATGGTGACGGTCGTCGATGCCGCCCACCTGCTGCGCGACTACGGCTCCAGCGATTTCCTGCGCGACCGCGGCGAGTCCCTGGGCGAGGACGACGATCGAACGCTGGTCGATCTGCTGGTCGAGCAGATCGAGTTCGCCGATGTGGTGGTGCTGAACAAGCTCGACATTGCCAGCCCCGAACAGGCCGACGCGGCGCGCAGGATCGTGCGCGCGCTGAACCCCGAAGCCACGGTGGTGGAAAGCACCATGGGGCGCGTGCCGCTGGATGCGGTCTTGAGTACCGGCCGCTTCAACCTGGAAAAGGCACAGGCCCATCCGCTCTGGTACAAGGAACTCTACGGCGCGGCCGAGCATGTGCCGGAGACCGAAGAGTACGGCATCACCTCTTTCGTCTATCGCGCCCGGCGTCCCTTCCAGCCGGCCCGCTTCTACGCCTTCATCAACCGCACCTGGCCGGGGGTGATCCGGGCCAAGGGCCATTTCTGGTTGGCGACACGGCCCGACTGGGTCGGCGAGATCAGCCACGCCGGCGCGGTGGTCCGCCACCAGGCCATGGGCATCTGGTGGGCGGCGGTGCCGCGCGAGCGCTGGCCCGAGCATCCGGAGTGGCGCGACAGCATCGCGGCGAACTGGGATTCCATCTTCGAGGACCGGCGCCAGGAGATCGTCTTCATCGGCAGCGGCATGGACGAGGCCGCGATGCGCGCCGACCTCGACGCCTGCCTGGTGGAAGCCGAGGCGGGGGAGGCTTTCGACGCCGCGCTGTGGCGCGACCTGCCGGACCCCTTTCCGCGCTGGGAGCGGGCCGTGGCATGAACCGGCTGCTTCCACCGCTGGACCATTCCGCGACCGGCGGCCCCAGCGAGGTGGTGTTCAGCGACGACCCGCATGTCCTGGGCGCGATCGCGCGCTGCGAGGTCGGCCTGGCGGTCTGGCAGCGCCCGGTGCCGGAAGATCTCGGCGCCTGGATCGACGCCCTGCCGATGAGTGCCCTGCCGAACGACCGGCTGCTGCTGCGTCCGCACCAGGCCCAACAGGCTGTCGCGGGACTCCTGTGGGCGGCGCACCGCGGCGACCAGGCGATGCAGGAAAGACTGGCAGCCGACGTGGCGCAACTCGTCCGGGTCTTTGCTGATCTCGCTGGCCAGCGGCTGGTCGATTTGCGCCTGCAGGGGATCGAACACGATGCCTGCTGGCGGTTCCACTACGATCATGTGCCACTGCGCCTGATTTGCAATTATCGGGGGCCGGCAACCCAGTGGGTGCCGCCGGAGCTGCGGGAGATGGCGCTGGCCGCGCAACGTGACTATGACGGCCCGCTGCGGGAATTGCCGCGCTTTGCCGCCGCCCTGTTCAAAGGGGCACTCGCCCCCGGCCAGGTCGGCGTGGTTCACCGCTCGCCGCCGATTGCCGGTACGGGGCAGACGCGCCTCTTCCTCTGCCTCAACGAACCCAGCTCGGTGTCGCCGCTGCCCTGGCAGGGTTAGAGGCTGCAGGGGATGTCACCTCCTGGCACAAAGCGGCCGTCGTCATCACTCGGCGGCTGGGTCAGCTTCTCGGTAGCTAGCCGACATCAGCGGACAGTGGTCGTGAGGTGGTCTGCTCATGTGAGACTGCTCGCATCAAACGTGCGCTTATGTGAAGCGCCACAGCCCGGGCTGTCCGCAACGACGGAGCTTCCTTTGCAAACGCACTTGAAGCGGTGAGGGCCCCAAGCTCCTGGTGGGTCCCGGCATCACGTGCCGGGACAACATCCGTGGGCGGTGCGGGAACGAGAAAGGTTGGCCGCCTATTCCGCCCGCCGCGCGGCGAAGCGGACGATCTGCGCGATGCCGCGGTGCCGGGGCCCTTCGTCGAGACGCACGCGGCCGGTCAGCGCCTCGACGATTTCCAGGCCGGGACAGGCCGCCTCGATCTCGGCTAGGTCGTAGAGCCGGCCGGCGTCGTCCGGCCCCATGTCCGCCCGCTCCGCCTGGGCCTTGGAGAAACCTTCCACCACCAGCCAGCCGCCGGGCGCCAGCGCCGCCGCGGCGGGTTCCAGCGCCCGCCGCCTGAGCGCCGCGGTGCCCTGCAGATAGATGACGAAGACCGCCTGCCAGGTCCGCCCCGGCGCCGGCGACCACGCGGCGAGATCGGCGGTGACACGCTCTACCGACACGCCGCGCGCCAGATCGAAGGCTTCGGCCCGTTCGGTGGCGACCGCCGAGACGTCGACCGCCGTGACCGCCAGGCCCTGTTCGGCCAGCCAGCGGCCGTTGCGCCCGTCGCCGTCGGCCAGACAGAGCGCGCTGGCCGCGGCGAAGTCGGCGCGCGCCAGGACCATCCGCAGATAGTCGTTCGGCGCCGTGCCGAAGGGCGGCGCCGCCGCCGCCCGGTAACGCTTGTCCCAGCGCGCCGCCGAGGAACCTTCCGTGTCCGACTTCTTCGAATCGGGCATCGTCTTCACTCGAAACGCGCCACACCGAGGCTGTCGTCCCGGCACTTGTTGCCGGGACCCATGGCCCTGAACGTCGCGCTTGCGGCCCGTGAGCATGCAATGTTCGCAGGGCATCGCCGCGCGCTTACGCCAATGGTCCCCGGGGACAAGCCCCGGGGCGACAGTGAGAGGGACGGCCCCCTCACGGCGCGTTCCACACCATTCTCATGGCGCGGTCCACACGACGCGGCCATGGCCGGAGAGATCGTAGCCGCCGAGTTCGGCGGCCTTGGCGGTGAAGGCGGAGGAGCCGCAGAAAGTCAGCAGGCGCTGGAACGGCGGCTCGAACCAGGCGTGGCGGTCGACCACCAGGTCGAAGCGTTCCTCCACCGTCGGCAGGAAGCCGAGGCCGAACTGCCGCGCCATGGCGGCGAGACCCGGTGCCGCCTCGGCATGACCCGCGGCGACGGCGGCCGCCGCCTCGGTCTCGGTGCGCGCCAGTTCGGTGGCGAAGTCGACCTTGCCGGCCACCCCCGCCTCGGCGATGAGGTGATCGAGCAGCAGGCCGGCGCCGGCCGAGGCCTGGCGGCGGACGATGCGGTGGCCGGCCAGATCGGCGACAGTCTTCACCGTGCCGGCGAGCCCCTCGGCCAGCAGCAGGCCCTGCTGGCGCTTCGCCCACTCCACCATCACCACCGGGGCGCTGCCCAGCGCCTGCTGCACGTGGTCCAGGTTCCAATCGCCGCGCGCCGCCTCGAAGACATGCAGGCCGGCGATGGCGGCCTCGCCCTTCTGCATCCGCGCCAGACCGTCCAGGCTGCCGTCGAAGAAGGTGGCGAGGCCCGAGCCGGACTCGCGGATCGCCCAGTCGAGCAGCGGATCGTGGCTGCCGGCGACGATGTTGGCGGGCAGGCTGCGCGGCGCCGGGCCGCCGCCTGTATTGCCGGCCAGCCAGGCGTCGATCTCGGCGCGGGGAAACAGCAGCTTGCCGGTGACCCGGCGGCAGGGAATCTCCCCCGCCGCGGCCAGGTCGTAGACCTTGCGCTCCTTCACGCGCAGCAGGTCGGCGACCTCGCGGGTGGTCAGGAAGGCGGGGGACGCTCCCTCAGTCACCCCACACCTCGTTCGCGACGTCGACGCAGCGCGCCAGTTTCTGCCATTGGTCGTCCTCGCTCAATTCGTTGCCGTGGGCGGTGGAGGAGAAGCCGCACTGGTGGCTGAGGGCGCATTGGTCCAGCGGCACGTAGCGCGCCGCCTCGTCGATGCGCTGCTTCAGCGACTCCTTGCTCTCCACCTCCGGGCGTTTGGAACTCATCAGGCCCAGCACCACGCGCTTGTCCTTGGGCATGAAACGCAGCGGCGCGAAGTCGCCGGAGCGTTCGTCGTCATACTCCAGGAAGAAGCCGTCGATGGCCATCTCGTTGAACAGGATCTCGGCCACCGGCTCGTAGCCGCCCTCGGCCACCCAGGCGCTCTTGAAGTTGCCGCGGCACAGATGGACGCAGACCGCCATGTCCGCCGGGCGGTCCTTGATCGCCTCGTTCACCAGCCGGCAGTAGAGATGGGGCAGCGCGTCCGGGTCGTCGCCGCGCGCCGCCGTGCGCGCGCGGATCTTCGGATCGCAGAGATAGGCGAGGTTGGTGTCGTCCATCTGCAGGTAGCGGCAGCCGCGCGCCGCCAGATCGGCGACCTCGGCGCGGTAGGCGGCGGCGAGATCCTCGTAGAAATCCTCCAGGTCGGGATAGACCCGCTCGGAGATCGCCTGGCGGCCACCGCGGAAATGCAGCATGGAGGGGGCCGGGATGCAGACCTTCGGCGTCCGGGTCACCACGCCGGCCAGGAAGTCGTAGTCGGCGCCCTGGATCGGCGCGACGTGGCGGATCGGCGCCTCGATGTGCATGGTCGGCGGGCGGAAGCCCACCTCGGAGCCGTCGTCCTTGCGGAAGGCCGAGGTGAATTCGCCGTAGGTCACGGTGACGCCGGCCAGCCGTTCGAGGAAATCGACATGGAAGAAGGTGCGGCGGAACTCGCCGTCGGTGATGCCTTGCAGGCCGACGTCCTGCTGGCGCTGCACCACCGCGCGGATGCAGTCGTCCTCGACCTGGCGCAGCCCGTCGGCGTCGAGCTTGCCGTCGGCATGGCTGGCGCGGGCCTCGACCAGGCGGGACGGGCGCAGAAAACTGCCGACGTGATCGGCGCGGAACGGGGGTTGGCCAGCGGTCTTACCGGTCATCTGCAGGTCTCCTCCTTCTGTTGCCGGCTTTTTCCCGGGTTCTTTCCCCGGCTGGCGCCCGGCTGGCGCTTATACATCGGAGTCTTATACATCGGACCTTATACATCGGGCCGGCGATGATACCGATAGCAGGCTTGATCGCGCCGCGCGGAGGACCCAAGCTAGGCGATCGACAAGTCCGGCCGGGCAGCAGAAGCCGGATCTGATAAAAAAAGCGTCCTCCAGGGCGGTCAAGGAAACCCTGGGCGGCGTGAACAGGAGGATACGATGAAGCGAACAGTTGCTCTCGCGCTGGCGCTGGCCCTTTCTGCTGCGTCAACGGGTCTGGCGCCGGCCCAGCCGGCCCAAGCCCAGGACGTCACCCTCCGCCTGCACCAGATGCTGCCGCTGCAGGCGGCGATCCCGGCCCGTGCCCTGACCCCCTGGATCGAGAAGGTGGAACGCGAGTCGGCGGGACGCATTAAAGTCGGACATTATCCATCAATGCAACTGGGAGGTGCGCCGCCCGCCCTGTTCGACCAGGCCCGCGACGGCGTGGTCGACCTGATCTGGACCGTCCTGGGCTATACGCCCGGGCGCTTCCCCAAGTCGGAAGCCTTCGAACTGCCCTTCATGGTGACCACGGCAGAGGCCACCAGCCAGGCCTTCCACGAATACGTGCTGGCCAACGCCGTGGACGAGTTCAAGGACGTCCACCCCATCGCCCTGCACACCCACGGGCCGGGCCTGCTGCACGTGAAGGGCCAGGGCGTACACGCCCTGGAGGACATGGCCGGGCTGAAGATCCGCGCCCCGTCGCGGGTGGCCGCCGGCATGCTCAGCAATTTCGGCGCCATACCGATCGGCATGCCGGTGCCGGCGGTGCCCGAGGCCCTGTCCAAGGGCGTCATCGACGGCGTCGCGATTCCCTGGGAAGTCACCCTGCCGCTGAAGATTTCCGAACTGGTCGACACCCACACGGACTTTTCCGGCGATCACGGCCTCTACACCTCCACCTTCATCTTCGCGATGAACAAGGATTCCTACGACAATCTGCCGGCCGACCTGAAGCCGGTGATCGACGCCAATTCGGGCCCGGCCGTCGCCGCCCTGTTCGGCCGGGCGATGGACGAGGTCGACGTGATCGGGCGCAGCGTCGCCGAAAAGGCGGGCAACAGCCTGATCACCCTCGACCCGGCGGAGACGGCGCGCTGGCAGGAGGCCGCCCGCAAAACCACCGCGGACTGGATCGCCGACATGAACGGCCAGGGCATCGACGGCGCCGCCCTGGTGGCCGACGCCCAAAAGCGCATCGAGAAATATAGCGGCCAATAAGGGTGGAATGGGGTAAACGAACCCACCGGATCGGACGGGCGGCACCGGGCAGCGGGCTTCGGTGCCGCCCGCCGGCCTTACCGCCGGGCAGGACGTCAGGCTTTTGGGGGCCGTGAGAATGTCTTTTGGAATGGACCGGCCAAGGCGCGGTCGGTCCCGCTTCAGTCGGGCCAGAATCGATAGAGCCGTCGAGCGCATCGCGTTCTGGACGGCGATGGCCGGCGGCGCGGTGCTGATCGCCGCCCTGATCGTCACCGTGGTCAGCATCGTCGGCCGCGCGCTGATCTTCGCCGGCCTGGCGCCGATCCCCGGCGACTTCGAACTGGTCGAGGCGGCCACCGCCTTTGCCGTGCTGGCCTTCATGCCGCTGTGCCAGTTCCACCGCGGGCACGTCACCGTCGACCTGTTCCTGACGCGGGCCGGACGGCGGCCCAATGCGCTGATCGACGTGGCGACCAACCTGGCGATGACCGGCGCGGCCGGGGTCATCACCTGGCGCCTCTGCCTGGGCATGCTCGACAAGCGCTCCTACGGCGAGACCACCTTCATCCTGCAGTTCCCGGTCTGGTGGAGCTATGCCGGCGCCCTGGTCGGCGCGGCGGTCTTCACCCTGGTGTGCGCCTATACCGTCTGGCGCAGCCTGGACGAAGCCAAAACCGGCGAAGCGCGCGGCGGCGGCAAAGAAATCGGCGCACAATGAGCCATCTCGAACTCGGCCTGTGGTCCTTCCCCATCCTGCTGGGCATGATCTTCCTGCGCGTGCCCATCGGGCTGGCCATGCTGGCGGTCGGCTTCTTCGGCACCTGGCTGGTGACCGGAAGCTGGATTCCGATCCTGGCCCAGATGAAGTCGCTGACCTACGACACCTTCTCCAACTATTCCCTGTCGATCGTGCCGCTGTTCCTGCTGATGGGCCAGTTCGCCACCCGCGGCGGCATGTCCCGGGCGCTGTTCAAGGCGGCGGAGACCTGGCTGGGCCACCGCAAGGGCGGCGTCGCCATGGCCGCGGTCGGCGCCTGCGCCGGCGTCGGCGCGATCTGCGGCTCGTCGCTGGCGACCGCCGCCACCATGGGCCAGGTGGCGCTGCCGGAGCTGCGCCGCTACGGCTATTCCGGCGCGCTGGCGACCGGGTGTCTGGCCGCCGGCGGCACCCTGGGTATCCTCATTCCGCCCTCGGTGGTGCTGGTGATCTACGCCATCCTGACCGAGCAGAACATCATCAAGCTGTTCATGGCCGCCATGGTGCCTGGCGTGCTGGCGGCACTCGGCTACATGCTGACCATCGCCATCTACGTGCGCCTGAAGCCCGGGTCCGCCGGCCAGCGCGAGCCCGCCGGCATGGGCGAGCGCCTGACGGCGCTGGTCGCGGTGTGGCCGGTGCTGGCGATCTTCGCCGTGGTCATCGGCGGCATCTACCTGGGCTGGTTCACCCCGACCGAGGGCGCCGCGGTGGGCGCCGCCGGCACCGGCCTGGTGGCGCTGGCCAACGGCGGCCTGAGCTGGCGCGGCCTGGGCGAGGCCATCACCGGCACCGCGGTCTCCACCGGCATGATCTTTTTCATCGTGCTGGGCGCCACCGTCTACAACGGCTTCCTCGCCTTCTCGCAACTGCCGCAGGAGGCCGCGACCTACGTCGCCTCGATGGGGGTCAGCCCCTGGCTGGTGCTGCTGTCGATCCTGCTGTGCTACCTGGTGTTCGGCTGCGTCATGGACTCGCTGTCGATGATCCTGCTGACCATCCCGATCTTCTTTCCCATCGTCTCGGTGCTCGACTTCGGCCTGCCGCTGGAGGAGATGGCCCTGTGGTTCGGCGTCATCGTGCTGATCGTGGTGGAGGTCGGCCTGATCACCCCGCCGGTCGGCATGAACCTCTTCGTCATCAACGCCATGGCCCGCGAGGTGCCGCTGACCCAGACCTACGCCGGCGCCCTGCCCTTCGTGCTGAGCGACATGATCCGCGTGGCGATCCTGCTTCTGTTTCCCACCATCACCCTGGGGCTGGTGCGGCTGCTCTACTGAGCTAATGTGTGGTCATGACCCCAGAAGAAGACTCCTCAAACGATCCCCTGAACCTCGACACGCGCGCAGAACTGCCCGCCGAGTGGCTGACCCTTTTGAAGCGCCATCCGCGCGCGGGCTGGCAGGCCCCCGGCGCGCTGGGCATGACCGCCGCCTTCTGGCTGGAGCGCCACGGCGCCTTCCGCCAACTGGGCGACAGCCTGGAACAGGCGACGCAACAGTTCCTTGGCGGGGGTAGCGATGCGGAGGATTTCCAGGAATTCTTCGTCCCGCGCCTGCGCGTGCTGCTGGGTGAACTGAACGGACACCACCAGGTGGAGGACCACCACTATTTCCCCAGCTTCCGCCGCGCGGAGCCGGCGCTGATCCCCGGCTTCGACCTGCTGGACCGCGACCACAAGACCCTGCATGGGGATCTGGTGGCCACCGTCGAGGCGACCAACGCCCTGCTGCAGGCCCTGGCCCGCACCCCCGACGCCGAAGGACCGGCGGCCCACTACGCCGAGACCAGCGCGCGCCTGCTGCGCCGCATGCGCCGCCACCTGGACGACGAAGAAGACCTGGTCATCCCGCTGATGATGACCCATCCGGAGTTCGGCTGAGGGCTTGGAGGCGGCGGGCGGCCTGCCCCGCTTTGGATGCGCCCGGCAGGAGCGTCTTGTGGGCCCCAGCCGTGACTTGTAAAGATGCGCTGTTGGGCTCGTTCTTCCGAACAATCGGCTTGCTCGGTGTTTTCGCTGGCTGTCCCAATCTCAGGATCTCAAACGGGGGCACCAGGTTGACATGAGCGGAACTCTTAGCGCGGCACTGTTGAAGCGGCTGCTCAAGACATACGTCCGCAGCGGCGCGCTTCGCGTGATCGACCCCGGCGGCCACGCGCTCGAGGTGGGCCACATGAGCCCCATGGGCGACGGCACAGCACCGACACTCACGCTCAGGTTCAACAGCTGGGCCATCGTCAGGAAGCTGGCGCTCAATCCCGCGCTTCACCTGCCCGAAGGCTACATGACCGGCGAGCTCGAGATCGAGGTCCCCGAGGAGCGGCGCGAGCCAGACCCCGAGCGCGCCCTGCGCGTGATAGGCGCCAGCGCCAACAACCTCAAGGGAATCGACGTCGAGTTCCCCCTCGGCCTCA
>JBHJIR010000043.1:0-5026 GCA_050043265.1 Kiloniellaceae bacterium
CGTATCGCCTGGCTATCGCCGCCGGCGTGGCCGGCCCGGTGCTTTTGGAGGCCGCCGGCTCCTCGGTCGCCGCGGCGGTGATGAACCGCCGGGCCCCGGCGCCGGTGCTGGTGCTCTGCGGGCCCGGTAACAACGGCGGCGACGGCTTCGTCGCGGCGCGCCACCTGGCCGCCGCCGGCTGGCCGGTGCGCCTGGCGCTGTTGGGGTCGCCCGATGCGCTGAAGGGCGATGCGGCGGGCGCCGCCGCGGCCTGGCCCGGCCCGATCCTCGCCCTCGACGCGGTGACGCCCGGCGCCGGCGAGATCGTGGTCGATGCGCTGTTCGGCGCCGGCCTGCCCCGGCCCCTGGAGGGACCGGCGGCGGCGCTGGCCCGCCGTACTGCGGAACTGGGCTTGTCGGTCATCGCCGTCGACGTGCCCAGCGGGCTGCCGGGCGATGGCGCCGAACCCCTGGGCGGACTGGAGGGCGGGTTGGCCTTCCGGGCCGAGAAAACGGTGACCTTCTTCCGCAAGAAACTGGCCCACCTGCTTGTTCCAGCACGGGAAATTTGCGGCGAGGTAATCCTGGCGGATATCGGCACCCCGCCCCGGGTGCTGGCCGACATCGCCCCGCAGGTTTTCGAAAACGGGCCGGCGCTGTGGTTGCCGGCATTTCCCTGGCGACGGGTCGATTCCCATAAGTATGACGCCGGCCACCTGTTGGTCGCCGGCGGCGCCACCATGACCGTGGCGGCCCAGTTGGCCTGCCGGTCCGGCCTGCGGATCGGCGCCGGCCTCGTCTCGGTGGCCTGTACCGCAGCCAGCCTGCCGATCTATGCGGTGTCGAACCCGGGCGTGATCACCTTGGAACTGCCGGAACCGGCGGATTTCGCCGCTGCCCTGGCCGATTCGCGCCGCAATGCCGTGCTGGTCGGTCCCGGCAACGGGGTGGAGCCCGCCACCAAGGCCCGGGCGGAGGCCGCCATCGGGGCGGGCAGGGCGGTGGTGCTGGATGCCGACGCCCTGACGGTGTTCCAGGATGCGCCGGCGGCGTTGTGGGCGCTGATTGCCGCGACTCCGGCGGCGCAGGTGGTGCTGACTCCTCACGAAGGCGAATTCCGCCGGCTGTTCCCCGATCTGGCGGGAAACCGGCTGGAACGGGCCCGTGCCGCGGCCCGCCGCAGTGGCGCTACAGTGGTATTCAAAGGCGCCGACAGCGTCATCGCCGCGCCGGACGGGCGGGCCGCCGTCAACGGCTCGGCGCCGCCCTGGCTGGCCACCGGCGGCACCGGCGACGTTCTGGCCGGCATGATCGGCGGCCTGCTGGCGCAAGGCTCCCCCGGGGGCATGACACCCTTCGACGCGGCGGCCGCGGCGGTGTGGATCCATGGCCGGGCCGCGGCGCTGCAGGGCCCCGGTTTGATCGCCGAGGATCTGCCGGAAGCCCTACCTCAGGTTTTACGCGATCTCCGCCGGCAATCCGCCTGATCTGTGGGTAAAGGGGAATTACCCAATAGTTTTAGATAGTTCCTGGACAATCGTTAACGAAAGCTTCACCCCTGGCGGAATAAACTGGCAGTTGGTGCAGTTGGGGACTGTACCCAAGGGGGGCAGACCTTGATTGAAAAGGTATTGAGATCATGCTCGCAGCACATTGGTTCAAGCAGCCGCTGAAGGCCGACGCCATCAAGGTCGGCTCCGTCTACAAGTTGGCCCACGAGGGCAACATTGTGGAGATCGCCAAGGTGGTGGACGTCGGCCCGGACGCCTTGGGCATTCCGCACGTCACCTATGACGTGTCGGTGGAGCGCGCCCGCCTCGCAAAGTACGAGGAGCGCCGCACCCTCGGTCTGCAGAGTTTCGCCGAACGTTTCCGTGACGCCGTGGCACCGGAGAAGGCGCCCCAGCCGGCCAAGCATGACGCCTGAGCGCAGGCTGGTCACACCACCCGGGCGAACCGGAAAAACTGAGCGAAATTAATCCTATATCAAAGATTTCCCGCTACCGTTTCAGCCATCATGATTGAGACGCCGCAGCAAGAAACCAAAGCGCCCCAGCGGACTTCGACCCGCTCCTCCAGCTTTTGGCAGAACCTCTCCGGGGCCCTGCCCGGCAACGGCGAGCGCCGCCTGTTCAGCCGTCGCGGGCCGAATGCCGACCAGGTGAAGGCCGGCCGCGTGTTCCGTCACGGCGACCCCAAGGGCCGCCAGGAAACCGCCACGGTGATCGGCCTCTGCGACATCCTGGGCATGCCCCACGTGCGCTTCGAGCTGCGCATCGACCAGCCCGGCCACCGTCCCTTCGAAGACGGTCCCCGGGTGCTTGGCATCAAGACCTTCCTCGACCATTTTTGCGAGCCCGTCGGTTCCTGATCCGCGCGGTGACGCCCGGGCGCCTGTCCGGAGTTCTGGCCAGGATCCCGGCCGGGATCCTGTCGCCCCGCGTTGCTCAGGGATTCGCTGTACTTTCCCGCCGCATCCTCGGATGATCCCGCCCGACGGATCGCAGCCCGTCGCTATTGCGTGACCGGCTGCGATGTTATACATCGGCCCTCCGCGGTAAGCGCGGGCGTGGCGGAACTGGTAGACGCGCTGGTTTTAGGTACCAGTGGAGCAATCCGTGGGGGTTCGAGTCCCTCCGCCCGCACCAGCGTTTTGCGGTCACGAGCGCGTTGCGCTCATGAACGAGTTTCTCTGCGGCGCGTTTCTCTGCCCGGGCGGCCCCGGACTCCAGAGTTTCCCCACGGATCATCTTTCAAAGACAAGGCTGAGGAAGGCCTAGCCCAATATGCAGGTCACGGAAGTTAATAGCGAAGGCTTGAAGCGCGACTTTAAAGTCGTCATTGAAGCCAAGGAAATTTCAGAAAAAGTCGAGAATCGTCTTCGCGAACTCAGCGCCCGCATGAAGATCCCCGGCTTCCGCCCGGGCAAGGCGCCGATCAAGTTGCTGAAGCAGCGCTACGGCCCGTCGGTGATGGGCGAAGTGCTGGAGCGTGCGGTTACCGACTCTTCGGCCCAGGCGCTGAACGAGCGCGGCCTGCGGCCGGCGATCCAGCCGAAGATCGAGATCGATTCCTTCGAGGACGGCAAGGACCTCGAATACTCGATGGCGATCGAACTGCTGCCCGAGATCACGCCGATGGACTTTTCGTCCCTCGCGCTGGAGCGGGTGAAGATCAAGGTCCCCGACGAGGAGGTGACCTCGGCGCTGGAACGCCTGGCGGCCAGCCGCAAGGAATCGAAGCCCCTGGAGACGCCACGCCCGGCACAGTCGGGCGACGTCGTGGTGCTCGATTTCAAGGGCACGGTGCATGGCGAGGCGCTGCCGGGCATGGCCGGCGAGGACCATCACCTGGAGCTCGGCTCGAACAGCTTCATCGGCGGCTTCGAGGAGCAGTTGATCGGGGCGGAAGTCGGCGAGAACCGGACGGTCAACGTGACCTTCCCGGAAGGCTACGGCAACGAGAAGCTGTCCGGCCAGCCGGCGGTCTTCGAGTGCACCATCAAGGAGATCCGCGAGTCGGTGCCGGCCGAGCTGAATGACGATCTCGCCAAGTCGATGGGCGCCGAAGGCCTCGATGACCTGCGTGAGAAGGTCAAGGAGCGGCTGGCTCAGGACTACGACGGCTTCTCGCGCATGCGCATGAAGCGCGAGATCCTCGACCAGCTGTCCGAAGCGCATGACTTCGAGGTGCCGGAAGGCATGGTTGACCTGGAGTTCGACGCCATCTGGAATCAGGTCGAGCACGACCGCGAGCAGGGCCGCGTCGACCCGGACGACGAAGGCAAAGACGACGAAGAGGTCAAGTCGGAGTACCGCGCGATCGCGGAACGCCGCGTGCGCCTCGGTCTGCTGCTCTCCGAGGTCGGCCGCCTCAACCAGATCGAGGTCAACCAGGAAGAGGTCAACAAGGCCCTGTTCCAGGAGGCCCAGCGCCATCCCGGCCAGGAGCAGCAGGTGGTCGAGTACTACCGCTCGAACCCAGAGGCTCAGGCCCAGCTGCGCGCGCCGGTCTTCGAGGACAAGGTGATCGACTTCATCATCGACCTCGCCAAGGTCAGCGAGCGGGAAATCTCCCCCGACGCGTTGCGCGAGGAAGAGGAAAAGCTGTCCGCCGAAGCCGCCGCGAAGCCGAAGAAGACCGCTAAGAAGAAGCCGGCCAAGAAGGCTGCCGCCGAAAAGTCAAAGGGGAGCAAGGCGAAAGCCGAGCCGGCCGATGACAGCGCGGCCGCCGCGGACGCCGCTTCGGACAAGGAAGACTCTTGAACGCCGGGGACGGGAAGGGCCACGCTGGAGGGCAACTCCACGCGGGGGCTTTCCCTGACCGCCGACAGTACCTAAATGTCCTCTCCGACTTCCCCGAGGGCTTTCAGAATCAAGGAATGTCCATGAGCGATCTGCCTGAAACGGTCATGAATACGTTGGTCCCGATGGTCGTGGAACAGACCAGCCGGGGCGAGCGCGCCTACGACATCTACTCGCGCCTGCTCAAGGAGCGCATCATCTTCCTGACCGGTCCGGTGCACGATGGTGTGGCGAGCCTGATCTGCGCCCAGCTGCTCTACCTGGAGTCGGAGAATCCGACCCAGGACATCTTTTTCTATATCAACTCGCCGGGTGGCGTGGTGACCGCCGGTCTGGCGATGTACGACACCATGCAGTACATCCGTCCGCAGGTGCAGACCGTCTGCCTGGGCCAGGCCGCCTCGGCCGGCTCGCTGCTGCTGATGGCCGGCGCCAAGGGCAAGCGCTTCGCTCTGCCGAACTCCAAGATCATGATCCACCAGCCCTCGGGCGGCTTCCAGGGCCAGGTGTCGGATATCCAGATCCATGCGGAGGAGATCATCCGCACCCGTCAGCGGCTGAACCAGCTCTACTGCGATCACACGGGTCAGGATATGGAGACCATTGAAAAAGCCATGGAGCGCGACAACTTCATGGACTCGGAAAAGGCCAAGGCCTTCGGGCTGATCGTCGAGGTTGTCAGCCTCCGTCCGCCCAGCGAATCGCCCACTCCCTTCGGCAAGAGCTTACCGGCGGTGGCAATT
>JBHJIR010000044.1:0-15212 GCA_050043265.1 Kiloniellaceae bacterium
TGGTTGTGTTGTGGGTGGTGGGCGAGGCCGGCTGAGCCGGCGCAGTCTTCGTGCAGCAGGCGCTTGACGATGTAGTCGCCGGATTTCTCGTCGTGGGCGAGTTCCAGCAGCTTGCGGTCCTCGGCCTCTTCCAGCAGCTGGCCGAAGCTGCGGAAACCGTGATAGCTCTCGTTGAAGCCCGGCTTGCGGCGCTTCAGCGTCTGCTTGACCATCGATCCCCAGACCTTGTCCTGCTCGCCGCGTTCCTTGAACAGGTCGTCGATGACCTCGATTACCAGATCGAAACCTTCCTGTTTCAGGACTTCCTGGCTGGTGGGCTTCGCCTTGGCGGTCTTCTTGGCGGCGCTGCGCTGGCGCTGGGCCTTCTTCTGCGTATCCGATTCGCGGATCAGGTCGTCGTAATAGATGAACTCGTGGCAGTTCGCCGTGAGCAGATCGGAGGTCGAGTTCTTCACGCCGACGCCGATCACCGTCTTGTTGTTCTCGCGCAGCTTGCTGACCAGCGGCGAGAAGTCGGAGTCGCCGCTGATGATGACGAAGCCGTCGATGTGCGGCTTGGTGTAGCAGAGGTCGAGAGCGTCGACGACCAGACGGATATCGGCGGAGTTCTTGCCGGACTGGCGCAGGTGCGGGATCTCGATCAGCTCGAAGGCCGCTTCGTGCATCGGCGCCTTGAATTCCTTGTAGCGCGCCCAGTCGCAGTAGGCCTTCTTGACGACGATGTCGCCTTTCAGGAGCAGCCGCTCCAGCACCCGGCCGATGTCGAAGGCGGCGTACTTGGCATCCTTGACGCCCAGCGCCACGTTCTCGAAATCGCAGAAGATCGCCATGTTCTGCGTATTGTCGCCTTCGCTCATATCCGCACCCGCCTTACCTTGAATGACTCGTTAGCTGGGCGGGATCATAAGGCCGCGGGGCGTCTACAGCCAGCCCCGTTCCTTGTAGTAGCGGACGGCCCCGTCGTGCAGCGGCGCGGTCAGGCCGTCGCTGATCATGTGCTTGGGCCGCAGGCGGCGGAAGGCCGGGTGGGCCTGGCGCAGGGTCTCGATGTTCTCGAAGACCGCTTTGGTGATGCGGTAGACGGTATCGGCGTCCAGCGTGGCCGAGGTCACCACCGTGGCGGTGACGCCGAAGGTCGAGACATCGCGCGGGTTGGCGGCGTAGACCCCGCCGGGAATGATCATCGCCGCATAGAAGGGATACTTGGCGATCAGGACGTCGATCGGCCGGCCGGAAACCTCGACGATGGTGGCGTCGCACAGCCGGACGGCCTGGGCGACCGAATCGTTGGGAAAGCCGACGACGTAGACCATCGCCTGCACCCGGTCGTGGCACAGCGCCATCGACTGCTGGCCGGCGGGCAGTTCCTCGGCCAGGGGGAAGCTGTTCCGCTCCCAGCCCATGGCGCGCATGACGATCTCCATGGTGCCGCGCTGGCCGGAGCCCGGGTTGCCGATATTCACGCGCTTGCCGGCCAGGTCCCGCAGGTGCGCGATCCCGGCATCGCGCCGGGCGATCAGCGTGAAGGCCTCGCCGTGCAGCGAAAATAGGGCGCGCAGGTCCGTATCCGGCTTGTCTTCGGCGAAACGGTCGCTGCCGTTGACGGCATGATACTGCCAGTCGGACTGGGCGATGGAAATCTGCAGTTTGCCGGCGCGCAGGCCGCGCAGGTTGGCGATGGACCCGGCGGTGGCGGGCGCCCGGCAGGGCAGGCCGCCGGCCCTCTCGATCAGCTGGCAGAGCACGCGGCCGGCCTGGAAGTACACCCCGGCGCGGCTGCCGGTGCCGATGGGCAGCGCCGAATCCGTGGCGGATTCGGTCGCGGAAGCCGCCTGAGCCGTGGCGGAGGCCGCACCGGTGAGGGCGAGGGCAAGGATCAGGGGGCGGAATACAACGCCGGGCCGCATGCAGGTCTCTCCTGGAGTCTCGGCCCTGGGCAAATCGCCCGTCAGGCCATGCCGGGGCAGCCTGTCAACGACAGCCTAACAAAGCGTGAAGGCGAAGCGGAAGGCCGGCCTGTTCAACTCAGGCGCCGGCAGGCAGGTGCTTGTCCCAGTCGACGATGTCCTCGAAAAGAGCGGCAAAGCGTTCGTCCTTGTGGACGTCGAACAGCGGGTCGCTGACGGGCTTCAGTTGCGCGTTGATCGTTCGCCAGTCTTCCGGCGTCAGGCTGCGTTCGGCGGCCGGGAAGAAGTGTTTCTCTTCCATCATGATGTGCTGGCGGTAGCCCTTGAGAAAGGCGCGCGCCGGATCGAGGAACGCGTCGCGCGGCATCGCGATGTCCTGCTCGACGGCGGCAAGGCTGTCGCCGAACTGTGCCGTCAGGCCGGCGAGCTTCTCGTGCTCGTGACGCAGGTCCCCCAGTTCCGCAGCCGCCTGCCGGTCGCGCTGCTTCAGGCGGTCGAAAACCAGGTCTTCGCGGGGATGGTGGTGCATGTCCGGATAGCTGCGGCAGTAGTGAAGAATGCCGTCGACGATCTCGAAATCGAGCGTGCCGCCTTCCTCGAAGGCGCCGATCTGGCGTTCCAGGGCGTCCAGCAGCTTGGTCATGCGGGAATGGTCGCTGCGCAGGGAATCGATGATGCTGGCCATGTCTTTCATTCCCTCTACAGGTTTCGGCTGGCGGTCCCGGACGTTGACGGATAACCGGGGCGTGCGCCTGCCCGTCAAAAGGCTGTCGGCCGACCGTGATCAAGACGGTATTTTCCCTGTTTCCCGAGGGCATTGACCTGGGTCAAAGGGCCGGGCCCCAGGTGCGGGGCCAACAGGAGGCAAAGCGAGGTGCCAGGGCGGTAAGGCAGCGTTCCGGACCCGGCAAAGCCATGTGTCCGGGGTTCGGTGGTACCTTTTCCGGCGACTTTTTCGCTTCGCGACCGGGGTTCCCGATGTTAAGGTTTTTGTTGCGTCGCAGCATCGGCTGCCAGGACGGCGCGGCGGCAGGGCCCCAAATTCCTTTGCCGTATAAAATCAAGGCAGCACAAGGGAGTGCCCTACAGGGTGCACCAACTCTGGGGACCGTACCGCTTTGCTTTATCATGCTTACGAGATGACCCATGCTGCGGTGCAGCCGCTGCGTATGCAGAACGATGCCCTGCACCGTATGTGCCGCAGCGCGTTCAGCCCGGTGGCCTACACGCCCTTCGGCAAAGCCGTCGCGGCGGCCTGCGAAGTTTTCGAGAACGTCACCCGGCGCTACCGCAAGCCCGACTGGGGTATCGAGGAGACGAATATCTTCGGACTGCCGGTGGTGGTCGAGCCAGAGGTCGTCCATTCCAAACTGTTCTGCGACCTGCTGCACTTCAAGCGCGACGAGAGCATCGCCGGCAAGCGCTACGATCCCAAGGTGCTGATCGTCGCACCGCTGTCCGGGCACTACGCGACGCTGCTGCGCGGCACCGTGAAGGCGATGATTCCCGAGCACGACGTCTACGTGACCGACTGGCGCGACGCGCGGGTCGTGCCGATGATGTACGGGGATTTCGACCTCGACGATTTCATCGACTACGTGGCGGACTTCATCCGTTTCATCGGCCCGAACACCCACGTGATCGCGGTGTGCCAGCCTTCGGTGCCGGTGCTGGCCGCGGTGGCGGCGATGGCGGCGGAGGACGATCCCCTGCAGCCGGCCTCGATGACCCTGATGGGCGGGCCGATCGATACCCGGCGCAATCCGACCATGGTGAACGAACTGGCCGCCTCGCGCCCGCTGTCGTGGTTCGAACAGAACGTCATCCATACCGTGCCGCTGCCGAACCCCGGCGCCATGCGGCGGGTCTATCCCGGTTTTGTCCAGCTCTCCGGTTTCATGACCATGAACCTGGAGCGCCACATGGAGGCCCATGCCGGCCTGTTCCGTCACCTGATCGAGGGCGACTGCGATTCCGTCGATCAGCACCAGACCTTCTACGACGAATACCTGTCGGTGATGGACCTGACCGCCGAGTTCTACCTGCAGACCGTGAAGACCGTGTTCCAGGACCACGCCCTGCCAGACGGCCACATGCTGCACCGTGGCAAGCCGGTCGATTGCCGCAAGATCCGCAAGACGGCCCTGATGACCGTCGAAGGCGAGCACGACGACATCTGCGGTCTGGGCCAGACGGAGGCGGCGCACGATCTCTGCGTCAACATCCCGATCGACGACCACTACCACTACGTCCAGCCGGGAGTCGGCCACTACGGGGTGTTCAACGGCACGCGCTGGCGCACCGAGATCCAGCCCCGGGTGCGCGAGATGATCCGCACCACCGCCTTCAAGCGCAGCATCCAGGCCAAGCCGGCCCAAGTCATCCGCCGCGTTAGCGCGGCGGAGTAGAGGGCACCATCCGCCGCGTCAGGGCGGCGGAATAGTTTCCAATGGTTTCCGATAAAAAGAGGCGGGCGTCAGGCCTGCGCTGCTGTCTGAGCGGCGCTTAGGCGCTGCGCTGGGCCGCCATTTTGGCGGCGATGGGGCGATAACGCCACACGCTGGCCGGAGGGATGTTGTCGACGACCCAGGAGGTGCGCTGTGCCTCCAGGCCCAGGCGGGTGAGGATGCGCCGGGAGACCGGCGACGACGGGCCGTAGGTGAACTGCACCAGGACGCCGTCCTCGGTCAGCGACTCGATGGCCTCCGAGATGATCCTGAGGCAGACCCGGTCGGGCATCGACAGCAGAGGCAGGCCGGAGATCACCGCCTTCACCGGGCCGATGCCGGCCTCGCGCAGCAGGCGGCGCAGCTCGGCGGCATCGCCCTGCAACAGCCGAACCTCGGGAAAGCGGGCGGAGATCACCCGGGCGAAGGAGGGGTCGCGCTCGACGACGGCGATGTCCTGGGGGGCGATACCGGTTTCCAGCAGCGCGGCGGTTACGTTGCCGGTGCCGCCGCCCAACTCGACCACGGCGCCGGGCGCTGCAAGGTCGACCTCCGCCGCCATGGCACTGGCCAGGCGGCGGCCGCTGGGGACCACCGCGCCGACGGCCTTGGGATTCTGCAGCCAGCGGCGCAGGAAGTTGAGGTTGCGCCGCAGCGGCGCCATGCGCCTCGGTTCGACAGACATCGTGGATCGCCCGTTAAAATTCGCTGGCCACCGCAAGCAGGCCGCAATCCGGCAGCTCCCGCGCGACCCGTAAGGACGCGCTACGACTCCGGAAGTTGCCGCTTAATGCGTTGTATATGGCGAGCTACCGTCAGTGCACAAGTGTCCTTCGTAGGCATAGTCCCCGGAAGGACCCCCGGAATGACCCCGGGGAGCCGGACAGGCGCACCTTTGGGCTGAACCAAAGGAAATGGCTCCGAAGGGGACGAAATCTCATCCCCTTCGGAGTTTTGGGAGCATCTGCATGTTATCCCCCGAGCGCTAACGGCACGAAGGGTGGGGATCAGGCCTCGATATCGACGGTCTGTCCCCGGTTCTGCTCCGGATAGGGGAACCGCGGGGGCGGATCCTTCGGCGCAGCGTCCACCGGCCGTGGCGTTTCCGCCTTGGCAGGGGCGGAGACATCAGAGGCCTTCGCCGCAGACTCCGCGCCCGTATTGGCCAGAGGCACCGGGGTTGGTTGGATCTGCATTTTGTCCTCCATACAATTCAGGCTTCTAATCAGCCTGATAAAATAATAGGCCGAGAGAATTAAGTAAAGCTTTAAATAAAAAGCAGTTTTATTTAGATTTATACTAAAATTCAATAAAATTGAATCGATTTGTTGTTGAAGTATCTCGCTATGTGCTTCAACTTGCAGTTAAATTCGGCAGAAATTCATGACCTTGAGCCCCGAGAAGGACGCCGGAAATCGCTTTTTGCTTCAGCAGAGGGTTGACTGTTTGCCTACAGGTTGTGGTGGCGGACCCAAAGGGGGGCTCCTCCGGCCGCCGGTTTCGCGGATTTTCACTCAACACCTGCAGCTTCGCCTTCCATTGAGCCCCTACATATAGTAGAGATTAACTAAATATTAACTTCCGCTGCTAGGCATCAGGGCTTAGTCTTTGGTGTCGAACGTGATCGGAGCCAGTGGCGCTGCGTCGGGCCGTACTGCGCCAAGTAATACTGGCTCTTCGAGGACTCGGGGGGCGAGCAGGTTGAAGGTTTTGGTTGTTGCTTCTCAGAAGGGGGGGTCGGGAAAGACCACCCTGGCAGGGCATCTCGCGGTGCAGGCGGAACTGAACGGCGACGGGCCGGTCGGTCTCATCGATGTGGATCCGCAAGGCAGTCTCGCGGACTGGTGGAATGAGCGCACGGCTCCCAATCCTTTTTTCATTCAAACAGCGGTTCCGCGCCTGGCCGACGATATCCGGGAACTCGCTGCCCACGGCCTGGAGATGCTCGTCATCGACACGCCCCCGGCGCTGACCGCCACCATTGCCGATGTGATCCGCGTCGCCGACCTGGTGCTGGTGCCGACGCGGCCGCGCCCCCATGACCTGCGCGCCATTGGCTCGACCATGGAACTGGTCGAGCACCTCGGCAAGCCGCTGGTTTTCGTGGTCAACGGGGCCGCGGCACGGGCGCGCATTACGTCGGAGGCCGTTGCCCTGCTGTCGCAGTACGGGCCGTTGGCGCCCTCCATCATCCATCAGCGCGTCGATTTCGCGGCGGCCATGATCGACGGCCGCACCGTCATGGAATTGCCGGGCGAATCGCGCTCGGCCGACGAAATCCGCGAGCTCTGGGACTATCTGCGCGACCGCCTGCAGGGCGGCGCCGCGCCGCGCCGCCGGCTGCCGACGATTCCCGCTCCCGTCGCCACCATGACGGTCCAGACAAAGGCCGAGGGCAGAGCCTGATATGACGCAGCAGAAGGCCGCCTCGCTGACCCGCAGTCTCTTCGCACGCAAGGGCAAGGCTTCACCGGCCAGCCTCCTGATCTCGGAAATGCAGGCTTCGGGCGTGGATACCCTGGAGCGGGAGCCCTATGAACAGGATCTCGTGGACCGGCAGCCCCTCCGGGCAGACGATGACCCCGCTGCCGAAACGGCACCGGTGGCGAAGGCCGCAAATGGCAAGGCGGCCGGATTGAAAGGTGCCGCCGGCCGACGTAAGGCCAAGGCGGAGGCGGAACTGCCGCTGCTGGCCTTTGTGGAGGCGCAGGCCGCCAATGGCGAAAGCGAGCCCGATGCGGTGCCCGAGGCGCCACGGGCCGCGGAATTGCCGCCGGCCGCGAGCCTGCTGGAGCGCGGCGCCCAGTCGTTGCGGCGCACCAACGGGCGGGCGGCATTGGTGGTCGCCGGGCCACCCAAGTCCGCGGCGCCGCCGCCGGCTGCACAGGCCGCTCCGGCGTCACGGAATGTCTTGGGGAGCGCACACGAAAGCGACGACGACGACCTCGACGAGTCGCACGAACAGGAAACGGTGTCCGGCGACGCCAACGTGGCCGCCATTGAGGATGCGCCACAAGACGAGGCGCCGGATCATGACGCCGCAGATCACGCAGCTTCCGGCCCCGCAGCTTCCAGCGCCGCGGCTTCCGGCCCGGCGGCCGCCGAGCCCGGGGTGGAAGACGCCGTGCTGGTCGAGCCCAAGCCGGAGCCTAAGCCGGAGTCGGCCGAGATCGAGGCGGCCGGCGATGCCGTAGCAGGCGAGGCGACGGAGAGCGCTGCTCCCGTACCAGCGGCAGACAGCGCTGCTTCGAAGGCGCCCCCAGAAGCGCGCCCAGAAGCGTTCCACGAGGTGTCCCCCGAGGCGCCTGCGGAGGCGGCCGTGCCGCGGATCGCAAAGGATGCAGCGGCGAAGGACGAAACGGTGCAGGCGGACCCGGTCAAGGACGCGCCGAAGCCGGTGGACAAGACGGCGCGCCCCTGGGCCGAGCGGCAGGCCGTCAGTGGCGCGGCGATCTCCGCGACCGTTGCCCTGCGCAACGCGGCGGCCCTGAATGGCGCCGCCGCAGGCTCTTTCATGGCTGCCGATACCCTTGGCGGGAAGACAACCCAGGCGAAGGCGGCCGTCACGCCGCCGCCGCCGGCGGCACGTGCCGGCGCCCTGCCGTGGCGCGCCGTGGCGGTGGTGGTGCTGGGCGCCATGCTGGGGCTGGGTGGCTACCTGGCATTTTCCGATGCGCCGGAACAGCCGGCCGGCGATACAGCGGGCGGCGCGACGGCGGCACTCACCGCGGCCCCGCCGGCCGGACCGGCTGCGGCGCCGAGGGAGTCGGTGGTGACAGAGGCTTCCGGGGCTGCCGGGGCTTCCGGGGCGGATACGGCCCCGGCCCCGCAGGCCACCGCGCCGCTTCCGGCGGAACTGCCCGAGCCTTCGTTCGACATCATCCGCATAGAGCCTGACGGCCAATCGATCATTGCCGGCCGGGCGGAGCCCTTCAGCGAGTGGATTCTGCTCAACAACGATACGCCAATCGCCTCGGTGCAGGCCGACGCCAACGGTGAATGGGTGGTGCTGCCCGATGCTTCGCTGGTGCCGGGCGCCAATGCCTTCAGCCTGGTGCCCAAGACCGTGCGCGGCAAGGTCGCCATTCCGGCGCCCGATGCTCCATCACCGGATGCTTCATCGCGGGATGCTGTGCCGGGGTCCGGTGCGGGCGTGAAGGAAGGTGTCGGGACCGGCGGTCTCGACGGGCAGCCCGCTATGGCCTTGCCGAAGCCCAAGCCACAGTCGGCCGCCCAAGCAATCGGGGCGTCGCCGGTGTCGCCGGCAGCCTTCCAGGTGTCGACGGATGGCATCTACGAGGTCCAGGTCGCCTCGGTACGTCAGAGCAGCGATGCGGAGCGGGAGCGCAACCGGCTCACGGAGGCTTTCCCGGCGCTGTTGGGCAAGCTCGATCTCAGGGTTCAGGAAGCCTCGGTGGAAGGGGCGGGCACCTTCTTCCGCGTGCGCAGCGGTGCCATCGCCGACCTCGGCGTCGCCCGCGAACTGTGCCGGCAATTGGAGGCGGCGGGGCAGGGCTGCCTGGTGGTACGGCGTCCCGCCACGCTCGACGCCGTGCCGGCCGAGGTGGTCGAAGAGACGACCGAGGCGGCGTCTCCCGCCAACCAGCAGGCCGAAGTCCCCCAATAAGCCGTTAGCTATCCGTTTGGCGGGAACGCCGAAGGCTTTCGGCGTCGGACAGCAAGAACGCCGGAACCTTCAGGCGTCAGGCCGGTGCCGTTTCGAACAGGCCGACCGCTTGCAGCAGGTCCTGGATCTCGCGCCGCGCGGCGGTATGGCTGGCGACCTCGCCCTGACCATTTTCCGCTTCCGGCAGATCGAGCGCCGTCAGTCCCTTCATGAACATTTCGCGGAACACGACGCGCTCGCTGATCCCGGGCGCCAGGCGAAAGCCGATGCGTTTGGCGAGCAGCGACAGCAGCGCGGAAATCTCGCGCATGTTGCGCGCTTCCAGGTGGGCGAGACGATTGCGCATCACGACCCAATCGATCGGCGGCCGCCCGGCGACCACGCGCTGGTTGTTCTGCTCCCACACCAGTTGGCTGTAGATGCTGGGCGCTTCCACCTCGCGGCGGTCGCGGTTGATGTGCGCCAGCACCTCGATGTCCAGGAAGCTGTCGTTCAGCGGCGTGATGAGCGTGTCGGCGCGGTTATGGCCCAGGCGGCAGAGATAGGAATCGCTGCCGGGCGTGTCGATAACGATGAAGTGGCAGTCGGCAAGGTCGTCGAAGGCGTCCTGCAGGCGGCCGGCTTCATCGGCTTCGGCGGCGGCGGGCTCGGCAGCGCCGGAGCGTAGGATGGCGCGGTGCTTGGGCAGCGCGAGAGGGCGTCCGGTCGCCTCCGCCGTGGCACTGCGGTTCCGGAAGAAGGCGGAGAAGGTGCCCTGGCGCGCGTCGAGGTCGATGGTGCCGACACGAAAGCCCAGCTTCATCAGGGCGACGGCGAGATGGATCGCCGTGGTGGATTTACCGGTGCCGCCCTTTTCACTGCCGACGACAATGACGTAAGGCACCGACTCGTCTGGTCGATGGCTGTCGCGCTGCATGCTGTTGACGGCCCTCCAAAGTCAGCTGGCTAGAGCCGGAGCGGCAGTCCCCCGGTGGCGACCGGGGACAGCGCCGATACCGTGGCGCTGGAAACGGCCGCTGCCGCGTCTAGAACAGCACGGTCCAGTTTTCGGCATCCCTTGCCGATCCGCCGGCAGCGGAAACCATGCGCAGGTGTTCGGGATCTTTCTGAGCATCCTCCGGGTCGTCCGGCGCGTCCTCCGGGTCGTCGTCATCGGCGACGGCGCTCACGCCATGCCGCTCCGGTGCCCGCTTCTCCGCCTCGGCGAGAATGCTTTTCAGGGCGGCCAGACGGCGCGCCAGGATCTCTGTCCTGGCCCAGGCCACGTACTCCTCGCCGTCGGCCGATTTGTGCACGGCGGCCCATTGCTCGCGGCGCTCCGACTTCATCGCGAAGGCGATGTTCTCGCCGTCGATACTGCTGTCGAGCGACTGGGTATAGGGGGCGACTTTGCCCTCCCATATCTCGGAAATGACGTTCCAGGAAAAGCCTTCGTTGACCAGCAGTTCCATCATGACCTGATCGAACTCGCCCCGGGCTAATTCCAGGGCATAGCTGATCATGCAGTCCAATTCCTGACTGCCGTGAGGCGCGGTTTCCAAGGCCGACACCACACGCCTGATGATGCCGTCTTTTCGTTTGTGTTCGCTCATAGACCCCCGTCCCCGAGCAGCACCTCAGATACTACTGATTTTGACGGCGAAGAGAAGCGCCCCGGCAGTGGGATCGACAAAAAATAGAATCAGCTATGGTTAAGATCGCCCGGTTCCGCCATGTCTGGTGGATTGCAGCGCAGCCTTGCGCGCGAGAGGCGCAAGGCTGCCTCTTTTGCGTCGCCTTCCGGCGATGCGGCGGCGTTGTGACAGGTATCCTGTCAGGCGCCGGAAGCGCGATCCCCAGAGTCGCCGGATTCTTTGCCACCATGGTCGGCCGACCAGCTTTCGGGATCCTGCAGGAAGCGGCGCACTTCCTCGACCTGGGCGGGGCTGAGATAGCCGGCGTCATCGGCGACACCCAGTGCGTCCCACCACGTTGCCAGGGCATGCAGTTTCACGCCCTTCTCGGCCAGGGCAGCAACCCCTTCGGGGAAGATGCCGTAGTGGAAGATGACGAAGGTATGCTCGATTTCTGATCCGGCGGTGCGGATCGCATCGACGAAGTTCAGTTTCGATCCGCCGTCGGTGGCGAGGTCTTCGACCAGCAGGACCCTGCTGCCTTCGGGAAGATATCCCTCGATCTGGGCGTCGCGGCCGAAGCCCTTGGGCTTCTTGCGGACATAGGCCATCGGCAGGCCGAGGCGATCGGCGATACAGGCGGCGAAGGGGATGCCCGCGGTCTCGCCGCCGGCGATGCAGTCGATCGATTCGTATCCGGCCTCGCGCTGGATCATGTCGCAGGCGAAGTCCAGCAGCTGCGCGCGGGCGCGCGGGAAGGCGATGATCTTGCGGCAGTCGACATAGACCGGGCTGGCGCGGCCGGAGGTGAAGATGAAGGGCTCGTCGGGGCGGAACAGCACCGCCTTGATCTCCAGCAGGATGCGGGCGGTGATTTCGGCGATCTCGCCGGAACGGGCGGCAGCGGTCGGCATCATGACGGAACCCCTCCTTTTAGGTCGGCCCTGTTTATCGCCAAAGCCCGCTTAAGACAATCGCTCCCGGTTGGCACTCCCGGCTGGCGCTCCCGGCTGGCGCTGTCGCTTGGGGCTGTGGGCCTACCGATGTCGGCGCCCCAGCCCCAGACCGGGCCCCAGACCGGATCCCGGTTCAGCCGGCCTCGGACGCCGCCCTGCGCAGGCCGACCGCCGCCCGGGCCAGCAGGAAGCCGAGGAAGGCGATAACCGCCGCCGCGCTCATGACCCCGACCATGGGAAACACCGTATCGTCCTGCAGGTGGCCGACCAGCAGCGTCACCAGGGCGCCGACGAACATCTGCAGGAAGCCGGTGAGGCCGGAGGCGGTGCCCGCCAGGTCCGGGCGCAGCGAGATGGCCGCCGCGGTCGCGCTCGGCAGGCTGATGCCGTTGGCGAGGCCGACCAGCATGATCGGGAGGAACAGCAGCAGTGGGGTCATCTCGACGGTCAGGGACAGGGCCGTCAACAGCCCGGCGCCGATCACCGCGAAGACGCTGCCGGCAAAGACCATGCGCACCGCCCCGAGGCGGGTCGCCAGGCGCCCGGACGCGAAGTTGCCGGTCATGTAGGCGATGGCGTTCAGCATGAAATACTCGCCGTAGTCGCTCGCCGGACGGTCCATGACCTCGACCATGATGTAGGGCGCTCCCGCCAGGAAGGCGAAGAACACGGCGGTCGTGCAGGAAACATTGATGGCATAGCCGGCAAAGGCCAGGTCGCGCAGCAGCACTGGGAAGCCACGCAGCACCGCCAGGGCGCCGCCGCCGGCATGGCGGTTATGGTGGGTCTCGTTCAACAGCAGCCAGGCAAAGGCCAGCACCACGGCGCCGACACCGAGCACCAGGAAAAAGGAGGCGCGCCAGCCGAACCACTCATCCAGGTGGCCGCCCAGGAAGGGCGCCACCATGGGCGCCACCACCATCGCCATGGTGATGTAGCCGATCATGCTGGCCGATTCCTCGCGGCTGTGGGTGTCGCGCACGATAGCGCGGCCCAGCACCAGGCCGGCGCAGCCGCCGACGGCCTGGATGATGCGGCCGGCGATCAGCAGGGCGAGCGCGCTGGCCAGTGCCGCCATCAGGCTGCCGACGAGGAACACCGCGACGCCGGCCAGCAGCACGGGGCGGCGCCCGAAGCGGTCCGACAGCGGGCCCATGAAGAGCTGCGCGACGGCAACGCCGAAGAGATAGAGCGTCAGGGTCAGCTGAATGGTGGCGTAGTCGGTGCCGAACACCGCGACCATGCCCGGCATAGAGGGAATGAAGATGTTCAGCGCCAGCGGCCCCAGCGCGGTAACCGCGATAAGGATGCCCAGGGACGGCCGCCGCGCCGAGAGGCTCGGGCGTGCCGGTCCGCCGGAGGCGGCGTTATTCGAAGTCTGCGCGGGCGCGCTCATGGAAACTGCCGGAATGTCGAAGTTTGGGTTGGTTTTGGACCGATTTTGGGCCGGTCTTCCGCCGGGGCCCGAAGAAGGCGCCGCGGGGCCAGGGACCGCCGCGACGCGGGATACAGCATGCTATATCGGCGCCCCGAAGGCCAGAGTCCAGGACCGTTGTTCGGCGTAAGTCCTTACGGGCGCTCGGGGCTTTCGCCTTTTGCGCGGGCGGCCTAGGCTGTCGCCCGCTGGCGCGGCAGCAGAGATCGGGAGATGAGGAGCGGCATGGCAGAACGTAAAGACAGGGCAGGGCAGGCGGAAGAGTCCATCGAGCTGGAGCGTGCGGGCGCGGTGGCGACCCTGTGGCTGAACCGGCCGGCGCGGCGCAACGCCTTCGATCTTGCCATGTGGGGCCGGCTCGGCGACCTGGTGGCGGACCTCGCCGGCGATGGGTCCTTGCGCTGTCTGGTCCTGCGTGGGCGCGGCGGGGCCTTTGCCGCCGGTGCCGACATCTCGGAGTTTCCGCAGAAGCGCCACAGCGCCGCCCAGGCCGCCGACTATGCCCGCATCATGGACCGGGCAACCGAAGCGGTGGCGGACTGTCCGGCGCCGACCCTGGCGGTCATCGAGGGGCCCTGCGTCGGCGGCGGGCTGGAACTCGCGGTGCAATGCGACCTGCGCCTGGCCACCGAGACCGCACGCTTCGGCATTCCGATCAACCGCATCGGTCATTGCCTGCCCTATCCGGCGATGATCGCCCTGGTCGAACTGGCCGGGCGGGCCGCGGCACTGGAGATCCTGCTGGAAGGCCGCATCCTCACCGCCGAGGAGGCGCTGGCCAAGGGATTGGTGACGCGGGTGGTGCCCGACGACGCCCTGGAAGCCGAAGCGTCGGCCATGGTCACGCGCATCGCCGACGGCGCCCCGCTGGCCGCGCGCTGGCACAAGCAGTTGGCCAAGGGGGCGCTGCGCCCGGAAACGCTTACCGAAGAAGATTGGCGCGTGCCGCTGCTGTCCTGCGATACAGCCGACTACCGCGAAGGCATCCGCGCCTTCCTTGCCAAGGAGAAACCGGTTTTTCGGGGGGCGTAGAACCGGTTGCGAAAAAAGGGGGCGGCGCGAGAAGGTCTTCGACCGTCGCGCCGCCCCATCGCCCACTCAGGGGCGGACTCAGGCGGGGGTTCGCGGCC
Organism: Kiloniellaceae bacterium; assembly: GCA_050043265.1. Lineage (GTDB taxonomy): Bacteria > Pseudomonadota > Alphaproteobacteria > Kiloniellales > Kiloniellaceae > Pelagibius. Next base: position 14,116 of record JBHJIR010000044.1, read on the forward strand.
TACCGCCTGAGGTTCGCTATTTCAGTTTTTCCTTGAAGAAGTTCACCGTGCGATTCCACGCTACCGCGGCGGCTTTCTCGTCGTAGCGCGCGGCGTTGGTGTCGTTGTTGAAGGCGTGGTTCACGTCGTCGTAGACGAACATCTCGTAGTTGACACCATTCGCCTTCAGGGCCGACTCGAAATCCGGAATGCCGGCGTTGATGCGTTGGTCGAGGCCGGCGTAGTGCAGCATCATCGGCGCCTTGATGCGCCCGACCTCGGAGGCTGCGGGCTGGCGGCCGTAGTAGGCGACCGTCGCCGAGACGGTCGGCGAGTTCGCCGCCACCTGGTTGCTCATAGCGCCGCCCCAGCAGAATCCGACCGAGCCGACCTTGCCGGTTGTGTCGTCCCGCTGGGCGAGATAGTCGACTGCGGCCACCGCGTTCAGAACGGTCTGGACGCTGTCCAGTTGACCGATCATTTCGCGTGCCTTGTCTTCGTCGGGCGGCGTGCCGCCGGCGGGCGACAGGAAGTCGACGCCCAGGGCGACGAAGCCCTCCAAGGCGATGCGCCGCGTGACGTCTTCGATGTGCGGATTGAGGCCGCGGTTCTCGTGGATCACCAGCACCGCCGGCAATTTTCCGGCGGCGTCCGCCGGGCGGGCCAGGTAGCCCATCATCTCGCCGTTGGCGCCGGCGAAGGTGATCATTTCGGTATTCAGCCGGGCGTCGTCCGGCGCGATCATCGCCGCCTCGGCGTAGCTGTTCTCCAGGAGCGGCAGCAGTGCGTAGGCCGCCGCCGTGCCGCCGGTCAGCTTGGTCAGGTGGTCGAAGAAGCGGCGGCGGGCGAGGGTCAGGTGCGTGTATTCGTCGTACAGATCGATGACCTGCTGCGTGATCTCGACGGCAGGGGCCTGCCCGGCGGGCTTGCGGGGGGACGCGGACATCTTGCTCGGCACTCCCTTGATGATTCGAAGAAACAGAAGGGGGGGCGGGTGCGGGGGGTGGGGCGTTGGCTTGCAGCGGCCCCGCCCGGAGCTTTGGGGGCGTGCTCCCACTCAGGTCACCCACCGGTCCCGGTCGGGGGCCCCGGTCGGGGGGGCCGGTCGGGCACCGCCT